>CAWHWM010000004.1:0-482030 GCA_963833055.1 Candidatus Dormiibacterota bacterium | reverse complement strand
GGAGCCGATGGGGAGATTCGAACTCCCGACCAACCGCTTACAAGGCGGTTGCTCTACCCCTGAGCTACATCGGCTGGACGGTCGATTCTCCCATGCGCCTCCCGAGCAGGGGCGAAGGTCGCCCCGGGCTCAGACGGCCGGCGGCAGCCCTCCATTGGGGCCCGGAGCCGACTTGCCGCAATCGGGAGGTCTGCGGTACTCTCGTGGGAGTTCGATGCCAAAGGGGATCACCTTGGGCGCGCCGGCAGGGAACCACCTGCTTGAGGCGTTGCCAGACGCGGAGCGTGAGACGCTGGTTCAGCAGCTTCGGCCTGCGAACCTCGCCGTCAAGACGGTGCTGTTCGACCCCGGGCAGCCCATCCCGTTCGTGCACTTCCCCATCGACGGCGTCATCTCGCTGGTCACGCCGCTGGCCGACGGCAACATCGTCGAGGTGGCGACCATCGGCAACGAGGGCATCGTGGGCGTTCCGCTCGTTCCGGGTGGCTCGCTCGCGGTCCGCGCGATCTCGCAGGTGGGCGGACGATCGCTGCGCATGGAGGCCGCCGAGTTCATCAAGAACCTGGAGCGGCTGCCGACGTTTCGTGCGCTGGTGCAGAAGTACGTGCAGGCACTCTTCGGACAGATCTCCCAGGCAGCCGCGTGCAACCGGCTCCACTCCAACGAGGAGCGGCTGAGCCGCTGGTTGCTCATGAGCCACGACCGAGTTGGTGTGGACACGTTCCCGATCACGCACGAATTCCTCGGGCAGATGCTCGGCTCGCGACGCGCGACGGTCACGCTCTCAGCCGGCCTGCTGCAGTCGGCGGGACTGATCCGATATCACCGCGGCCGCGTCACCATCGTCGATCGCGAAGGTCTCGAGTCGGTGTCCTGCGAGTGCTACGGCATCATCAAGGCCGCGCTCGATCGGGTGGTCTCGCCCGACTGAAACCGCTGCAGCGTCAACTCGCCGCTGCCGTTCCCCGCGCGAACACCAGGCACGCGTTGTGACCGCCGAAGCCGAATGACGTGGTCATCGCGAGCTGCGCGTCCACAGCGCGTCCAACATTCGGCACGTAGTCGAGGTCGCACTCCGGATCCGCGTTCTCGAGGTTGATCGTCGGTGGCAGGAAGCCATCACGCATCGCGAGGATCGTGACCATCGCCTCGAAAACGCCTGCAGCGCCAAGCATATGGCCGGTCATCGATTTCGTCGACGAGATCGGCACCTTGTACGCTTGTTCGCCGAAGACCGCCTTGAACGCACGCGTCTCCGCAAGATCGTTGAGCGGCGTTCCCGTGCCATGCGCATTGATGTACTGAATGTCCTCCACGCCCAATCCCGCACGCTCGAGCGCGCGGCGAACGCAGCGGATGGCGCCATCCCCACTCGGCTCCGGTGCAGTGATGTGATACGCGTCCGCGGACGCCGCGTAGCCGAGCAGCTCTGCGTAGATGGTGGCGCCGCGAGCGAGCGCGTGCTCGCGCTCCTCGAGCACGAGGACCGCTGATCCTTCGGCGGCCACAAAGCCATCGCGATCACGTTCGAATGGACGCGATGCATGCGCCGGGTCGTCGTTGCGCGCGGAGAGCGCGCGAGCAGCGGCGAACATCGCAATGCCGGTCGAGGTGATACCGGCTTCGGTGCCACCCGCGAGGACCGCAACCGCATCGCCCTGCCGCACCCAGTTGGATGCCTGGCCGATGGCGTCGGCGCCCGATGCGCAGGCGCTCACCACCGCCATGTTCGGTCCGCGGGCACCGAGATCGATGGAAACCATGCCTGGCGCCATGTCGACGAGCGCCATTGCGGCCGCGAACGGTGAGACGCGGCGCGCGCCCTCCGTGTCGAGCACGCGTGTGGTCTTCTCGATCACCTCCAATCCGCCGATGCCGGACGCGATCAGCACGCCGATGTCCGTCGAACTCAGCGGCGATATCCAGGCCGGAGTGCTGCACGGCCTCGCGAGCCGCGGCCATTGCGAAATGCACGTGCGGGGTGCCCCGTCGCGCTTCCTTGGTGCCGAAGATCGCGGCCGCATCGAATCCCTTGACCTCGCCCGCGATGCGCACCGGAAGCTTCGACGCGTCGAAATGCGTGATCGGCGCAATGCCGCCACGTCCGGCACGGAGCGACTCCCAGCTTTCGGGTGCGCTGTTGCCCACCGGCGACACAGCCCCCATCCCGGTCACGACGACCCGACGAGGTGCGTCAGCCACGGTCAGCGTCCAGGTCGGCGGGCGTCATCGTTGAAGGCGCAGTGAGGAGCATGCACAGCAGGATCTCATCCTTGCCCTCGCGGTCCGCCGGTTGCGGTGCAGGTCGGTCAGCGCCGCAGCCCGTGGAGGGTGGCGAAGCCCTCGAGTTGACGGAGCTGTGTGTCCAGATCCCCTGGGGTCAGGCCGATGATCAGGCGATCAACACCGTCGGCTTCGAACGCCTCGACACCGCCGAGGTCCAGAGCAATCGACCCCCAGCGGGTGTACTCGAGCACCTCCGGATCGCGACCCGCGGCAACGGCGGACTCGCGCATCAGATCGATCTGCGCGCGCCGCTCGGCCGGCGTCAACTGGCCGTCGGGGAAGAACCCGTCGCCCCGCCGTCCCGCACGGCGTGCGGCGGCCGTGCTCGAACCGCCGATGTGGATCGGCAGCATCTGCAACGGCTTTGGAAAGCTCGTGGCGTGCTCGAACGAGTAGAACTCGCCGCTGAAGCTCGTGCCAGAGGCGTCGCCGGCCCAGAGCGCGCGCAGAACGTCGATCGCCTCATCGGCACGACGTCCCCTGCTCGCGTAATCGATGCCGACCGACGCGGCCTCCTGCGGCAGGCTGCCGACTCCGATCGTGAACAGGCGCATGCGACCGTTGGAGAGCACGTCGATCGTCGCGAGGCTCTTGGCCAGCACCACCGGGTGATGGAACGGCAGGAGCAGCACGCCGGTGCCCGAGCAGGATCCTCGTCGTTGATGCGGCGACGAAGGCCAGGCACGTGAGCGGGTCGGCGATGGGGAGATCGGCCGGGAACTCGTGATCGCCAACGCGTGCCCCCGGGAAGAGCGTGACGTGCTCGGGAACGTAGAACGACTCAAAGCCGAGGTCGTCGGCGTGGCGTGCGATCGCCTGCAGGGTGGCGGGGTCAGTGCCCGCGACACCCGTGTGGAAGAAGAGGCCGAACTTCATGCTCCTAGTCTCGCCCTAGCGATCCTCGCCGCGGCGGATCCGCTCCAGGCGCCGCCGGATCTCCGGATCGAGCCCGTCCTCCAGGCGGGTGCTTCGCCGGCTGTCGTCGCGCATACGCCGGGTCTCGGTGTTGATGCCACCCGCAACGCGGGCAACCTCGGCCTCGAGTGCTCGCGCTCCCATGGTCGCCACGCCCATCGCTCCCACGACATCGCGCTCGAGGCGGTCATCGGTCGCCACCACCACATCCGCGCCCTCCCCGCGCTGCGATGCCTTGTACGCAGCGCGCTCGATCACATGGTCCGCGGTTGCCCGCTTGGAGCCGAAGAGCACCGTGACGCCGTCGAAATGCTCGGTGGACGGGAGTGCACCCGGGCGCGAATGCGCATCGAACACGACGGTGACGGCGATCCCGGTCTGCGCCGCATATTCGCTGAGCGCGCTCACGAGCTGGCGGCGCGCATCCTCAAGTCCGCGCTCACGGAGCGTCGAGTGCAACGCAGGCCACGCATGAATGATGTTGTAGCCGTCGACGATGAGCGCCTGCATCGCGTTGTGCAACTCCTCGCGTCAGCGGGGTGCGAAGCCGCGTTGGCGCTGCACTTCGAAGAGCAATACTGCAGCCGCAGCACCGGCGTTCAGCGATGCCACATGGCCCATCATCGGAATCGACACGAGCACGTCGCAATGCTCGCGCGTGAGGCGTCGCATCCCCGCGCCCTCGGCGCCGACCACGATCGCCGCGGGTCCAGAAAGATCAACCCTGTCATAGCGTTCGTCCGCGTCCGCATCGAGCCCGACACGCCAGATCCCTGCGTCGCCGATGACCTCGAGTGCCTGCGAGAGGTTGGGCACAGTGACCATCGGCAGGTGCTCGGTGGCCCCGGCCGAAGCCTTCACCGCAGCGGCGGTGAGCGGCGCGGCGTGATGACGCGGCACCACGATGCCGTCTGCGCCACACGCCTCTGCACTCCGCGCGATCGCGCCGACGTTCTGCGGATCCTGGATGCCGTCCAGCACCACGAGCAGCGCGGGTGGACGCGCCTGATCGAGCAGGTCGTGCAGCGTCAGCGCTGCGCGGGCGTGGAAATATCCCGCAACCCCCTGGTGATGCTCGGTGTGCGCGATGTCATCGAGCCGCTGCCGGGACACCTCCTCGATGAGGATGTCGCGTGCCTCGGCGTGCTCGAGGATCTCGGTCAGCCGCGCCTCCGGACGGATCGCACTCGCAACGACGATCTTGCGTGCCGGTCGCCCCGCGCGAAGCGCTTCCAGCACCGGGTTGCGCCCGTAGAGGATGTCCACCGGATCAGGCGCGGCGCGGCGAGGTCCGCTTCCAGCGCTGCCCCTGCGGCGTGTCCTCCACCTCGATGCCGCGACCCGCGAGCTGCACGCGCAGATGATCGGACTGTCCGAAATCACGCGCGGCTCGCGCGGCTGCGCGCTCGTCGAGCCAGCGCTGCTCCTCGGCATCCGGCTCGGCCTGGCGGTCACGTGCGACGAGCGCGAGCACACCGAGCACGTCGTCCACCTCGTCGAGAAGATGCTGGAGGGTCCGCTGCGTCTCTGCACTGACTGGACCGGAGTCGAGCTCGCGGTTGACGTCGCGCAGCCCGGAGAAGACGGTGCCCATCGCCTCCGGCAGGTTGAGGTCGTCATCCATCGCCTCGTCGAAGCCGATGCGCATCAAGCGCACGGACGCGAGGATCGCCTCGTCGCGTGGGTTGTCCTCCTCCTCCACCGTGTGCAACCCGGCGATGCGCGTCTGAAAATCGACGAGGCGCTGCACGGCGACATTGCTGTCCACGAGCAGTTCGTCGGAGTACTCGAGCGGCTTGCGATAGTGGGTCCGCGCCGCGAGCAGATAGCGCAGCGCGGCTGCACTTGCACCCTCCTCGAGCACATCGCGCACGGTGGCGAAGTTGCCGAGCCGCTTGGCCATCTTCTCGCCGCTGACGCGGAGATGCTGGCTGTGGCACCAGATGCGCACGAAACGCACGCCGGTTGCGGCCTCGGACTGCGCGATCTCGTTCTCGTGGTGCGGAAAGATGTTGTCGATGCCGCCGCAGTGGATGTCGAAGCTCTCACCGAGCAGCGCCATACTCATCGCCGAGCATTCGATGTGCCAGCCCGGATGGCCGCGACCGATAGGCGTGTCCCAGCCGATCTGGTCCGGCGCCACCGCCTTCCAGAGGGCGAAATCGCGCACGTCCTCCTTCGTGTAGTCGTCAGCGTCGATGCGTCCACTCGCGCCGGACACGAGGCCTTCGGCGCTCGCGCCGCTGAGCTTCCCGTACTCGGGAAACGCGGCGATGTGGAAGTAGTAGCTGCCGTCGGTGCGGTACGCAGCTCCCGCTTTCTCGAGGCGCTCGATGAGATCCACCATCTGCCCGATGTACTCGGTTGCGCGCGGATAGAAGTGCGCCGGCCGGATCCCGAGCGTGTCGCGATCCTCCGCAAATGCCGCGATCCATTGCGCGGTTTCCTCGTCGAGCGTATGACCGTGCTCGACTGCGTTCTTGATGATGCGGTCATCAACGTCGGTGAGGTTCATCACGTGCGTGACCTTCGGAAAGCGCCGGTCGAGCCAGCGGCGCAGCACGTCCTCGAAGATGAATGTCCGGAAGTTGCCGATGTGCACGCGGTTCCACACCGTTGGGCCGCACGTGTACATCCGGACGTGACCCGGCTCGATCGGCTCCACCGCGACGAGCTCACGGCTCATCGTGTCGTGCAGGAGCAGGGTCACTGACGCTCCAGCAGCACCGTCGCCGATGCGGCGATTCCTTCTCCGCGGCCTGCGAATCCCATCCCGTCGGTGGTGGTGGCGCCCACTGCGAGCGTTCCGGGCTCGAGCCCCAGCGCCTTCGACATCGCCTCGGACATCTCGCCGAGATGCGCGGAGAGTCGCGGCTCCTCGGCGATCGCGATCACGTGAGCGCTGGTGACGGTCCACCCCTCCTCACGAAGCTTCTCGGCGACGATCTTCAGGAATTCGCAGCCTGAGGTGTCCTTCCACTGGGGATCGTGCGAGGGGAAATGCCTGCCCATGTCGCCGAGGCCCGAGGCACCAAGGATCGCGTCGACCAGCGCATGCACGACCGCGTCGCCGTCCGAGTGCCCGAGCAGGCCTCGGTGGTAGGGGACGAGCACGCCACCGAGCATCAGGCGGCGTCCTGGGATAAAGCGATGGGCATCGATACCGTGACCGATCCGCGGGGTCATCGGGCCTCCTCCTCGAGTAGCGAGCGGAGCAGGACCAGGTCCTGCGGAAACGTGACTTTGAAGTTGCGCGGGTCGCCGGGCACCACCGTGACGGCCTCGCCGATCGCCTCGACGAGCTCGGCATCGTCGCCCGCCGTGATCCCCCGGGTCGCGGCATTCAGATGCGCGCGGCGCAGGACATCCGCGCCGAATGACTGGGGCGTCTGGACCGCGATGATCGAGGAACGATCGAGGGTGGCCGCGACGCGGCCGTCTTGCACCTGCTTCACCGTGTCCACGCAGGGTACCCCGGCGATTGCCGCTCCATCAGCGCGCGCCGCATCCAGGACGGCCCTGAAGAGTTCCGGCGTGGTGAGCGGGCGTGCCGCGTCGTGCACCGAGATCCAGGCGTGGCCGTCGCACCGATCGATCGCTGCTGCGACGCTGTCCTGACGGCGTTCGCCCCCCTCGAGGAGGACGACATTCGCGAGCTCGTGCTGCGCGGCGATACCTCTGATCTGCTCCCATCGGGATGCCGGCGCGGCGATCGCGATGAGGTCAAAGCAGCCGGCGGCGGCGATGGACCCGAGGGTGATCGCGAGAACCGGCCTGCCCGCGACGACCGCCCAGAGCTTGTCCTCCCCCGCTCGTTCGCCGCGGCCGAAAGCGGGAACGATGAGCGCGCTGCTCAGCGCTGGGCGACCTTGGCGCGGACCGGCCGCAGCACCCGGGGCTTGGCCGGATCATCCTCGGCGATGGCGGCGAAGATCATGCGGCCGGCAGTGGTCTGGAGCACGGTGGTCACGGTCACGGTGACCGTCTCGTCCACATGCTCGCGCCCGTTCTCCACGACCACCATGGTGCCGTCCTCGAAGTACCCGACGCCCTGGTGGGGCTCCTTGCCTTCCTTGACGATCGTGATGGCGATGCTCTCGCCGGCACCCACGATCGGCTTCACCGCGTTGGCGAGGTCGTTCAGGTTGAGGACTCGGACGCCCTCGATCTGGGCAAGGCGGTTGAGGTTGTAGTCCTGGGTCATGAGCATGGCGTTGCGAGCGCGCGCGAGCTTGACGAGCCGGGCGTCCACCTCGGGCGTGCCTGGGAAGTCGAGATCCACGAGCTCGACCACGACGTCCTCCGACTTCTGGAGCGCATCAACGACTCCGAGGCCGCGGCGGCCCTTCTGACGGCGGAACGGATCGGCGGAATCGGCGACGCGCTGGAGCTCCTCGAGCACGAATCCCGGGATCAGGAGGCGGCCGGGGATGAAGCCGGCTGCGGCGACATCGACGATGCGTCCGTCGATCAGCACGCTCGTGTCGACGATGACGGGTTGCCCGTCGACCGGCGCAGGCCCGTCCTCATCGATATCGACGGTGGCCGACTTGCCGAAGAAGACCCCGAGCGCATCGCGACGGCGGCTTCCGGTGCGAACGCCGACGTAGACGAGCACCGTTGCCAGCCCCAGTGAGAGGAGCACGCCCAGGCCGTACGGCAGCGGGTTCAGGAGGACGGCGAGCATCGTCGCGATCAGCAGCGCGGCGATGAGGCCGATCAATGAGCCGATGATCTGGGCCGGCGGCGCCTCGTCAAGGGTGCGCTCCAGCCAGAGGTACGGCTCGATGGTGAGGAGCGGAGCCGCCAGCGCGAGTGAGGCCGCTCCGGCGGCGCCGGCCGCGAGCAGTGCCGCCCCGGCGATGGTGGTGTTCTGGGTGAGCACACCGGGGGTACCCGACAGGATGAAGACGCCGTAGAGCACGCCGAAGACAAAGCCGAACTCCGGCCCCGATGATCCGAGAGAGATTTCGGGCCCGACGGATCGTTCGATCGGCGTGCGGGTGCATCTCGCCGATTGAACCACACGATCTCCGCGCCGAAATGCGGCGCGACACGACGGTCACCCGAGTAGTGCAACCGCCTGGATCAAGTTGGAGACCCGATGACAGCGAAGACCGTCGGGAACTGGCCCGTGATACGTGTCCGGCAGGATCACGGCCTCCATCCCGACGGCCGCCGCCTCCGCCAGCCGCACCTCGGTCCGGGACACCCGGCGCACCTCGCCACCGAGGCCCACCTCGCCGATCACGGCGCAGTGCCGTGAGATCGCCTTGTTCTTGGCGGATCCGGCGATTGCAAGTGCCACTGCGAGGTCCGTGCCCGGGTCGGCGAGACGGATGCCGCCCGCCACGTTCACAAAGACATCGTGCTTGGGAAGAGAGACGCCGGTCCGCTTGGTGAGCACCGCGAGGAGGAGATGCAGGCGGTTGACATCGATCCCGGAGACCGTCCGCCTGGGGAGCTCGAAGGACGACCCGAGGGCGAGCGCCTGTACCTCCACCGCCATCGGCCGGAGCCCGTCGCAGGTGATCGTGAGCACGCTGCCCGATTCCCCGAGCGACGCCGCGTCGAGCATTCCCCGGCTCGAGGCGGGCACATCGCGCATCCCATCCCGCTCCATGGAGAGCAGCCCCACCTCGCCGGTGGCGCCGAAGCGGTTCTTGATGCCGCGGAGCATGCGGTGCTCGCCGAGGCGCTCGCCCTCGAGGTACAGCACCACATCCACCATGTGCTCGAGCGTGCGCGGCCCGGCGATGGCGCCCTCCTTGGTCACGTGCCCGACGAGGAGCACGGGGATCCCGGTGCTCTTTGCCACCTCGCTCATGCGCAGCACCGCGGCGCGAACCTGCGACACGCTGCCTGGCGGGCCGGGTGTTCCGGCGTCGCGCAGCGTCTGCACGGAGTTGACCACGGCCAGCGATGGGCGCTCTGACTCGATGGTGGCGATCACCGTGTCCACGTCGGACTCGACGAGCAGGCGAACCCTGGCACCGGTGCACCCAAGCCGCCGAGCTCGCAGGGCAAGCTGCTCAAGCGACTCCTCACCGGTGCAATACAGCGCCGGCGACACCTCGCTGCCGCAGCTGTGCGACATCTGCAGCGCGATGGTGGACTTCCCGATGCCAGGGTCACCACCAAGCAGCACGACGCTGCCGGGAACGATCCCCCCTCCCAGGACGCGGTCGATTTCGAGTGATCCGGTTGGCTGGATCCTGAGCGAGACGGCCATGACGGCCTCCATGGCCGTGGTGAACGCCGCAGCCGCACGGGCCGCCTTACTGCCGGCGACGTGGACGACGTCCTCGCGCATGCTGTTCCAGGCTTCACATGCCGGGCAGCGCCCCTGCCACTTCGGCGCCTCGGCTCCGCACTCGGCACACACGTAGTGCAGGCGGGGCGCGGCGCGGTGCAAGTCGGTTGCCATGGGCGACGCATCCTACCGAACAGATGTACGGTTAGTCAATGGGATTCGCCGGTGGGGAGTGAGTCAGTTGGAGGGAGGAAATACGCTCGTAGCTCGCGGTGGAAGCGTCGCGCGAGCAGGAAGGCAGGGAGCACGAGCACAGCGAAAACCACGAGGCCGATGACGACCACTACTTCACTTGGCAGGTTGCCGCAGACCGCTGCGATGGCGAGCACTATCGTGCCGAGCGCGCTAAAGATCGTCCCATAGGCGAAGAAACCGAAGGCCACTGTCAGGCACAGGCGCCTCACGTCGGCAGACGTTTGTCGAGCAAAGACGATCTCCTCAATCTTCCAGACGTGATCGGTGACACCTGCCGCGCACGACGGCAGCCGCGCTAGATGCGGAAGAAGTCGCCGGGACGCGCCATCCGGACATTCACAGGAAGGTCCGTCGGCAACTGCGCCTGATACCCATGGCTCGAGCGGACCGCCTCCGGAAGCGCACCCGCGGCCAATGGCCCCATCAGCATCACCGGACGGCTCTGGCGCTCATCAGCGACCGAAAAGAACGGCTGGGACCCGCCCAGCCGGCTCAGCCAATCACTCCCTACAGGTTTCATCACCCTTCACCAAGACGACCTCATCTCTCGGTATACGACGGCCAACGGCCGTTTGCAAGCGGCGTACGGGCTTGTGACGCCTACCGCGAGTGGACCGGGCGTCCCCTGCCGCGATGGGTCTGCACCGGCTCCGGCTCCTCCTCGCCTTCGAGCCGGCGACGAAGCTCCACGAGACGATCGCGCAGTTCGGCCGCACGCTCGAACTCGAGGTCCCGCGCCGCGCGAAGCATCTCCTTCTCCACGTCCTTGGCGAGTCGCAGAACCTCATCGGGCGGCAGGCCGGATGCCTCCTGGAACGCCGCCGCACGGAGCGACTGCTGCTCGCGGTGCGATTCCATCTGGTACACGGCCTTGACGATGGAGAGCGGCGTGATGTCGTGCTCGACGTTGTATGCAACCTGGATCGCGCGGCGGCGGTCGGTCTCGGCGATCGCATGCTCCATCGCGTCGGACGTGCGATCGGCATACATCACGACATGCCCGAACAGGTTGCGAGCCGCACGTCCCACGGTCTGGATCAGCGACCTGTACCCGCGCAGATACCCCTCCTTATCCGCGTCGAGAATGCCGATGAACGACACCTCGGGGAGGTCCAGACCCTCGCGGAGCAGGTTGATCCCGACGAGCACATCGAAGACACCGAGCCGCAGGTCGCGGATGATCTCGACGCGCTCGAGCGTATCGATATCGCTGTGCAGGTAACGCACTTTGATGCCGGCCTCGCGAAGATAATCGGTGAGGTCCTCGGCCATCTTCTTCGTCAGCGTGGTGATCAGGGAGCGCTCGTGCCGCTCGATGCGCCGCCGCAGCTGCGCGATGAGATCGTCGATCTGCCCGTGTGAAGGCTTCACCTCGATGGTGGGATCGACGAGCCCGGTCGGCCGGATGATCTGCTCGACGACCTGCGTCGCGTGCTCCTGCTCGTATGGGCCCGGTGTCGCGCTTACGTAGATGATCTGGCCGATCATCGAGTCCCACTCGGCAAACGTCAGGGGACGGTTGTCGAGCGCCGATGGGAGCCGAAACCCATATTCGACCAGGGGAATCTTGCGGGCGCGGTCGCCCTTGTTCATGCCGTCGATCTGCGGGACGGCGACGTGCGATTCATCCACGATGAGCAGCGCATCATCGGGTAGGAAGTCGAGCAGGCAGTGCGGGCGCTGCCCTTCCAGGCGGTTGCTCAGATGCCGCGAATAGTTCTCGATGCCGGCGCAGGTGCCGGTCTCGCGCATCATCTCCATGTCGAAGTTGGTGCGCTGCCGGAGGCGTTGTGCCTCGAGCAACCGCCCGCGTGCCTCCAGGAGTTTCACGCGATCCTCGAGCTCGGCCTCAATCGTGACCAACGCACGGTTCAGCTGCTCCTGCGGCGTCACGTAATGCGTCGCGGGGAAGACCGTCAGCTCGTCGCGCATGGTGAGGATCTCACCGGTGAGCGCATCGAAATCCTTGATGGACTCGATGGTGTCGCCCATGAACTCGATGCGTGTGGCGATCTCCTCGTAGGCCGGCTGGACATCCACGACGTCGCCGCGCACCCGGAAGCGCGTGCGTCCGAAGTCCATGTCGTTGCGCGCGTACTGGAGGTCCGAGAGCTTGCGCAGCAGGATGTCGCGCCGCCACGACTTACCCTTCTTCACGGTGATCGACTCGCCGAGGTAGTTCTCCGGCGAGCCGATGCCGTAGATGCAGGAGATGGAGGCGACCACCACGACGTCGCGTCGTGTCAGCAGCGCGCGGGTTGCGCTGTTGCGCAGCCGGTCGATCTCGTCGTTCCGCGACGAGTCCTTCTCGATGTACGTATCGGTGCGAGGGATATACGCCTCCGGCTGGTAGAAGTCGTAGTAGGAGACGAAATACTCCACCGCGTTCTTGGGGAAGAACTCGCGGAATTCCGCCCAGAGCTGGGCGGCGAGCGTCTTGTTCGGCGACAGCACGAGCGTCGGCCGCTGCTGCTCGGCGATGACGTTGGCGATGGTGTATGTCTTGCCGGATCCGGTGACACCCAGAAGGATCTGCTCGCGCTGTCCCTCGATCAGCCCCCGATTGAGCGCGCGGATGGCCTCGGGCTGATCACCGGCGGGTGCGAAGGGCGCGAGCAACTCCAGGGCGGGCACGCTTCGAGTTCTAGTCGCTGCGCGGGACTCACCGAATTCGGCTCAGACGAGCGAGTGGTAGATCTCCTCGAGGCGCGCGCCGATCGCGTCCCACGAGTGTTCGGCAAGGACGATCTCTCGGCCGCGAGCGCCCAGCTCGGCGCGTCGGGCGCGATCGTTCAGCAGGTCAGCCGTGACGGCACGGAGCGCGGCCATGTCCCCTGCCGGCGCAAGCACCCCGCCGGCGCCAACCGCGTCGCGCAACCCATCGACGTCGAAGCCCGCGACCGGTGTTCCCGCGGCCTGGGCCTCGAGGGCGACCATTCCCAGGCCCTCGAATCGCGACGGCATCACCACCACCGCGGCGCGGGCGTACTCGCGGTTCAGGGCCTCGCGGTCCAGCGCTCCGAGATACTCGATACGCCCGCCGCTCGCGCGGGCCGCTTGCTGCACCTCGGCGGCGAGACTGCCTCCGCCGACCATAACGCCGTGCACGCGCGAATCCGCGTCCGTGAGCGCCTGGAGCAGCGAGATCGCGTCGAGCGCGCCCTTCTCAGGCTCCATCCGGCTGACGAACAGGACTCGCCCGTCCTCGTGGTCGACGCCCGGGAGGTCCACCGCATCCACACCGTTGGACACGATCTCGATGTGCGATGCCGGAATGCCCATCTCCAGCAGCGCGTTCGCGGTGGAGCGCGACACGGGCAGCACCATCGCTGCTCCACGGTAGGAGCGCGCCTCCACACCGTTGAGCATGCGTTTCACCGATCCGCGCCGGTGCGCCTGCCGGTAGGTGTGATGCGCGGTGTACACGAGCGGCGCTCCGAGCTTCTTCCAGAGCAGCACTCCGCCGGGGCCACCCTGCGCGTGGATCACATCGGGTGCCGCGCGCAGCAGGATCTGTGGATAGCGGTTGAGCTGCATCGAGAAATCGAGCGGCGCACGGCCGGTGCGGCGCGCGAAGGCAATTGCGTGCTCCCCGCGTCCGGAGATCGTGTGGACCTTGACCCCGCGCCGCTCAAGCGCCGCGCGCATGCCATGCACGACGACACCCTGGCCGCCGAGTGGCGGATCGTCGTCGTAGCTGGCGATGGTGACGCGCGTCATCGCTGACACTTCGCGCAGTACACCGTTGTCCTTCCTGCGGTGACGGTGCGGCTGAGTGTCCGCCCGCATGTGAAGCACGGCTGACCGCCGCGCCCGTACACCAGCAACCGCTCCTGGTTGCTGCCCTGCGCGTTCCACACGTCGCGATAGTCATCCACGCTGCTGCCCCGATTCGCGACAGCTGCCGTGAGCACGCGGCGGATCGCGTCGAGGAGCGCCGCCCGCTCGCGCCGCGTGAGGCGATGGCACCGCTGCGTCGGCCGGACTCCGGCGAGGAAGCACGCCTCGTCGATGTAGATGTTGCCAAGGCCGGCGACGCCCTTCTGGTCCAGCAGTGCGGCCTTCACGGTTCGGGTCGTCGTGCGCAGCACGGCGTCGAGCCGTTCCTGTGAGAAGGAGTTGGACAGCGGCTCGACGCCGAGCCGTGGCAGCACGCGCGCTTCGGCCAGCGCCTCGCGCGACCCGTAGGCGACACGACCGAACCGGCGCGCATCGTCGAACCGGAGCTCGCGACCGTCATCGAGCGCTGCGCGGATGTGCGTGTGCTTCGCAACCGGTGCGTCCGCATCACAGACCAGGAGATGCCCGGTCATGCCGAGATGCACCATCAGCTCGTCACCGGAATCGAGGCCGAGGAGCAGGTACTTGCCGCGCCGTTCCACCGCGCCGAAGGTCTGTCCGGCGAGCAGCGCTGGGAGCATCCGGCCGTCGGGGTAGCGCACGACGTCCGGGCGATCAACCGTCACGTGCTCGATCCGCCGGCCCGTGACCGCACCGCGCAGATCGCGGGCGACCGTCTCCACCTCTGGGAGTTCCGGCACCTCAGTTCCTCGCGATGGGCGTCATGTCCCCCCAGTTGTCGCCAACCTTGACGTCAACGTCGAGTGGGACCTTGAGAGCCTCGGCAGCGCCCATCCTGTCGCGCAGGAGCACGACGAGGTCATCGACCTCCTCGGCCGGCGCCTCGAGGAGCAGCTCGTCGTGCACCTGGAGGAGGATCCGGCTGCGCAGACCTTTCTCGCGAAGCGCCTCATCGACGAGGATCATCGCCTGCTTCATGATGTCGGCCGCCCCGCCCTGGATGGGCATGTTCACTGCCATCCGCTCCGCCGCGAAACGGAGCTGGCGGTTGGCCGCGCGGATATCCGCGATATAGCGGCGACGTCCGATGAATGTCTCCACCCACCCGTACTCGCGAGCGTGATTGCGCACCGCCTCGAGATACGTCGTGACCGCGGGGAAGTTGCGGAAGTACGCATCGATGAACGTGTGGGCGTCCTCGCGGCTCATGCCGGTGTCGCGGGCCAGGCCGAAATCGCTCAGCCCGTACACCACGCCGAAGTTGACCACCTTGGCGATCCGCCGCATGTCGGGAGTGACATCCTCCGGAGCGACGGCGTACACCTCGGCCGCGGTGCGACGATGGATGTCCTCGCCGCGCTGGAATGCCGCGATCAGCTCCTCCTCACCGGTGACATGCGCAAGCACGCGCAGCTCCACCTGGGAGTAGTCGGCGCTCACGAGGCGCTGCCCCTTGTCAGCGTGGAAGGCGCGGCGGATGCGCTGCCCCCACTGGGTGCGTACCGGGATGTTCTGCAGGTTCGGATCCGACGAGGAGAGCCGGCCGGTGGTTGCGACGGCCTGGTTGAACGACGTGTGCACGCGCGAATCGGCGGTGCACAGCAACGGCAGCGCGTCGACGTACGTGCTCTTCAGCTTGGTGAGCTGCCGCCATTCGAGGATGCGTTCCACGACGGGATGCTCGTCGCGCAGCGCTTCGAGCGTGTCGGCATCCGTGCTCCGTCCGGTTTTGGTCTTGCGCCCGCTCGCGAGGCCGAGGTCGTCATAGAGGAAGCGTCCGAGCTGCTGCGTGCTGCCGGGGTTGAACGTGTACCCCGCAACCTCCTGGACCTCGCTCTCGATCTCGGCGATGCGCGCATACATCTCCGCGCTGATCGTTCCGAGCAGGTCGCAGTCCACAGCAACGCCCTCGACCTCCATCGCGGCGAGGATCGGGACGAGCGGCAACTCCATGCTGTCGTGCAGTCGTGTCGCGCCGGCCCGATCCATGTCGCGTACCAGCACCTCCCCCACCGGATCGATCAAACCGACCCAGACGCCGTAATACGCTGCGGCCTCCTCGATCGGCACGTCGGCAATCCCGCGCTTCGACCGTCCGCTGCCGAGCAATGACTCCTCCGCTTCGACGCTGAGCGCGGACAGATCGTGCGCGAGCACGGGAAGCGTGGGGACCTTGAGCCGCGAGTTGGTGAGATACGCGGCAAGCATGGCGTCGAACTGCAGGCCCTGTATGGCAATTCCGCGCCGCCGCCAGGCGAGCAACTCGCGCTTCAGGTCGTAGCCACGCTTCGCGATGGTGGCGTCGACGAGCACCTCCTCGAGCGCGGCGATGGCAGCCGGATCGGCATTGCGCTCGAGCCCCGCATGCCACACGGGGATGTAGTAGGCGTTGTCCTCACCCTTCGGCGCGAACGCCACACCGATCAGATAGCCGGTCCGCGGGCTGCCGTCGACGATCGTGCGGATGGACATCGCCCCGGCGTTGCGAATGCGCTCCATGGCGTCGTCCGCCTGACGCAAGTCGAGGACGATCTCCACCTCGGTGGCGGGAATCTGCAGCTCGCCGGGCGGTGCAGCAGGCTCCCCCGCGGCTGGGGCGGGCGCGACGTCCTCCTCCACCGCGCGTCCCGGAAGACGCGGTAGCAGGCTGCGAAACTCGAGGCGATCGAACAGCTCGCGCACCTCGTTTTCGTCGTAGTGATACAGCCGCGCGTCCTCGAGCGGCAGGTCGATGTCGAGGTCGACCTTGATCGTCGCCGTCCACTTGCTCAGCCGCGCTTGCTCCATGTGGCTTTCCAGCGCGCGCTGCACGCGACCCGGCGGCATCGTTGGCACCGCGTCGAGCACGTTCTCGAGCGGCCCGTACTGCTGCACGAGTGACATCGCGGTCTTCTCGCCAATCCCGGGAACCCCGGGAATGTTGTCGCTGGGATCTCCTTGCAGCGCTTTGAAATCCACGACCAGCGGCGGTTCGAACCCGTAGCGCTCACGCACCTTGTCGACGTCGTAGATGATCGTGTCGCTGATGCCGCGCCGGCTCGCGAACACGCGAATATGTTCGGTGACCAGCTGCAGGACATCGAGGTCGCCGGTCAGGATGATGACGTCGAGTCCCGCGGCCTCACCCTTTTGCGCGAGCGTGCCGATGACATCGTCGGCCTCATATCGCGGGACCTCGATGATCGGGATACCCAGCGCAAGAACCACCTCGCGCGCCCACGGAAATTGCGCGCGGAGCTCATCTGGTGCGCGCACGCGCTGCGCTTTGTACTCCGCGACGCGCTCGTGGCGGAAGGTCGGACCTGCGAGGTCGAAGGCCGCGATCGCATATGTCGGCGTCGTGTCGTTGAGTGCCTTGAAGAGCATGGAAGTGAAGCCGTACGCGGCGTTGGTCATCTCGCCTCGGCTGTTGCTCAACGCCGGCATCGCGTGGAAGGCGCGATACACGAGGTTGTGCCCGTCCACCAGCAGCAGGGTCTCGCGAGCCACAGCGGACCATGGTAGCGACGTGGCACGTATGTCCTCGACCGCGCACTCGCAGGGTTATGATCGATGCATGGCCGACCTGGTGGAGATGACCGTCGACAGCATCAGGGTGCACATGCCGACCGGCCAGCACGTCGTCATCCTCAAGGAGAAGACGGCCGATCGCTACCTTCCCATCTGGATTGGCATCAACGAGGCCAACGCGATCGCGCTGAAGATCACCGGGATCACCCCTGAGCGGCCGATCACGCACGATCTGCTCGCCAACCTCCTCAGTGCCGTCGAGGTGACCGTCGACCGAATCGTCGTCACATCGCTGAGCAACGAGGTGTTCTACGCGCGAATCCTTGCGGAGGTCGATGGACGCCGCCTGGAGATCAACTCCCGGCCCTCCGATGCCATCGCGGTTGCGGTGCGCGTGGGCGCAGGGATCTTCGTCGCCGATGAGGTGCTCGACAAGGCGGGCGTCCTCCCTGAGGCGGACAAGGACGGCGAGCTCAGTGAGGCTGATCCCGAGAGCGAGGAGCGCCTCGCCAAGATTCGCGACTGGGTGAACACCCTGAACCTCCCCGACCTCGGGACGGGCGCCTCCGAAAGCTAGGGCTCAGGCGCTGAAGAGCGACCAGAACCCCGGATCCTCGAATCCCAGGCGCCACGCCGCGATCCCCGCGAGCCCGTAGGTTTTCACCAGCGCGACCTTCCGGGCGAGGCTGTCCGCGTCGTCGAAATAGGTGGTGAGGCTGCCGTTGGGCGAGACGATGTAGGGGGTCTGCGCGCTGAAGTCGTAGTCCACGCGAGCTCCCGGGATGGAGAGGGCGTTGTAGAGGACATTCGAGTACGCCGACGCGCCGCCGAGGGTGCCCCATGCCCGGCCATAGAGGGGAACGCCGAGGAGGACGTGCGCCGGGTTGAGGTCCGGGAGCGTCGCCTGGAGGACTGCGTTGTCCCAGTCCAGGCCAGCCACCGGACCGGGCGTGCCGCCGTCGCCGTGCTCGTCGTACGCCATCAGGTCGACGTAGTCGGCCACCTTGCCGATCGCCGCGACGTCATAGGCGGCCGAGTACGGGTTCACGCCGGCAAAGTCGTGGGGCACGATGTCGACGATCAGCTTGGCGCCGTGGGCGTGGACCGCTGTTGCGAGTTGCTGGATGAAGGCGGTGAAGGGCGCCTTGTCGCTGGCGAGCATCCCCTCGAAGTCCACGTTGATGCCCTTGTAGCCCTCGAAGCGGATGGCGGCCACCATCTCGTTGATGACCGTGTTGACCGCGCTCGGGTTGTTGAGCAACTGGTTGGTCGCCGTGGGATTGGTGGAGTCGTTGGCAAGCGATGGCCAGATCGGCAGACCGGCAGTGGCCGCGCGATTCACGGCTGACTGGTCCGGCGTTCCGAGCAGCGAGCCGTTCGCCTGAGCCTCCCAGCCCGTCGGGGTGACCTCGGCGACCGCCCCGAGGTGGAATGCCAGCGAGGTGTTGGAGGCTGCGGTGTTGATCACGAACGCGTCCACCGGGATGCCGGACACATTGGGCGGCGGCGGGACCGTGACCCGCCGGACGGTGTGCCGGGCGATGCCGGTCAGCGAGAGCGTGAGCCCGGGGTCCAGGTGGGCCTCGCCTGCGGTCGCGATGGTGGACGGCAGGGTGATCGACGCGGGCGGCGCTCCGTGCCACGTCACCCGGGCGTGCATCCCGTCGATCCACGTCACCGTCGCGCCGGGGAGGGCCGCGGCGACTGCCGACTGGTCCGGCGCATCGTTGAAGACGGCATCGACCACCAGGCCGGCCACCGGGTCGATGTGCGCCGCGAGCATCGCTGCGGTCGGCGGGATGACAGTGAACGTGATGTATTGCGTGCTGAGCCCCGCCACCGCGACCGAGAGCCGGTGCGAAGACGAAAGCGGCAGCGGCTTCACCGTGGCGAGGAGGTCCTGGTCCTGTGCGGCGAGGGCTCAGCTTGTTCCCGTCGAGGGTTGCGGTCACGTCGGAGGCCTGCAGCGGGGCTCCCGTGGCGTGGAGCCGGAGATCGAGATTCGGGGGCACGTCGGAGGAGCCCGACCGGAGGCCGACACCACCCGCGGTGATCACGACGTAGCCGTAGTTGGGAGGTGGGCCGAGCCCCGCGAAGCTGCAGCCGGAGACCAGCAGCGCCACAGCGAGGCACACCAGGCGGCGGTGCATCGCCTCAAAGTCTAGACAAGGACACCTACGACTGATTTGCGGGAGGCCGGGATCAGCCGATCGTGAGTGTCAATTCCGCCGTGAGGGCCGGGCTCCCGAAGGCCGCGTATCCGGCTGGGATCGTGGCGGTGACCTGGAGCTCGGTGCCAGGGATGAGGCCGGCTGGGACCGCGAACGTGAGGAGCGACCCAGAGGCGGTGACCGGGCCGGGCAGCCCCGCGGCGCCCGGGTTGTATGTGTTCGGCAGAAGCGGCGTCGTCTCGAGAACCTGGAACTTCTCGCCACTGCTCGCAGCGATGACCGAGACGCACGGCAGGATCGCCCGCGCCGGAGGAGTCGCCCCCTTGTAACCCGGGGCCAGGAGGGACGAGGCAGGGACTGAGAGTTGGGCGTACACGGTGGTGGTTGTGCCGGGGTTGACGACCTGGCTGGGCGTTGCGAGCACGAGGTGGACGGCCGGCTCCTCGGGGTCGGCCGCTTGCGTCACCTGCGCGAAGTTGGCGGGCGGTGAGGAACCCGTGATGGCGGTGGGAGTGGTGCACGAGGCGTCCGCGGCAGGGCTTTGCTCTGTCGCCGGGGCGACCGCGGCATTGCCCGCCGGCCCTGGTCCCGCGGCCGTGCCCGGTGCTGCGGTAGGGCCTGAGCCGTGGGCCAGGGCGAAGATGACGATCACGACTGCTGCCACCCCGGCGATCGCCGTCGCGGGGAAACGCCGAACCAGCCCGAGGTTGAACCAGCTGAGCCCGATGGTCGGCCGCGGCGGACGTTCAGCGACTGGTGCTGTCGATGGCAGATGGACGGCGTGTGGCATCCGCGCCTTCGGGAGCTCGCGGAGCGCTGCGATGCCTGCCTTGAACTCCTCGTACGCGTCTGCGCAGGGCTGGCAGGTCTGAATGTGCGCATCGAAACGCGCCTCGTCGGCCGGAGAGAGGTCCTCCTCGTACGCGGCGGAGAAGAGATCGTCGAGATGGCGGGGGCTCATGCGTGCTCCTCCGCATATCCCGGGGCGGCGGCCGTCCCGCGGAGTGCTTTGGCGAGCATCGATCGGGATCGGTTGAGCCGCGACTTCACGGTGCCGATCGGGATGCGTAGTGCCGTGGACATCTCCTCGTAGCTGAGGTCGTTGACGTCTCGGAGCACGACCACGGCGCGAAAGTCCGGATGCAGTGTGAGGAGCGCCTCACGGACTGCATCGACGCGCTCGCGTGCCAGGGCACTCGCCTCAGGACCGAGTGCAGGATCGGGCAGTTCGACGATGTTGCCCTCGGCATCCTCGAGCGGATCCGCGGGCTTGCGGACGGTCCGGCGCTGGACGTCGTGACTGCAGTTGATTGCGACGCGGAAGAGCCAGGCCCGGATGGTCTGCCCTCTGAGCACTGGGATCCTGACGTATGCGCGAAGGAACGTCTCCTGGACGACGTCAGCGGCATCGGCCGGTGTCCCGAGAATCCTGAGGGCCATCGTGTAGAGCTCATCCTGGTGGCGAGTGACAATTGCTGCAAAGGCATCGCGGTCGCCGCGGCGTGCCCGCTCGAGGAGCGCCTCGTCGTCCATGCATTTGAGAGTACGCGCGAACGGGCGCTCCGGTTCCCGGTGGGAGCCGGTACGCTGTCAGCCTGGCCGGGGTGGCGGAATGGTAGACGCAGCGGTCTCAAAAACCGCCGAGGACAACCTCGTGAGGGTTCGACTCCCTCTCCCGGCAGGTTGGTTCCGTTGTGGGTGTGGGATTTCCAACTCTTTACCGCTCCCTTGACCCGCTCGCGCGTCGAAATCAGTCCGGGGAGGACCCGGATTCGGGTCTCGGCGAGCTTCAATTGCGCCGGCGACCGCGTCCGTCGAAGCGTGGGTGACGTGCGCTTACAACCGCAGCGTGGCTACCGACTTGTGTCCGAGCATGGCGGCGACGGTATGCGGCGACGCGCCAAGTGAACAACGATGCAAGAACAGGCTAACGCGTCGAGCAAGTGCGCTATTGCGGTTACGGAAGCGTTCCGGTCTGATGGTACCCATAGGTCGGACGTACACTCTCGCTCGCGTCGGTTTAAGGGAGTGAGTAATGTCCAAGGACGAAGACCAGGACGGCGGCGGTCGCGGGAAGTTCGGCGACGGTAAGTCAGAACCCCTCTATGAGTTTCAGGCGTCACGTTTGAAGGGTCACCGGCTTTTCTCTCCGAACGTTATCCGGGTCTGGCCCGATCGTGTGGAAGAGTACGAGCACCCGCCGTCCGCAAGAAGGAAACACGAGCCATAAGCTTTCTGCAGGTCTCTGAAATATCGCTCGCGCGTGGTCTGGTCTGGTCTGACATCATCGTGGAGTCCACGGGCGGCAAGTCCATGGAACTCGAAGGCATGCCGAAGGCAGACGCGGAGAGAGTCAAGCTGTTGATTGACGACGCGGTACGAGTGGCCAGAGGCGGCGGAGCCGCAGCGTCCGCTTCCGTAGTCGCGGCACCAGATCTGGCTGACCAACTCCAGAAGCTCGCCGGCTTGCGTGATCAAGGAATCTTGACGGACGACGAATTCGCGGCGCAGAAGGCGAAGCTTCTCGCGGCATAGTTACGCGCCGACAAGTCCTCGGTCGACTTTTGGCGCGAGCTGTGCTGCCACTGCAGGTCAGCTTCCACCTGACTGCGGACCGGCGTCTAGTCTGCGTCACGCGATCTAGTTACTGCCTTAGTTGGCTATAACGGCTTGACACGGACATTCGTTGTCCGTGTTGGGTCCGTACGGTGGCGAACAGATGTTTGGTAGAATGTCGGCATGGAAGCGCTCGCCATCGCCGACACGAAAGTGCGTGTCAACGATGCGGTGGACGTGCTTGTCAGCGAGTCCATCGACGGGTTGACGACCCACGCGCTCGGCGAGGATCTCGTCGAGATCGGACGCGCGATCGATCGGCTCGAGGCCGAGCGGCTCCGCCGCCTGCATCGCTTCGACGCCGAGCACGGTGGCTATGTCGATGGCGGTGGAACGAGCATGTCGTGGCTGCGACGTTCCTGCGGGATGACCGCTCGGGCAGCCGCGTATCGCGTCCATCTGGCGCGGACCTTGGGCCAGATGCCGGCCACGCTCGACAGCGCCCGCACCGGGCGCGCCTCCTTCACCAACGTGGCGATGATCGCCCATCTCGCCGGGGATGTCGGGGTCGAGCAGGTGGCTCCGTACGAGGACATCCTGGTGGAGGCTGCCGAGACCTTCCAGCCCCGGCAGATGCGGACGCTCACCCAGGCGACCCGGCTGTACATCGATCCCGACGGGGTACTTGCCGATGACAACCACGCTCACGAGCGCCGCTGGTTCAACTGCGACAAGACCTACGGCGATGTGTTCATCGTGAGCGGCCAGCTCGATGCCGAAGGTGGGGCGCTGCTCACGGCCGCGATTGATGCGCTCAGTCACGGGATGAGCCGTGGCGAAGAGCGGTCAGCCGGGCAGCGGCGGGCGGATGCTCTGGTCGACATGGCGGCGACGCAGTTGCGCTGTGGTGACCATCGCGATGTGCATGGGCAGCGGCCGCATCTGACGCTCACGGTGAGTGCGGAGACGCTGCGTGCGGACACGGTGAGGCCACAGGCTGAGGACGAGCGCGTGCCCATGCATTCCGGCCGTGCAGCGGCCGAGTTGGGCGGTGTGGGACCGATTCATCCTGAGACCGCACGTCGCATCGCCTGCGATGCAGTGCGGACGCTGGTGACGGTTGCAGCGCCAGACGCTGATACGGCATGGATGACCATCGCGCCAGTGGTACCGCTCTCGGTGGGACGGGCCGCGCGCACCATCCCGGCGCACATCCGCACCGCATTGGTCGCTGCGAGACCAGGGATGCCGCTTCCCGGGATGTGATCGACCACCTGCGTGGACCGATGGGCACCACATCATCCACTGGGCGAACGGCGGGCCAACCGAGCTCGAGAACCTCGTGTCGCTCTGCCGGATGCATCACCGCCGTGTGCACGAGGAGGGTTGGCGCATCTACATCGCTGACGGCAGCGCCGTCGTTGAGCCGCCACCCTGAGCGGTGAATCCGCAGGTTGGTATATAGATAGCGGTATGGCTTCCCCGAATCCGCCCGACGAGTCCGCCCCGAAGCGATGGACCGCATCGACCGTCTTTCCCGACATGTGGATGGATCCGGATGACGATCCTCGTGATATCGGCGTCGAGGTAGTTGACGAGCGCGGGAACCTCATCGAGTACCTACGCGCGTATCGGCTGACCCTGCGGCTGAAGTGCGCCGGGCTCGACCCGGAGCAAATGGCGACGAGATCTGTGCCGCCTTCCACGATGTCCTTGCTGGGGCTCGTCCGGCACATGGCAGACGTGGAACGCTCCTGGTTCCGGCGCGTGATGGCAGGCGAGAAGGCGCCGCGGCGGTTCTCGTCAGAGGATGACCGCGAGGGAGCGTGGAACGGCGCGGTGGGCGATCCGGCTGTCGTCGCCGAGGCGTGGGCAGCATTGGACGAAGAGGTCGCGTTCGCCGAGCGGTTCGTCGCGGAGACGCCCGACCTCAGCACGCTCGGCCGCCAGTCCGACGGCAACGTGATCCAGCTGCGCGAGATCCTCGTCCACATGATCGAGGAGTACGCACGCCACTGCGGGCACGCAGATCTGATCCGGGAGCGGATCGACGGGCGCGTCGGTCAATAGACTTGCGACATGGTCAGGGACACGCGCGCGGAGTACGTCTGTGGGACCGGACCGTCGCGCCCAACCATTCTTTCTTGTGTTTCTTGCCGATCGCGAAGAACCACCAGCCGGGGGTAGACCATGGCGTTCGAGGACGACTTCGATAAGGCGCGCGAACTGGATGCTGAGCAAGAGGAGCGAGACGTCGATCTTGCGGAAGGGACCGATGCGACGAAGGAGCCTGTCAACCCGCTGTTCCACACGCAGGGCATCGACCTGATCCGTCGCTCGGTCTCACGTATGCGTGCGCGACGGGCGGCGGAGCACGAGCACGAGGAACCTGGGGACAAGCAGCCCTGATCCTGGTCGCGTAGCTGGCAGAGCATCGTCCCCCTGCCAGTGGTGCACATGGCTTTCAGCGCGCTACGCTGAGCCTAGGCCGGCTCTGATTCAGGTCTCTGTTCAGGCCTGCAGAGTTGGTTCCTGTCTATGGGCGATCGCGCCGAGCATGAGCGTCGCGCGCCGAGCCACCACGGGGTCACCCGTCCGCGCGCGAGCCTCGAGGTCACGAGCCAGATCAGGGTCGTTGAGATTTCTGGCGAGACGGCAGAACCATTTGTATTCTCGCCGTTCCCCGAAGGGCAGCTGGCGCTGCTTGAAGGAAGCGAGCTGCGGACCCATCTTGGCTGCGAAGTTCTGGCCGAACGCTCCCATACGCCGAGCAGCCTCGACGGGGTCGTAGGTCGCGGGACGCCAGGGATCATCGACTGCGGCGAGGGCCACCCAGCGGAGCCTGTGCATCTGCTCTGTACTCAGGCGCTCGATCATCCGGGCGAGATAACGCAGGATCCGTTCGCGGAGGTATCCGGCACGGAAACACCGCGGATCGGTTTCGAGAAAGAGCAGCGCCCACTCCACCTGATCTGTTTCGCCGTCACCCAGTGCGCGCACCCGGTGTTCCGTCTCGGCGGGGTACATGGCCGCGAGAGCTTCCCTGAATGCACGGGCGGTACCCTCCCACTCCGCCCAGCTGCGGAACTGCGGATCGATTGGAGTTCCGGCGGCTGCAGCTCGACGTTTTTCCGCGTGAAAATCCTCGCGCGTTTGGGCGATACCGAGCGGACCGTCGTGCAACACCACGCGCGCGTCGGCAGCAGCACGGTTCCGAATACGGGCCTCTTCAAGGCGATTCGCGCGCTCAAGGAGTTCCTCGTGTTCCTCGGTCCAGTACGACGGCTTCGATTTGGAATCGGTCATCAGATGGTCGGAAGCCGCGTGGTGACGACGGCACGGCCCGCGTAGCTCATCCGGTGGCTACGACTCCGAACACGTTGATCGCCACAAAGATGATCCATCCCAGTATTGCCACGAAGACGACCGCGAACACGACGATGCCCACCTTGAAAAGCTTGCCGCGGCCGGCGTCGTCGGCGTCCATACGGTTCATACGCCGTCGCCGCAGTTGATACTCAGGCGATCCGGGCATCCCCGGCGCGATGAATCCTGGCGATCCAGGCATACCCGGCGGGATGAACTCTGGCGATCCAGGTAAACCGGGCGGGATGTATCCGGGACCACCGGGTGTTCCGGGTGCGGGCTCTGGTGGCAGGCCAGGAATCATCCGAAGCACTCCACGCCGTCCGGTCATGCCGAAGTTCCTTCCATTATTGACCTGAACACCACAATGGGCGCCCCACCCAGTCTACTCACCAGGGGACCGTGCCGTCACGACCGGTGAACGTGCCTGTCGGTCCGTCGGCACCGATCGTGGCCATGCGCACTATCGCATCGGTGCCTTCCGTGACTGTCTGCGTTCCGCGATGGTTGTTGAGATCAGTGCCGGTGTAGCCAGGATCCACCGCGTTGAAGCGGATCGCGGGGAACGCCTTCGCATACTGCGTCGTGAGCATGTTCAGCGCGGCCTTGGACGATGTGTATGCCGGGCCGAGGATCGTCAACTCCAGGCGCGATGGGTCGGTGGTCAGATGCAGCGAGCCCATACCACTCGATACGTTCACGACGACCGGGTTGTCAGACCGTTCCAGCAGTGGGAGAAAGGCACGCGTGACACGCACGACACCGAAGAGATTGGTCTCGAACACGTTGCGCACGTCCTCCGCCGTCAGGTCGGCGACGGCGACGCGGACGCCCGTGATGCCGGCATTGTTCACGAGAACGTCGAGACGCCCGCTGACGGCTGCGACGCGCTCCACCGCGCCGGCAACACTCGCATCACTCGTGACATCCAGTTGCACGAAGCGGCCGCCCAGCGCGTCTGCAGTCTCTCGGCCCCGCTCCACATCACGCGCGGCCATCCACACGTCGTGACCGTCCGCGATGAGTCGCCTCGCGGCCTCCCGTCCGAGGCCTTTGTTGGCGCCCGTGATCAGCATGATCGACACGGCATCTGAGGATGGCAGCGCGGGGCTGGTGGGTCAACCGAGGAGCGAGTAGGCTTGCCGCGTGTACTCGCCGCACGGGGCGATGCGTCCAGGATGGGGTCCGAATACGGTGGTCGTGCCGGCCGCTGATTTCGAGGCGGGACGGCTGCCCGGCATCTGCGCGGTGACGGGTGCGCCGGCAACGGCAAACCTCAAGCGGCGGTACGCAAGCACACCGCAGTGGGTTGGATGCCTCTTCCTGATCAGCTGGTTCGCGCTGATCGTGGCGTTCCTGTTCACGCATCAGGCATCGACCGGCAGGTTGCCGGTGATCTCGCCGATCGCGGCCCGCGTCGAACGGCTGCGACAAACTGGATCGCTGGCATTCTTCGCAGGGATCGTGGCCTGCATCCTCGCCGTGGTGGCGGGTGCAGTCATTCCGGGAGTGGCGGGGACGATTGCGGTCACGATCCTGCTCGTCGCGGGAATCGCGGCATTCATCGGCGCCGTCATCGCAAGCGTCCTGGAATCGCAGACGCTGGGGATCCGGGGCCGCGTGACCAAGGACGGTTTCGGGACGCGGTGGGTGCAGCTGCGGGGCGTGCATCCGGCATTCGTCCAGGCAGTTGCCAACACCCTGCGCTAGCACTGGCATCATTCCCGGCGTGGATCTCGCACGAACGCGCAACACGACGGCGCAACCGATCTCGCCGCTGATCAAATGGGTGCTCCCGGGCGGGGTGATCGCCCTCACGATCGCGCTGATCGGCGGGTACGAGTTCCACTGGACGTGGACCGGCGTGACCCCGAGCGACCAGCTCTGGGATCTCCTCCACGTGATCGTGCTGCCGGTGGTGCTCGCGACACTGCCGCTCTGGTACCGCACGCGGCAGCGCTGGATGATGGAGTGGCACGTCGTGTTCGGCGTGGTCGTCCTGGCGTTCGCGGTGCTGGTGATCGGCGGCTACGCGCTGAACTGGCAGTGGACCGGCTTCCAGGGCAACACGCTGTGGGACTGGCTGGAGCTGCTGGCGCTGCCGATCGTGGTGGCGTCGCTGCCGCTCTGGTTCGCGACGAACAAGCGCTTCGAGAGCCGCTGGCGGGTGGTCGGCATCACGGGGTTGGTGATCTTCGTGGTGGTGGTGGTCGGCGGCTACGCGCTGAACTGGGGCTGGACCGGCTTCCAGGGCAACACGCTCTGGGACTGGCTGCGGCTGCTGCTCGTTCCGTTCCTGCTCCCGGCGACCCTCGCATGGTTCTCAGCACGAGCGGAGTCGGAGCGCGAGCGAACGGCTCGCGCGTGAGACTGGACTCGCACTGGAGGCCTTGAATCACGCGACCGCGGGTATCACTTAATCCAGCGCAAACACCAAAACGCACAACCGGTTCACCAGGAGGCCCCCGATGCTCATCAGCACTGCCAACGACCTGCCCGGCTACCAGATCACTGAAGTCCTCGGCGAGGTCTTCGGGCTCACCGTGCGCGCCCGCAACATCGGCTCGCAGTTCGGCGCAGGGCTGAAGTCGATCATGGGCGGCGAGCTCAAGGGGATGACGACCAACCTCGCCAACAGCCGCAATGAGGTCATCCAGCGGATGGTCGAGGAAGCGACGTCCAAGGGCGGCAACGCCATTGTGGGGATGCGCTTCGACACCTCGGAGATGGGTGGCACGTGGACGGAGATCTGCGCGTACGGCACCGCCGTCATCGCCAACCGGGTGACCGCCCCCACGCCACCGCCGGTCTAAACGGCCGCGGGGGACTCCGCGAATCGATCGAGCCGGAACGGCGAGAGGTCGACATCACTCGCGCCGGTGGTCACGCGCTGCGCGATGGCCTCGCCCACGCCGGCTGAGTGCTTGAACCCATGCCCCGAGCAGGGCGAGACGAGGAGCACGCCGTCGAGATCGGGGTGTTCGTCGATGACGAAGTTCGCGTCCGGCGTGACGGTGTAGAGGCAGCGCGCCGCCCGCAGGTATCGTGGGGAGAGGCCGGGCAGCCGGACGCTGACGATGCGATCGTGGAAGGCGCGGGGCTCGGCATCCGCGACCTCGAGGGAGACGTCGTCCGCGCTGGTCGGGCTGTCGAGCTGCTCCTCTGCCACCTTGACCTCGCGCGTCCCGTCGATCGCGGGGAATCCGTAGATCGCGTTGCCGTCCTCGAAGCCCCAGATGAAGACGGGCATCGCCCCTGGCGTGTGGTCGACCGCGTCGGGGCGCAGCTCGAACCACGTCAGCACCTGGCGGTACACGTTGAACAGGCGGAGCTGCTCGGCCCCGACGAAGTCGCGCACCCAAGGGCCGACTGCCAGGACCACGCGTTCGGCCTGGACGACGCCGTGGTCGGTGAGGACGCGCACGCCGGCCCTGGACGTCTCAACGCTGAGCACGCGCTCGTCGCGGCGGATCTCGGCGCCGAGGCGGGCGGCTACGGTGAGCTGGGTGCCGACGCATCGCTCCGGGCGCACGAACCCTGCTGACGGCTCGTAGTAGGCGGATTCGGTGCCGTCCACACCGAACTGCGGGAAGCGTCCGGCGACGTCCGCCGCGCTGAGCAGCTCGTGTGGGATCCCGTATCTGCGGGCGCAGGCGATCGTGCTGGCCAGGAACTCGTGGCGATGGTGCCCGGCGGCCCCGCCACCGGCGGCCTCGATGATCAGGCCACCGCACTGCGTGAGCAGGTCCTCGCCGGTCTCGGCTTCGAGCTCGCGCCAGATGGCGTGCGAGCGCTGCACCAGCGGCGTGTACGCCTCGCCTTCGCCGATCGCCTCGCGGGTGATGCGGGTCTCGCCGTGGGTCGATCCGTAGATGTGCGGCGGCGAGAATCGATCGATGCCGACGGCGCGAACCCCGCGGCGAGCCAGTTGGTAGAGGGTGGCGGCGCCGGCGGCACCGAGGCCGACGACGGCCACGTCATACGTGCTCACGGCCGCAGCCTACTACCCTGCCATGGTGACCCAGGACCACTACTTCAGCGCCGATCCGAAGGTCGCTTCGCACCCGCGGACGATCCAGGTCCACCTCCCGGACCTGAGCTTCGAGCTCGACACGGACCGGGGGGTCTTCGCGCACGGGCATCTCGACGCGGGCACCGATCTCCTGCTCCGGACCATCGGGCCGGTGCCTCCCGGCGAGATCGTCGATGTGGGCTGCGGCTATGGCGCGATCGCCATCACGCTGGCACTGCGCAACCCCGACGCCCGGGTGTGGGCGGTGGACGTCAACCGCCGGGCGCTCGACCTCTGCGCGCGCAATGCCGAGCGGGCAGGTGCCGGCAATGTCGTCCCGGCCGAGCCGGACAGCGTGCCCGACCGCGTCCGGTTCGCGGCGGTGTACTCCAACCCGCCGGTCCGCCTGGGCAAGGAGGCGCTGCATGCGCTGCTGCTGACCTGGATCGGCCGCCTCCAGCCCGGAGCAGCGGCCACGCTGGTGGTCCAGCGGCATCTCGGCGCCGATTCACTGGCCGCCTGGCTCACCGGTCTCGGCCACCGCGTCGAGCGGGTCCGGTCGAAGGCGGGGTACCGCATCCTCGAGGTGCATGCCGCGGCTGGGAGCCCCCATGATGGCAGCCGTGACCGCTAGCCCCGGCCTCCTCGGCTTCATCACCATCAACATCGACCCGGTCCTGAATATCGGTCCGATACCCATTCACTGGTACGGGATCATGTATGCGCTGGCGTTCCTCGCCGCGTATCAGTTCGGGGTGCTGCCGTATGCGCGCAGGCGCGGCCTCCCGAAGGCGGTGGCCGAGAAGATCTGCGTGTGGACGATCATCTTCGGGCTGCTCGGCGGACGGCTGTATTACGTCGTGCAGCAGCCGGACCTGTGGCAGGACTACGTGCTCAAGCCGATCAACATCATCGCGTTCTGGCAGGGCGGCATGGCGTTCTTCGGGGCGATCATCGTGGGGTTCGCGACACTCGCGATCTGCGCGTGGCGGTATGGATACAACCCCTGGATCGCGCTCGATGGTGGCGTGCTGTTCGCGGTGGTCGGGCAGCCGATCGGACGCATCGGCAACGTGATCAACGGCGACATTCTGGGGGCGCCGAGCACACTTCCGTGGGCGACTGCATATTCGAATCCCCACGCCATCCTGCAGGCGGGTTTCACGCTCTGCACGCCCGGAAATTGCGTCGCGTACCAGCCCGCGGCGGTGTACGAGGCGCTCGGCACGATCTGTATCGGCGTCGTCCTCTACCTGCTCTTCCGAAGGAACGTCCGCGCCGGTGTGCTCGCGATCACGTACGTCGCACTGTATGCGGTCAGCCAGTTGATCCTCTTCGAGTTCCGCAAGAGCGAGCCGCCTGGACCACTCGGGCTGCGCGAGGCGCAGTGGACGTCGATCGCGATGCTGGTCATCGCCGTGCCGCTGCTCTACGTGGTGTGGCGGCGCACGATCGGGCACCTCGAGAAGCGAAAACCGGAACCGCCTGCCGAAGCAACCGAGCAGGCCGCAGCACTGTGATCCAGACGCCCTTCCTGTGGTACGTCATCGGCTTCATCGCGGACGTGTTGACCGTGCTCATCATCGCGCGCATCGCGGTCTCGTGGATCGGCCTCAGCCCGTGGCATCCGGTGGTGCGGTGGCTGCGCATCATCGTCGACCCGATCCTTGCGCCGTTCCGCAAGATCCTGCCGAACTTCAGCGGCATCGACTTCTCCCCGATCCTCGCGATCGTCGTCATCTACTTCGTCGCGCAGATCCTGCAGAACCTCGTCTTCGGATACACGACGGATCCGATCCAGGCGATCGAGTTGCTCGTCGAGGAATTGGTGGTCGACATCGCGATCGCCATCGCGATCATCGTGTTCATCCGCATCCTGCTCGCGGTGTTCCACGCGGACCCGTGGCATCCCATGGTGCAGATGGTCCGGTCGATGACCAATCCCCTGGTGGCGCCGTTCTCCGGGCTGCAGCGCGGCCGGGCAGCCGCAGGGCTCGACTATCCGGCGATCGCCGCGCTGGTCATGTACATCGTCCTGATCATCGTGATCAAGATCGTGTTCGGGTTGCTGCTCGGCCCGGTCTGAGCAGCGCCCCTGTCAGCGACGCGCAGCTGACCGCTCGCGTTCCGGTGCCCGCACGCGGCGCATCTCGATGCGATATGCCTTCTCCCCCACCAGGTTCTCCACCGCGCGCTCGAGTGCGGGGCACGGCTCGACGGCGAAATCGACGCTCAGCGTGATCTCGTCGACACTCGTGCCCGAGTCGACGTGCAGGACCACCGCGCAATCACCCTGGTGATCCTCGAGCGCTTGACGAAGCGCCGGGAGGCGGCCGATCTGCGACGCGTTGACGCTGATGTGGACGGTGCTGTCCCGTCGCCACGTGGCGAGGCGAGGATCGTCGTACGCGTACACAGCCTCGGCGAGGATCTGCGGAGGCTCGAGGTCAACGCGATCGTCATCCTCGCCAGGGGGAGGTGTGGCACCGGTGCTGCTGGTGCGGCCGGCCTCCACCTTGCCGCGCACGACCACCACCGCGTCAGGACGCAGCGCCGAGACGCACTCCTCGAACACGCGGGCGAACACCACCACCTCGACCGTTCCGGTGAGATCCTCGATCTGCAGCGCAGCCATGCGCTGGCCGGTGGTGCTCCGGCGGGGCACGAAGGTGCGCATGTCGCGGATCGCACCGCCCACCTGCACGATGAGTCCGTCGAGATGCGCGCCGAGCTCGTTGATGGTGGTGTCGACACGCTGCTGCAGCTCGCCGGCGATCCGGCGCAGCGGATGATCGCTCAGGTACATCCCGAGGAACTCACGTTCCCAGCTCAGCCGCTCGTCTGCGGCGATCGCGTACGGGCCGTTGACCTCGCGGCCCTCCACGTCGTCCGTGGGCTGCGACACCGGTTCCAGCAGGACCACCGTCTCGCCGAACAGCGAGGTCTGGCCGGACTCACGCTCGCGGCGAATCGTCGCCGCGCGATCGATCGCACGGTCGAGCACCGCAAGCATCGCGCCGCGCTCTCCCAGCGAATCGCAGGCGCCGCTGCGGATCAATGCCTCGACCACGCGCCTGTTGAGGTCGCGGCTCGACACGCGCAGGCAGAGGTCGAAGAGCGACGTGAACGGTCCGGCAGCGTCGCGCTCGACGACGATGTCCGCCGCAATCCGCTCACCGACATTCTTGATGTGGCGCAGGCCGTAGAGGATCTCGCCCTGCGCTTCATCGCCGAGGCTGAAGGCGGGAGCGCTCCGGTTCACGTCCGGAGGCCGCACCACGAGGCCGCGGGCGTGTGCGTCGAGGATCGACTGCTTGAGCCTGTCGAAGTTGTCGGCACGGCTGTTGAGCAGCGCCGCCATGTACTCGCGCGGGTAGTTCGCCTTGAGGTAGGCGGTCTGGTACGCGATCAGTCCGTACGCGATGGAGTGCGCACCGTTGAACCCGTACCCGGCGAACAGCGCGATGAGCTCGAAGAGTTCGAGCGCTGTCTCCGCCGCGACGCCGCGCGCAGCGGCACCGCTGAGAAACTGCTCGCGTTGCTTGGCCATCTTGACCTTGTCCTTCTTGCCCATCGCGGCGCGAAGGATGTCCGCCTCACCGAGCGAGAACCCGGCAACCGCTGACGCGATCTTCATGACCTGGTCCTGGTACAGGATCGCCCCGTACGTCTCCTTGAGGATCGGCTCGAGCTCGGGGAGCATGTACGTCACGGCCTCCTCGCCGCGCTTGCGCCGCATCCACATCCCGGTGGCACCGCCCTCGATCGGACCCGGGCGGTTCAGCGCAACCGCGACGCCCATATCCGCGAGCGAGCTGGGCTGCATGTCGATGAGGATGCGTTTTGCGAACGTGGCCTCGAGCTGGAAGATGCCGTGCGTATCCGCCTTGCAGAGCAGCTCGTACGTCTTGGCATCGTCGAGCGGGATGTGATCGATGTCGAGGTCGATCCCGCGTGTTGCACGCACCGTCTCCACCGCTTCCGCGATGACGGTGAGGTTGGACAGCCCGAGGAAATCGATCTTCAGCAGGCCGATCTCCGAGACACCGTGCATGTCGAACTGCGTCACGGCAGTGCCGTCGCCGGTGGTGGAGCGTTGCAGGGGAACGATATTGGCGAGTGGCTCGGAGCCGATCACCACGCCGGCCGCGTGCGTGGACGCATTGCGGCAGATGCCCTCGAGCCGGCGGGCGATGTCGATGATCTGCGTTGCCCACGCCTCATGCTCATAGAGCTCGTTCAGCTCGCGGCTTTCCTTGAGCGCCCGATCCAGCGTGATGCTCACCACCTGCGGCACCAGCTTGGCCAGCCGGTCGACGTCAGGAAGCGGCACGTTCAGCACCCGGCCGACGTCGCGGATGGCCGCCCGTGCCGCCATGGTCCCGAAGGTGATGATCTGCGCCACACGATCGCGGCCGTACTTCTCCTGCACATAGGCGAGCACGCGCCCACGGCCGACGTCATCGAAGTCGATGTCGATGTCCGGCATCTGCACGCGTTCACGGTTGAGAAAACGCTCGAAGATGAGCCCGTACTGGAGGGGTTCGATGTCGGTGATGTGGAGGACGTAGCTCACCACCGAGCCCGCAGCGCTGCCTCGGCCGGGCCCGACGCGAACACCATCGGAGCGCGCCGCTTTGATGAGGTCCCAGACGATGAGGAAGTACGCCGAGAAACCGGCGTCACGGATGACGTCGAGCTCCATGCTCAGGCGATCGCGCACCTCGTCGTTGAAGGCGTCCCCGTACCGCTCGCGCACACCCGTCTCGCACAGCTGCAGCAGGTAGGTGTCGGCGTCGAGCCCTTCCGGGATGGGTGAGTACGTGGGGAGCAGGTTGCGCCCCAGCGGGATCTCGACATGACACCGGTCCGCGATCGCCACCGTGTTGGAAACGGCTTCGCCATACGCGGCAAAGCGCTCGCGCATCTGCTGCGTGCTCGCGAGGTAGTAGTCGGGACCCGACAAACGGAAGCGCTTCTCCTCCTCCCGGCGAGCTCCGGTCTGCAGGCAGAGCAGGATGTCGTGCGCCTCCGCGTCCTCGGGCTTGATGTAGTGCGAATCGTTGGTGGCGACAAGCGGCAGCCCGGTGCGCCGGGCGATCTCGACCAAGCCCTCGCGAACCGCCTCCTCCTCGGGAATGCCGTGGGCCTGCAGCTCGAGGAAATAGTTGTCGTGCCCGAAGACTTCGGCGTGCCACCGCGCGATGGACTCCGCAGCGTCCAGATCACCGCGGACGATCGCCTGCGGCAATTCCCCGCCGAGGCACGCGGAGAGGCAGATCAACCCTTCGGCATGCGCCGCGAGCAGCTCCCGATCGATGCGCGGCTTGTAGTAGTAGCCCTCGAGGTGCGAGGCGCTGACGAGCTTGATGAGATTTCGGTATCCGACGTCGTTGCGCGCGAGCAGGATCAGATGGTTCGGATCACGGTCCGCGCGACCCTCACGATCGGTTCGTGCGCGCGGCGCCATGTACATCTCGCACCCGATGATCGGATTGAGCTTCGCAGCGCGCGCCGCGGAGTAGAAATCCACCGCGCCGTAGAGCACGCCGTGATCGGTGATCGCAACGGCGGTCTGCCCCATCGCCTTGGCGGTGTCGACCAGCTCGCTGACCCGCGACATGCCGTCCAGCAGCGAGAACTCGCTGTGCGTGTGGAGATGGACGAAACCGCCCGTTTCGATCTCTTCGCCGGTCTCGGATGTGCCCTGCACTCTGCCTCCTGGCTGCGGTGGATGGACGGCGAACAGACGTACGCTACCACTCCTCGGCGACCCGCCGCCGCGGGCTCTGAGCGTACCCCTCAGGAGGTGCCGGAGGGCTCCGCAACGGCCTCGGCGCCGTCGGTGCGAACGAGCGTCACGACGCTCTCGACGTGATAGGTCTGCGGGAACATGTCGACGATGTCGAGCGCTTCGACACGGTACGGACCTGACGCAACGAGGACGTGGAGATCACGCGCCAGCGTCGCGGGGTCGCACGAGACGTAGACGACGCGCTCCGGGCCGGCCATCGCCAGCCAGCCGGTGACGCGGCTCGAGCAGCCGGCGCGCGGCGGGTCGAGGATCACGCGATCGGCCATATCACTGGCGGCGACCCTCGGGAGCGCGTCCTCCACCGGCGACACGACGTAGTGCACACGGTCATCGACGTCGTTGACGCGCGCGTTGAGCACGCCGAGTTGCGCGGCACCGCGATTGCTCTCGATGCATGCGACCTCGCGCGCCTCCACCGCGAGATGGCACGCGAGCACGCCGATGCCTGCGTACGCATCGACGATGCGAAGCCCCGCGTAACCGCCGAGTGCATCGATGACGCAGCCGTACAGCACATCCATCTGCGCCCAGTTGACCTGGATGAACGCGTCGGCCGTGACGCGAAACGTCATGCCCCGCCAGCGCAATGTCGTCGACGTCGTGCTCACGCGGCCGCCGTCGGGAAGATCGAGACCGCTGTCGAGCGCGCCGCTTGCGAGCCCCTTGGCCGGCTTGGCGTGGATGAGCAGCTCCTGCCCCTCCTCGCCCACGGTGAGGTGCAGCGTGCCGAGCGCGTTGGTCGCGCTCGAGTTGAGGAGCCCGCGCAGCGCGGGGAGCGCCGTGGTGATCCGCGGGTGATGGATCAGGCAGTCGTCCACCGCGATCGGACGCCAGCTGCGCGCGCGGTTGAAGCCGAGTGCGGGCGGCGTCGCCTCGGTGCCGGGGATGACGTGGAACTCACCACGGAGGCGGTAGCGCCACGGGTTGTCGACCGCATGCATGCGTGGCTCGGGATGCACGATCCGCTGGCGATGCAACGCGTCCAGCACGATGTCGCGTTTCAGCGTCACCTGGTGCGAGTACTCGATGTGCTGCAGCTGGCAGCCGCCGCACTTCGGCACGTATGGACATGGCGGCGTGACTCGATGCGGCGAGGGTTCGAGCACGCGGACCACTTCCGCAAAGGAGGTGGCGCCCTTCTTGTAGCGGACGGAGACCTCGACCTCCTCGTCCGGGATGCCACCCTCGACGAGCATCGTCGCGCCAAGGTCATCGTGGGCAAGGCACAGTCCACCATGGACCATGCGTCCGAGACGCACCTGGGCTACTGCTCCGAGAGCCGGTCGCGCAGAAGCCTGTTCACGAGCGGCATGTCGGCCTTGCCGCCGGTCGCGTCCTTGACGGCACGCATGAGCTGGCCGAGCGCCTGCTGCTTGCCGGCGCGGAAGTCAGCAGCGGCGGCGGGATTCGCGGCGATGGCGGCATCCACGAGCGCGGTCAGCGCCGACGTGTCGCTCACCTGGGCGAGGCCCCGGTCGCGAACGAGTGCCTCGGGATTGCCACCTGACACATAGAGCTCGGCAAGCAGCTCCTTGGCGGTCGGACCATTGATGGTGCCGCCCTCGACGAGGCGGAGCAGGCTCGCAAGGCCGTCGACGCCGAGCCCGCTGTGCTGCAACGGCATATGGTGCTCGTTCGCGAGCGCCGCCACATCACCGGTCTGCCAGTTGGCGGCAAGTTTGGCCGGAACACCCGCGGCGACGAGCGCCTCGTATGTGTCGGCGTCCTCGCGCGTATCGGTGAGCACCGCAGCGTCGTACGGAGTCAGCCCGTACTGCTCCTGGAAACGATGGGCGCGTGCCTCGGGAAGCTCCGGCAGCCCCGCGCGCACCCTGGTGACATAGTCGGCGCCGAGGCGCAGCGGCGGCAGATCCGGCTCGGGGAAGTACCGGTAGTCGTGCGCCTGTTCCTTGCTGCGTTGCGAGATCGTGCGTCCCTGCGTCTCCACCCAGCCGCGGGTCTCCTGCACCAGCGTGCCGCCGGCGTCGAGCACACCGGTCTGGCGCTCGATCTCGAACTCGAGCGCGTGCTGCACGGCGCGGAACGAGTTCATGTTCTTGACCTCGACCTTGACGCCGAGCTCGGTCGCACCGGCCGGTCGCAGCGAGATGTTGGCATCGCACCGGAACGAGCCCTTCTCGAGGTTGCCGTCATTGACCCCGATGTACATGAGGATCTGACGCAGGCGCACCAGGTACTCGCGTGCCGCCTCAGGGGTGCGCAGATCAGGCTCGCCGACGATCTCCATCAGCGGTACGCCGCAGCGGTTGAGGTCGATGAGCGACGACGTCGCGCTCTGGAGCACGTCGCCGGCGTGATGCATGGTTCCCGTGTCCTCCTCGAGGTGAACGCGGGTGATGCCGCAGCGCACCGTCTCGCCACCGACCGGGAACTCGAGATGCCCGTTCAGCGACAGCGGCAGGTCGTATTGCGAGATCTGATATCCCTTGGGAAGGTCGGGATAGAAGTAGTTCTTGCGGTCGAACTTCGTGAATGCGGGGATCTCGCAGTGGAGCGCAAGCGCGGTGCGAACCGTGTACTCCACCGCCAGCTCGTTCATGGTGGGCAGCACCCCCGGCATACCGAGACACACGGGGCACGTGTTCTCGTTCGGCGCCGCATGCCAGTAGTCGGCCGGGCACGTGCAGAACATCTTGCTGCGCGTCAGCAGTTGCGCGTGCACCTCCAGCCCGATCACCACCTCGTATCGCCCGAGTGCTGCTCCCGGAAGCGTGGCCGTCTCGGTCATGCGGCCTCGTCCGCGTATGGCGACGGCATGGTGTGAAAGGTGGTTGCCTGCTCGTAGGCATGCGCGACGCGGAACACGCGCGAGTCCTCGAATCGCGGTGCGATCACCTGCAGGCCGACGGGGAGCCCGTCGACGAAACCACAGGGCACCGACATGCCCGGGATGCCCGCGAGGTTGGCCGGCAGCGTCACCACGTCGCACATGTACATGGAGAGCGGATCGTCGCGTGATCCCATGGGAAACGCCACGCTCGGCGACGTCGGGCACACGATGGCGTCAACGTCCTTGAAGACGGTCTCGAACTCCTGGCTCACGAGCGTGCGCACCTTCTGCGCTTGACGGTAGTACGCGTCGTAATACCCGCTCGAGAGCGCGTACGTGCCGAGCATCACCCGGCGCTTCACCTCGTTGCCGAAACCCGCGTCGCGCGTCTGCAGGTACATATCGGTGAGCGATGGTCGCTCGACGCGATTGCCGAAGCGCACGCCGTCGTAGCGCGCCAGGTTCGACGAGCACTCCGCCGGCGCGATGATGTAGTAGACGCTCAGCGCAACGTCGGTGCTCGGCAGTGAGACCTCGTGCAGCGTGGCCCCCTGACCCTCGAGCACCTTGAACGCGGCCTCGACCGCGGCGCGAACACCGGGCTCCGTGCCGGGGCCGAGATACTCGCGCGGAATGCCGAGTCGCATACCGGCGACACCGGCATGCAGCGACGCAAGCGGATCGTCGACGGCGCGCGCATCCGACGTGCTGTCTCGCGGGTCGTGACCCGCAATTGCGGAATACACGAGCGCGCAGTCCTCGACGGTGCGCGTGAACGGCCCGATCTGGTCGAGTGACGACGCGAACGCGATGAGCCCGTATCGCGAAATGCGGCCATAGGTTGGTTTGAACCCCACCACACCGCAGAGCGCCGCGGGTTGGCGGATGGATCCGCCGGTGTCGGTGCCGAGCGAGTACGGGACCGAGCCCGCCGCAACAGTTGCAGCGCTGCCGCCGCTGCTCCCACCGGGAACGCGCTCGATGTCCCATGGGTTGCCGACCGGCCCGAATGCGGAGTTCTCCGTCGAGGAACCCATGGCGAACTCATCGCAGTTGGTCTTGCCGACGCACACGGCGCCGGCGTCGAACAGCCGCTGCACGGCCGTGCCTGTGTACGGCGGCTTGAATCCTTTGAGCATCTTCGAACCGGCAGTGGTCTCGATGCCGTCCACGCAGAGGACATCCTTCAACGCCATGGGGATGCCGCACAGCGGCGATGCCGTGTCGGGATGCTCCTCGAGCGTGCGCGCAGCGGCGTCCGCCTGGTGCTCGGCCAGCTCACGCGTGACCGTCAGATACGCATGCAGGTCCTTCTCGGCGCGGTCGACATGCGCCGAGCGCATCCGCGAGCAGCGCACGCGGCGTGGTGCTGCCGTTGCGCAGCGCTGCGGCGAGACCGGTGATGGTGTTACGCGTCAAGGTCGTTGCCCTGGATCGCTCCGACGACGAAGTAGCTGCCGTCGGACACGGGTGCGTTGCGCAGCGCGGCCGCGGCGCCCAGCGGCGGCTCCGGCACATCGGCCCGCATCACGTTGACGAGATCACCCACCTGCGCAGTCTCCGCAAGGGTCGAGGTGTCCACCTCCTGCAGGCGCGCGATGTGCTCGAGGATCGCCTCCAGCTCGCCAAGCAGACGGTCTTTCTCCACGTCGCTGAGCCCCAGACGGGCAAGCATCGCGACGTGATCGACCTCGGATCGGGAAAGGGTCATGGAGCGGCTATTATCCCGGCCGCCTGCTATTCGAGCGGCAGCCAGGTCAGGACTGTCTGCTCCGTCGGCGCGAATCCGGCTGCAAGGTAGGCGCCGAGCGCGGCCTGGTTGTCACCACGAGTCCAGACGCAGGCGAAGGTCACCTGGCGGCTGCGGATCAGATCCATCGCCTCCGCCATGAGGCGGTGTGCCACGCCCTGGCCCCGCCCTTCGGGACGCACGTACAACTCAGCCACCTCCGCCTCGAGCCCGGTGCCGGGATCGAAGAGCACCACCCAGCAGAGTCCGATCGCCGTGTCACCTGCGTCGCGCGCAACCAGGATGTGGTTCTCGCCCGTGAAGCTCGGCGATGTGGTGAGCCGAGCGCTCAGTTGCTCGGACGTCTCCTCGGGGTGATCGTAGTGGTGCTGCTCGGCGAGCGCGAGATCGACGAGCATCGCCCGCACCTGGGCGTCGGTGTGATCAGCAAGACGCTCGATACGGACGTCGTCGAGATCTCCCATGTGCAGCCATTGTGGCCGCTCAGGGTGCTGCGACCCCGCTGCTCCCCACGGCGCCGCTCGAACTCCCGGTGCTCCCGGACCCGCTCGCGGGGGCGCCGTTGCAGACCGTCGCCGGCGCCACGCTGGACCCGGCCACGGGCACCTTCGTCGCCGGCTCGCAGGGCAATCCCGGGGGAACGCTGACCGGCGATGGCACCGGGATCGCAACGCTCGGGCCTGACGTTCCCCCGCGCTTGCTCCAGTTCGTGCCGTCCCAGGTCCATGTCTGGTCGTAGAGGCCGGTGGCGTGGGACGAACTCCCGTAGCCGCCGAACATGACCACCTGTCCTGTTGCGGCGTCGTATGCGGCTGCGGCGCCGCTGACGATCGGAGGTGTGGTCGCCGGATGCACGTGCTTCCAGGTGCCGGTCCAGACCCAGGTCGCACCGTCACCCGTGAGGACGACATCACTGTGCGTTGCCGGATCGCCGACGAAGGTCACGCCGTAGGTGGAGGGCCCGCTGTCGTACGTCGCGACCTTCTTCCAGGTGGTGCCGTTCCAGATGCTCTCGATCCCGCTGCAGCAGGCGAACGACGGCAAGGCCACGGAGCCGCCGGTGCACGTGGGACAGGTGGCAGGCGCAGGTGTCGGAGCGACGAAGTTGCCGCTGCTGAAGGTGGCGAGCTTGCCCGTCACTCCATCCTCGACGATGGAGGAGCCGATGATGTTGAACTGCGATGTGACGTTCGTCGACATCTCCGTCCACCCATGCCCGGTCCACGTCCACTGCAGGTTTGCCGCGGGCATGTAGGGGCACAACGATTCTCCACTCGGCGTTGCCGCGCTCTGCAGGGGGCACGCCAGCGCCGGTTCGGCGCGTTGCGCCCCGGGCACGGCCCACTGCCCCGTGGTGAACAGGACGACACGTCCGGCGGCCGGGTCGGTCACGAGCGTGGTGTTCGCGAACTCGGGAAGTGGCGTGGCACCGCCGAACCTCGACCAGGTGCTCCCGCTCCAAGACCACGTGACGGCCTTGGGCGACACGCTGGTGCCGCACGCGGAGCCGGTCACCACCGTCGATCCCTTTGCCTTCGGCGTCGCGCTCGGGACGGGGGCAATGTCAGGTATCGACGCGTCAGGTGGCGGGAGCGAGGGATCGCCGGTCGTCGATCCGGATGATGCCGACCCCGAGCCCGACGAGCACGCGATGGGGAGCATCGAACCGGCGGGCTCGGTCATGCCGACGAGGATCACGTCGTGGGTCACGGGGTCATAGGCCATCTGCGCGTTCTCCAGCGCCGGCGGCGACGTTGCGGGATGCTGCTGCGTCCATCCGGACCCGTTCCATGTCCAGGTGTCGTCAAGCGCTTTCGTCCTGCTCTGACCGCCGAAGAGCACGATCGACTGATCCGCCGCGTCATAGGCCATCGCCGCTCCTGTGCGTGCGGACGGCTGTGCAGCCGCGACCGGAGCCGACCCGTCCCCGAGCCCCGCGACGGCGCGGATGCCGAAGACGGCCCCCAGTGGCGGCGCCGATGACAACCACAGCGCTGATCCCCACCAGCGGGCGCGACCAGCGTGAGCGATGCATTCCACTACTCATGGCACTGAGACGCGGTCGGGACCGCCCAGGTTCCCAAACGCGCCGCCTCCGTAGACTTGCATGTCGAATGGCAGACACGAAGACGCAACCGAAGAACCCCGACCGGCTCGAGCTCGAGCAGCTCACAGCCCTCCAGCCCGGCCTCGCGCGATTGATGCCCGAGATCGGCGCGCGATTCTGGAAGGCCTTCTATGCGGCGCAGGCCGGGAACTGGCCGCTCGCCGCCTGGCAGCTCCGGGAGATGCGCAAGCTGCTGCGGCTCTGCGAGGTCACCCGCCCGAAGTACACCGACGACATCGAGGAATGGATCGTCGACGACCTCGACCCGCTGATGGCGGCCCTGGACGCGCAGGACTTTGCGACGTTCGAGAAGCGCTATCACGAGTTCGTCGACTTCGCGAACGAGCTGCACCGGCGCTGGCAGAAGGAATGGATCGTCTGGAAGCTGCCGGAGATGCCACCGCCGGATCTGGATCTCACACCAAGAGGCTAGCCACGGAGTCGGACCGCGATCGCATGATGGCGTCGCTGATCGAGCACGGAATCCGGTCGCCGGTCGTGCTCCACGCCATGGCGGGCGTCCCACGCGAGGAGTTCGTGCTCGAGGCGGATCGGGAGCGCGCCTATGCCGACCGGGCGCTGCCGATCGACGCACCGGGCCAGACGATCAGCCAGCCGCTCATGGTCGCGGCGGTCGTGGAAGCGCTCGAGCTGCACCAGGGCGACCGCGCGCTCGATGTCGGCACCGGGTCCGGGTACCAGGCAGCGGTCATGGCCGCCTGCGGTGCCCACGTGGTGAGCATCGAACGGGTGGCCTCGCTGGCGCAGACGGCGGCCACGCGGCTCAACCGGCTGCAGTACGACGTCGAGGTCATCGAGGGCGACGGCACGTTGGGGGTCCCGGAACGCGCGCCGTTCGACGCCATCGCCGTGGGGGCGGCCGCCCCCCGCCTGCCGGTGGCGCTCGCCCGGCAGCTCATCGAGGGCGGGCGCCTGGTGGTGCCGATCACCGACGGCGAGGACGGCGAGCAGCTGACGAGGCTGCGGCTGGTGGGCGGACGCTGGGAGACCGAGGCACTCGGTCCGTGCCGCTTCGTGCCCCTGATCGGCGCCGACGGCTATCAGGAGCCCGAGCCGGGCTGACCACTCCCTGATGCTGCCGTCCCGGCGGGCACCCGGAACATCCGGATCCGGGACGAGCCGCCCGAACGCTCCACCGCCATCGCCGACGCATCGCCGAACGCCGACGACAGCACGATGCCGACCTCGTCGTTGCCTGGCGCCCGGTCCAGCTCGGGCCGCGACAGCGTCACCGCGTACTGATCGACGCCGTCGGGCCGGTTCGGGTACCGGGAGCGCGTCACGCTGACACGGACGCCGAGCTCGCGCAGATCGAGCTGATGCCGCCCGGGCTCACGAAGCGTGTCCGGGTGCAGATAGTCCTCATCGGCGCGCCGGCGGAGGTCGACGAGCTGCTCCTCAATCGGTCGGGAATCATCCATCCCTCTACGTTTAGCATGTCGGTGGCGCGCGGTATTCGATAAGGGCGTCCTCGCGACGCTCCATAGAACACCCTGAGTTATCAGTCCCCGGAGGACCCCACATGGCAAAGACCGTCGGTATCGATCTCGGCACCACCAACAGCGTGGTTGCAGTGATGGAGGGCGGCGAGCCCGTCGTCATCGCAAACGCCGAGGGAGGCCGCACCACCCCGTCGGTCGTCGCGTTCACGCGCACCGGCGAGCGCCTGGTCGGGCAGCTGGCCCGGCGTCAGGCCGCAGTCAATCCTGAGAACACCGTCTACTCGATCAAGCGCTTCATGGGCCGCCTGCTCAGTGAAGTGAGCACCGAGGCGAAGCAGGTGCCGTACAAGGTCGTCGCCGGCAAGGACGGCCGCGCAGAGGTCGAGGTCAGCGGCGAGAACTTCACGCCCGAGCAGATCTCCGCGATGATCCTGCAGAAGCTGAAGACGGACGCCGAGTCCTATCTCGGCGAGAAGGTCACCGACGCGGTGATCACGGTGCCCGCGTACTTCAACGACGCGCAACGGCAGGCGACCAAGAACGCCGGCCAGATCGCGGGGCTCAACGTCCTGCGCATCATCAATGAGCCGACCGCCGCCGCCCTCGCGTACGGGCTCGAGAAGAAGGAGAACGAGAAGATCCTCGTCTTCGACCTCGGCGGAGGCACGTTCGACGTCTCGATCCTCGAGGTCGGTGAAGGCGTGTTCGAGGTCAAGTCCACCAACGGTGACACCCACCTCGGTGGAGACGACTACGACCGGCGCATCGTCGACTGGCTCGCCGACGAGTTCAAGCGGGATCAGGGCATCGATCTCCGTGGCGACCGGCAGGCATTGCAGCGCCTGACCGAGGCCGCGGAGAAGGCCAAGATCGAGCTCTCCCAGCGCCAGGAGACCGAGGTCAACCTTCCGTTCATCACCGCTGATGCATCGGGTCCGAAGCACCTCGCGATCACCCTGTCGCGGAGCAAGTTCGAGCAGCTCACCGACGACCTGACGTCGCGCTGCCGCGGACCGTTCGAGTCGGCGCTCAAGGACGCGGGCATGACGGCGCACGAGCTCGACGAGGTCATCCTCGTCGGCGGGTCGACACGTATGCCGGTCATCCAGGAGCTCGTCAAGAGCTTCACCAACAAGGACCCGCATCGTGGTGTGAACCCCGATGAGGTGGTCGCGGTGGGCGCCGCCATCCAGGCGGGCGTGCTGAAGGGCGAGGTCAAGGACGTGCTCCTCCTCGACGTCACACCGCTGTCGCTCGGGATCATGACCGAGGGCGAGGTCAACACCAAGCTGATCGAGCGCAACACCACCATCCCAACCGCCAAGACCCAGGTCTTCTCGACCGCATCTGACAGCCAGCCGTCCGTCGAGATCGTTGTGCTCCAGGGCGAGCGTCCGCTGGCGCGGGACAACCGCATCCTCGGGACGTTCACGCTCGACGGCATCCCGCCGGCACCGCGTGGCATGCCGCAGATCGAGGTCGGCTTCGACATCGACGCCAACGGCATCCTCAACGTCAGCGCCAAGGATCGCGGCACCGGCAAGGAGAACAAGGTCACCATCACCGGCTCCACCACCCTGCAGAAGGACGAGGTCGAGCGCATGGTGAAGGAGGCCGAGGTCCACGCCGACGAGGACCGCAAGCGTGTCGAGTTTGTCGAGACGAGGAACCGAGCCGATCAGCTTGCCTACCAGGCCGAGAAGGCGCTCGCTGACGCGGGCGACAAGGTGCCGGCCGAGCTGCGCACGGATATCGAGGCCAAGGTCAAGGCAGTTCGTGACGCAATTGCCACCAACGACTCCGACGCCATCAAGAAGGCGCACGACGACCTTGCGTCATCGATCCAGAAGATCGGCGAGGCCGTGTACGCGCAGACCCAGCAGGCCCAACCCGGCGCGGGCGAGCCGCATGCCGGCAACGGCGACGGCGGTGCTCCCGATACGAGCGACGGCGCGCATGGGGCTGACGGCGCAGGCGCGGACGACGTGGTCGACGCAGAATTCAAAGAGGTCTAACAACCTCGGGGACAGGCCGGGGCGGCCGCGTTGCGGTCCGCCTCGAGCCGCGTTCCAGAACTACCTTCTGGGAATCGTGTCCCGCATCGTCGCCGACGTCGGCGGCGGCGGCATGGGCGCCGGCGGCGGCAATCCTGAGACGTTGCTCACCCGCGACTGGCCGTTGCCACGGCCGCGACCTCTCGACCCTCCGCGACGGAACGCCGCCCGGAGCAGGATCGGGACCGCAGCCGCGAAGAATCCTGTGAAGAAGGTCAGCCCGTTGGGCAGGTCCTTGGCGTTCGCCAGGCCGAGGTAGCAGAAGAGGGCGGTGACGAAGGCGAAGATGATCACCAGGCCCATGCCGACCACCAGGACCACCTCCTGGTTGCGCTCGTTCACCACGGGATGGTCCGGACGCCGGACCTGCAGCACCCGGTAGATGTTCAGCGCCGTCCAGGAGTTGAGCATGATGCCGCTCACGAAGGCAAGGATCGTGATCGTCCAGCGGAACTGGGTCAGGTGCTGGACGATGAAGGCGGCGATGTTCACGACGATCAGCGCCATCGGGGTGAGCGCCCCGATGATCGGGATCGTCCAGCGCTTCAGCCAGGGTCCCAGGCCGTGCCGTTCTGGATCCTCGACGACCCGGTCCACTGAGCGACGGCGTCCAAACGGCATTCCATAAGCGTACGGGTACCGGAGCATTCGGGAACACCCAGTCGCGAAGCGGGTCGAGGACGTTCGTCACGACCCCGTTGCCGGACTGCGAGCGCACACCCGACTCGATGCCGCCGCCGCCCACATAGGCTCGATCAAATGGGAGTACCTGGGTCGGGAGGCCACTTCGTCCGTCGCAGGTTCGGCCTGCGGACCAGCCTCGCCGGCCGCCTGCTCGCGGGCGGCCTTGTCTTCACCGCGCTCCTGATCGCCGGCGTGAGCGGCTTCCTCCTGGTGAGCCGGTCGCAGCAGACCAACGCCGGAGCCCTCTCCAACGCCGACAACCGGGCAGGCGTCGCCAGCCAGCTCATCTCGCGCGTGATCCAGCCGCAGGCCCAGTACGCGGCCACGAACACCGCCTCGCTCACGTCGATGCAGCTGGCGCTGGCCGGCAGCAGCCCGGCTGCACTGCTCGCCGCGGAGTTCACGGACCGGCGCGTCGTCGACGTCCAGGGTCTCGACGTGGTGATCCTGAGCACCAAGGGCACCGTGCTCTACACGAGCGAATGCGACACCACCACACCGGCGGGTGCCACGACCCATCCCACGACCGCCGTGTGCGAGCAGTCCTCCGGCGGCCACGTGACGAGCAGCGTTCCCTCGGTACAGGCGGCGCTGAAGATCGCGGCGCTCCCCGCATGTCAGCAAGCGCGCGCCGTCATCGCTGCGACTCCAGCGACGGCCGCACGCTGCCCGTCGGGGGTCGAGGGTGTTGAGTTCCTGAGCGGTGGCCTGCCTGCGCTCGATGTTGCGGTGCCGGTCTACAACGTCCAGGCGGGCACGTACACACCGTTGGGCGTCGTCGTGTACAGCGCGCCGCTCCAGGTGCAGTTCGCGCGCTTCGGACCGGTCATCGGGTACACGCCCGTCTTCATCGGAGCAGGCGCTCACCCCGGGGTGATCCGCTACACGGGAAGCGCGTACACGCCGGATGCCGCTGCCGTTCCCGCCACGGTCGCGCAGCAGCTCTCCGGTCACACGCATCCGGCATCGAGCACCGTCGCTGCTCACGCCATCTACACGGTGGCGGGCGTCGGTGCGGTTGCAGGAAGCTTTGAGCCACTCACCGCACCGGGCGGCACCACCGTGGCCGGCTACATCGGCGTCGAGGTGCCCGTCGCGCTCTTCGCTGCCGGCACCGCGCAGGATGAGGGCACCATCGCGGAGATCGCGCTGACGGCGATGATCGTCGTCGCCATCCTGGTGTTGCTCTTCGTCGACCGCTTCGTCCGCCGTCCGGTGTCGCGTCTCGAGCGTGGTGTCGAGCGCATTGCGGCCGGGGACTACACGACCGATATCCCCGTCACGTCACGCGATGAGCTGGGCCGTCTGGCCGCCGGTGTCAACAGCATGCGCGATCAGATAGCCGGCTACATCAGACACATCGACGGTTCGGTGGGCCGCTTGCAGGATGTGTCACGCGCGTTGACGATGACCACGGGCGGCATCGAGCAGCTGCAGGACGCCGTGCTCGGCGCCGCCGACGCGATCGCAGGCGGATCGGCGAGCGCAACGATGTACACCAAGCGGGGCAACGAGATCCTGCGGATGCGCAGCCGTGGACCGGAGATTCCCGACATGGCCGACGAGCTGTCGGTGGACGAGCTTGCCGCCGGGCACAGCGTCCGTCTGCAGGCCGGCGGTCGCGCTGCGATCGCGGTGCCGATGCTCTATCAGGAAGCACTGACCGGTGTGCTGCTGGTGGCGTCCGATCGACCGGTTGCCGACAGCGACGAACGCGCGCTCACCACACTCGCCAACAACGCCGCAGTGGCAATCGAGAACACCCGGACCCTCGAACAGGAACGCGAAGCCGTACGACGGCTCTCCGAGTTGAACCAGCTCAAGAGCGACTTCCTGGACACCGCGCAACACGAGCTGCGCACGCCGGTGCTCGCGATCCAGGGGCAGATCGAGTTGCTCAACGTCGCGTGGCACAAGTGGGACGACGCAACCCGGCTCGACATCGTCCGCGACATCGACATCTCGGTGAAGCTGCTCGGCGAGACCGTCGAGAATGTCGTCGACTTCGCGCTCGTCAACTCGGACACCATCGACGTGCGCATGGCGCCTGTCGAGGTCGACGGCGCGATCCGCGATGCTGCCAACGACGTCCGGCGTCACTTCAAGGACGCGCTGCCGGTGGAGCTCACCATCGACGTGCGCGGCAAGCCTGTCGTCAACGCTGATCCGTTCCGGCTCCGCCAGGTGCTGCGAGCGCTCATCGACAACGCGGTGAAATTCACACCGGAAGGCGGCCACGTGACCGTGAGCGCCCGTCCCGAGAAGGGCATGGGCGCGTGCAGGATCGAGGTCACGGACGATGGTATCGGCATCAGCGCCGAGGCGATCCCCCGCCTCTTCGATCGCTTCTATCAGGAGGACAACAGCCGCACGCGCCGCCACGGCGGCATGGGCATGGGACTTGCGCTGGTGCGCCGCCTCTGCGACGCACACGCTGCCACGGTGCGAGCGCACAGCGACGACAAGGGCGGCAGCCAGTTCACGATCCTCTGGCCACTCGCTGATGTGTCAGCCGATCCCGAGCCCGCCGACCTCACGTTCGAACCAGTCTCGGCGACGACAAACTAGTCCGATCGGCGGCGCGTCAGCGCGGCGCGAAACCTGCCAACGCAGGGCTTGCGCTTGTGGTCGGCACACCGTCCTCGAAGACCACGGTGTTGGTTCGCACCGAGGTGATGCGCGGACCGGGAAGCAGGATCCCGGCGAGGTTAAGCGGGTCGGTGGCCGATGTGCGGATCACCTCATTGGTGCGTTCGCGACGCCGCACCTCGCGCAGCTGATCCACGGCTTCCGGCAACGCGAACTGCTCGCCGGCGAAGCCGGTGACGAAGCGTCCGCCGCGTGCGGTGCCACGGGCTTCCATGCGACGCAGGGCCCAGACCACATCGCGCCACGGCAGCGCGATGGTCTCGCGTGCCACCACGTCGCGGAACACGACTCCCCAGCGCACCAGCAGCTGCTCGGCGATCGCCTCCGCGAGCGCATCGTGCTCAGCGACCGCAGACACCCGCGGCACGAGCGACCACCGGCCCTCGCCCGACGAGTATCCACTGACGCCGTGGCGCAGACCGCGGTGGTATGGGCGAGCGCGTCCGAGCCGGCGACTGACCAACAGCCTGCGCACTGCGCTGAATCCGTCAGCGGTGAGCAAGCCACGAGCCACACCGTCCCAGAGCGCGTCTTCAACCTCGCTCGGCAGCCGGCGCGACAGCGTGACGATGTCATTGGTGAACAGGGCGCCGCTCCCGCGCAGCGCATCGAGCACATCGAGGGTCGCGCCCGAGGTTGGTTCGACGGGCTGCGCATCGCCGCGAACGGACTGGAGCAGCCACGGCAGGTCCGAGCGCATCACCAGCGTGACCGGGGTCGCACGCGACGCCGAGCTGCTGCTGCGTTGCGCAGCGCCCGGATCCGCATCTTCGCGAACCTTCAACCGCGCCCATGCAACCTCGCCCGACATGCAGAGCTCGTCGAGCCACGCGCTGCGATACCCGGAGACGCGGCTCGGCAGCACCGTTTCCTCCCAGACGCCGGCGGGGATCTCGAATCCCTGGAGCTGTGCGATCGTCGCCGCGACTCCGGCGCGACCTTCGCGTTGGGTTCCTGGTGCAACGCGCTGCCAGCGGAGCAGGAACCGCATGAAGTCCTGCGGAGTGACCGGCTCGATCTCCTGACGAAGGCGATGCTGCGTGTACGAGTGGATGCGGACCAGCAGGCGGCGCGCGCAGTACTGGTCGTCCTCGACCCCGGGATCGAAGTGGCCGCGCAGCGCAAAGCCCTCGCCCTCGAGCATGGCGAGCCCGACAGCGATCTCGGTCTTGCTCAGGCTCGTCAGCGTCACAAGCTCCTGCGCCGTCATCGGGCCGCTGACCTCGAGGTGGCCGCGCAGGATCGCCGCCACCGCGACGTCCGGCTCAAGGGCGCCATCCACGAGCGCGGGCGGCAGTGAGAACGAGGCGGGAATGCGTTGTGCGTCCGGCCACAGCCGCTCGACAGTGGTCAGGCGCTCTGCTGCGCACCAGAAGTCGTGCTCCCCGTGGCGGACGATGAGAGCCCTGCCCCGATCGACCAGTTGCTCGAAGGACGCCGTCCATCGCTCGACCGGCCGCATGAGCACGAGCGAGACCAGCAGGTCATGCAGCTCGTCGTGATCGCGAGGCTCCGGTGCTGCCTCGCCTCGCACGCGCGCGATGGCGTCGGGGTCAAGCGCTGCAAGGTCGCGCGCCTCGACCGGCAGCCCGCGGCGCAAGGTGATCGCGCGGCTGCGCCGCTCCTCCAGAGGCGCGTCGTCGAGGAAGGTGTATGGCCTGCCGTTCACGATCTCATGCGCCAGCGGCGAGGGCTCCACGGTGTCGCGGAAGCTGATCTGCACTTCCTTGCGCTCGATGCGCACGACGAGCTCGCGCAGCGAGTTGACGTCCATCACCTCGTGGAGACAGTCGTACATCGTCTGGTTGACGAGCGGATGATCGGGCGCTTCGAGTGGCCCCGTCGGGTTCTCGTTCTGGCACGCCACCAGCTGCGGGAAGACGGCTCCCATGATGTCGTCGGACTCGAGCCGCTGAATCGGCGCCGGGTTCTTGCGACCGCCTTTGAAGCGGAGCACCGTGAGCGACCGATTCAGGTTCCAGCGCCAGCGAACATTCCACATCGGCGCGAAGATCACGGCCTTCCGCAGCGTCTCCTCCACCGTGTTGGACGACAGGAACTTCGGGATGTCCTCGAGCGGAAAGCTGTGCTGCGGACCGAGCGACAGCAGCACGCAGTCGTCGCTTGCCGCGGCCTGCAGCTCGAAATCGAAGGTTGCGCAGAACCGCTTGCGCAACGCGAGTCCAAGAGCACGGTTGAGGCGGCCCCCAAACGGCGCGTGCACGACCAGCTGCATCCCGCCGCTGTCGTCGAAGAAACGCTCCAGCACGATGTGCTCCAGCGTCGGCACCACGCCGAGCGCGGTGCGTCCGGCTGCGAGGTACCGCACCACCATGGCTGCGACATCGTTGTCCACGCCGGCGCGCTGCTCCACCCACGTGATCGCCTCATCGGCGCCACCTTCGGCGAGCAGTGCCTCGACGCCGCTCCGCAGGTCCGAGACCTCGCGCGAGAGCTCCTCGGTGCGCGCGGGTGCCTCGCCGAGCCAGAACGGCACCGACGGCGGCGCGCCATGCGCATCCACAACGCGCACGGTTCCCGCCACGACGCGGCGGATCTTCCACGACGTGCTTCCCAGCAGGAAGATGTCGCCCGCCGACGACTCGATCGCCCAGTCCTCGTTGACAGTGCCGATGAACGTGTCATCGGGCTCCGCAAGCACGCGGTAGTCGCCCGTCTCCGGGATTGCGCCGCCCGAGGTCAGCGCAGCGAGCCGGGCACCGCGTCGCGCGCGCACCTCGCCGTTGACCTGGTCCCGATGCAGATAGGCGGCAACGCGCCCGCGACCCGTCGGAATGCCTTCTGAGACGAGGTCGATGATGCGGTCGAAGTCGACGCGCGTCAGGTCGGCGAACGGCGCGGCGGTGCGCATCAGCTCGAAGAGATCGTCCTCGCGCCACTCGTCCGCCGCGCACTCCGCAACGATCTGCTGCGCGAGGATGTCGAGCGGGAGGCGCGGAGGATGCACAGCATCGAGTGCGCCGCTTCGCACTCCGGCAAGCAGCGCCGTGCATTCGACGAGCTCATCGCGCGTCATCGGATACAGGCGGCCCTTGGGCATCCCGCCGCGGCTGTGCCCGGAGCGCCCGACGCGCTGCAGGAACGTGGCGATGCTGCGTGGTGAGGCAATCTGGCACACCATCTCGATCGGCCCGATGTCGATGCCGAGCTCCAGCGACGCCGTGGCCACCAGCGCACGCAGCTCGCCGGCGCGCAGTTGCGACTTCAACTCGTTGACGGCGTTCCTTGGAAAGGCTGCCGTGATGCGCCGCAACCGCTTCGTCGCCAAGGCGCTCCGCCAGTTGATGCGCAACCCGCTCAGCCATACGCCGCGTGTTGACGAAGACCAGCGTGGTGCGATGCGCATTGACATGCGCTGCGATGGCATCGAGCACTTCACCGAGCTGCTCGCGCGACGCGACGGCCTCGAGCTCACCCGATGGTAGCTCGATGGCGACATCGAGCGCGCGCCGGTGGCCGACATCGATGATGGCGCAGCGCGGGCTGCCGTCCGGATTGCAACGCGACGGCCCGGCGCCGACAAGCAACCGCGCCACCGTCTCGATGGGCCGTTGTGTTGCCGACAGCCCGATGCGGACCGGCTGTTGCACGCACAGGCGCGCAAGACGCTCGAGCGTGACTGCGAGGTGCGAGCCGCGCTTGTCGCGTGCCACCGCGTGAATCTCGTCGACGATGATGGTGGTGACGGACTGCAGCGCGGCGCGGCTGCGTTGCGCCGTGACGAGCAGGTACAGCGACTCTGGCGTCGTGACCAGGAAGTTCGGTGGGCGCTTGATCATCGCCGCACGCATCGACTGCGTGGTGTCCCCGGTGCGCACCTCGGCGCGCAGAGCGGGCAATGTCATCCCCATCTCTGCGGCCACGTCCGCGATCTCTCGAAGCGGTGTCTCGAGGTTCTGCTGCACGTCCACGGCGAGCGCCTTCAGCGGCGAGACGTAGACGACCTGCGTCATGCCCTCGACCACCTCGCCCCGCTCGGCCGCGCGGTACAGCGCGTCGATGCAGACGAGGAACCCCGCGAGCGTCTTGCCGGAACCAGTCGGTGCGGCGATCAGCGTGTTGCGTCCGGCCGCGATCTGCGGCCAACCCTCGGTCTGCGCGGGTGTGGGCCCCTCGGGAAACCGGCGCTCGAACCAGGCCCGCACTGCAGGGTGAAACGCACTCATGTCGCTCATCTGGGACCAACCATTCTACTCTCCCAGAGAGAACAGACGTTCGGTCAGAGCGGGCCTTTGAGGATGTTGCCCAGACCGCCGATCTCCCCCAGTTCCGCAAGGCCGCCGAGCGCCCCCGATCCCTGGTTGTGCTCCCGCGTCCGATCCTGCTCCGCCTCGAGCGCGAGGACGCAGCAGAGGAGCAGCAGATCGTTCTGCCCCTCGACGATGTCGACGCCGTAGGAGTCCGCAAGGCTGATCCACGCCTTGGAGATCGTCGCGATCGTCTGCCCGTTCTCGGTGATCGTGAAATCGTGGCCGGCGAAGTTCCCGCCCATCTCCAACTCCGCCCCACCGGCGACCGAGATGTTCCACTTCGGGTGGAACGGGCCGGTGAAGCGCTGGTGCACCTCGGCGGTTCCCCCTGCGGCAAGCGCGATGTCGTAGGTCGCGAGCAGTGCCACGAGCTTCCGGCTCACACGCGCGACCTCGGTCCCGGCAAGGTCGTTGACGAGCATCAGTCCATGCAGGCTGAGCACCTTGCCGTCGACCTGGAGCGCAGGCTGGCCGGCCTCGTTGAGGATGTCGTTGTCCTCGCCGAGGCGGAGGATCTTCTCGCGAACCTGGTAACGCATTGGTCTGCCTCCAGTGGGATCTCCCTCCCCGACTGCGTGGGCTCGCAGTCTATCCGAGGAGCGGCCGCGGCCTCGTCAGCTGCCGTCGGGATATCCGCCGCGATGCAGCACCATCGGAAAGGACGGCAGCGTCTCCGCCTTCGGCACCTTCGCACGCCATCCGTCCGGGAACGCCGGGATACCCTCCAACAACCGTGACCCGCGAGCATCCCCACTGAGCGATTCGAGGAGCTCGCGCAGGGCGCCGATGACCGCGGTGCCGTATCGCGCGTCCCAGTCCTCCTCCACCTTTCGCAACAAGCGCGCGTGCATCTCGTCGCGAGACAACGCCCTTGCCGGTCAACCGCGCCGCCTTGCCCGGCTTGCCATTCGGGTTCGGCTCCAGCACCACGAGGCCGCGTTTCGCAACGAACCCCATCGCCATGCTGATCGCCTCCTTGGAGACGCCCGAGAGGCGCGGCAGATCTCTGAGCCGCGTGGGCGCTTCGCCGAGGACCCGAAGCACGTCGGCGTGAATGGCGAGCGACACCTTCGACCGCGACTCGAATTCGATCGCGATCATCAAGAGCACGCGCGAGAGGAGCGACGGCAGTGCGAGTAAACCTCCATCGTCGGACGTGTCGATACGAGCGGAAAACCCAGGCCGCACCGGCCCTGCCGACCACAGACCGTGATGCACGATCGGGAGACAGTCGGGCAGATCGAGGACGGACTGCGCCAGCAGCGTACGAAGCTCCACGCGCAGCGCGTCCATGTGGTCGATTCCCCATCGATCGTCCCAACGCGTATCGATGTCACCCGCGAGCGGTTGCCAGACCTGCTGCGCAAGACCTCCCTTGCGCGTCGCACGGACAAGCAGATCGGCATCGGGCGGATTCGCCCGCGTGTCACCGGGTTTCGCCTCCACGTCGATGTATCGCCATCGGTGCATGCCGGCAAGGTTGGTCCGGGTACGCGCGCGACGCACAAGGTCCTCGACGGTGATCGGCGTCTCGGCGACATGCCGCATGCAGTTGAACCACATGACCATCGACACCAGCCAGGGCCCACCGCCGCCTGCTGGGCCGAAGAGCTCCGTGCGATGCGGCGACTGGCGCTCGAACTCGTTGTCGAACTCGATCGTGTACGCGACGAGCGCGTGGGACAGCAGCGTCGCGAGCGGGAGTCGCTCTTCCACCGCGCAGATGCTACCGAGCGGTCAGAGCACTCTCGTCGGCAGTGGCGTCTCGCGCGCGCTGTCGCCGTCGCGCCGGATCTCGTACGCAAGCGCGCCGGGAGTCTCGGCGAACGCCTCATAGAGCTCTGTGCCGTGATAGATGAGGCCGGCGCCGTTGTCGGTGGCATACGAAAGCGGCAGCGTGCCGTCGGCGACGAGCTTGTGGATCAGCGGGCGGCGCTCCTCCTCGGCGTCATGGTGCGGGCTGTTGCCGTACGGCAGCCATCCGAGCGCGTTGGTGACCGGGCGCAGATGCGGGCCGAACGAGTCGGTGGTCCCGCCGACGTGCCAGCACAACGACCCTGCCGAGACGCCCATCAGCACGACGCCCGCCTGCCAGACCCGATGGAGGATGACGTCGAGCCCGTGCACACGCCACAGAGCAAGCAGGTTCGCGGTGCTGCCGCCGCTCACCCAGATGACGTCCTGCTGCATCAGGTGCGCTTCGACGTCGTCGTAGTTGGGCATGGGGTAGAGATCGAGGTGCGACACCACCATGTCGAGCTTTGAGAACGCCTGGTGCAGCGCGCTCAGCCACACCGCGCTGTCGGCGGCAGCCGTGGCGATGATGCAGAGGCGCGGGTGCGCACCGGCGCCGGCGAGATCGGCGGCCATCGAGTACGCGGGGCCCGGCCGGAAGTTCCACTGGTCCCCGCCGTCGGGATGGAATCCGATGCTCGTGGCGACGATGGTCGGCTGTGATGCAGTCATTCGACGATTGTGCCGGGGAAGGCGGACCATGGGCGGTGTGAGCGAGCGGAGCGACCCTGCATGCGCCTGACATCGTCCGCGATGTTCGTGGGGGTGATCGCAGTGGCGGCGGTTGCCGGCCTGGTGATCTCGAATGCGCAGAAGCCCGCTCCCGCTCCGGCGCCGACCCCCTCGGCGTTACCGACGCCGGTCCCCGCCGGCCCTGTTTCAGGCTCCGGGTTCACGGTCGCCGATGACCCGGCAAGCCACCAGATCGTCATCTTCGGCGGCGTCGACGACTACGCCAGCACGTGGATCTGGAGCGAGAGCCACTGGGCTCTGGCCAGTCCCTCGAGCAGCCCGTCGGGGCGCATCGATGCAGCGGCAGCCTTCGATCCCCAGATCGACGAGGTGCTGCTCTTCGGCGGCCAGAACGCTCCATTCACCGGCGGTCCGGCGCTCAACGACACATGGGCGTGGGACGGCCAGACCTGGCACGAGTTGAACAACGGCGCCTCCGGTCCTCCGGCCGGCGGGGGCGCGTCGATGGCGTGGGACGACGCGCTCAACGAGATGGTGCTCGTCACGGCCGCGGGGAACACTGCGAACGGCGATCAGACCTGGGTCTGGAGCGGCTCGCACTGGGGATACAAGGTGCACGGCGCCGTGGCTCCGAGCGCGTTCGATCTGCCCATGGCGTTCGATCCGGTGACACAGTCACTGATCGCCGAGGGGTGCTGCTCGATGCCGGTTTCGCCACTCGGCGCGCTCGACACCACGTGGCGCTGGGACGGACAGCGATGGCTGCAGCTCGCCGGCACGGCCGAGCCGCTGCCGGGCTCGTACCTTGCACTCGATCCAGCCATCAGCCGTGTCGCGCTCTGCAACTGCGGCCCGATGCTGGGACTTCCGGTCCTCGCCTCATGGACGGGGCACACATGGACGCTGATGGACGTCGCGCGCCTTCCGTTCGAGCCGGTGGCCGAGCTCACCGACACGACCACGGGCCGGCTCCTGATCGTCGGGTCGGCCATGCCGAGCAGCGCTGTCGCTGCGCAACCGGTGCATCTCTGGGAGCTCGACGGATCGACGTGGCAGCAGCTCGACACGCCCACCGCGATCGGCTGACGCCTCCGTTGCGCCCGCCGGCGCTGCTCAGCCCACGCACAACGGCGCCGCTGTAACGGAGAAGTCACACCACGCTTGGCGATGTCGGACTGGACCACGTTGTTGTGACAGAGCACCAATCGAGCGGAGGCATCAACAGGCGCGACCTATCGTCGTCGTCATGGCTGCTCATCCAGGCGGAGCCGCTGCGCCCAAGCTCCATGTCATCGCAGGCGCGCCGGAGGCCGACGGCTCGGCATCGGCCTCGCCCGCCGTCCGGCGACGGCTGCAGCGGCTGGAAAGTGAGCTCGACTTCCTGGAGCTCGTGCCGTTCTCGGATCCAGACGCGGCATACGCGCCGGCGATGGCGCTCGAGCGCCGCGCACACGCCCTTGGCGACGAGGTCGCGCAGCGGCGCGCGCAGCTGATCCAGGCCGACGTGCTCTGCCGCAAGGGCAAGCACACCGCCAGCGGGCAGCTGATCAGAGAGATCAACGAGTGGGCAACCGAGCGCGACCAGCGCCATCTCATGGCCCGGAGCCACCGCTTGCTTTCCGTCTTCTTCGACTTCATCGGTGATGTCCCGAGCGCGTGGGAACATGCGGTGCCGGCCGTTGAGCTGCTCGATGACACGATGTCGGAGCGGATGCGCGCCGACCATCTCTTCGGGCTCGGACAGGTGCTCGTCCGCACCGGCGCGTGGGATGCCGCGCGCGAGCGATATCGCGCTGCGCTGCAGCTCGCGGACGGGCTCGAGGACGTCCCGTTGCGGGTCAAGATCCTCAACAACCTCGCCTGGCTCGAGGACGACGCGGGCGACCCGCATCAGTCGATGGAGATCGCCAAGCGGATGGAGGCGTTTGCCGCCCGCCACAACGTGACCCTCGACGCCGCCTGCCTGGACACGATCGCGAACGCGCAGTTGAAGCTGGGCCTCTTTGCCGAGGCGGAGGCGACGCTGCGTCCAATCCTCGACGACCCGGATCTCGAGTCGCGTCCGATCGAGGGACTTGGTGAGGCGCTGAACACTGCGGCGAGTGCGCAGCGCATGCAGGGGCACATGTCGGATGCGGATGCCACGCTCGAGCGCTGCATCCAGGTGTGCGCCGCCCGAGGGATGGTGGCGATCCGTGTTGAGGCGCTCGAAGAGCGCGCAGCCCTGTTCGCCGCGCAGGGATTGTTCCAGCGCGCGTACGAGCAGTACATCGATTTCCACGCTGAGGATGCAGCGCTTCGAGCCGCACAGCGCGAGGCGAACGCTCGCACGCTGCAGGCGGTCTTCGAGACCACCGAGGCACGGCGCGAGGGCGAGCGGTTCCGCGAGCTGTCCTTGCGCGATGCATTGACCGGACTGCGCAACCGGCGTCATGTCGACACGGAGCTGCCGATCCTGCTCGCACGCTCGCGAGAGGACGGCTCGCCACTGTCGATCGGCCTCGTCGACCTCGACCATTTCAAAGCGGTGAACGACCGCTTCTCACATGCCGTCGGTGACAAGGTGCTCGTCCGCGTGTCGGGCATCCTTGCCGCCGCCACGGCCGAATCCGGCTGGGCCGCGCGCATGGGCGGCGAGGAGTTCCTGCTCGTCTTCCCAGCCATCGAGATCGACGAAGCACTGCGACGCTGCGAGGACGTGCGTCAGGCGATCGAGTTGGTGCGGTGGGACGGCGCGATGACGGGCGAAGTCGTGACCGCGAGTGTCGGGTTCACCGTGCTCCAGAGCGGGCGCACGAGCCAGGCGGGGCTGCTGGGCCAGGCCGATCGCAACCTCTACGCAGCGAAGCACCAGGGAAGGAATCGAGTAGTCTCAGACCTCGCCTGACGGCGGATCTGACATGACCACACTGCTGCTCGTACACGCGCATCCCGACGATGAGTGCATCGCCACCGGTGGCGTCATGCTGCGCGCGCATCACGAGGGCATCCGCGTCGTGCTGCTCACCGCAACGCGAGGCGAGGAAGGCGACATCCACAACATGGATGCGGCGGCGGTGCGTCCCCGACTTGCGGAGGTTCGCACCGAGGAGCTGATGCGTTCCTGCGCGATCCTCGGCGTCGACCGCCAGGAATTTCTCGGCTATCGCGATTCCGGCATGGCCGGCGCACCGAGCAACGACGATCCGCGCGCCTTCCACGCGGCGCCGCTCGCCGAGACGGCCGGGCGAGTCGCGAACGTCCTTCGTGAGGAGCGTCCGGACGTGGTGGTGACATACACCCCGGACGGCACGTACTGGCACCCCGACCACGTGAAGGCGCATCTGACCACGTTCGCCGCGCTGGATCTCCTGCATGCGGAGGGCTGGGCGCCTGCGAAGGCGTACATGCACGCGGTGCCGCGGAGCGCCGTCCTGCGCATCGAGCAGCGGGCGCGCGACTCCGGCGCCGACCTGCCCATCGAGGTCGGTCAGATCGTGGGAATCCCCGATGAGGAGATCACCACGGATGTCGATGTCTCGGCGTTCCTCGAGCAGAAGCGCGCGGCGTTTCATGCCCATCTCAGCCAGTACGAGACCGACAGCCCGTTCTCGACCATCGCGGCGCAGATCTTCGAGGCGACGCTCGGGACCGAGCGGTTCATCATCGCCCGCGGGACGCTCGGTGAGCCGCGGCCGGAGACCAGCCTCTTCGCCGGTCTGTAGGCGGTCAGCGCGTCAGCGTCACCTTCGTGAGACCGGCGGGCGCATCGGGGTCGCGGTGTCGCGCGAGGGCCGCTCCCAGAGCGATCTGCTGGCCGCGCACCGCGGCGACAACCGGTTGCAGCGCCTCGGGAACATCACGCGGCAACGCGAGGTCGGCGCCGGGTTCCGAGCCGATGGTGCTCACCGTGACCCCGCGTTCGCGCAAGAGCGCCGTCAGCGCGGCAACATCGCCTGCAGCGGGGCCTGCCGTCGAGAACGCAAGCACTGGGACATCCGGAGTCACTGCGGCGATCGGTCCATGGCGAAGATCGGCTGCCGAGAAGGCCTCCGCAAAGATCGCCGACGTCTCACGGATCTTCAACGCCGTCTCGCTCGCGGCGGCGAGCAACGGCCCGCGCGCGACGGTGAGCACGCGGTCGGCGCCATCGAGCCGGCGCGCAACCATCTCGGCACGAGCTCCGTCGCCGAGGACCTGACCTACGTGCCGGGGCAGGGCGTCCAGGTCGTCATCGCTCCAGGGGACTGTGCCCATCGCCGAGGCGACGAGTGCCAGCGCCATGAGCGTCGCGGTGAAGGTCTTGGTTGCGGGGACGGCGACTTCGCCGCCCGCACCGAGGTCGATGACAACATCGGCCACATCTCCGAGCGGGCTCGGCGCGCCGTTGACGATCGCGACGGTGCGCGCCCCGGTGGCGCGCATCCGCTCGAGCACGCTGACGACCTCCGGGGTGCGCCCCGATTGACTGATCCCGACCGCGAGATAGCCGCGATGATCGGCGGGGATGCGATAGAGGGTGTGCAGGCTCGGCGACGCCAGCGCCACGGGCCGTCCGCTCGACATCTCGAACAGGTATCGCCCGTACAGCGCCGCCGTGTCCGACGAGCCGCGTGCGAGCAGGACCGTGCCGCAGAGGTGCTCCGGCAGCAGCTCGCGTACAGACGCTGTCACCGCTGCGCGGCGCTCCAGCAACCGGCGAAGCACCGCAGGCTGTTCGGCCATCTCGGCTGCCATGTGCTCGCCGTTCATGACGCCTCCTCCACCGGCATGTGATCGAGCCAGCCGCGCAACCGTGACTGCGCGCTGCCGTCGGCGCCTGCCAGCGAAAGTCCGGCAAGCGCGGCGCCCACAACAGGCCGCGTGGTGCACAGGCTTGTCTCCGCCTTGGGTGCTTCAGCCCGGATGCTCGTCGAGATGTCATCGAGGAGGATCGAGCCGCTCGAGGTGAGCACCGACCCGCCGAGCACCACCTGGACCGGCGAATCGGTCATGTCGAGTTGGTGGAGCGCTGCGACCGCGAGCCGGGTGACCTCGGATCCCTGACGGCGCATGATCGCGAGCGCCTCCGGATCACCCGCCTCTGCCGCGCTCACCACAAGGGGCGGGAGCTCGATGAGCCGCGCCGCCGCGAGATCGCCCTGGTGGATCGCGACTGCCACGTCGAGTGCGGTCTCGCATCCGAAGTACGCAGCGACGGCACCGGCAAGCGACGTCGCGGGCCCGCGGCCGTCCTCGCTGCGCACGCCCGCTCCCAGCGCGGCCATGCCGATATCCGGCCCGCCGCCCCAGTCCCCGGTGATATCGCCAAGTGCCGGGAACCATGCGCGGCGACCAGTCGGCGACGTGCCGACGCAGTTCACGCCGGCGCCCACGGTCACCGCCACGCCGTACCCCGAACCCGTCGCCGCCCACAAAACCGCGAACACGTCATTGGCGACATGGTTCTGCTCGGCCCACCCTCGAGCGATGACCGCGTCCGCGAGCGCGCGCTCTTCGGACGGGAGGTCGGCGCCTGCCATGAAGACCGCGGCGACACCTGCCTTCGATCCATCACGGATCGGCAGGCCGGCTTCGGTCCATGCGCGATCGACGAGCGTCTCCACCACGTCGATCGCCGGACCGAGCCCGAGCTGATGCGGCGACGAACCTCCTCCGCGCACGGAGGCAAGAACCGTGCCATCCGCATGCAGGAGCAGGACATCGGTCTTGGAGTTGCCGCCGTCCACTGCGACGATCAGCTCTCGCGTGTTCATGCGAATGCCGGGAGGTATTTGCGGTTGGCGGCGAGCAGATCGGTCAGCAACTGCTCGGCGAGTCCGCTCTGACCGATCAGCGGATGCGTGAGCAGCGCGCGAAACGCCACCTCGCGATCGCCGCTCACGGCAGCTGCAGCCGCGAGCGCCTCATATGCGGCGACGTGCGCCACCAGGCCCGCCTGGTGCGGGGGCAGTGCCGGCACGGGCAATGGCACAGCACCTGTGGCATCCACTCGAGCCGGAACCTCGATCACCGCGTCCTCAGGAAGCGACGGGATGATCCCGTTGTTTCTGACATCAACGACTTGAACTTCGTCACTGTCGCCGAAGAGCCCGTTGAGCAGGTTGATCGCCGCCTCGCTGTAATAGGCGCCGCCACGCTGCATCAGGATCTCCGGCTTGTCGTGCAGCTGCGGATCCCGATAGAGCCGCAGCAGCTCGTTCTCGATCTGCATGACCTCCTCGGCGCGGCTCGGCGATTCGAGCAGCTCCTCCACGACGAGGTCGTGCTGGTAGTAGTAGCGCAGGTAATACGAGGGAACGGCGCCGAGGTTGTCGATGATCCGCCGGGGCAGCTCGACGTGCTCGGCGATGTCGTCGCCGTGTGTGCGCAGCAGCTCGGGCAGCACATCCTCGCCGTTCACGTCGACCGAACGGATCCAGGTGAGGTGATTCAGCCCCGCGTGTCCGAGGTGCACCGACTCGGGTTCGACGTCCAGCCATCCGGCGAACAGGCGCTGAAAGCCGATCGCGACATTGCACAGCCCCACGGCGCGATGGCCGTGGTCCAGCAGTGCGCGGGTCACGATGCCGACGGGGTTGGTGAAATCGATGATCCAGGCGTCATCGGCGGCGAGCCGGCGCACACGATCGGCGATGTCGAGCACCACCGGAACCGTGCGCAGTGCCTTGGCAAAGCCGCCTGCGCCCGGTCGTCTCCTGACCGACACAACCGCAGCGGAGCGGGATGGTCTCATCGGTGTGGCGCGCTGCCTGACCACCGACTCGGATCTGCAGCAGCACGGCCGACGCCCCTTCGATTGCCGCATCCAGGTCGCCGGTCAACGTGAGCTGCCCGTGGAAGCCATGTGCGCGTGCGATGCGCTGCGCCGCGCCTCCCACGACCTCGAGGCGTTCCGGATCCGTGTCCTGGAGCACCAATTCGTCGATGTCGAGGCGATCGCCGATGCGACCGAAGCCGTCCACCAGTTCGGGGCTATAGGTGCTGCCCCCGCCGACAACCGCTACTTTCATGCGCTCTTGTCGGCGGGAGTGTCCTCGCTGCGGCGTTGCTCGCGAACTTTCATGAGGTCGATCGCTGTTCGCGCGATCGGGGTGTCCGAGCCGAAGATGCGATCGAACGCGAGTCGCAAACCCGTCGTGCTGCAGCCCGCGATGACCGCATCGACGCCGAGCGTCGACACCTCGAGCCGCGGCGAGAAGGGCGAGATCGATGCGAGCGCCTCGCCGATCGGCCGGAGCAGGAGATCGCCGCCGCCCGTACCGATCCCGCCGCCGAGCACGACGAGCTCCGGGTCGAGCACGGCGGCCACGGCCGCGATCGCATGGGCGAGGCGATTCGCCTCGATACGGACAACCTGATCTGCCTTGGGGTCGCCGTGACGCGCCGCATCGAAGATCGCCGCGACTGAACCTGCCGAGCGCATCCCGCTCTCGCGCGCCAGCGCGACGATGGCGGCGGAACCGACAAGGCTCTCGTACGCACCGGTTCCCCATGTCGCGCGATGGCCGGCACGCACCTCGGCGCCGAGGTCGAGACGGAGAAAGCCGATCTCCCCGGCGAGACCCGCCGCACCGCGTCGCAGCGCGCCGTCGACATACGCTCCCGTGCCGACGCCGCTGCCCACGGAGAGCAACACGAAGTCCTCGCTGTCCTGGGCGACGCCGTGGACGTGCTCGCCGACGGCCGCCATGTTGACGTCGTTCTCGAAGATGACCGGCGCGATCAGCGCTTCGCGGATTGCAGGGATCACCTTCGGGCTCTCCCAGCCCGCGAGCTGCGGCGCCAGCGACAGGTGATCAGCGCCGGGTCGCAGGACGCCCGGTGTGCCGACGACAACCTGGTTGATGTCCTCGAGACCGATGCCGGCTTCGCTCGTCAGCGTCTCCGCCGCCTGGCGCAGCTGTGAGATGACCGCCTTCGCCGTGGTGCGCGGCGTCCGGTTGGCGCATCTGCCCACCACCGTGCCGGTGAGATCCACGAGCGCCGCTCGGACCCACTCACGGCCGACGTCGAGGCTCAACACCCACCCGGCGCGCGGGTTCACGTCATACAGCTGCGCGCTCGGGCCCGGCAGCCCGCTGGTGCGTCCGACCCTGCGGAGCAGTCCGAGGTCGACGAGCTGCCCGAGGACCTCGGAGACAGTCGGCTTGGAGAGCCCCGTGCTGCGGACGACGTGCGGAGCTGCCACGGGGCCGCCCGCATGCACCAGCTCGAAGGTGGTGCGCAGGTTGATGGCGCGAAGCAGGCTGGGCTTCGCCGCTTCCGGTGCCGGCATCGAGTTGTCTCTCCCGACGATGGTTAGTAAGGGTGGTTGTCTACAGCATCCTGCTGCAAGACCGTCAAGGAACGTTCGGGTCGTTGTCGATCTGCCACGCGAATGCCATCGGCGACGCGGCAGTGAGGTCGAGCGCGGGTTCGTCCGTGGACCACGACTGGACGTTGTCCTGGTACACGGCGGTGGCACTGTTGAACTGCGCGAACGTGTCGACGCCGTTGGCGGGGCAGGTGCGCATGCCGGCGACCACACCGGTTGCCGCGAAGGAGTTGGGCCCCTCCACCGCGGCCCCCGCGAGGATCGGCGCGCTGCCGTTGAGCGACCCGACGAGATTCGCGACCTGATGCTGCATGCAGTCGGGATACGTGGTGCCGTCGCCGACGATCAGCGACGTGCCCCAGGCATTGGCGCCGAGGATGTTGCCGAGCCATCGCGAGTCATACGACGCAAAGGCATCGGTCCCCGTGAGCTCGTCGTACTCCGCGGCCATCACCACCAGGCCCGCGCCGTGACTCGTGGTGTCGAAGGCGTCCCACGGGAAGCCGAATCCGAATGGATCGGCGTTGCTCTGCGCGACAGCCTTGTTGAGCTGCTTGTGGAGGTCCGCCAGCAGCTGCGGTTTGGTGACCTCGAGACCGCTCGGATTGCCGGCGTGCTCGATCGCGTTGTAGAGCTCGAAGTGCGCGAGCCCGGTGACGTCGTAGAGGTTGAGCGTGTCCGCCGCGTCGTAGGGACCGGTGATGTACGCATGCGCCCAGTGCGCGGCCTGGCGCAGGTAGGCCATCGCATTGGTGTTCGGCACACCGGCCGGCACCGGGCCGGCGGACAGGGCGTCATAGATCTCGGTGGCGCCCCATTCGAGGTCGTCGCGCCATTCCTTCTCGGGATAGAAGTCGTAGGGAATGGCCGTCTGGAGGCGACCGGGATGCGTGTCCGCGAGGGCGAAGATGTCCTCGGCGTCCTTGAGGCACGTGGCAGCCTGCGTGGGCTCGGTGACCCGATCCAGTTGGTAGCAGAGCGCGAAGTCCGCTGCCAGACGTCCAGCAAGGTTGGGGCTGATGAGCGACCCCGGCGCCCCGGCGCGGAACACCGGCCGGTTGCGGATGTAGCGATCCTCCGGGTTGGTGCCGCCGTAGGTGTCGTCCGCCTGCGGCAGGCGCCAGATGTCGTGGTCGCCGACGATCGTGCTATTGCCCTCACCGATGCCGACCTGCAGGTACAGCGTCTTGGTGCTGTCGTTCCACATGTGCTCGAGCCAGTTGATGCCGAACGCCGCCTCTGCGGTGTAGTTCGATGTGGCCGACCCGGCGCCGAGCTGGTTCGGGAAATCGCGGACGTCGGTCTCCATCATGCCGACGACGTAGCTGATCGTCTCCGTGAACTTCAGGTAGTCGCCCGCGTCCCACCATCCGCCTGCAGCGTCGATCGTGACGCCGAGCGGTGTGAGGTCACCCTTGAAATCGCCGTTGCTGTTGACGGCCGGGATGAGATACGTCATCGCGTCCTCGTCGTTGAGATGCCCGGGGGCGGTGCGCAGCGCCGAGGGGATGTAGTCGGGGCCGTCGCGCTCGTTCTGGTAGAACGAGAGGGAATTCGCCATCGCTGTCTGATACAGCCGCGCCGGCGTGTCGATGCGAAACGCCGGCGAGCGCACTTCCATCGACCCGTCGGTGACCACGAGGTGATATGAACCCGCGGTACGGACGGCGTTGAAATCCATCGCGTACACGTCCGGGTACGAGGCGCTCCATGCTCCCTGATCCGCTCCGACCGTCGACGCGTACGCGATCACGCCATGCGAGCTCACCACCTGAAACATGGCGCCGGGCCTTGCCGCGGAGGTCATGAGGTAGGCGCGCTTGGTCGCGTTGGTGGCGTATCCCACCTGGTCGACGCGAACCTCCGCATGGATCGCCGGGGCCGCCGCCGCGCCACCTGCGGGGAGCAGGGCTGGAATGGTGACGAGCGCCGCCGCGGCGATCGCCAGGCGGTGACGGAGGCTCACTCTCCCCCGTCGCCGGTCGTCGGTACCCGCTGTCATGGTTAGGGATTCTTCCTATCAGACAGCCCCGCTGTCAAGCGGTAGGTCCTCGGGGAACTCAGCGAGCCGGATGAAGCGGCCAATCTCGGCGGCCGCGAAGTGGTTGACCACGCCGCTGATGTTAAGGTAGCTTTCCTATAAATTACGGCCGCGGATCACCCTCTCACCTCCCTGCGGGGACAGCGAGACTTCGGAGGAACCGGATGCTAAGGACGTGGCGACCGAACAGGAACTCGGGCGGTCGGTCATTGCGCCGCCTCAAGCCGATGAGCGTGATCGTCGTTGCGGGGGTGCTCGCCGCGGCCTGCGGCTCCGCGTCGACGCCAACCGGCGGCGGTGGCACCGCGAACAACGGCAAGATCGGCGGCAAGCTGCTCATCGACAACGAGAGCGGCAGCACGTGGACCTGTCAGTTCAATCCGTTCAACCCGTCGGTGAACATCACGTCCATCGGATTCATCTACGAGCCGCTCGAGTTCATCAACATCCTGCAGACGAACCCGGACGGGACGCCGAAGGTCACTCCGTGGCTCGCCACAGGATCGAGCTGGAGCAACAACTTCACGACGCTGACCATGACCATCCGCTCGGGCGTGAAGTGGAGTGATGGCACGCCCTTCTCGGCCAACGACGTCGCATACACCTTCAACGCGCTGAAGGCGGATCCGGCGCTCGACCTCAACGCGCTGTGGTCGGTGGACAGCGGACCACTCACGAGCGTCGCCGTTCAGGGGACGAACCAGGTGGTCTTCACGTTCAACGCGCCGGCGCAGTCGTACTTCTATTACGTCGCGGATCAGACGCCGATCATTCCGCAGCACATCTGGAGCGCCTTCGACCAGACCAAGCTCGACAGCCAGGCCGATACCACTCCGGTGGGCACCGGCCCGTATCTCATGTCGAACTGCTCGCAGGACAACATCAAGTACCTCCGCAATCCGCACTACTGGCAGAGCACCGCTGCGCACCCCGTCCCGCAGGTGCAGGAGGTCGACTACCCGGCGTTCCTCAGCAACACATCCGCCAACCTGTACCTCGCACAGGGTGAGGCGCAGTGGGGCGCCCAGTACATCCCCAACATCCAGTCGTACTACATCGCCAAGAGCCCGTCGACGCGGCACTACTGGTTCCCGCCGACGCTCAACGTCTCGCTCTTCCCGAACCTGACCAACCCGTTGCTGGGCAACCTGGCGGTGCGTCAGGCGATCTCCATGGCAATCGATCGCCAGCAGGTCTCACAGCGCGGTGAGAGCGGATACGAGCCCGCAGCGAACCAGACGGGCATCGTGCTGCCGACCTACCAGGCGTGGTACGAGAAATCGCTCGACACCACCACGTACAGCCCATCGAAGGCTGAGGCGACCCTGCAGGCCGCTGGCTTCACCAAGGGGTCGAACGGCATCTACGCGAATGCGCAGGGCCAGCAGCTCTCCTTCACCATCAAGACGATCAGCGGGTACACCGACTGGGACGCCTCGCTCCAGGTCATCACGCAGGAGCTGAAGGCTGTCGGCATCGCGGTCACCGTCCAGGACGAGGACAGCACGCCGTACACCAACGACACGCAGAACGGCAACTTCCAGCTCGCATACGGCGAGATGCCGGTGGCCGGCCCAGGCCCGTACTACGAGCTGCGTCCAATGCTCTTCAGCGGCAGCATCGGCTCCACGAACTACGAGCGCTACAAGTCGACTGCCACCGACGCGCTTTTCAACCAGTACTCAGGCGCGACCCCGGCGCAGCAGCTCTCGATCATCCATCAGATCTCGACCGTCATGGCCCAGGACCTCCCGGTCATCCCGGTGGTCGAAGGTGTGGACTGGTACCAGTACGACACCTCGAGCTTCGGCGGGTGGCCGACACAGTCCGATCCCTATGCGCAGCCTCCGGTGTGGGCGACACCAGACAACGGCGTTGTTCTCACCAAACTCTACCCGGTGAGCTAGCGTAGCCCCCATGCGCTGGGTCCTGGCTCGGCCGACGCGGCGGTGAGGTACGTCACCCGCCGCGTCGGCCTCTTTCTCATCACGCTCTGGGCCGCGCTCACGGTCAACTTCATCATCCCGCGCGTCATGCCGGGCAATGAGGCGACAGCGGTGCTGGCCACGTTCCGCAACGTCAACCCTGCGGCCCTGCACGCCCTGCAGATCGAGTTCGGTGTCAACGTGCACCAGAACATCCTGATCACCTACCTGCAGTACATCGGGAACTGCCTCACCGGTCAGTTCGGCCTCACCGCGCAACGGGAGCCGGTGCTGACCGAGATCATCGGCAAGCTGCCATGGACGCTGGGGCTCGTGGGCGTCTCCACCGTCATCGCGTTCGCCATCGGCACGCTGGTGGGCGTCGTGGGCGCATGGCGTCGCGGCGGCAAGCTTGACGGGATCCTCCCGCCGATGCTCTTCATCGTCGCCTCGTTCCCCGTCTTCTTCGTCGGGCTCCTCCTTCTCTACGTGTTCGCAGTCACGCTCAACTGGCTGCCACTCAGCTCCAACTACAGCATCGGCACGGAGCCGTCGCTGTCGCTGTCCTTCGTCGGCGACGTGCTCGTCCACGCGATCCTTCCCGGTTTCGCCCTGGTCGTCGTGACCGCCGGTCTCTGGATCTACTCCATGCGCAACAACATGATCACCACGCTGGCCGAGGACTACGTGAAGATGGGGCGGGCCAAGGGCCTTCGCAGCTGGCGCATCATGGTCGACTACGCCGCCCGCAACGCGATCCTCCCCAACCTCACGGGATTCGCGATGCAGTTGGGCTACGTGCTCGGCGGCTCCATTCTCATCGAGTACACGTTCTCGTATCCCGGACTTGGATATCTCTTCTACACGAGCACGACCGACCACGATCTGCCGTTGATGCAGGCGCTCTTCCTCGTCTACACGATCGCCGTGCTCATCTGCGTGCTGCTCGCCGACCTGGCCACGGCCGGGTTGGATCCGCGGACTCGCGATGCGTAGGAAGGACGTGGCATGAGCATCGCCACCATCGCCACCGACACCGACGCGCTCGGACCCGCAGCAACGACGCGCCATCGGAGTGCGTCCGCTCGCTTCACGCGGGCGATCCTTCGCAATCGCAAGGCGACGGCGGGGATGGTGATCCTGCTGATCCTCGTGCTGCTCTCGATCTTCCCGGGCGTCGTGGCGCGCGACGACCCGCAGGCGGCCATCTACGGCCAGGATCTCGGGCCGTCGGCGCAACATCTCCTCGGCACCACGCAGCTCGGCCAGGATGTCTTCTCGCAACTGATCTGGGGCACACGTCTCACGCTGATCGTCACCGTCGTGGTCAGTGCGCTTGCCACGGTCATCTCCATGATCGTCGGCGTCACCGCGGCGTACATCGGCGGCCTCACCGACCGCACGCTCTCGCTGATCACCGACATCTTCCTGATCATCCCCACACTGCCGCTCCTCATCGTGCTTGCGTCGTACCTGCCTCCCGGCTCGGTGACGATGATCGTGGTGCTCACCCTCACAAGCTGGGCGTTCCAGGCCCGGCAGCTGCGATCGCAGGGGCTCTCGCTGCGCGCCCGAGACTTTCTCTCGGCAGCGAAGGTGCGCGGCGAACGCACCTCGTACATCATCTTCGTCGAGGTCATCCCGACCATGACCTCGCTGATCGTCGCGTCGTTCCTCGGCCTCTCCGTGTTCGTCGTCGGATTCGCGGCCGGACTGCAGTTCCTCGGCCTCGGCAACAGCACCGAGCTGACCTGGGGAACCATGCTCTATTACGCGCAACAGGGCGGCGCGCTCGAGGCAGGCAACGCGTGGTGGGCGCTGGCGCCCGGAGCGGCCGTCGCCGTCATGGGCGCCGGATTCGCGCTCGTGAACTACGCCTTCGACGAGATCGGCAACCCCGCGCTCCGGCCGGTGAGAAAACGACGTGCCAGAACCACTGCTTGAGGTCGAGGACCTCTCGGTCTCGTATCTCACCGACGACGCGGACATCGGCGCAGTCGAACGGGTCGACCTGACGGTGCGCGCCGGCGAATTCCTCGGGATTGTCGGCGAGTCGGGATGCGGCAAATCGACGCTGCTGTTCGCCATCGCGCAGCTCCTGTCCCCGCCTGCGGAGATCACGTCGGGCCGCGTCGTCTTCAGGGGCCAGGATCTCGTCCAGCTGACCCCGAATGCGCTCCGGCTCATCCGCTGGCGTGACTATTCGGTGGTGATGCAGAGCGCGATGAACGCGCTCAACCCGATGAAGAGCATCGCCGCGCAGTTCAAGGACACGATCCGCGCGCACGAGCACATGTCCGCTGACGCCATCCGCACGCGCTCGGCCGAAGTGCTCCATCTTGTCGGCATCGACGCCGCGCATCTGGACAGCTATCCGCACCAGCTGAGCGGCGGCATGCGCCAGCGAGCAATGATCGCCATGGCGCTGCTCTTCACACCGCAGCTCGTGATCATGGATGAGCCCACATCAGCGCTCGATGTCGTCGCGCAGCGCTCGCTCATGACCCAGATCAGGGAGCTGCAGCAGCAGTTCGGGTTCGCCGTGATCTTCGTCACGCATGACATGTCCGTCGTCGCGCATTACTCGGATCGGGTCATGGTCATGTACGCCGGACAGGTGGCCGAGATCGGCGATACCACCTCGCTCTTCGATCGGCCGCTGCACCCGTACAGCAAAGGGCTGCTCGACGCCTTCCCGTCGGTTCGCGGGCCGCGCCGGCCGCTCATCGGCATTCCCGGCAGCCCACCCGACCTTGGCCGGCCACCGTCAGGGTGCCGTTTTCATCCGCGCTGCAACGTGGTCATGCCGCAGTGCATCACCACCAAGCCCGAGCTGTACGACGTGGATGACACGCAGGTGCGCTGTCTGCTGTATGCGGAGCACGCCGCACCGGTGGCTGCGCGATGAGCGTCCTCCCTGACGCCGGCGCCGCGCCGGTGGCGAAGGCAGAGTCCGGCGACGATGTCCTGCTTCGCACTGCCGGGCTGACCAGGCATTTCCGCCTCGGAGGGCTGCTCTCCCGCCGCACGCTCCATGCGGTCGACGACCTCGACCTCGTCATCCACGAGCGCGAGATCGTCGCGCTGGTCGGCGAGAGCGGGAGCGGCAAGACGACAGTGGCCCGCCTGCTCGCAATGATCTATCCACCGACTCGCGGCACCATCTTCTACCGGGGCCGTTCGGTCCACAAGCTGCGCTCCCGCAAGGACGTGCTCTGGTACCGCGGGGAAGTGCCGATGGTCTTCCAGGACCCGTACAGCGCGATGAACCCGGTGTTCCGCGTCTCGCATGGCGTCATGCGAAACCTCAAGCTGCACCGGCCCGAGCTCGACCGCGCTCAGCGTCTTGAAGAAGCGGAACGTGTCTTCGACATCGTCGGTCTCAACCCCGCCGGCGACATGCTGCGCAAGTTCCCCTATGAGATGAGTGGCGGCCAGCGCCAGCGCGTCGGCTTTGCCCAGGCGCTTGCGGTCCGTCCCAAGTTGATCCTCGCCGACGAACCGGTCTCCATGCTCGACGTCTCGATCCGGGCGGGCATCCTCAACATGATGGCCGGACTTCGTGCCGACGCGGATGCGTCGATCCTGTACATCACGCACGACATCGCGAGCGCGCGCTACGTCGCCGATCGCATCGTCGTCATGTACGCGGGGCACGCCGTCGAGCAGGGCCCCACGGAGGTCGTCCTCTCGCGGCCGAAGCACCCGTACACGCAACTGCTGCTCTCCGCGGTACCGGATCCTCGCGAGAAGTTGGTGCCGGTGTCAGCCGACAGCGGTGAGCCGCCGCGCGTCATCGATCCCGGTGAAGGCTGCCGTTTCCGCCAGCGTTGTCCCTATGCCATCGAGCAGTGCGCCGAGGTGACGCCACTCCTGCGACCGATGGGCCCGGCGCATGACGCGGCGTGTCATGTCGCCGTCGCGGACGCCACGGACCGTGACCCGGTCGCGTCCGGCCCCGCGTTGGTTTCGTAGCGTACACACGGACTTTCCGACGCGTGGCACTATCCCCGCGTCTTGATCTTTTGCGGCCATTGCGGGGCCGATCGGCTGGTTCCGCTCAGCTTCACGCCGCCCCGGCGCGATGATCGGTTGATTGGCGGCTGGCCGACGGCCCACCGCCGGCCGATGTTCAAATGCATCGCGTGCGGGGGTCAACTTCGCGCGACAGAAGTTGTTCGCAGAGCGGACGGTGGCATGTAGCTACTCGCGTTCGCAGAGCGGACGGCCGCTGTAGCTAATCGCGTTCGCAGAGCGGACGGCCGCATGTAGCTATTCGCATTCGCAGATCCCACGGCCCGCATGTAGCTACTCGCGTTCGCACAGCGCACCGTCGCAAGTAGCCCACCACACTGTTCGCACCGCGTACAGCCACACGAACCAGAATCAGGCGCGGGAAGCGGCGAGAATGCGCACAGCCCGTTCGGCGGCTGCACGCACCCTCGCAACGGGGTCGTGCTGCAGCGCAGCAACCGCATTCAGCGCCTCCCCGACACGGTGGCGCGCGATGACCTTGGCAGCCATCTCCCGGACTCGCCACGCGGCATCGTCCGTCGCCGCGATCAAGACGTCCGTCGCCGATGCATCCCAGGCGTAGAGCAACCCGCGCGTCGCCCAGACCCGCGGCCAGTAGCCGTGCCTGCCACCCTCTGCTCCGCTCAGGACCTGCGCCGCGTGCGGCCCTCCCAGCACGTGCAGAAAGGCGTCATCGACGTCGCGACCATTCAGCACCTCGACGCAGCGGGACACGAACACATCGGCTCCGCGACGCCGGCACTCGGCATTGACACGCTCTTGAGGCGTGTCCTCGCGAAGCGCCATCCGCACATTGTCCCCGATGCCATACCCCAATTCGGCGTCAGGGCCGTCGACCGGTCACCCGGGATCAGCGCTGACTCATGTGCATCGAGCCAACCCGGTCAAGTGCTCGTGGTACCGGCGCGGCTCGCCACACGGGTCAGATTTCGTATGTCTGACGCCCCGATGACGACCAGGGCTGAGATGACGATGACGAAGCCGCCGGCCATCAACGTGGTCGCTGTGCCGATGACGAGCGCAAGCGGGCCGGCGACGGTGGTGCCGATCGGGCTCAGCGCGTAGGAGCCGAGCGCGTCGTAGGCAGCGACGCGAGAGAGCAGGTTGGGTGGAATCTGTTCCTGGATTGCAGTGCTCCAGTTCACCTCGAACACCTCGCTGCCGATGCCGGCCAGGAGTGCGGCGAGCGCGATCAGCGGGACGACGAGCGGAACCGCAAGCGCGAACAGCGGCAGCCCGAGGAGCGGCACCGCGAGGCTGGCCGCGTTGAGCAGTCGCACCGGTCGATACCGGAGCATGAGTGCCGCGCCGATGACTGCACCGGCCGATTGCGCCGCGACAATCAGTCCCCAGCTCGCTGCCCCACCGAGTTTGTGGTCTGCGATCGCGGGGCCGAGCACGCTGAACGTTCCGACGTAGATGGCATTGACCACGCCGAATTGCACAACGATGATCCAGAGCCAGCGGCGCGAGGTGAACGCGTGCCATCCGTCGCGAAGTTCGTTGATGACGCCGGTTCGCACAATCGGCGGGAGGTTGGTGAAGCGCATTCCAGCGCGCAGAGCGCCGGCGATCGCATAGCTCGCGGCGTCCGCGACGAGACCCCACCCCGGTCCGACCACGGCGACCACCAGGCCGCCGAGCGCGGCACCACCGATCTGCGCGCTGTTGAGACCCACCCGGCGCACCGCGTTCGCAGACGCGAGTTGGTCCGCATCCACCGTTTGCGGAAGGAGCCCTTGCGCGGCAGGCATGTACATGCCGAACGCGCTCCCACGAGCCGCGGTCAGCAGCATCATCTCCCAGAGTTGCGCGCTCCCCGTGAGCACCAGCGCGGCAAACCCGGCCTGTGCCAGTCCCTGCGCGATATTGGCCACGACCATGACGCGCTGACGCGGGAGGCGGTCCGCGACCACTCCGCCGAAGAGCAGAAACACCACCGTGGGCAACAGTCCGGCGGCGGCGACATAGCCGACATCGCTGACGGAGCCACCACTTTTCAACACCGCAAACGGCACCGCAACAGTGGCCATCGCGGTGCCGACCATCGACGTGACGTCGCAGCCGACCAGCAGCTGGAAGTTGCGGTGCGCGAGCGGTCCGCGCCTCCGCCCGGACCCGTTGCTCATCGCTTCTGCTTCTTTGGCGCGACCTGGTCGCTCGCGTTCTGCGTCTCTGGCGCGCCCGCGTCGATCGCATGTCGCGTTGCTGGCGCGCTGGGATCAACCGCATGCGTGCGTCGCCGGCGCGCCCGGATCCATCCCGTCAGGCTCTCCAAGCCCGCCCGGCTCAATCGCGAACAGCATGGTCGTCGCGCTCACGTGCTTCGCCTCCGGCGTCCGTGGCTCCAGCGCAGCCGCATGCAGGTCATTCATCGCAGCCGTGATCCGCTTCACCGTGTCGTCCCAGACCGCCGGATCGACCCAGAGCTCCGCGTCACCGAACAGGCGCCACGCCTTGGGAGGCGAGTCCGCCGCGCGGCGTGAGACCTCCTCCCCGACCGCGCGGATGACCAGGCGAGGATCCTCCTGCGACCACTCCGCCTGGCCCGCCGCGCGCGTGCGGTAACAGCGTTCCTGACCGCCGCGCACCGACCGCGTCTCAACGAGCTCGAGGTATCCCGCGGCGGCCAGTTGCCGCACGTGGAAGCTCACCGCCGCATGGCGCATGTCGAGCTCGCGGGCGAGCTCTGCGCTCGACATCGCCCTCCCGGTCAGGAGCGAAAGGATGCGCACCCGGAGCGGATGGGAGAGCGCTCGCAGCTGCTGCCGGCCAACCTCCAAAGACATGTTTGGGAGTATGGCACGGCGGCCACTTAACCTGCAAGCAACTCTTGGGGAGTTAGGGAATGCCGTCCGCGGCGAGCAACCGCTTCACCCGCTCGCGCAAGAGCAGGTACGCCTCCGCGCCATGTACGGGCACCTCCGCCGGCCGGTGGACGATGCGGGCGCCTGCAATCACCTCGCCTTCCACGAACTGCCTGCTGCTCAAGTCGAGGGTCTCGCCGTCCGCGAGCCGGTTCCAGTAGTGCACGCCGAGACGCTCGGATCCGACCAGCACGTCGCCCATGAGGAGATCGCCTCCGAGCAGATCCTGTACGACCAAGGCCGTCGCTCCACACTGCCCGCGAGCACGATCGCCCGGACGCCCGTGGGCCATATAGCGTTCTGAGGCGTAGCGCGTGCCGGCGTCCCAGCTGGCGACGATCGCGGTTGCGACAGTCTCACGGCGGCTGCTCAGGGGACCGTCAGCATCGTTCGCCACGTCCCTCATTCTCGGGTTTGAAGCGCCGAGGGATCCACGCGCGCGTGGGCATGGCGATCCGCCCGAGCACCCACACGCCAGGATCGCGGCTCGCCGCGGCAGGCACACGGCACCAGCCGACTACGCATCGAATCCGTAATCCTGACGATTCGGCGATCCGATCCCTGGCTCAGCCTGATGGGCATGACACACGAGCTACCGAGCCAGCGGGTCGAGGCGACATTCGTCGGCCGGCCACCGGCACGCCAGATCGCCAGAGCGTCGGGAGTGACCGGCGTGGAAGTCGATGGCTGCCTGCTCCGCTGCGTCGTGCACGGCAGCTTTCAACCGCTCCTCGAAGCGATGCGCGGCTACGAGGTCATCAGCCTCACGTCGATTCCCACATCGAGCGGAGGTTGTTGATGGCCGCAAGGCGAATCACACCCCTCGATCCCGACCCGACTCATCAATCCACATCGCACCCCGATCGGTGCTCACACATCAACACCAAGGAGAACGACATGACCGTCACACCGAACACCCTCTTCCGGGCCACCGGCGCCGCCGCCGCGCTGGCAGGGCTGATCTTCATCGGCGTGCAGATCGGCAGTCCGCATTTCGACGGCGCCAACATCACGACCACTGACGCGGTGGTGCGCGAAAGCCTGAAGGTGCTCATGGCGGCGCTGGCTCTCGCCGGGATCAGCGGTATGTACCTGCTCCAGGTGAGGAAGATGGGCGTGCTCGGCCTCGCCGGCTACCTCACCTTCGCCTTCGGTTACCTGACCATGTTCGGCATCGAATTCGTCGGTGCGTTTGTCCTTCCCTCCATTGCGCACAGTTCGCCCGCATACGTCAGCAACGTCATCGCCGCAGCCACCAACGGCACCGTTACCGGCAGCATCGGACTCATCAAGGTCGCCATCCTCGTCAACGGGATCACCTACCTCGCCGGCGGTTTCGTCTTCGGCATCGCACTCTTCCGTGCGAACGTCCTCGCCCGGTGGGCCGCGGTGCTCCTCGCGTGCGGCAGCGTGGCAACCATCCTGACAGGCGTCATGCCGCAGTACGAAAGGCTGTTCGCGTTTCCCACCGGCATCGCGTTGATCGGCCTCGGATATTCCCTGTGGCACGTGCAGCGCACGGCAGCTGTTCGGTCCGTGACCAGTGCTGTGAGCCCACAGCTCGAGCCCGCCGGAGCGAAGTAGCAGTCCTCCCACCACCAGGTGCCCACCCGAACGACCGAGTTCGCTTGGGTGGGCACCGCTTTCAGCGTCGTACAACCCTGATCCGCAGCCCAGGCTGTCGAAGCGAAGATCTCAACTGGGGAACGTGTACGTACTCCACTTGAGTCCGCCGTCAGTGCTGCGCGCGATGGCGTTGCCGCAGATGAGATGGGCGACACTCGCAGACTCGAACCCAACGAACTGGATGCCGTTGTCTCCCTTGTTCTCAACTGGACACGTGTACGTGGACGCCCAGGTCACACCGCCGTTATGGCTCACCGACAGGCCGGCGGACGTCGCCTCCGCGAGGACCGACGCCGATCCGATTGCAAAGACCTGAAACGACGGTGGTGACGCGTGCGGGGGGCCGAAGTGTGCACCGCCGTCAGTGGACACGAGCACGAATCCACGCTGACTATCACCGAGGTTGGCAAGACACTCGATACCAAGAACACCCGCCGCGGATGCGTCGACGCCTACAGTGATCGGCCGGCCGGGCGAGCCATTCGCGCACGGATCGCTGCCAAGGGTCCATGTCGCCCCGAAGTTGCTCGACCGGTACAGCTCCGCAGTCTCTGGTCCACCGCCGGCTGGATTGCCGTAGCCCACCATGTACGCATGCCCATCGCTTTGCAGAAAGACGTCGCCCAGGAGCCCTTCCGGCGTCAACACCGGTTGGTCCGCAGTTGACCAGATGATGCCTCCGTCCGTGCTCCGTTTGAGCTGGCATTCCCCGGTACTGCAGCCACCGTCGGCCGCCTGCAGCCGCAGCGCGTCATCTCCCACCAGGGCAATCGCGCTGACATCCGTGACAGGCATGAGAGTCCATGTGGTTCCGCCGTCGTCTGTCCTGTAAACAGCCCCCCAGTTGATGCCGAACGCGAATCCGAGCTCCGGGGTGGCGAAGCGCAGCGTGTCGACGCATGGGCCCGTCGCGTCAATAGCAACCCGTCGAGGGGAACGTTGCAGGTGGCGCGCCGCTCCTCGTCCAGCTCGCGCCTCCGTTGGTTGTGTGGTAGATCCACACGCACGAATCGGCGCATGCGCCAGTCCCAAGCACCCAGCCATCGGTTGCGCTCACAAACGTCAGTGAAAGCGGCCGAAAGCCGGAAGGCGCTGCCGGGGACGGCGTCGGGGTGAGCGTGGGCGCCGGGGTGAGCGACGGCGTCGAGGTCGAGACGGGAGCCGTGGTCGCGGTACTGCTTGGCGAAGGCGAGTGTGTCGCGACACGGCCGCGCTGCTGCACGACACCAAAACCGCCGCAACCAACAGAAACGCAACGCGTGGAAGTGTCGAGAGCAGACCCTGTCCGGAGCTCGTCCCAATGTTTGCGCTCGATCGCGCCCGAGCCGTTTCGTGAAGCTTCATGGCTCTTCTCGCCCTGAAACGACGGCGCAGGAACCCTGGTTATGCGATCGCACCAAGCCATCGACGTTGCCGCACGAAAGCTCCAGCCTCGTGACGCGTCACGAGGCAGAGGGACTCATCGAATCACGTGGCAGCCGCCAGTTCCAACCGATCACCGTAACCCAAGCGAAGCGATGCTGGTTCCGCATGCACACTCTGAAGAACGAAAGGAACCACTCGATGCGGATCCAACGAACGGCCCTCGTGATCGCCAGCGCAGCTGCACTGTCGGCATGCGGAACGGGGACCTCGTTAGCGACAGGATCGCCAACTTCTCAACCGACAGGAGCGCCGACAGTTCTCACCGATACCGACAAGCGCGTCGGCTGCGACACCTTCCCCGGCGACGGTAGTCAACTCGTTCGAACCGCTTTTCGTCGGGTTCGGCGACAACCAGCTCCCCGGCGGCGGGACCCTCGGCAATGGGAACGCTGTGCTGATGCTGGCAAACGGAACGATCACTGCTCCCTTGCCGTCGGGGCCGATCATCGACGGTGACGCGACACTGGCAATCGACGGACCGCTTGGTGCTCGAATGATCGGCACCGACGGCCAGCAGAGCGGGTCAGACGGCCCGGTTTCCATCGTCGCCATCTCTGCAGATGGCACCCTCGCGACCCTCGAGTCGAACATCGTCGGATCGCCGTCAGTGATTGGACGCGATGATGGGCAAGCATGGGCGTGGGCGGAGCAAACCAACTCGCCCAACTGCGGGTCCTCGGTTGGAGCGGCGTTGGACGTGTACATCGACGAGGGCAGTGGAGCGCAAATGCTTGCGCGTGTGTCCTTCGGCGCTGACGTCACCGAGGCCAGCCTAGCGGCGTGGACGGCTGCCGGCATCGTGGTGTCCGGCGACAACGAGTGCGGCGCTCTCGGTGCTTCGACTCTGTCGACCTCACCGGCCATACTCATCAATCCCGCGACGGGCGCGGCCACCGGTCTCGCCGGTCGGATCGGAACAGACTGCAGTTTCCAGGACATCGCCGACGACGGGACCATCGCCTGCTCCCTTGGGGGCGCGTCTCCGGGGATTCGGTTCGTCACACCTGACGGCACGCAGACCGAAGACAGCATCCCGGGAATGACGTCACCGTCCTGCATCAACGGAGGCGTGGCGTTATCCGCCGATGCCATGTACGCGGCGGTCTCCATCTCGTGCCCCGCAACGGCAACTGGGACCCAACTCGTCCTGCTCGATCGAGCGAGCGGCCACACCCTGGTCGTCCCCGGTAACGACAACCTGGCCCCAACGCTCTGGACGCCGGAAGACGTCCTGATCGCAACCGATTACTTCGGTGAAAGAACCTTCTCAGTGACGCCCTCGGGGCTCGTCACGCTCATCAGTGCCAAATATGCGGCTCAAACCGGCGTCGGCTAGCACACGGCCGCAAGCAGCTTGCGGCTCAGCCGGCGTCGACCAGCACGCGGTCCGCAGGCAGCTTGCGTCTCAGCCGGCCGAGATCGCCGATCTGGGCCTCTTTCGGACCCGTACAACTCTCGGTAGCAAACCACCGTGGTGGAGGCGCCGGGGATCGAACCCGGGTCCGAAGCCGCGTTCCATGCGACATCTACGAGTGTAGTCCCGGTTTTTATCTCACCTCAATCGCGCCCTGGGACCAGGCTCGGCTGCGGCCAGCCTCGGTGAATGTCCCGCCCGGCGCCGAGGCGCCACCGGGCGGCGAGACTGCTTGCATTAACGTCGGGTCCGACCCCCACAGCCGAGGGGCCGGTCGACGTCAGGCCGAAGCCTGAGCTTTTTTCGTCTCTGCTACTTACGCAGCGAGGGCGAGGGGTGCGTTATTCGCACGTATATTTTTCCCGGTTTTACGAGCCCGGGGCTCGACTCGCATTCGCACAACCCACGACCCCGTCGAAACCAGTACGCCCCCATGGGAACGCAGCTGTCCGAGATCAGCGTGCACAACGATCATACCGCGTCGCGTCCCACCAGATCCCGGCGCATTGGTAGGCTTGGCGTGTGTTTTCCGTCGTGGCGTCTTCGCGCGCCCGCAACCCCACCCAATCGGCATGTCCAGCGACGTCACAGTGACCGCGGGACAAGGCGTCGCACCCGCGGCGACGTACGGGCGGATGCTGCGCGTCCCCGGCTTCCGGCAGTTGCTCGTGAGCTCGCTGCTCACGCGCACCGCGGCGCAGATGTGGACGGTCGGGTTGGTGCTCTTCGCGCTGCAGCGATATCACTCGCCGAGCGTCGCGGGTGTCAGCCTGTTCCTGCTCATCTTTCCGGGGTTGCTGCTGAGCCCGATCGCCGGCGCACTGCTCGACCGGCACGGGCGCAAGCGGCTCATGACGCTCGACTTCAGCGTTGCGGCGGTGTGCCTCTCCGCGATCGTGACGCTGTCGTTGACGAACCACCTTCCCATCTGGGGTCTCTACGCATTGCTGGTGGGCGGTTCTCTGACCAGCACGCTCAGCATTGCGGGGGCGCGCTCGTTCTTTCCGCTCATCCTGCCCCGCGACCTGTGGGATCGCGGCAATGCTGCCGACAGCGTCCTCTATGGCGTCTCGAGCATCGCCGGTCCCGGACTCGCGGGAGCGCTCATCGCTTTGGTCGGCAGCGAAGCCGCCCTCGTGGGAGCTGCGATCGGATTTGTCGTCGGCGCCATCGCGCTCCAGGGAGTCGCTGAGCCCGCGCACGCCGGCGAGGTGTCCTCCCGAATCTTCTACGAAGCCTGGCGCGGCCTCTGCTACGTCGTCAGCAATCGCACGTTACGCTGGATCGCGGTGGGGTTCTCGACGCTCAATGTGGGCTGGGGCATCATGATCGTCGCCCTCCCGGTCGTCGTCTTCCACCTGCACGGCAATGCCGCCGTCGTCGGTTCCATCCTGGCGCTCGCGGGCGCTACCGGCGTTCCCGCGGCACTCATCACGGGCCGCCTGCGGACGGAGGGACACGAGCGCGAGGCGATGGCGTTGCTCGGCGCGGTGATGGGTCTCTCGATGCTGGTATTGCTCGTGCCGTCAATTGCGCTCATTGCGGTGGGCATCGCGATCGCCGGTGGCGCCGATGCTGCATCGAGCGTGCCCGCCTTTTCACTCCGCCAACGGCGAACCGCTCGGGCATGGTTCGGGCGGGCATTCGCCGTCTCGATGGCGTTGAACTTCTCAGGCGTCCCGATCGGGTCCGCGCTCGCAGGACCGGCCATCGGCATATCGCCGACCTTCGCTGTGCTTGTCGCTGCCGGCCTCACGGTGGCCGGCAGTGTCGTGATCCAGCTCAAGGTTCCGGGACCCGCGACACCCTAGCCGCGGCGGGGGCGGCCTCGGTGGCGGAAGTCCGTCACCTTCGACGCAGGGACGAGCGCATGAAACGCCTCAGCATGTGGCCAGTCGATGTGATCGAACTGCTCCACCGCCTCTTGCATCGTGCGTTGGCCCTTGGCCATCGGGCCGCCCGCGAAGCAGCCGCCAAAGCGGGTCCCTGCCCAGCGGCTCACGCTCTCGAGGTGCCGGTCGCAACAGAGCATGAATGCGACCCCGTCCCGATGCGGAAAGAACAGGAACTTCATCGCCGGCTGACGGCAGGTCTCCGCGGGTAAGTCGGTCGCGGGATCGATCGGGCCGACGCACTGGTCGCTCATCGTTCCGCAGCGTACGGGCCGTACCGTGCGTTGCTCTCAGATCGCGGCATCTCGACGACCAAGCCCCTCGAGCAAGGGCACCATCTGCTCCGGACCAGGCAACGCGTTGATCTCATCCTGGATGCGCTCCGCGGCACCCCGATAGCGCTCGTCCGCAAGCACGGCGTCGACCGCGGCTCGAACCTCTTCGGGGGTCACTGTCGCGGGCTCGACTTCGCGAGCGACGCCGAGCGCCACGCACCGCCGGACGTTGTGCGGCTGATCGGCGCCCATCGGCATCAGCACGGACGGAAGGCCATGGGCGAGCGCTCCCATGACGCTGCCCGAGCCGCCGTGCGAGATGACGAGATCACAGTTCGGCAGCACCTCATCCTGTGGGATGTAGTGCTCAATCCGCACATGCTTCGACTGCGGGCCAAATGACGCCGGGTCAGCGTCCGCGCCGACGGTGGCCACAACATCCACCGGCAGTCGACTGAGGCCATCGAGCACCGTTGCGTACAGCTCGTGCGGCGTGAACACCGTGCCGAGCGTGAAATAGACGGTCGGCCGTTTCGCGGCGTGGTGTCGTCCGGTGACGGCTCCCGGTCGGAACGAAACGGCTCCGAGCGGCAAGGGCGCATCAGGGTCGCGGAATCCTGGTGGGAATGGCGAGAGCACGAGACCGCCATCGAGCATGGCGAGCTCCGGGTCGGCCGGGAGCCCGTACTCTTCGCGCAGTGCATGGAGTGGTTCTGCAACGAGGCTCTTACGAAGGAACCCTCCGGCCGCCAGGACGACCACGCTGACACATGGGAGCCCAAGCCGCTCTGCGGCGACTGCGGCACCGAAATCGACCTCGTCGCGGACAACGAGGTCGGGGTGCCACGTGCGGGCCACCTCGAGAATCGCCGCCGCGTGCCGCCGGGCGCCGTGTCGAGCGAAGTTCTCCCGGAGGTCGCGGTCCTCCTTGTCCGGATCGACCTTGCGGAGCGGCTCCGGCTCACGCGACTGCGCGCGCGGCTCGCTCGTCGGGAGTGCGAGGAACCCTGCAGCGGTGATCGCAGACACGAGATTGCCCGAACCGGCAACCCCGACCGTGTGCCCAGCGCGCTCGGCGGCACGCGCGATGGGTATCAGCGGCTCGAGGTGGCCTCTCCCGCCGATGAACGAGAACAGAATGCGCACCGCGTCAAGTGTATGAAGTGATTGGGGCGTCCCCGCGCAGCAGACGGCGAGCGCCATTGGTAGGCTGATCGCATGCTCCAGGTGACGGACCGGCCGGTGACCCGCTAGTTGCCCCATTTCGACGCGCCGTCTGGAGCCGACCCGGCAGTCGGCACGAAGCTCAAGCGGGTCATCGTCATCGGCACCGTCACGAGCCGCGACGAACGCGAGCAGCGTGACATCGAGCTCGACGAGCTCGAGGAGCTGGCTCGCACGCTCGGCACCGAGGTCCTCGAGCGGAGCCTGATCTCCTTGCGCGAGCCGCACCCCGCCACGTTCTTCCGATCGGGTGTCGTCGCCGCCTTTGCTTCGCATCTCGCGGAGCTGGAATACCCGGCGGTGCTCTGCAACGACCAGCTCACCCCGCGCCAGCAGCGCAACCTCCAGGAGGAGTGGGGCGTGCCGGTGCTCGACCGCACCGAGGTGATCCTCGCGATCTTCGCCCGCCGGGCCATCACCGCTGAAGGCCGCGTGCAGGTCGAGATGGCCCAGCTCGAGCATCTGCTGCCGCGCCTCGCCGGCGGGTGGTCCCACCTGGAGCGGCAGCGAGGTGGTGTGGGACTTCGCGGCGGCCCTGGTGAGAAGCAGATCGAGGTCGACCGGCGCCTGATCCGCCAGCAGCTCAAGCGCCTGCGCGAGCGCCTCGTCGTGATCGAGCGGCAGCGGCGGACGCGACGCACGGCACGCACCAACGTCCCGCTGGCGTCGTGCGCCCTGGTGGGGTACACGAACGCCGGGAAGTCCACCCTGCTCAACGTCCTCACCCACAGCAAGGTGCTGGCCGACGATCTGCTCTTCGCGACGCTCGACCCCACCTCGCGACGTCTCGAGCTGCCCTCCGGCAAGCTGGTGATCCTCACCGACACCGTCGGTTTCATCCAGAAGCTGCCGACCGAGCTGGTCGAAGCCTTTGCGGCGACCCTCGAGGAGGTGCGCCAGGCCCACATGCTCTGCCTTGTCGTGGATGCATCCCATCCCGACGCCGAGCAACAGCTCGTGACCGTGCTCGACACGCTTCGGTCCATGGACTGCGATCAGCCGATGATCCTTGCGCTCTCCAAGGTCGACCGCCTGACAGCATCCGAGGTGCGCACCGCCCGGCTCCGCCTCGGCGATGTCGCGGGGGTCTCGGCACTGGCGGTGAGCGCCACCCGCGGGACCGGCCTTCGCGAGCTGCGCCAGCGCATCGACGGGCTCGCCGCCCAGGTCGTCCCGGACATCAAGGCCAACCGCCCGAGTGCGGCATCGCAGGCCGTCCCACCCGAAGCCGAGTTCCACGCGGCGGCAGGCTGAACGCCAACCGGCGACAACTCAGCGCTTGATCGCGCGCTCCATGTCTCGCTCGGCATCACGCTTGGCCACGTCCTGCCGCTTGTCCCAGAGCTTCTTGCCTCGGGCAAGCCCGATCTCCACCTTCACCCGATTCCGCACCAGGTAGAGGCGCAGGGGAATGATCGTCAGCCCCTGGGTCCGCACCCGTCCGTCCAGGTACTCGATCTCGCGCTTGTGCAGCAACAGACGCCGGCGCCGCTCCGGCTCCGGGTTGTTCCGATTCCCGTGCTGATACGAGGCGATGTTCACCTGCATCAGCCACGCCTGCCCGTTCTCGACCCGCACGTAGCCGTCGCGCAGCTGGATGCGACCCGTGCGGAGTGACTTCACCTCCGTGCCGGTGAGCTCGATGCCCGCCTCGAGCGACTCCACGATGCTGTACTCGTAGCGGGCCCGGCGGTTGTGCGCCAGGAGATCATCGCCCGGCTTTCGTGTGGGGGGCATCAGCGAGGCGCCTCGCCGGCACGCCGGCCGCGCATCCACGCCGCGGGTGCCATGGCGCGTTTGCCGGGCGGGGTGATCCGGTCCACGCGATACCCGCCGTCGCGAGTGGCGATGACCACGGATTCGCCCTGGCGGCCGGCAATGCTCCCTGGCGCCAGCCCCAGGTTCGGGCTCACGGGTCCGCCTGCCTGGATCTGGACCTCCACACCATCGATCGGCGCCACCACTCCCGGCCACGGTTGCAGGGCACGCACCATGCGATCGACCTCGACCGCACTGCGGGCTGCCCAGTCCACCTGTCCATCCTCGCGGGTCAGCCGCGCCGCATAGGTCACGCCATCCTCCGGCTGCGGCGTCGCGGTTGCCTCTCCATGTTCGAGCGCCCTGAGCACCGCGGCAAGCTCTGCGGCGCCGAGATCCGCGAGCACGCTCGTGAGCGCCGGCGTGGTGGCGTCATCGTCGATCGGCACCCTCACCGTCGCGTAAACCGGTCCGGTGTCCAGCCCCGCCTCCATGCGCATGATCGAGACGCCGGTCTCGGCGTCGCCGGCGAGGATCGCCCGGGCGATCGGCGACGCTCCCCGCCAGCGCGGCAAGAGCGAGGCGTGCACGTTGACCGCGCCGAACGGCAGCGGGTCGAGCAGCGAGATCGGCAGGATCTGCCCGTACGCGGCGACCACCACGCAATCCGGGATGAGGTCGACCAGGCCTCGCACCACCTCGGGGGCTCCGATCTTCGGCGGCATCAGGACGGGCAGGCGGAGCTCATGCGCAGCATCGGCGATGGGACGCGGCGCCGGCTTCCCCCGGTTCCCCAGTCGATCGGCCCGAGTGACCACCGCGAGCACCTCGTGGTCAGCAGCGCACGCTCGGAGCGACGGCACCGCGAATGCCGCAGTGCCACAGAAGACGAGCCTCACACGGCGCTGACGACGCCGGGCTCCTCAGCCTCCTCTGCAGGTTCGACCTCGCGAAGCGTTCCCTCGTTCACCCTGCTCGTGAAGAGGATCCCGTCCAGGTGATCCAGCTCGTGCTGCACGGCCCGCGCCAGCAGCCCGTCGCCCTTGACCCGGACCTCCTTGCCATGACGGTTGAGCCCCTTGGCGACGACGCGCTGCCGCCGGGTCACCTCCCCCACCCAGCCGGGCACCGACAGGCATCCTTCGTATCCGGTCTGGTCGCCGTCGGTCCGGACCATCTCGGGATTGGCCAGCTGGTAGATCTGGTTGTCGACGCGCAGCACGATGACGCGCAGCGACACGCCCACCTGCGGCGCGGCAAGGCCGACGCCGTTGGCGTCGAACATGGTCTCAACCATGTCGTCCATCAGACGGCGTATCTCATCGTCAACCCGCGGCACGCGGATTGCCTTGGTGGTGAGCACGTCGTTGTGGTCCGAGACCAGAACGATGGGAAGGACTGCCACGCTGTGTTCTCCGTTCACGCCCCGGGGTCGACGTCGATGCTCCAGCCCCGAGCCCTGGGAAGGTGAGGAAATGCCCTCTCGATGTTGTTGCCCCGCACCGTGAACTGCCAGCGGTATTCGCCGCGCAGGCGGTGGAGGAACGCCGGCGTCGGACCGAGGACATCGAGCCCGTCGCCAATTCCGAGTGTATCAGACACTCGCTGGGCCTCCCGGCGAACCTCGATCTCGGCTTCGTGGTCTTCCTTGTGCACGAACGTGCAGACGCAGAGCCGTGCGTACGGCGGAAACCGCAGTGCCTTGCGCACGCGGATCTCATCGCGCGCAAACCCCAGATAGTCATGCGTGGTGGCGTGCCGGACCGCGTAGTGACCCGGGCTGTACGTCTGGAGCACCACGCGCGCGGGCTCATCGCCACGTCCGGCGCGTCCGGCCACCTGGGTGAGCAGCGAGAACGTCAGCTCACCACTTCGATAGTCAGGAAAGTGGAGCGACGTATCGGCGTTGACGATGCCGACGAGACGCACATTGCCGAGATCCCATCCTTTCGCGACCATCTGCGTGCCGATGAGGCAGTCCGCCTCGTGGCGGCGGAACTTGTCATAGATGTCGAAATACGCGTCGCGCGATCGCGTGGTGTCGCGATCCATGCGGATGAGCCGGAGCGCCGGAAACCGCTCGCGCACCTCGCGTTCGAGCCGCTCCGTGCCCATGCCGAGCGCGCGGATCGTGCGCGAGCCGCACGACGGACATGCACTCGGCAGCGGGATCGACAGCCCGCAGTAGTGGCAGTCGCAGCTCGAGCGATCCACGTGGTGCACCAACGACACGCTGCAGTTGGTGCAGGTCAGTGCCTCGCCACACGTGCGGCACAGCACCACCGTCGAGGTGCCCCGGCGATTCAGAAAGAGGATCGACTGGCCGCCATCCGCATGACATTCCTGCAGCGCACGATCGAGGGTCTGCGACAGCGCGTTGGTGTTGCCCGCCTGCAACTCGTCGCGCAGATCCACCACCTCGATCGGTGGGAGCGGACGGCCGCTCACCCGTTCCGGCAGCGTGGCAAGCTCGAGATCACCGGTGTGCGCGCGGTAGAAACTCTCGACGCGTGGGGTCGCACTTCCCATGACGACTGGCGCGTCGCACAGCGCGCCGAGCATCAACGCGACGTCCACGGCGTGATACCGCGGAACGCGATCCTGCTTGTACGCAGGCGCGTCCTCCTCGTCGACGACAACGATCCCGAGGTCGGCCACCGGTGCGAACACGGCGCTGCGAGAGCCGATCACAACGCTGTGCTCGCCGCTCCGGATGCGCCGCCACTCCGCCGCACGCTCTGCGTCCGTGAGGGCCGAGTGCACCACCGCAATCCGCCCCGGGAAATCGAACGGTGAAACGGCGAATCATCTGCGGGGTCAACGCGATCTCGGGTACGAGGACGATCGCGCCGCGCCCCTTCGCAAGGGCGGCATCGATGCCCGCGAGGTACACCTCGGTCTTCCCGCTCCCGGTCACACCGTGGAGCAGGACGCGGCGGTGCTTGCGGGCCGCGATTGACTCGAGCAGCGGCGCCACCGCCGCGCGTTGCGCCTCATTGAGGATCGGCGGCGGCTCCGGTGGGCCGGCGGCGCCTGCCTCCGCAACCGCGCGTGACATCGACCGCGGACCCGCGCGCCGCGACGGGCGCGTGCGCACGCCCTTGGGCAGCATCGCCCGGAGCACCTCGCCAAGTGGCGCGCAGTACCGATCCGCGATCTGCCGCGCGAGTGCGATGTGGTGATCGAGAAGGAGCCGCGGTTCGTCGATGACGCCGTCGATGGCGCGGACCTCCGCGAACGCCGACTCCTCCGTTCGCTCCACCACGTACCCGAGGATCGATCGCTTGCCGAACGGAATCTCGACGCGCACGCCGGGAAGCACCAGTTCGGCAAGGTCGTCAGGGATCGAGTACGTGTACGCGTCACGCGGCAGCTGTGACCGCGTTTCGGGCACGACAGAGGCAAACGTCATCGCGACCGCCACGCGTCAAGAAGTCCTGCGCACGATTCGCTCCGATAGCAAATGCGAACGTCATCGAGACGGCCACGCCTTGAGAGAATCCCGCGCACGATTCGCTCCGACAGCAAACCCCAACGTCATCGCACCCTGCTCGCGATGATCCGCACAATCGCCTCGGCCACAACAGATTTCGGCGCGCGTGCAATGGTCTCAATCGTCCCGTCGCGGCCGAGCACCGTCACCTCATTGTCATCCGCCCCCATGCCAATGCCCTCGCGCGACACGTCATTCACGACCACCAGGTCGAGATGCTTCGCATCGAGCTTCGCCCGCGCGTTGTCGATTACGTGCTCGGTCTCGGCCGCGAAACCGACCATGTAGACACCGCGCGCCACCTCGTCATCGCGGAGTGCGCGAAGGATGTCGATGGTGGGCACGAGCTCGAGGCTCATCGATTCCCCACCCTTCTTGAGCTTCTGGCCTGCGACATCGCGAGGGCGCCAGTCGGCAACCGCCGCAGCCATGATCAGCACGCGCGCTCCGGGGAGCGCGGCGCGCACGGCGGCGTCCATGTCGGCAGCTGTTTCCACTGCAACCACCGAGAGGCCCGCCTGCGCAGACGGAGGTGGTGCGGCAGTGATCAATGTGACCTCCGCGCCCTCGCGGATCGCGGCTGCGGCGAGCTCATTGCCCATCTTGCCGCTCGACCGGTTGCCGATGAAGCGCACCGGGTCGATCGGCTCCCGCGTGCCTCCCGCGGTGACCACGAAGCGCAGGCCGGAGAAGTCTGGGGTCAGGCCCCTCTGACAAGGAACTCCCTCACCACCGCAACGATCGCATCGGGCTCGGCCATCCGTCCGGTGCTCTCGTGACCGCTCGCGAGCCTGCCGTGCACCGGACCGATGATCCGGCCGCCCCGAGCGGTGAGCGTTGCCACATGGCCCTGCGTCGCCGGGTGCTCCCACATCGCCGATTCCATCGCCGGCGCCACGAGCAACGGAGCGCGACAGGCGAGCGCCGTCGCCGTGACCGGGTCGCCGGCGAGCCCGAGCGCGAGCCGCGCGAGGAGGTCGGCCGACGCAGCCACCACCACCTGCACCTCGCACCACGACGCGAGATCGAGGTGGCTCATGCCGTGTCCGGCTTCGGGATCGTCGTCCCACATGCTCGACGCCACCCGATGCCCGCTCAGCGCACGCAGCAAGGTCGGGGTGACGAAGCGCGTTGCCGCCTCGGTCATCGCGACCCTCACCTCGGCGCCATCGCGGCGCAGGTCGGTCACCACCTCGCACGCCTTGAACGCAGCCACACTGCCGCCGACGCCGACCAGGACGCGATGGCCCTCGAGCTCCAGCGTCATGCCTTCTCCCCCTCACCGGCAGCCCGCACGGCCTGGATGATCGTCTCGATCTCCTGCGCCGCGCGCCGTGCGTCGTCGTTCACCACCTGATGATCGTACGTGTCCTTGACGGCCAGCTCCGCGACGGCCAGCTCCTTGCGAGCCCGAAGGCTGGCGGGATCCTCGGTCGCGCGCTCGACGAGGCGCTGTTCCAGTGCCTCGAGGCTCGGTGGCAGCAGGTAGATGTACGTCCCCTGTGCCCCCACTCGGGCGCGAACCTTCTCCGCTCCCTGGACGTCGATCTTGATCACCGTGTCCCGGCCTGAGGCGATCGCCTTATTGACGGTCTCGAACGTCCGGCCCTTCAGCTCGCCGTAGACGGTCGACCATTCGAAGAACTCGTCGCGATCGATCATCGACCGGAACGTCGGCTCGTCCACGAAGTAATACGACACACCCTCGATCTCCCCCGGACGCGGCGGCCGCGTGGTGTACGAGACGCAGTACGTGAGCGCCGGATCGAGCTGGAACAGTTCCCGCAGCACAGTGTCCTTGCCGACAGCCACTCGGCCCCGTCAACACGATGAACCTGCCGGGCGCGCTCACACCGTCATCCCACGACAGGCTCGCGCCGTCAACACGCACACAACGCAGGGCACGCTCACACCGTCATCCCACGACAGGCTCGCGTCGTCAAGAAACACACAACGCAGGGCACGCTCACACCGTCATCCCGCGACAAGCTCGCGCCGTTATGAAACACACTGCTGGACACGCTCACACCGCCATCTCACCGCGAACGCACGGCGTCAACACACACACTGCCGACCACGCTCATACAGCCGCCGGACGGAGCCGGCTCGCCGCGGCCACCAGCTCATCCGGCACCGGCGACTCGTACGACCGCTCCGACCCGTCGGCCGGATGGCGCAACCGGAGCCGCATCGCATGCAACGCGGGCCGGTGGAGCAACGGATCCGGCCGTCCGTACACGGAGTCGCCGATGATCGGGTGGCCGATCGATGCGAGATGCACCCGTATCTGATGCGTGCGCCCGGTGCGAAGGGACAGCTCGAGGACGGTGGCCCCTGCAAGCCGCTCCACCACGCGGAAGTCCGTCATCGCCTCACGACCTCCCTCGACGATCGCCATTCGGCGACGGTCGCGCGGATGCCGGGCGATCGGCGCGTCGATCGTCCCCGTGTCCTCACGGAACCCTCCGTGGACCAGCGCCCAGTACGTGCGCCCGAGGGATCGGTCGCTGAGCTGCCGGGCAAGATTGCGGTGCGCGGCCTCAGTTTTGGCCACGACCAGCAGGCCGCTCGTGTCGCGGTCGAGGCGGTGCACGATGCCTGCCCGTTCCGCACCGCCGAGCAACGACCAGGTGGTCCCGCGTTCCTTGAGCGCGTCGGCGAGCGTCCCGGTGGGATGCCCCGGCGCGGGATGCACCACCATGCCGGACGGCTTGTCGACGACGGCGAGCCAGTCGTCCTCATCGACGATGCGCAACTCGATCCCCGGCTCGCCTGGGTTCCGCTCACGCGCAGCTGCGGCAACCTTCTCGTCCGGCGGCGTCACCACGACGTCAGCACGTTCGCGGATGCGCTGTCCAGGCCTGCCCGGACGGCCGTCAACCGTGACGAGCCCCGCGTCGATGAGCGTTCGCGCCGCGTGCCGCGTGATCCGTCGCGAATCCGCGAGCCACATGTCGAGCCGCGGTGCGACAGCGGCCTCAGCCCCCGCCGTCATGACGGCGCCGACGATGCAGACGAGGTCGGCTTGTGCGATGTCGGCACGAAGCTGAGCACCAGCAGCGCGATGATCGCAACGACGATGCAGCTGTCGGCGATGTTGAACACCGGCCAGAAGTGAAAGTCGATGAAGTCGACGACGGAACCGTTGACCAGGCGGTCGATGCCGTTCGACAGCGCGCCGCCGAGGATCATGCCGATCAGCACCTGCCGGTACCACGTGGTGCCGTACTTGTACCCCCAGAACACGATGTACAGGCTCACCACGAGCGCCACCGCGAGGTACAGCCAGTGCAGTTGCGGCAGCACGCTGAATGCGGCGCCGCTGTTGTCGACATGGTCGATGGACACGAAGGAGCCCGGCCAGATCTGCTGCCCGAGATAGAGATGCGTGGCGACGAGCCACTTCGTGATGTGGTCGACGATGAACACCGCCGCGGCGGTACCGAGCATGACCACGTAGATCCGGCGCCTCGAAACGCGCAGGCCGGTGGCTACCGCCGTACTCCCAGCCAGCACCGTGCGCCTCCCAGCTCGCCTTCCCACTCCGCGAGCACGGTGTCACGCCGGTCCTCGATCGTGGTCGCAAGCGTTTCTCCCTGCAACCAGGCGCGATGCGCGCTGACCGCGCGCGCCGCATCGCCGTCGGCGTCGACCAGCAGCGTGATCCGATCCTCGACGCGCAGCTCGGCCTGCTTGCGCAGGTCGTTCACCTTGCGACTGATCTCGCGCGCCAGCCACTCAAGGCGCAGCTCGTCGGTGATCACGGTGTCGAACACGACTGAGGCGTGGCCACCCTCGGGATCCACATAGGCGACGCTCTTGACGTTGAGCTCCTCCATGAAGATCGCCTCGAGCTCCGGGTCCAGCGGCGTGCTGGCGAGCGTCGCGGACGCGAGTGGCTGGCGGACACGAACGCCGACCGTGGTTCGCGCAGCGAGCCCGTCCTCGACGAGCCGGCGAAGCTTGCTCATCTCCACGATCACCTCGGAGTCGCGCCATGCGCCGGCGACCTTCGGGTAGTCCGTCAGGTGCACGGAATCCGGCGCTCCCGCAGGCGACGGTGGATCGCCGTTGAAGCCACTGAGGTTGCGATACATCCGCTCGGCCATGAATGGCATGAACGGCGCGACGAGGCCCGAGAGCGTGAGCAGGACCGTCTGCAACGTCGCGAAGGCTGCGGCCGAGTTGTCGCTGGTCCCGGCGCTCTTCCAGAAGCGGCGTCGCGAGCGGCGCACGTACCACTTGGAGAGGTCCTCGACAAACGCCTCCACGGCGTGCACGGCGTCCGACGCGTCGTAGCGCTCCATCGCCTCGCGCACACCCTCGACCGTCTCCGCGAGCCGCGCGAGGCACCAGCGATCAAGAACAGGCCGCTCGATCACCGCCGGTGCTGCCGACGCAGGGTCGAAGCCCTCGGTGAGCGCGTAGGTCACGAAGAATGAGTAGACGTTCCAGAGCGTGAGCATGAACAGGCGCACCACGTCCTGGAACGACACCGGGCTGACCCGCAGCTCCGCGTTCTCGACGCCCTGCGCGTAGAAGTACCAGCGAGCCGCGTCGGCGCCGAACTGGTCGAAGATGGTGTCGGGCTCGATGGTGTTCCGCCGCGACTTCGACATCTTCTTGCCATTCTTGTCCTGAAGCGTGCCGACCACGACGCAGTTCCGGTACGCCGGGAGGTCGAACAGCAGCGTCGACTCCGCCAGCAGCGAGAAGAACCAGCCACGGGTCTGATCCACTCCCTCGCAGATGAAGTCCGCGGGGTGCGTGTGCTCGAACGCTTCCTTGTTCTCGAAGGGATAGTGCTTCTGCGCAAAGGGCATCGCGCCCGAGTTGTACCAGGCGTCGATGACCTCGGGAACACGGTGCATCACACCGCCACATGCCGTGCACGGCAGGGTGACCTCGTCGATGAACGGCCGGTGCAGATCGTCATCCACCGTCAGCCCGACGTCGGCGGCACTCCCCGCGCAGAACTTCTCATCGCAGCCGTCGCAGATCCAGATCGGCAGCGGCGTTCCCCAGTACCGGCTCCTCGACAGGTTCCAGTCGATGAGGCTTTCCAGCCAGTTGCCCATCCGGCCGTCGCGGATATGCGCCGGCTGCCACGCCACGCTGCGGTTGTGCGCAAGGAGGCGGTCCTTGACCGCAGTGGTGCGGATGAACCACGACGTGATCGCGTAGTACAGCAGCGGTGTGTCGCAGCGCCAGCAGAAGGGATATGTGTGCAGGATCCGCTCCGCGCGATACAGGTTTCCCTGCTCGCGCAGGTCCTCGATGATCTTCGGGTCCGCGTCCTTGACGAAGAGGCCGCGATAGCGCGTCTGCCCATCGAGAAAGCGGCCGTCGAGACCGACGACGTGACGGATCGCGATCCCCTTTCGCTGGCAGAGCTCGAGGTCCGCGACGCCATATGCGGCGGCGGTGTGCACGATCCCGGTGCCCTCGTCCATCGTGACCAGCTCCGGCGCATCGAGGACGACGAACGCCAGCCCATCCGGGAGCATGTCGGTGAAGAGCGGCTCATAGGTCAGGTCGACGAGGTCCCGTCCATCCATCTCGTCGAGGACCTCGTAATCGCCCTCGAGGATCGACAGCCGTTCCTTCGCAAGGATGTACGTCTCGTCACCCTGCGCAACGCGGACGTAGGGCTTGCCGGAGTGCACCGCGAGCGCGACGTTGCCGGGAAGGGTCCACGGCGTCGTGGTCCATGCGAGCAGGAACGTCTTGCCGTCCGAGTCGTTGATCCGGAACTTCACGTAGACCGACGGGTCCGATGTGTCCTCGCGATATCCCTGACTCAGCTCGTGCGACGAGAGAGTTGTCTGGCAGCGCGGACAATACGGCGTGACCTTGTATCCCTGGTAGAGCATCTCGTCGTCCCAGAGCTCTTTCAGGCTCCACCACACCGACTCGATGTAGGTGCCGTCATACGTGCGGTAGGGATGGTCGAAGTCGAGCCAGAAGCCAAGGCGTTCGCTCATCTCCCGCCACTGGTCGATGTACTCGTTCACCGACGCCTTGCAGCGCGCGTTGAACTCCGCGATGCCGAATTCCTCGATCTGCTTCTTGCCGCTGATCTTCAGCGCGCGCTCCACCTCGAGCTCGACGGGCAGCCCGTGCGTGTCCCATCCGGCCTTTCTCGCCACGGAAAAGCCGGTCATCTGCTTGTAGCGCGCGAAGACATCCTTGTATGAGCGCGCGAGCACGTGGTGAAGACCCGGCAGCCCGTTGGCGGTGGGCGGTCCCTCATAGAACACGTATGGCGGTGCGTTGCGGCGCATCTCGAGACTGCGCTCGAAGACGTGCGTCCGCTGCCAGAGCTCGAGGATCTCGAGCTCCGCCTCGGGAAAACCCGCGCGTGCGCTGACGGCTGAATACCTTGGCATCGCCTCAAGGATACCGGCAGATCGTTCGCTGCCGAACTACCGGGGAGCTCTCGACCTTCCGTCCGCTCACCGAGTTGCCGAGCGTTGACACCTCCGCACACCGGACGCCGGCGAGCCCAAGACCGCCGCTCACCGGAACTACCGGGGAGTCCTAGACCTTCCGCTCGCCGAAGATGGCCCGGCCGACCCGCACCATCGTGGAGCCTTCCTCGATTGCGACTTCGAAGTCGTTGCTCATGCCCATGCTCAACTCCGGAAGTGCCCACCCGGTCACATGCTCCATGTGATCGCGGATATGCCGCAGCCGTGTGAAGGTCGCACGTGCGCCCTCGGGATCCTCGGAGAACGGAGCGATCGTCATCAGTCCCATCAGGTGCAGGAAGGGCACATTCACCAGCTGCTGCACCAGACCTTCGACGTCGGCCTCGCGCACACCGAAGCGGTTCGCCTGCCCGGTCAATTCCAACTCGAGCAGCACGCCGATGGGGTCGAGCCCGGGCGGACGGTGGGAGGACAGCGCGTCGGCAATGCGCCGGCTGTCAACCGAATGGACGAAGTCGAACAGCGCGGCCGCGCGACCTGCCTTGTTCGTCTGGAGGTGCCCGATCAGGTGCCAGCGAGCGGTGTTGCGCACCTCCCCCTGCTTGTCAGACGCCTCCTGGACACGGTTCTCGCCCACATCCTCGACGCCGGCGTCGATCGCCTCGTCCACCCGCTCCGCGCGCACGCCCTTGGTCACGGCAATCAGCAGGATGTCGAGCGGATCGCGGTGCACACGCGCCGCGGCGGCGTCGATCCGAGCACGAACTGCCTGGAGCCGGTCCGCAACCGGGACCTCGTCCTGCGCCACGGCGCCCTACTTGCCGAGGTCGAGGGGCAGTTCGCGACCCTCGGTGTCGCGGCGCTTACGCTGCCGGCGGGCAGTGTCTGGGCGAGTGCCAGGAGGATGCGCCAGCACATCCTCGATGGTGGCGCGCATCTCCTGCGCGTCCTTGAAGGATCGATACACCGAAGCGAATCGAATGTACGCGATCTCGTCGATCTCGCGCAATCTCGCCATCACCATCGCGCCCACCTCGCGGCTCGGCACCTCGGAAAGGTTCTGGCTCCGCAGCGCGTTCTCGATGTCGGCAACCATCTGCTCGAGATTTGCCGGCGCGAGGCGCGTCTTCTTCGCCGCCACGACGAGCCCCGACAGGAGCTTGGCGCGGTTGAACTCCTCGCGCCTGCCGTCCTTCTTCACGACGTAGAGCGGCGGCACCTCGACGCGCTCGTACGTGGTGAAACGCTTGCCACAGCCAAGGCATTCGCGGCGGCGACGAATCGCCTCACCGGTCTCGGAGTCTCGCGAGTTGACGACCTTGATATCCGTCTCGCCGCAGAACGGGCACTTCACGTGCTGGCCCCCTAAGAGCTTGGATCGGTTCCGGCCGGCCGCACGACGGCCGCCGGAACCAATCCCGGCCCAAACCTACCGACGGTCCCTCAGAAACGCCGGAATGTCCAGGTCATCCACGCTGTATGGCCCGGTTGGCTTGCCCCCGACGGTGAACGCGGGCTGCCGCTGATCCGAGACCACCGGACGCGCCGACGGCTCGTAGCTCAGCGTCCCGATGACATCGATCTGACCCGTGAAGCCGGTGGCGATGACGGTGATCTTCACCTCGCCCTTCATGTGCTCGTCGATGACGGTGCCGAAGATGATCTGTGCATCGGCGTCGGCCGACTCGCTCACCAGCTGCGCCGCCTCGTTGACCTCGTAGAGGGTGAGATCCGGTCCGCCAGTCACGTTGAGCAGGATGCCCTTGGCGCCGGCGATCGTGGTTTCAAGCAGCGGGCTCGCAACCGCATCCTTGGCCGCGTCGGCTGCGCGCGTATCGCCGCTCCCGAAGCCGATGCCCATGAGCGCCTGGCCCTGTCCCTGCATGATCGTCTTGACGTCGGCGAAGTCGAGGTTGATCAAACCTGGGAACACGATCAGATCGCTGATGCCCTGCACGCCCTGCCGGAGCACGTCGTCGGCGACCTTGAACGCATCACCGATCGGGGTCTTCTTGTCGACGACCTGCATCAGCCGCTCGTTCGGGATGGTGATGAGGGTGTCGACCCGGCCCTGGAGGTTGGCGATGCCCTCCTCCGCGGACTTCTGACGGCGCAGGCCCTCGAACCGGAAGGGCTTGGTGACCACGCCGATCGTGAGCGCTCCCGACTCGCGGGCGATCTCCGCGATGATCGGCGCGGCGCCGGTGCCGGTGCCGCCGCCCATGCCGGCGGTGATGAAGACCATGTCGCTGTCTGCCAGCGCCTTGGTCAGCTCGTCGCGCGACTCCTCCGCCGCATCACGGCCCTTCTGGGGGTCGCCGCCGGCGCCGAGGCCGCGGGTCAGCTTGCCGCCGATGCGGATCTTCAGGTGCGCCGACGAAGAGCTGAGTGCCTGGTGGTCGGTGTTGATCGCGATGAACTCAACGCCCTTGAGGTTGCTCCGGATCATGCGGTTCACGGCATTGCTGCCGCCGCCGCCGACCCCAACGACGCGGATGCGGGCGTTGCCGTCAAGTGTCCGGTCGAGGTCTGCCATTCCTGTCTCCTCGCGTTGGGTTGTGGATTCACGGGTTGGGGGCGAAGTGGAGGACGATCTCCGGCGGGCCAGGGCATCCCCCGGCTGGTCGAGTCCGTGTGTGCGCAGATGATCAAAAGAGGTCACGAAACCACCTCGAGAGTTTGATCCCGGCGGCCGTTCCGTCCGAGCTCTTGCCGTTGGAGCGTGAGGGTTTGCGGCCGAGGTTGCTCCGAGCTCCCCAGCGCAAGAGCCCGACCACCGTTGCGTGGCTCGGGCCGCGAATCTCGTCGTTCATGCCCTGCAATCCCTGCGGCGCGGCAATGCGCGCAGGAAGGTTGGTCTGTTGTTGCACGACTTCCGCGAAGCCGCGCAACAATGCGCCGCCGCCGGTGATCACGATGCCACCGGGGAACATGCCGAGCGGTCCAGCGCGCTCCACTTCCGCGGCGATCATGGACGCCATCTCACGTGCGCGCGGTCCGATGATTTCAGCGAGATACCGTTGCGGCACACCGACCGGCTCGTCATAGCCCATCGGGGTCAACGTCACCTCCGCGTCGGCGGGCAGTGTGAGCTGCAGGCAGTGGCCGAAGTTGCGCTTCACCGTCTCTGCGGTCTCGAGGTCGCAGCGGAGCCCGACCGCGAGGTCTGCCGTGACGTGATTGCCGCCCACCGGAATCACGCTCGTGTGCACGATGCTGCCGCGCGCGAACACTGCGATATCGCTTGTCCCGCCGCCGACATCGACGACGACCACACCGCGCTCGATCTCGTCCTCGGTCACCACCGCCTCCGCAGACGCGAGCACCTGCAGCACCATGTCGTCCACGTTGAGCCCTGCCTTGTGGACAACCTTGACCACATTCTGGATCGCAGTGTTGGCGCCGGTGATGATGTGCGCATCCACTTCGAGCCTGTTGCCCGCCATGCCGATGGCGTCGCGCACGCCTTCCTGACCGTCGATCGTGAACTGCTGCGGCAGCACGTGCACGATGCGGCGCTCCGACGGAACGCTCACCGCGCGAGCCGCGTCGATGGCTCGATGCACGTCCTGGTCGCGAACCTCGCGATGCCCCGCCTCGACCGCCACCACGCCACGGCTGTTCTGCGAGGTGATGTGGCCGCCGGCGATCCCGACCACCGCGGAGTTGATCGGCACCCCGGACATCTGCTCAGCCATGTCGACCGCTTCCGCCACCGCCTCGGCTGCCCGGTCGATCTCGACCACCGCGCCCTTGCGAACGCCCCGGGAAGCCACCAGACCGACGCCCAAGACTCGGAGACCGGTGGTCTCAAGGTCTGCTACCGCGCAGCAGACTTTGGTAGTTCCGAGATCGAGTGCGAAGACGCGGCGAGGACGGGTCACTGTATCGGTCTCCGAGTGTAGCCGTCGCGGCTGCGCCATTCAAGGGTTTTCAGGCGCAAAACCGCAAGATGCTGGGTTCGCGCCCCCAGTATGCCACAACATGTTGGTTGTCCTCGAGAGGTCGGACGGCCGCTCGGGGCCATTCGCGGCTCTAATCCCGAGACCGTCGGATTTGCCTGGTCTCCGCAACCCTGGAGACACGGACAGGGCCTCGCCACTGCACCTTCTGGACGAGGCCCTGTGCGCCGCGGTCAGTGTGGACCGCTGAAGCTGCGCAACCGTAACACCGCTTGTCTGTGGCGTCTACGACTTCCTGGGGGGCAATTCCCGGATTGAGCTTTTCGGCGAGGTCGCAGATTCCGTTGGCGACGCCGGTTGGGTCGACGAGCATGTGCAGATGCTCGCCGGCGACATGGAGCGTTGGCCAGTGAAGGCGTCTGGCCTTCTCGGCTTCCGCCTCGTAGGCGTCGCTGAACCGGAGATAGGCGCACGGACGTCGCGACCATCCGGCCGGGACGATCACTGATTCCTCGTAGAAGGCGATAGGGAGCTCGGGCTCCTCGGCCGCGACCCGCTCGCGGGTCGCGGTGTCTGGGTAGAGGGTCGCGGTGATGTCGTCCGGCCACCAGTTGCCCCAGCGCGGCAGGATCCCGTCGACCGCCATGGCCCGAAGCTGATCCAGGAACGCCTCGGGGACGAGTGGTGCGTTAGTGGCGTCCGCTGGGTCGGCGGTGTCTGCGGGCTCCGTGGTGGTGTCTGCGGGGTCTTTCCCTATCCGCGCCGTCGATGGGCGGGATCGACGCGTCAGCGAATATGAAGGACACGCCACGCGGAGCGAGGGGCTCTGCGATGGCCGGGAGAAAGAGCCCCGCGTTGCTGTGACCGACGAGGACGATCGGCGCGCCAGGCGGCAGCGACTCCAGCGCTGCGCTCGCACGGCGGAGGTAGGAGTCCGCGTACGGCGGCCCGTCCTCCACAAAACCGAGCATGGACGGAACTTCGACCACGTGCCCCCGAGCTCGCAACGCACCGGCAACGGGCTCCCACGTGGACGGCCCGACGCTCGAGCTGTGAATGAGCACGAAGACCGGAGGCACGAAGAGCCGGTGCCACGGAGGCCCGTTGCCGCAATCCCCTGGCTCACGCCTCGAGGACGATCTTCCCGCGCAGGTCGCCGCTCACCATCTGCGCAAACGCCGCCGTGGCGTCGCTCAGCGGATGCGTGGAGCCGATGAGCGGCCGGAGCGCTCCGGTCGCCATGAGGTCGACGAGATGGCGCAGCTCGCCACGTGTTCCCATCGTGGTTCCGGCGATGGTGATGCTGCGGAAGAAGATCCGGTTGAGCTGTGCCGGCGGGTTCGCGCCCCCCGTCGCTCCCGGGACCACGACAACGCCACCGGGGCGCACCGCACGAAGACTCAGATCCCAGGTGGGCTCGCCGACCGTGTCGATCACGGCGTCGACACCCACGCCACCCGTTGCACCGACGATGGCGCGCGCGGTCTCACGCGCCACCGGGAACGCGGCCTCGGCGCCGAGGTCGACCGCGAGCGCCCTCTTTGCTTCGTCGCGAGAGGTGGCGTAGACGGTGATTCCTGCCAGGCGGGCGAGCAGGATGGTCGCCGTTGCCACGCCACCACTTGCCCCCTGCACGAGGACGCTCATCCCCGGCCGCAGCGCCGCTCGGACAAACAGCGCTCTGTACGCCGTTAGATATGCCGTCGGGAGGCACGCAGCGTCTGCGTAGCTGACCCGGTCCGGCAGCGGGATCAGGTTGGTGGCGGGAATCTCGAGGTACTCCGCGAGTGAGCCGGCGAGCGGCGACTCGCTGAGCATGTGGAACGAGCGGCAGCCGAGTGGCTCGTCGGCAAGGCACGCCGCGCAATGGCCGCAGGTGACGACCGGATAGACGACCACTCGCGTGCCGATCACCGGCGCACCGGTGGGCGGCTCGCCGCCGTACTCCACGACCTCCCCCGCCCCGTCGCACCCGAGGATCTGCGGCGGCGTCACCGGCGACGACGACACGCCCCGCAAGGTCCAGATGTCGTGGTGGTTGAGCGACGCGGCGTGCACCCTCACCACCGCCCAACCGGGCCGTGGCACGGGTGCCGGCAGTTCGCCGACCGTGAGGTTGGCCAACGGATCGTCGCCGCCGACTGCCGACGCATACGCCGCAAGCATTTCGCGGACCGTAGCATGGTGCTCACCAGGCGCCTCGACACCGTTCTCGAGGGGCGCCGTGAGCCGGTGTTCTCCTTCGAGTTCTTTCCGGCCGAAACCGCCGACGGCGTCCGCCACGTGGGCGATCCGCCTCATTCGGGGTCGTCGCGGCTGGATCTGAGTGTTCCGCCCCGCTACAGCCTGGGGACGAAAGCGGGCGCGCGGGTCCAGGTGCGAAAGGTCGGGGTGGGGGCGATGGTCAGCATGCGGTCACCCTCGACCTTGGCCAGCTGCCAGCCGCCCTCATGGATCAACCAGTGGTGGCGGTAGCAGAGCAGGACCAGGTTGTCGATGTCGGTCGCGCCGCCCTGCGCCCAGTGCACCAGGTGGTGCGCGTTGGTGTACGCCACCGGGCGATCACACCTCGGCCACTCGCAGCCACCGGAACGAGCCCGGAGCGCATCCCGGGTGGCAGCGCTGGGAAGCCGGCGCGCCCGTCCCACCTCGATCACCGCCGACTTGGGGCCGAGCAGGATGCGCCGTACCCGGGCATCGCAGGCGAGCCGCTGCACGGTGGCGGCGGGCACGGCGCCGGCATGCTCGAGCTCGCCACCGGGAGCACCGTCCAGGGCCATCACCGTCTCCACCGAGGCGGTGAGCTGGAAGTGGGCTCTGGTCCCGCTGCTGCCGGGAACTGCCCCGACATCCAGGGCGTGGGCGGCGACTTCCACCAGCGCATCGGCGAGGCGGCGCTGCAGGGTACGGGTGTCACCCGCACCGGAGGGCCGGGCCAGGGGCAGGACGGCGGTCTTGAGCGTGGCCGCGGCGATGGGATCGAACAGGCCCCGGAGCGCCATGGAGCCGTTCTCGCAGGGGATGAGCTCCAGGCGATTGTGCTCGGCCTCGTGGACGTGCTCCTCGAGGACGGCGGCGGCATCGTAGGCATGGCGGGCATGGATGCACTCGTGCCCGAAGCGACTGACCGAGTGCTCCCGAGCGAGTTGGAGGAGGGGACGCTCGTCGAAGGTGAGCGGCGGGACCGGTATGGCGGGGTCGGCGCCGTCTGCTCCTGGGGCGTCTGAGCCGTCGGCGGCGGTGGCGGCAGCGTCGGCATCGGCGCCTCGGCAGCAGCGCGGCGTCGTCGGCGTCCGCGGCGGCGTCGGGGTTGGCAGCGTCGGGCGTCGTGTGGCATCCACCCGCATCGCAGCCCACGGATCCGTCGCCGCGAGCTTGGTGCGCGCCGCCTTGGCCACCCCGGCCAGGAGCGAGAAGTGGGCGAAGCCGATCTCCCCCGCATCCAGCGCAGCGGCACTGCCGAGCAGCCGCCCGAACTGCTCACCCGCGGTGAGGGATCGAGACACAGCCTGCCCGGACATATGGCAGTTGTGCCGGATCCAGTCATACGCAGACACCGAGCCCTGGTTCTCGTACTCATCGGTGCCCGCGAAGCTTGCCGCCGAGCCCGCGAAGTCGAGCTCGAGGAGGTCGATGCCATGGCGAAGCCGGATCAGATGCTCGCCCAGCTGGGTCGGGGTGGTCTCCAGACCCGGCGTGGAGACGAAGCGCTGGATGGCTCCCAGAAGCACCTCGAGTGGGCTCGCATCAGCCGCCTCGGCATTACACATATTTGTAGTATATAACACAAACATGTGTAACCCGACGGACACCGGTTGGAACGTCTAACTAGTCGACACGCGCCCCCCGGCCAACGGAGCCACAGGTCAACCCCAGTGCTCCCCTCTCGCGCAAAAGCCGCAGCCCCGAGAACCCGTCAGGGCGACGGGCTGGGTGTAGCTCGCCGGAGGCGTGATCAGCGTGATGGTCGGCGTCGGAGTAGCACTCGGCGAAGGCGACGGAGTGGGCGTCGGGCGCGGAGTCGGCGGGGCCGTGGGCGGAGCCACCGCGGACTGCGCCGACGGCGGCTGCACCGACGGCGCCACCGGCAGCAACGCCGCGGACACCTCAGCTGGAAGTCCGGGGGTGCCACCGCTCACCGGGGCGGCGGGTGCCTCGACGTCGATATAGCCGAACGTCGGCTTCACGAAGCTCAACTGGCCTTTCAGCGCCGCGAGCGTCTCGATCTGCGACGGCAGCGCCTGCAGCGCCGCATCGCTATCGAGATCGCCGAGGATGGCGCGCCACCCCGTGCTCGTCCAGATGCTCACGACGTCATCCGCTCCCCAGAGGAACGCGGCGACAGAACACCCGAACACGCTCGGGAAGCGCTGGGCGATCGAGCTGAACAACTGCACGAGGACCGGGTCAAGTGGCTGTGGCGATCCTGCCCGATCATCGATGAGGACGGGAATGCCGCTCCGCGCTGCCGCCGTCGCGTCGACCCCGGGAAGCGTGGCGCCGTCGGAGGCCACCAGCGTATCGGTGCCGTCGCGACGGACCCGAAGCATCGGCGCCCGCTCGACCACCGAGATCTCAACCGTGGCCGGCAGCTCGGTGGTCACCAGCGCGCTCTCAACCCAGGGAAGCGCCTGAACGCGACTCTGGATCGCGGCTCCGTTGATGGTGAAGATGCTCTGCTCGGGAACGCGGGCGGCGGCGACCACGGCGTCCGTCGTGATCAGATGGGTGCCGACCACGGTCACCTGGCGTACCTGGAACCCCGGGAGTGTGAGCGCCAGAATCAGGAGCGCGACCTGCACGGTCAGTGCAGCGGCAGCGATGCCGCGCCGTCTCCAGGAGCTGTGCCGGCGAGGAGCCGGTGGTTGCTGCGGCGCCGCCCGATGCCCATGCCGGCGTTTGCGCGGCGATGCGGCGAGCTTCGCGCCGGGAGTGACCGCCAGACGTCGCACGGCCCGAGACGAGTTGGCGATCAGCGCTGCCTGTGCTCGCACGAGTGCGACGTGGCGTGCTTGCTCGTCGAGCTCGGGGCTCACAAGATGTGCTCGGTGCGGTGAAGACGTTGCATATACGCAGGCTGGGACGTGTGCTGAGACGTGGAGGCCGCACGGGGCCGGCCCGATTATCTCCCAGGGAACGCCGCCGTGACCGACTACGAGCGCGCGGCGTGCGCCACAGGGAGGTAGGTGTCCGGGAGATCGTTGGCGAAGAGCACCACGTCGCCAGGAACCGAGAGGGTCTGGAGTAGCGCGGTCGCCTCGCCGAGAGTGTCCACAACGTGGATGCGGTCGTCACTCATGCCCACCCTCACGAAGGCCCGCACACAGTGCCGCGCTGGTCTTCGCCGACATGACGATGACGTGATCGCAGACCTTCGCCGCGTGCTCACCATACCGCCGGTTCTCCGCATCCTCGACACTGCCGAGCTCCACCAGTCCAGGCGTGATCAGGAACTTGTGCGCGCCGCCCATGGCCGCTAGCACTTCGAGACCGTTGTGAACGCCCACGGGGTTGGCGTTGTACGAATCGTCGATCACCGTGAGGGGACCTGCGCTCCTCATCACCTCGAGGCGGTGCTCCACCTGCTCGAGCGATGCTGCGGCACTGATGGCATCGTCGATCGAATAGCCGAGCGTGAGCACCGCCGCCAGCGCAGCGCTGACGTTGGCCACCTGGTGCCGCCCGAGGAGCGGAATGCTGACCTCGCGATCGAGGCCCTGCGCCTCCCACCGCCAGCGAAACGTCGACCCCTGCGCGGTGATGTGGATCGACGACGCGACGATGTCCGCGTTCACCGTCTCGCCGTCAGTCGCCAGCGCGTAGCGGATGACGTGGCGGTGCTCGTTATCGGCTCGTTGGGCGAGCGCTGTTCCCGAGTCGTCGCCCGTGTACAGGATGAGCGTGCCATCGGTTGGGAGCGCGGTGACAACCTCATACATCGCATCCGCGATATGGCTGATCGTCCCGAAGCGCTCCATATGCTGCGGGCCGATTGCGGTGATGATCGCGACGCTCGGATGCACGAGCTTGCTCATCGCAGCGATCTCGCCCTGAGCGTACGCGTCCATCTCGACGACGAACACCCTGTTGTCGGGCGTGAGATCCTCGTTGATCACGCGGGTCACGCCCATGAGCGTGTTGAAGCTCTTGCGTGTCGGGAGCGTGTTGACGTTCGGCTGCAGGAGTTGCGCGAGGATGTGCTTGGTGCTCGTCTTGCCAAAGCTTCCGACCACCGCGACGACCACCGGATCGACCGCCTTCAGCCGCTGCTCCGCCAGCCCGAGGTAGTGACGCCGGATCCGGGCCTCGGCGGGCTTTGTGACGACATTGGCAGCAACCAGCAGGATCTCGCTCAGGCCGGTGACCAGTCCGGCGGCGACGAGCACGAGGATCGTCGACACGATCGGATGCAGGGCGACGATGCCAAGGGCGAGCCCAGCGGCGAGGATGACGGCGAGGAATCCACCGGCGACGAGCAGGCGGCGCATGCGCGCAGTCATCACGAGCGGTCGCTTTGGGGACGTCCATCGCCAGGTGAACTGCGCCGCGGCGGCCGACACCAGCCAGGCGATCGCGATGCTGACGGGTCGGGCGGCGGGCAGTATCGCCGCGACGCTGAGGGCGACGGCTCCCACCAGGAGGCCCAGCCATACCGCGCGGTGCGCGAGCCACTCGCGGGTGAGGCCCCAGCGCAGGAATCGGACCGACTCGTACTCCTCGATCTGGAACATGCGCGCGGCGACGAGCACGATCCGGAAGACGAGGACCAGCCAGACGATGGCGGCGACGGCGACGAGCGGGCCGACCCAGGGGCTCATCGCGGTTGGTCCCGGGACTGCGCGGCGCGGGGTTGAGGTGGGCGTTGCGAGAGCGCGGCGCGTGGTCACCGCAGGTGCTCCGGCACGGCGCGGAGCAGGGTCACAGGCGGTGATGCTCCGGCACAACGGCGCGGGGTCACTGCGTCTTCTCCGCGGGATCGTCGCGCAGGAACACCTCGACGATCCTGCAAAAGCGGGCTGCCTGTTCCAGATACGCGTAGTGGCCGGCCCCTTCGAAAACGACCAGCCCCGCATCGGGAATCAGGCGCTCCATCAACTGGCCGTCAGCGATTGGCGTCTCCGTGTCCTGGTCGCCCCAGATGAGCAGAACGGGAAGGTGGAGATTCGGCAGCATCGCGCGCAGATCCTCGTTGACGATGCGGACGAGCGTGCCCCGCATGACTCCGGAGACCGCGCGGTAGTCGGCCGAGCCGCGAAGGTCGGCGCGGCGCCGCGCAGCGTCACGCACGCCTGCGGGCAAGGCCCCGGACCGCTCGATCATGCGCAGCGCCTTGTAGGAGCGAACGCGCGCAAAGCCGCGCAGCGTCTGGCGAGGCCGGATGCCGGCGCTCCCCGCGAGCACCATCCGCTCGATGCGGCCGGGATACGTTGCTGCAATCACGATGCCGATGCGGCCGCCGTTCGAGTGGCCGATCAGGTCACATCTATCGATACCGAGCCGATCCAACAGCGCGATGCACCACGCCGCGTACTCGTGGACCGACCACGGCGTGGGCGGCTCCGGGGTTGCGCCGAAGCCCGGGAGGTCGGGGACGATCAGCCGGCGTCCCGCTTGCAGCGCGTCGAGAATCGGCGTGAACAGTTCGGACGACACACCCCAGCCGTGGAGCAGCAGCAACGGGCGTCCGTCACCGCGCTCCTCGAAAGCAGCGCGCGGGATCTCGCCCGTCGCCCCGGCCACAGACGCTCGATCCCCACTCAAGTCGCCGTTCAGCCCGGCCGACCGGTGAGCAACCAGGTGTCGATCGACGACGTGGTTGCCTGTTGCTCGCGGTGCCGCGCCATCGCCATGTCAACGAGTTTCGTGAGCAGCGCTTCGAAGCGCAGCCCGGACGCCTCCCAGAGATAGAACGAGAGCGATCCGGGCAGGGTGTTGAGCTCATTGACGACAAACGAGTCGCTCTCCGGCGAGACCAGGAAATCCACGCGCGTGACGCCCGCCGCCCCGATGGCGCGAAACGCCGCCATGGCCGTTTCCTGGATGCGCGACGTCAACGACTCTGAAATCGGCGCCGGGATGAGCCGTTGCGAGCTCTTCATCCCGCCGGCCGGTGCCTTCGCGCCGCCTTTCGTCTTTGCACCACTGAGATATTTATCCGCATAGCTGAGGGTGCCGGTGCTCACGGGTTGCTCGCACACCGAGGCCTGGACGTCGTCACCCCATCCGAGCACGGAGCAGTTCACCTCGATACTGCTGTCCTGCGCGGGCTCCGCCAGGATCGACGTGTCGTAGCGGAACGCGACGTCGAGCGCATCGCGCAGCTGCTCGGGAGTCTCGACGCGCGCAACACCGATGCTCGAACCCAGACGGCGCGGCTTCACGTACATCGGGAAACCCGGAACATCCGCGAGCTCGCTGCAGACTGCGTCCGGGTTGGCAAGCCAGCGGGAGCGCGACATCATCACGTCGTCGAGCACGGGGATTCCGGCGCCGCGAAGTGTGGTGCGCGACAGCCGCTTGTCCATGCTCAGCGCGGCAGACGCGACGTCGCATCCGCAGTACGGCAGCGCGGCCAGCTCGAAGAGACCCTGCAGCGTGCCGTCCTCGCCGTTGGAGCCGTGCACCAGCGGCATCGCGACGTCAAAGCGCGCGACGGAGCGAGCGGAACCGCCGAGCAAGACCGCGCCGCGCATCAACCTCGGTCAGCTCTCCCCCGCCGGTCGGATCCGGGCGCATCGTCACGCGTGTCGATGCGGCGATGAGCCGGTCGATGTCCTTGAAGCGCTCGAGTTGCAGCAGCTGGTCGCCGGTGTACCAGGCGCCTGACTTCGCGATGTACACGGGAACCGGGACGAAACGGTCCGCAGGCATCGCCGCTATTGCCTGCTGCGCGGTGATGACCGATACCTCGTGCTCCACCGAGCGGCTCCCGAAGAACACGCCGATCCTGAGCTGCTCAGCCACGATGCTCACCGGGTGGTGTAGTGCCGAGGACGAAGAACACCGGCACTCTGAGCTGCTCAGCCACGATGCTCACCGGGTGGTGTCGTGCCGAGGACGAAGAACACCGGCACTCTGAGCTGCTCAGCCACGATGCTGACCGGGTGGCGTCGTGCCGAGAAAGATGATCTCCTGCTCGAGGTCGACTCCGAACTGCGCCTCCACCGAATCGTGCGCGGTGTGGACCAGTGCGAGGACGTCCGCCGCAGTCGCGTGGTCGACGTTGACGATGAAGTTGGCATGCTTCGGGGAGATCTGCGCGCCGCCTGAGCGGCGTCCCTTGAGCCCCGCCGCCTCGATGAGGCGCCCCGCTTTGTCGTCCGGCGGGTTCTTGAAGACGCTGCCGAGGCTGCGGATGCCGTATGGCTGCGATGCCTTGCGCTCGGCCTGTATCGCGTCGGTGCGTTCGCGAACCGCCGACGGCTCATCGGCATGCACGTGGAGCCGCGCACTCACGATGACGTTGCCGCGCAGATCATCCTTGAAGCGCGAGTACCGGTAGTGGAAGTCGCACGCATCTGCATCAAGCGTTATCGCACTGCCCGTCCGATCCAGCGACGTGCAGTCGACGAGCACGTCCGCCATCTCGGACCCGAACGCGCCGGCATTGCCGTACACACTCGCACCGCAGGTGCCCGGCACGCCGATGCCGAACTCGACACCTGCGAGCCCGCGTGTCGCGCAGTCCAGTGCCACGCGCGGCATCATGCAGCCCGCGCCCAGCTCGATGGTGTTCGCATCGACCACTCGGAGCCGGCGATCGTTGTGGCGGATCACCAATCCATCGATCCCCGCATCGCTGATGAGCGTGTTGCTGCCGGCGCCGAGCATGGTCACGGCGACACCCGACTCATCACACCGGCGCAGCAGCTCACCGAGGACGATGACATCGCGAGTGGTGATGAACCAGCGCGCAGGTCCGCCGACGCCGAACTGGCTATGACGCGCAAGCGGCTCATCACGAAGCACGCCGGGAAAGCTGTCGAGCCAGTCACCGGCGGACACCCTGTGCCTCCAGGGCATCGCGGAGGCGCGGCGCCAGCTTGTCGAATCCGCCGAGGGAGAGCACCAGGAGCACGTCACCCGGGCGTGTGATGCGCATCACCAGGTCGATGGCGTCGTCGCTGGAGTCCACCACATGCACCGCGTGCTCAGGTCCTGCGCGATCGGCGACGTCCTGACTCGACACGGTCCTGGGCATGCCGCGCTCGCGCGCCTCCTCGATCGGTCCGATGATCACGATGTCGGCGCCGACGAAGCTGCGCCGGTAGTCCTCGAGGAGCCGGCTGACGCGGGAGTACGTGTGGGGCGTGTGAATGGCGATCAGCCGGCGGTCCGGGTAGCGCTGGCGCGCGGCATCGATCGCGGCCGCCACCTCAGTCGGGTGGTGGGCGTAGTCGTCGACGACCGCCACGCCGCCCACCTCACCGAGGATTTGAAAGCGGCGCGCCGGGCCGAGGAAGTCCGCGCACGCCCCCACAGCGATCGCCTGGTCGACGCCGGCGAACTCCGCGAGGATGAGCGCCGCGCAGGCGTTCTGCGCGTTGTGGATCCCCGGAAACGTCAGCTGGACGTCGAGCGGCTCCTGCCCCTCGCGCTGCACGCGAAACCGCTGCATGCCGTCCTGCTCGCGCGGGTCCAGGATCAGCCAGTCGCTCCCCGCGTTCGTGCCATATGTGACGGCAACACTGGAGGCGGCTTCGCGAAGCGCGAGGCATTCGGGATCGTCGGCACAGAGCGCGAGCACTCCATCGCGCGGCATCGTCGATGCCAGCTCGAGAAAGGGCTCGCGATACGCATCGAGAGTCGCATACACGTCGGGATGGTCCAGCTCGAGGCGTGTGACGCACGCACCGTTCGGCATCGTGTGCAGGAATTTCGGACGCGGATCCCACGGCGCCGAGGTGTACTCGTCACCCTCGAACACGAAGGGTCCGGTGCCGAGCCGCGAGGTGCCACCGAGATCGAGCGAGGTCGAACCCAGGCGGAATCCGGGATCCATGCCCGCGCGCTCGAGGATGTGGACCAGCAACGCTGATGTGGTGGTCTTGCCGTGGGTGCCGCAGACGGTGAGGCGTGGCCGGTCGCCGGCGAGCATCACGTAGAACTCGATCTCGCTCAGACACGGGATGCCGCGCCGCCGCACCGCTTCGAGCTCCAGGTTCGCCGGCCGCGTCTGATTGCCCACCACCACCAGGTCCGGGACTCCCCACCGATCGAGATTCTCCGGATCGCTCTGGTTCTCCCACTCGATGCCCGCGGCAGTCACCGCGTCGCTCATCGGCGGATACGCGTGATCATCAGAGCCGGTCACCCGGTCGCCGCGCGCCTGTGCGAGGTTCGCAGCGCCGAATGTGGCGTAGCCGCAGATCCCGAGAACGTGCACGTGCATGCTCAGGCCGCTTTGCTCCGTGTGGGTCCCGCAGCCTCGACGATGAGCCGGACCACCGTGTCAGTCGCGCCCGGGAGGCCGAGCGCCGCGCTCGATGCAGCCATCGCGCGCCAGCGCGAAGGGTCGGCGACCAGCGCACTGATCTCCGCACCCAAGCCGCTCGGGTGTGCACTCCTCATCGTCGATCAACATCGCGGCGCCCGCGGCGACATACGGCGCTGCGTTGTGCCGCTGATGGCCACCGGCATGCGGATACGGGACCACGATCATCGGCCGTCCGAGCGCCGAGCACTCCGCGATTGACGACCCGCCCGCGCGCATCACCACGAGGTCGCTCGACGCGATCCGCACCGCCATGTCGTCGAAGAACGCGCTCACGGTGTAGCGCGCGGCGAGAGTGGGCGGGAGCGCTTCGGCGGCTCGCTGCACGGCCTCGAAATCGAGGCTGCCGCATTGATGGACGATGGTGAGCTCAGGGTCGTTGCTGAGCAGCTCGACCATGCACCCGGCGACGGCACGGTTCAGCCGCCGCGCACCCTGCGACCCGCCGGTGACCAGGATCGCGCGCAGCCGGTCGCCGATCGGGCGCGTGGTCACAGCTCGCACCTCGGCACGAATCGGATTCCCCGTGTGCACGACTCGCGCATGCGGCAGATGTGCAGCGGTCTCCGCAAATGAGGCGGCAACGACGCGGGCGCGCCGGGCCAGCATCCGCGTGGCCCGCCCGGGCACGGCGTTCTGCTCGAGGAGTACCACGGGGATCCGCTGCGCGAGCGCCGCGACGACCACCGGCACCGACACGTAGCCACCCGCACCCACCACGACGTCGGGGCGCATCGTCCGGAGCAGCCGCCGGGCGGCGATGGTGGCTCGCGTCAATTGCGTGGTCGCCCGTGCGACACCACCGGCGCTGCCCACGTCGACACCACTGATGTCGAGCGTCTCGAGGCGGAGCCCGGCCGCGACCACGAGCCGCTCCGCGACGCCGTCCCGGCGGCCGACCACGGCCACCTCGTCCTCAGGCCGGTTGCTTCGGAGCGCGAGCGCGACCGCGAGTGCCGGGGTCAGGTGGCCCCCAGTTCCCCCCCCGGCGATCAGCGTGCGCACGATTCGTCGTCCCTTGCCGTCGACCCTGGGCGGAGATGTTGAGCAGAATGCCCATGCCCACGAGGGTGGTCGCCAGCGAGGTGCCACCGTAGCTGATGAAGGGCAGCGGGATGCCCGTGGTGGGGATGACGCCCGTCACCGCCATGACGTTGATGAACGCCTGCATGCAGATCCACGACGTGATGCCTCCCGCGAGCAGGGCGCCGAATCGGTCGGGCGCCCGGAGCGAGGCGCGCACTCCGCGCCACGCAAGGAACAGGAACGCCGCGAGCACCGAGACAGTTCCGATCAGCCCGAGCTCCTCCCCGATGATCGCGAAGATGAAGTCCGTGTGGGCCTCGGGCAGCCACTCGTATTTCTGCACCGAGTTGCCGAGCCCGACCCCGAAGATGCCGCCGGAGCCGAAGGCGTAGAGGGCCTGGCAGTTCTGGAATCCCGAGCCGAGCGCCGCTGCGCAGGGGTTGAGGAAGTGCGCGAGGCGGTCCGCCCGGTATGCCACCAGCCCAACCAGCGCCGCGGCGGTCGCGCCGAAGCCGACGACGATCAGGAGGAGGTGGCGTTTGCGCGCTCCGGCCAGCGCCAGCAGGATGAAGGCCGTCGCGGCGATGACGATCGAGCTGCCGAAGTCGCGCTCCGCAAGCACCAGCGCCAGCAGTGCGGCCAGCACGATGACGTAGTCGCGGACGCCACGGAGGCTGCGCACCGAGCCCTCGCGGTCCGTGAGCCAGCGCGAGAAGAAGACGATCGCGACCCCGACTGCGATCGCCGACGGCTGCACCGACACCGGACCGAACTGGAACCAGCGTTGTGCGCCGAAGTGCTGGACGCCCACGTGGGGGATCAGCACCACGACGAGCAGAACGAGCACCACCGCCATCGCCGGACGGGCGAGCCTGGTGAGTTGGTGGTAATCGACCCGGGCGGCCACCACGAGGCCGGCACCGCCGAGCGCCGCACCGATCAGCTGGTGGGCGAAGAAGTAGTTGGGGTCGTTGTACCAGAGGAATCCCAGCGCTTCCGAGGCGCTGTAGACCATCACCAGCCCGAACCCGACCAGGCCGACGACGATGATCATCAGCCAGCCGTCGACACCGGCCGCAGCAGCGGCACGATCGGCGGACGCGAATGCCCCGAACACCCGGGATCCGCCGCGCCAGCGCCATTTGCCCGCGAGTCCGCCGGTGAGCTTCCCGGTCTGGGTTGCCATCAGCCGTTGCTCACGGGTTGCGGGGCGAGCCGGCTGACGGCCTCGCCAAAGGCGCGGCCTCTGTCCTCGAAGTCACGAAACTGATCGAAGCTCTTGTACCCGGGCGCCAGGAGCACCACGTCCCCCGGTTGCGCGAGCGCAGCAGCCGCGACCACGGCGTCGTCCAGCGTGGGCACAACTGTCCGGGCCTCGAACCCGCGCTGTGCCAGTGCATCATCAAGCTCGCCTGCGCTGGCCCCGTTGAGCACGACAGAGCGCGCCCTGGCGGCGACCTCGTCGGCGAGCGGCTCGATGGACGTTCCCGCGCCCTTGCCACCGCCGATCCAGACGATCGTCCGGTCCGGGAACGAGCGGAGGGCCGCAATTGCCGATTCGACGTTGGTCGCCTTGCTGTCGTTCACCCACAGCACGCCGCCCTCGTCGCGAACCGTCTGCGAGGCGATGCGGAACGGCATGGAAGTCGCGCACGGCTCCGGCGATCGGCGAGACCTCGACGCCGGCGGCACGAGCGATCGCCACCGCGGCGAGAACGTTCTGCAGGTTGTGCACCCCGAACAGCGGGATGTCGGCCACAGGCAGCACCGGTGTGCGCAGTCCCGCTTCGGCGATGACCACGTCGTCACCGCTCCGGGTCGCCCCGTCGGTGATCCCCGCGTCGAGGCCGAACTCGTGCACGCGACAGGTGGCGACGGTCGCCATCGCGCGGGTGATGGGGTCGTCGAAGCCGATGACCGCGTCGTCGAGCGCGAAGCGGATGAGGCGCCGCTTGGTCTCCGCGTAGGTGGCGAAATCACCGTGGCGGTCGAGATGATCCGGGGTCACGTTGAGGACACACGCGATCGCGCAGCGCGGCTCCGGCACCGACTCGATCTGGAAGGAGGACAGCTCGAGGACCACCCAGTCGCTGTCGCCGACTCGGTCGAGACGGTCGAGCATCGTGACGCCGATATTCCCGCCGAGGTGCACCCGCTCCCCGGCACGCTCGAGGATGGCGGCGACCAGCGCCGTGGTGGTTGTCTTGCCGTTGGTTCCCGTGATGCCGCAGATCCGTGCGCGGCAGCGCTCGAAGACGAGATCCATCTCGCTGCGCACCGGGACGCCGTGCGCACGCGCGATCTCGAGCTCGGGCGAGTTCCAGGGGACGCCCGGGCTCGGGCAGACCATGAGCGCGTCAGCGGCGATGTCATCGGGGTAGCCGCCGAGACGCACGTCAATCTTCGCGGGCAGGATCGCCGTGCGTTCCCGAATGGCCAGCGTGTCGGCGCGATCCACCAGCACGACGTGGTGTCCCTCACGGGCGAGGGTCGATGCGCACGCAAGGCCACTGCGGCCCGCTCCAATCACCACCACCGGCTTCTCGCTCACGAGACCGGTCCGGCCACGTGCGCGAAGAGGACGGTGATGGCCGCACCGACGGCGGCCGCCGCGGCGAATGCGGCGACGAGCCGCCGTTCGCGGAGCCCGATCTCCTCGAAGTGATGGTGGATCGGGCTCGCGCGGAACACGCGTGTCCCGAACCGTTTGATGGCGGTGACGTTGATGACAACGCTCGCCGCCTCGACCACGAAGACGATGCCGAGCACCGGGAGGAACCAGATGAGATGCAACTCCGCGGTGAGCGCCACGATCGCGCAGCCGAGCGCGAGTGACCCGGCGTCTCCCATGAAGACGCGCGCGGGAAACCAGTTGAAGAGCAGGAACGCGCCGACGGCGCCCGCCAGCGCAACGGCGAGGACCGCGACCGAGAGGTCGTTGCGCGTGACCGCGATGATCGCGATGCCGATGAGCACGAGCCCGGTGCACGACGCGGCGAGACCGTCCACGCCGTCCGTCAGATTCACGGCGTTGCTCGTCGCCACCACGGCGATTGCCGCCACAACCGCGATGCCCCAGCCGAGGTTCGGTGCGCCGAGCCCGGGAAAGAACTGATGGGTGAAGCCGGCAATGCTGAGGCCGATCCCGACGAGCACTCCCGTGACGCCCTGCAGGCTCAGCTTCTGCCACACCGTCAACCCGAGACGCTTGACGTCGCTGATGTTCACGATGTCGTCGAGGCCGCCCGCGATCGCGCCGGCGAGCAGCGCAAACACGACGACGAAGCCCGCACGCGAACGATCCACCGCGAGCCAGGCGATGATCACGACGAGACAGAAGAGCGCTCCGCCCAGCGTGGGCGTTCCCTCCTTGGCGCGGTGGCTCGCCGGGCTGTACGAGGCGACGTGCTGACGAGCGCCGAGACGGACGAGCAGGCCGATGAACGCCGGATAGAGGACGACACCGGCGACAAACGCGAGCACGCCGACGACGATCGTCTCTCTCACGGCTCGATGCGCCAGTCGTCGATCATCATCTCGGCCACCTGCTTCCAGATCGGCGCGGCCAGGATCGAACCGAAGCGGTTCTCGGCCACGACCTGCGGGTTGTTCAGGATGACCATCATCGTGAACTGCGGGTCCGTGGACGGCATGAAGCCGACGAATGACGCCACAACGTTCGGGCCGTAGCCTCCACCGTTGGGCAGCGCCACCTGGGCGGTGCCCGTCTTCCCCGCGATCTCCATGCTGTACCCGGGGATCTTGGCCCGCTTCCCTTCCGCGCCGGGATCGTTCACCACGCCCACCATCATCTTCGCGAGGGTAGCCGCAGCGGTGGCCGACATGACGCGGCGGGTCGCCGGCACGACCTGCGTGGTCTTGCCGGTGTTGGGGTTGATGATCGCGTCGACCGCGTGCGGCTGCACCCAGACACCTCCGTTCGCCACGGCGTTCACCGCGGCGAGCATCTCCACCGGTGTCGTGACAAGGCCTTGACCGAACGAGGCCTCGGCGTACTTGAGCAGGTTCCAGTTCGACTCCGGCGCGAGCGGATCATTCACCTCGCCGGCGAGGTCGACACCCGGTTGGCGCCCCGATCCCGAATGCCAGCAGGTTGTTGTAGAAGGCGCTCTCGCCCTCCATCTTCATCGCGTCGATGGCGCCGTTGTTGAGCGAGTTGTCGAGCACCCACTGCATCGTCACGTCGCCGTGTGACTTCCGATCCCAGTCGTGGATGAGGAAGCCGTCGATGCGTTGCTGTTTCTCATCGATGACGGTCTGCGGGGTGAACGCGTTGTTGTTGAGGCCACCCGCGAACGTGATCACCTTCATGATCGACCCGGGCTCATAGGGCTGGGTCACGGCGAGATCGCGGAAGTCGGCGATATCCGCGCTTGTGTAGTCGTTGGCGTTGTACGACGGATACTGCGCCCACGCGTCGATGGCGCCGGTCTTGGTATCCATGATCATCAATGTCCCGGACACCGAGTGCGAGGAGTTGACGCCGTTGGCAAGCGCCAGCTCGGCACCGTACTGGATCTGGGAGTCGAGCCCGAGCTCCAGATTATCGCCATTCCTGGCAGGAACCATCTTCTGCTGGCCGAGCACGATGGCGTTGCCGTTGACATCGGTGAGCGTGGACTCGTGCCCGTTCACCCCGGAGAGGATGCTGTTGTAGTACCCCTCCACCCCGTACTGGCCCACGCCGTTGGCGTTGACGAAACCGAGCAGGTTCGAGGCGAACGAGATGCCGGGGACGGGCGACGAGTTGTAGATGCTCTCCTCGGACGGGATGGTGCCGATGCCGCTCAACCCGAGTGCCTGGAGCTTGTCATCCACGTCCTGGGACACGCCCTTGGCGAGGTAGTCGAACTGATTGGGCTGATTCAGCGCCTTGAGGACCTGCGTCGAGCTCACTTGCAGAATCGGCGCGAGCATGCCGGCGACCTGCTGGCGATCCGTCGTGGCGATCAACGCGGGATCCGCGAACACATCGAAGACCTGCACATTGCTCACCAGGACGCGTCCCTCACGGTCGAGGATCACGCCGCGCGTTGCGTGCAGCGTGATCGACGTCGTGTGCGACGCGGCCGCTTCTGCCGCGAGCGTCTTGCCCTGGATCACCTGGATCTGCACCAGGCGGCCGAACACCGCCGTCGCCATCGCGAGGAAGATCAGCACGAGCCAGAGCCCGCGGCGGCGGAGGTCGTGCTCGGGAGCGAATGCATGCGCGTGAGCCGTGCGCGCCGAGCCTGGCGTACGGCGACGCGGATTCATCGACCGGCGCCACCGAAGGCGCCGTCGAGCGCCCCGACCAGTTGCTGCAACGTGTCGCCGGTGTCAGTGCTCGTCAATTGATCTTCGGACGGCGAGGCGATGACGTTGTGCGGCGCCGCGGCGACGAACGCCCATTTGGCGGCCGGACGCATGCCCATGGTCTGCGCCGCGGAGATGATCCGCTCCGACAACTCGAGACGCGCGAGCTCAGCGGTGAGCTGCTGGTTCTGCGCGATGAGCTGCTCCTGCCGGCCCTCGAGTCGCGTCGCCTGATACGTGGCGGTGGTGACGTGCGCGGTCTGGTTGACGTACGCGATGCCGATGCCGGCGGCGATCGCGATCACCGGCAGCAACGGCAACGGTGTACGCGGTCCGCCACGGCGGATGCGCAGACGTCGAACCAGTGGCTCGAAGGGGACGTCGTCGACGCCGGCGGATGTTTGGGTCGACGCGCGGTCGACACCGTGTGCGAAACGCAAGTTGGGCACTGCCCTGATCTCCAGTGATGCAAACGTTGAGAGGGACGATGGAGGGGCACCGACGGTGCCGGCCGGCGAACGAAGGGTGGCGGGCGGAGCCGCGCCAGGCGCGGCTCCCCCCTTGGGCGCGAAGTGAGACGTTGAGAAGGACGAGGCGCCCGTCACCCCTGGGTGGCGAGCTTCTCCGCAACTCGCAGGCGTGCCGAGCGTGATCTCGGGTTGGTCGCCAGTTCGGCCGGATCAGGCCGGATCACCTTGCGGGTGAGGAGAAAGAGTGTGGCCCGGTGGACGCAGGTGCAGTGGGGCTGTTGGGGTGGACAGACACAATTCTGAGCTGCGACGTGGAGTGCGTTCTTTACAAGGGTGTCCTCGAGAGAGTGGAAGGAGATGACCCCAAGACGCCCACCGGGCCGGAGGATGCTGATTGCTGCCTGCAGGCCTCGTTCGAGGCTTTCGAGCTCGTGATTCACCGCGATGCGAAGCGCCTGGAATGTGCGCGTCGCCGGGTGGATCCGCTTTGGCCAGAACCGCCGCGGCACCACCTGCTCGACGAGCTCACGAAGCTGCGTGGTGGTGGTGATCGGCGTGCGTTCCCGCGTTCTGACGATCCGGCTGGCGATCGCTCGTGCGAATCGCTCGTCGCCGTAGTCGCGGATCATGGTCATCAGCTGGTCCGCCGTCAGGGAGTTGACGAGGTGCGCAGCGGTGACCCCCGATGTCGGGTCCATGCGCATGTCGAGCGGTCCGTCGAAGCGGAAGCTGAAGCCGCGTGCCGGGTCATCGAGCTGGAGTGACGAGATACCGAGATCGAAGGCGACGATGTCCACGGCCGTCACGCCCATGGCGTGGACGATGGACTCCAGGTCGGCGAAGTCTCCTTGAGCGATCTCGACCGCGTCGCCGCTCGCGCCGAATCGGGCGCGACCAGCGTCGACAGCGCTCTGATCGCGATCGATCGCGATCACCCGGCCGCCCGGGGTGACGCGCTCGAGGAGCGCGGCCGTGACCCCGCCGGCGCCGAAGGTGGCGTCGACGGCGATCTGCCCGGGCCGGGGCTGCAGGCTCTCTATGAGGGGTGTGAGAAGGACCGGCCGGTGGCCCGCGCCGTCAGGCGACGGGGAACCGGGCGTGGCTGCATCGAGAATCCCCATGCCGGCCACGAACGACAGGGGGATGGTCATGAATCGAGGCGAATCCGTCTGGGGCGCTCACGCCGGCGACGAGGGTGCGGACGCTCCGCGCTGGTGGACGACGTCCCAGAACTGGGTGTACTCGGCGGGTTTCACCGTCGAGTGCTCGGACTGGTAGATCTCGTCGGCGACGATCTCCACGGTGGTGCCGACGCCGAGGAAGACGACCTGGTCGACGATCTGGGCGAAGCTCCGCTGCCCTGCCGTGAGCAGGAGGCGTCCCTGCGCGTCGATCTCGAGGACCGAGGCGTTCTCGCTCAGCGTCCGCATGAAGCGGCGTTCCTGGGCGGGCGTCTCGGCGGTGCGGAGGAAGAGCTCGCGCTCCCGCGCCCATAGACCTGGGGGGCAGATCATCAGTCGGGTATCGGGTCCCGGAGCGACGACACTGCCCTCGGGCAGGAAGCGGCGCAGCGAAGCAGGGACCGCAACGCGGCCTTTTTCGTCAACATGGTGCCGGTACGTTCCGAAGAGCGTCGGCGGGACATGCAGAACGGCCTGCACCTGCTCGAGCTTCTCCGTCGTCACGTCGGTCTCCCCACTACTCACCACTTTGCTCCACCGGCGCGAACCCTAACAGGTGTGTGGTGAGGCGTCAACGCAAACAAATGTACGATGCACCTCCCGCGGGAAGAGGCGTCAGGCGTCGTACCGAGGCGTTTCCAGGAGCAGCGACGAGAGATCCGCTCCTCCGATCACCTGCCCGGGTTCCGCGCCCCGGCGGAACAGGACCGCCCCACCTGTCCCCCTGAGGTGCATCGACGGTCCATCGATCTCCAGCCAGCTCTGCTCACGAAGCGCGACGACCACAACGTCGTTCTCCTCGAGGAATTCCTGCAGGCGCTCCTCGCGCGTCTCGCCCACGCGCTGCTCGGGCGGCGGCGGGTCGATGTAGTGCGGGTTGATCTGGAACGGGACGAGGTTGAAGGCCGCAAAGCTCGGCGGTTGCACGATGGGCATGTCGTTGGTGGTCCGGATGGTCGGGCAGGCCACATTGGCTCCCGCGCTCGCGCCCCAGTACGGAATCCCTTGTTCAATCGCGGCGCGGACGGGCGCGATCAGCCCGAGGCGGTGGAGCGCGTCCACCAACCGGAAGCTGTTGCCGCCGGTGACGAAGACGGCGTCGGCGTCCGCGATCATCGCCGCCGGGTCAGCCGCCGTATGGACGCCGGTGATCTCGACGCCATGCGGCGTCAGCCATTCGCTGAAGCGGGCGGTGGCTCGATCGTGGTCGCTCTGCGCGTAGGGGATCATCACGGCGCGCTTCGCTCCGCGGAGATGCTCGATGACAGCGGGCCGTGCGGATGTGCCGTCACCGCCGGCGTGAAGGAAGAGACGTTGGTGCACCGTGCTCGTGATCTCCTGGGCTGGGTGTCGTTGGCAGGGAGCCACAGAGGATAGACTCGAGCGGCAAGCCGGCCAGACGGTCGCGGGCAGCGTGCCCGAGGAAAGTCCGGGCTCCGCAGAGCAGGGCGCTGGGTAACGCCCAGTCGGGGTGACCCGAAGGAGAGTGCCACAGAAATGACACAGCCCCGGACCCGTCCGGGGCAACGGTGAAATGGTGGGGTAAGAGCCCACCGGCGGCCGGGTGACCGGCCGGCCAGGTAAACCCCGCCCGGAGCAAGGCCGAACAGAGACCGAGCGTTTCGGCGCTCAGGAGTTGCTCGCTTCGTGTGTCTCAGGTGGGCCGCTCGAGGCGCCGGGTAACCGGCGTCCCAGATGGATGACCGTCCCTCGTCTGCCGTGGATGAGGACAGAACCCGGCTTATCGGCCGGCTTGCACTTCCCCGTCGTTTTCGTCGACAAGCTGCGTCATCGCCTGCACGTCGCCGGCGCTGTGACGTTGCATTCGATGTTCAGAAGCCGAGCAGGCTCCCGACGGTCGCCTCGCCGTTCTTCAGCAGGTCGACCGCGGGCAGTCGGCGGAGCAGGTCGTTCCAGCCAGGCTCGCGGGTCGCAATCTCGGCGAGCAGCGCCTTCCCCTCCTCCACCCGGCCGGCATCCGCCATGAGGATCGCAGCCCAGAACGCAGCCTCGTCGTTGTCGCCGAGGAGTGGACGAGCGAGCTGATACTCCTCGAGCGAGCCTGCGAGGTCACCGGCGATCTCGTGCTCCTCCGCAGCCTCCATATGCTGATAGCCGCGGTGCACGTCGACGAGCCGATGCAGCTCGGCGAGCGGATCCGGAGCGTCGTCCACGCGCAGATCGACGACACGATCACGCCATGGTTGGCCAGAACTCGTGCCCTTGACGATGAGCATTGCAGCCGACTGCCGTCCGCGGATGTCTCCACCTTCAGCCTCGGCCGCGTCGAGCGCCGCGAGCAGCCGGTCTGTCAGGTCGCCTTTGGAACCCTGGTATGCCTCGAGCATCGCGGGCCACACGCCCGCGCCCCGCATCATGTTCGCCTGCACGGAAACGCCGTCCGACGTGAGATGGCCCGCAGCGTGGATGCAGAGCGCGCCCGTGTGTGCCGCAACGCGGCCCGTGGCGTCGATGAAGGCGATCTGGCGCCGCGCCTGTTCCGCGTCCGCGCTGGTCAGCGCGCGCATCGCCGTCTCCGGGTCGACACCCATGCGCATGAGCGCGAGTCCACGTGGTCCATACGCGGGCTCCGCAAAGGATTGCGTGGCGATGGCGCCGACACCCGGCTCGGCCCACGTCACCACGGAACCAACGGAGAACCAGTGCGACTGCACCGCGACGCCGAGGTCACCTGTCTCCGGGTCGCGCGCCACGATCGAATAGGTCATCGTGCAGAGCCTCCGCCGGCTGCGCCGGCCATGATCCGATGCGTCTCCTCCACCGCGAGGGTGTCCACTCGCTCGTTGCCGGGATCGCCGCTGTGGCCGCGCACGTGTTCGAACCGCACGCGCGTATCGACAAGCGGGTCGATCGACGGATACAGGTCGAGGTTCTTCTTGCGTTTCCACGAGCCGGTGAGCCAGTTGATGACACCGAGACTGTCGGTGCGCACGACGATTCGCCACGCGGGGTCATCACCGATGCGCTCCCGAATGTGCAGCAGCGCCTCGCGGACGGCTTTCAGCTCCTCGCGGTTGTTCGTCGTGAGGACCTCACCGCCGGCGGCCTCGTCGACGACACCGTCGGGCCATTCGATCCGATACGCCCAGGCCCCGGCGCCGGGATTGCCCGAGCAGGCGCCGTCCGTGTATGCGATTGACAGTTGCGGTCACGGCGCAAGAATCCGGTCGCAGTTCGCGCACTGCGTGAGCCCGGTACCGGTGCGCACGGCGCGCCGCTCCTCATTGGAGACAGGCATATGGCAGCCGGCGCACGACTCCCCTGCGAGGCCGGTCACCGCAGGGCGGCGATGCGCCGCAATGCGCGCGTAGAGCGAGAGATCGTTGGCGTCCGCCTCGGCACGCAGTCCATCGCGTTCGGCGTTGAGGACATCGCGCTCGGCAGTGAGCGTTGCGAGACGCTGACGCAGCGGTTCCATCGCAGCGGCACGCTGCGCCTCGCGCGCAACAACCGCTGCGGATGCGCTTTCCAGGCTCGCCGTGGACACGTCGACATCCTCCATGCGGCCAAGCGCGTCGTCCTCCGCGGTGGACAGCTTCGTGCGCATCACCTCGAGCTCGCGCTGCATCTCCATCAGCTCGGCGGGGTTGCGGACCGTGCCGCCGTAGAGGCGGCGGTCCAGCTCACGGATGCGCGCCTGCAGCGACGCCGCCTCGAGTTCCGCGAGATTCGCGCTCGCGCCGAGCGCGCGGTGCTCCTCGTGCGCCGCGGCTTCGGCGCCACGCAGGCGCTCCAGCTCCGGATCGCCGCGGAGCGATGCCTCGGTGACGGCGATCTCCGATGTGAGTGTCGCGATGCGATCGTCGATCTGCTGCAGGCTGAGCAGCACCGAGGCGCGGCTCATGCCGCAGCCTCATGCGACACACGCGCGAGTTCCTCGAGCGCGTGACGGGCAGCGCCGGAGTTGATGGACTCGCGTGCGACAGCGATGCCGTCGATGAGTGTCGTCACGTGGTCGGCCGCAAAGAGCACGGCGGCCGCATTGAGCAGCACAACGTCGCGACGAGGTCCGGTCTCACCATCGAGGACGGCACGGATGATCGCGGCGTTGGTCATCGCATCGCTGCCGCGCACTGCTGCGAACGGTGCCGCCTCGAGCCCGACATCGCGCGGGTCGAGCACGAACTCGCGGACACCTTCGGGCGTCACCTCGAAGCAGCGCGCGATCCCGCCGACGCCGAGCTCGTCGACGCCGTCGGGCCCGGTGAAGACGAGCGCATGGACGTGGCCGATTCGATGCAGCACCTCGGCCATCATCGGCGTCAGCCGTGCGTTTGAAACACCGAGCGATTGATGCCGCACGCGCGCCGGGTTGGCGAGCGGACCGAGCACGTTGAACACGGTGCGAAACCCCAGCTCGCGGCGGATGGGACCGACGTGACGCAGCGCCGGATGGAAGTCGACTGCGAACAGGAATCCGATACCCGCCTCGTCGACGCACCGGCGAACCCCGTCCGGAGACAGCGAGATCACGACGCCGAGGGCCTCGAGGACATCTGCGCTGCCGCATCGTGAGGACGCCGCGCGATTGCCGTGTTTCGCCACCGGGCAGCCGGCGCCCGCAGCCACAAGCGCAGCCGCCGTGGAGATGTTGAACGTCCCCGCTGCATCACCGCCGGTGCCACAGGTGTCGACCGCCTCGACCGCGAGCGTGACCTGCGTGGCGTGCGCGCGCATCGACTCGACCATGCCCGCAAGCTCGTCCACCGTCTCACCCCGTGTCCGCAGCGCGGCAACGAGCGCTCCCACCTGAGCGGGGGTCGCCTGCCCCTCCATCATCGTGTCCATCACCGAGCGGGCAGTCGCCACGTCGAGGGAGCCGCCGGACACCACCGTCTCGAGTGCCTGACGCATCACCTCCTCGGCCATCGTCGGGCGACGGTATCACCGAGCGTCACGAGGGCGATCCATATACTCGATGCATGACCGCTCGCACGCTCGCGCCATTCGACCCTGACGTCGTGCGGCCGTGGCGCCTGGGAGACGGACCTCGTGGTGTCCTGCTCATCCACGGCTTCGCGGGTACCCCGCCTGAGCTGCGCCGGCTCGGTGAGGACCTCGCCGCCGCAGGGTTTCCGCTGCCATGCCCCTGCGCTGCCGGGCCACGGCACCACTCCCGAGGACCTCGAGCGAACGAGCTGGCAGGATTGGGCGGCCTGCGTTGCCGAGGAATTCGACGAGCTTGCATCGGAGTGCGAGGACGTCATGGTCGCCGGCCAGTCGATGGGCGGGGCTCTCGCGCTCCACCTCGCCGCGCACGATCTGCGGGTTCGCGCCGTCGCCACGCTTGCCGCGCCGATCTGGCTGAGCGGGCCGCTTCCGCCCTTGCTGCCGGTGCTGAAACGCGTGGTCCGCTGGCACCGGACCGGTGATGATGTCGACCTCTGGAATCCCGACGCCGTTGAGGAGCTGTACAGCTACGGCCGGCGCCCCACAAAGAGCATCGACGAGCTTCGCCGGCTGTGCGCCACCGTCCGCGATGAGCTCGCGGCGATCCGAGCCCCCGTGCTGGTGATGCACGGTGAACGCGACCGGTCCATCGATCCTCGGTGCGGGCGTGAGATCGCGCGCCGGCTGGTCGGCAGCGAGGCCGTGGAGCTGGAGATGCTGCCGCGCAGCGGCCACGCCATCTCCGTGGATGTCGACCGCGAACGGGTGAATGCCGAGATCCTGCACTGGTTCGAGCGCTTCGCCACAGCAGCGCGACCTGCGGCCGCCGCCGCGGGGTGATGGGTCAGCCGGAGTCGCGACCGGCCTGGAGCAGCCGGGCGGCCAGCTCCGGGTCGATCACCGGGTTCTCCAGGGGACCGGCGTCCAGGTCGCGATGACGCTTCGAGGTGTGGCGCTGCGGCGCCTGGACGGATCTCACGTGCGCTGTCGCGGGTCACGTTCCCGCATCCGGCGCAGCGCAGGACAGCAGCCGAGGTGCCCTTGCCCGCGTACTCGCGATGCGAGAAGCGCAGCTCACCCCCGCAGGTGGCGCAGCGTCGCCGCGGTTTGCTCTCGATGGGTGTTTCGCTTGCCATCACCGTCAAGCGTACGGCCTCTCGTGCGAACGCAGCGGGGGCGCTCACCCGATGACAGCGTCCGTGCCGATTGTCGACCGGCTTCGAGCAGCCGTTCTCGATCCACGCGACGGTCGTGGCGGCGATACCGGATGGCCTGCGCCCCGCCTCGGTCCTGCTGCTCTGCGACCCCGCGACGCCCGGCGTGCCCCTGCTCTTTCTGCTTCGCTCGGAAGACCTTCGCGAGCATCCCGGCCAGATCGCCTTTCCCGGCGGTGGCGCGGAGACGTTCGACAGTGACGTCGTCGCCACCGCGCTGCGCGAGGCAGGCGAGGAGCTCGGTATCGACGCAGCGAGCGTTGAGGTGCTTGGTCTGCTTTCCCCATTCTCCACAGTGGTTTCGGGCCGCTGGCTCACGCCTGTGGTTGGGCTGCAGCGTGAGCCGATCGCCTTTCGCAGCGACGGCTACGAGGTTGCGGAGTGGTTCCGCATCGACATCGCGGACCTGCTGGTGGCGCCGCACACCGTTCGCGACATCGAACGCAATGGCATGCGCGGACGCGTGCACTACTACGAGGCGTCCGGGCGCGTGATCTGGGGCGTCACCGGCGCGATCCTGCACGAACTCCTCGAGCGTCTCGGCAGGACCGACTGACCTCAGTTCGAGGCTGCGACGATCTTCTGATCCTGGGCCAGTGCGACGGCAGCCGCGTACGCCGGATCGACCGTCGCCGCGGAGTTCACAACCAGGATCACCGCGATGACATCGCCATCCTGGAACGCGAAGCCCACCTGGCTGTATCCGGTTGACGTCTTGCCGATGAACTCGTCCGCCTGGCAGCCGAGCATCGCCGGCGACGAGCTGCTTGTCAGCGTGGTGAAGAGTGCCTTCGCCGTGTCACGCAGCTGCGGATAATCCGCCGACGCTGCCTGCGTCGACGCGTCCAGCACGACGTCGTCCTCGATGCGAAACGTGTTGGCCACATTGGCAAATCCGCGCTGATCCGTGTTCGGCGTGTCGCTCATCTCGCCGTCACTGATCTGCTCGAGCGAAGGACCGCTGGGCGGGAGATCACTGACGGTGAGCGCGAGTTGCGTGACCGGCGATGTCCCGGAAGCAAGATCAGGGTTCGCGCATCCCGCCGGCGATGCCGACGCGGACGGCGCCACGGTCCCGACGGTCGGTGCTACCGACGTGGTTGCGTTCGACGCAACACTCCCGCAACCAGCGGTCGCGGCCGCAACCGCGCACGCGCCGATCACCCACGTTGTTCGTATGCCGTAGCTCATTTTCAGCGCCCCCTTTCGCCACCGTAACACACGGTCCTCGTATCAGCGGTACCGGGGGTGCACCACAAACGGGTTGAGCCGCATCTCCTCGTCCACCGTCGTTCGCGGTCCATGACCGGGATACACGACCGTTTCCGGGGGCAGCGTGTAAAGCCGCTGCTCGATCGAGAAGATGAGCGCGGGATGCGATCCGCCGAGCAGATCGGAGCGGCCGATCCCGCGGTTGAAGAGCGTGTCCCCCGACAGCAGATCCGGACCGATGCGGAAACACACCGACCCACGCGTGTGTCCTGGCGTGTGTATCACCTCGATGTCGAGGTCGTGCCACCGGAGCATCTCGCGGTCCTGCAGGTCCTGCTCGCAGACAACGTCCGGGAGGTCATCGGGAACGCCGGGGAGATAGCGCGCAGCCTCGAGTTGCTCGCGATCATCGGGGTGGATCGCGGCTTCGCAGCCGAACGCCGCCTTCACCGCCGGCACACCGTTGACGTGATCGGGGTGCCCGTGCGTGAGCAGGATGCGATCGCACCGCAGGCCGCGCTTCTCAAGCAGGGCAATGGTCTGCGGATGCTGCAGCCCGGGGTCGACGATCAGCGCATCGGTCGTGTCGCGTCGGCGGAGGACATAGCAGTTCTGATCGAACACCGGGTCAACGACGATGGCGAGCTCGACGAGGTCTCGCAGCGTGTCGGTCATGTCAGCTTGGGTGCGCAGGGCTCGGCGTTGATCGGTCCGATCACATCGGCACTCGTGATCGGGAGCACAAACCCCGCCCCGCGGCGCTCGCGTTTGCGCGGAGCATCGGACTCGACCAGCGCACGATCGAGTACCTCGCCCACGTTGTCGACAGGGACCACCTCGATGGCGTCGAGAATCTCCTTCTCGACCTCATACAGATCGCGCACGTTCTTCGCGGGAAGGATGAACGTCTTCAACCCCGACCGATGCGCCGCGAGCAGCTTGTCCTTCACGCCGCCGATGGGAAGAACCTTGCCGCGCAACGTCACCTCGCCTGTCATCGCGAGGTCCCGGCGCACGCGGCGCGACGATGCGACCGATACCATCGCGGTCGCCATGGTCACGCCCGCCGATGGGCCATCCTTCGGGATTGCACCTGCGGGAACGTGGACGTGGATGGCATGGGTGTCGAAGAAGTCGCGTGGCGCGCCGTACTCGACGGCATGCACCTTCGCCCACGACAGCGCAGCGCGTGCGGACTCCTCCATCACGCTGCCGAGCTGCCCGGTCAGCACCAGGTCGGGCTTGGTCTCGATGGCCAGCGCCTCGATGGTGATGATGTCGCCGCCGACCTCACTGACCACGACACCGGTGACAGCGCCGATCTCATCCTGCTCCTGCGCCTCGCCGTAGTCATGACGTCTCGGGCCGAGCAGGTCCGACAGGTCCGCAGGCGTGATCACCACCGGTGGCGTCGCGCCCGCTGCGAGCTTGCGCGGCACCTTGCGCGCCACTTCAGCGATGGTCCGGTCCAGCTGGCGCACCCCGGCTTCACGCGTATATCCGTGCAGCATCGCGACGATGGTTTCGCGCGGGATCTCCAGCTCATTGACATCGAGCGAGTGCTGGTCAAGCTGCCGCGGCACGAGATGGCGCTCGGCGATCTGCACCTTCTCCTGCTCCGTGTACCCGGTGATGCGGATGATCTCCATCCGGTCGCGCAGCGGCGGGCTGATCGTCTCCGCGATGTTCGCCGTCGTGATGAACAGCACCTGCGAAAGGTCATACGGGACCTCGAGATAGTGATCGCTGAACTCCCAGTTCTGTTCGGGGTCGAGCACCTCGAGGAGTGCCGCCGACGGGTCACCGCGGAAGTCCGCGCCCACCTTGTCGATCTCGTCCAGCATGATCACCGCGTTGCGCGTGCCCGCCGTGCGCATCGACTGGATGATGCGTCCCGGGAGTGCGCCGATGTACGTGCGGCGATGCCCGCGAATCTCGGCTTCATCACGGATGCCGCCAAGGCTCATGCGCACGAACTTGCGGTCCAACGCGCGAGCGATGCTGCGACCCAATGACGTCTTACCCACTCCAGGAGGACCGACGAAGCAGAGGATCGGCGTCTGGAGGGTGCGTCTCTTCTTCGGCACCACTTCGAGTGCGGCGGGTCCTGTCGGAGCGGGTACCCCTCGCCGCTCGCCGGCCCGGTCTGACTCCTCATCGTCTTGCGTTCTGGGAACGTCCTGCGCGGCGCCAGGCCTGGGATCGGCGCTTCCCCCCGCTCCGCCACCCGCCTCCTGGGTAGTCGCATCCGCGGCGGGCTCTGTGGCCTCCGTCCCTGGCTCTCCGGCAGCGAGAGCTTCGCGCTCCGCAGTCGCGGTTTCCTCCGCGATGCCTTTCGTGCGAATGCGTTCGCGAACTGCGAGCCATTCCAGGATTCGGTCTTTGACCTTTGTCAGACCGTAGTGGTCTTCGTCGAGGATGGTTGCTGCGCGTTCGATGTCGAGGGTTTCGGCCGGTGGATCGACCCAGGGGAGGTCCAGGAGCCAGTCGACCCACGTGCGGACCATGCCCATTTCCGGCGATGCGCTTGGGATCTGCTCGAGGCGGTGCACTTCTTTGAGGACGCGTTGTTTGACGTTGTCCGGCATGCCGGCGTTCTCGACGCGGGTGGCGAGATCCTCGTCGTCCTCACCCGCGTCGTCGAGCTCCGTCAACTCCTTGCGGATAGCGCGCAATTGCTCGCGGAGGATGTGCTCGCGCTGCGAGTTGTTGATGGTTTTCTGCACGTCCTCGTGGATCTTGGTGCGCAGTTGCGCGACCTCAACCTCTCGGGCGAGCAGCGGGATCAGCGTCCGCAGACGCGCGATCGTGTCGGTCTCCTGGAGGAGGGCGACGCGATCGTCGAAACCGAAGTCTGGACACGTGCTCGCGATGTCAGCGATGAGCTCCGGTTGGGATGCGCGTGCCATGGCGACTGCGGTATCCGCTCCCACCTGGGCTCCGGCGTTGACGTAGTCGGCGAACAGCGATCGAACCGACCCAAAGAGCGCATCGACCTCTGTGCCCTCGACGGTCTCCACCGGAATCGGGGTGACCGTCGCGATCCAGGCGTCGCCGGAGGCGTCGAACGCGTCGATGCGGACGCGCTCCTTGCCTTCGACGAGCGCGTGAGCGCCGCCCCCAGGAAGTCGCCGGAAGGCGCCGACGTGGGCGATGACGGCGATCGCGTGGACATCCTCAATGGAGGCGTCGTCTCGTTCGGCATCGCGCTGGATGGCCAGGACGACCCGCCCGTCTCCGTTCACCGCCGCCTCGAGGGCCGCCACCGAGCGGGGCCTGCCGGCGGCGAGTGGCGCCAGCTGCGACGGGAACACCACGTTGTCGCGCAGCGGGACCGCCGGGAGGGTCAGCGAAACGGGTCCGGAGGGCGCCAGAGCAGGTCCGGCTGGTGCCGGAGGCTCGACATCGGGCATCCGTACAGAGTAGCCGGGCCTTTCCGGCGTCAAACGTCGAGCGGGAGCCCGGTGTCCCAATCTCTCCGCCAGGCCGCCGCGTAGTAGGCGGCAGCACCCGCGTGGCGGATCTGGAGCGCCGCTTCCCAGTTGCCGCCGAGGCCGGTATCGCTCCAGTTCGCCGAGGAGACGATGACCGACCCATCCGCCACGACGCCCTTGGCGTGTCCTGAGGTGGATCGGGCGGGGTCCATGCGCCGGACGGCGAAGGGCAGCGAGGCCAGGAGCGCGGCGTCCTTCTGATCGGGGACAGCGCCGAGGAGCAGCGCGCAGGCCACCCCGCGCGACGACCCCGCGACCATCAGATCGAGCAGCAGACGCACTGCCGGAGCCGCCGGGCGCGCGTATGGGACGGTCACCAGGATCCTGCGTCGGGCCCTGGCCAGAGCACCCTCGAGCGCCCGGCTCACCGCCTCCCCTCCGATGACAAGATCGACCCGGCGCGAGGCGACGCAGAAGTGCTTCGGGGCCACCTGGATCGTCGGCGTGCCGATGACCGGGAGCGGCCCCCTCATCCGTCGCCGCCCACGAGTTGGGAGGAGCCGTCGCCGCCGCCCAGTGCTGACCGAAGGCATCGGCAGCGGCACGGCGCAGGTGCCTCGATCCGGCCAGCACCCACCACTCGCGAGTACCCGCGAGCGGATCGCCGCGCGGAGGAAAGCGGAGCCGGCGGTCGCGAGGCGCGTCCCGCCAGATGAGGTTCCCGGTGCCCACCGCCACCGTCGAATCGACGATCACCACCTTTCCATGAGCCTTGTCCGCTCCGACTCCGGCGACCCGGCACTCCGCCCCCGCTGCAAGCAACGCACGCGCCGTCGCCGCGTTGCCGTCGGAGCGATGTGCGTCGAGCACGAGGCGAATCGCGACACCACGCTCAGCGGCACGAACGAGCGCCCACCGGTATGAGGGGCCGACCTCGTAGATCGCCGCGTCGATGCTGTGGCGTGCGTCGCGCAACGCGCGCATGAGAACGGTGCCCGCGGCGTCCGGGCCGAGCGCGCACGTGAGCACGCTCATGGCGGCGCCGGCGCGCTGACGCGAGCGAGTGGCACACGCCAACGCTAGATGTCAGTCACGCCCTCGAGACGCACGATGTGGCGAGTGGTCCGGCTATGCGGTGCCTGCTGCAGGGCCGGTGCCAGGTCCGACGAGCGCCGACAACCGTTGCAGTTCCTGGTGATGGCGCTTGACGTTGGCCACGACGTCATCGAGCACTGTGTCCTGCGCCTGGAGATGCGACTGCAGTTGCAGGCACTCGCTGAGGATCGCCTCGGCGTCCTTGTACGTCTGCTCCGACCGCTTGTCGGATGCCTTGCCCTGGATGTTCTGCCCGACGATGATGATCGGCAGCAGGACCAACTGGATGAAGGTCTGCGGCGATCCACGGCGACGATGACGATGGCCTGCCCGCTGCCGAGCGCGGATGGCAGGCTGATCAGTGCGAGCACGGTGAAGATGTACGCGCACCACATCGTGCCGACCACTGCGGTGATGATCAGCGCGACCTTGCCGTTGATGCCGACGCGCTCGTCATCGACCTTCACAGGCTTTTCGTGCTTGCGCTGTTCGATGCGCGGATGAGGAATGTGCTGGAACAGCTCCTCGACCTTCGGTATGGGAATCGGCGGCGCCAGCTGTGGTGTTGGAGCGGGTACGTCGGTCATCTCGCGTCTCCTTGCGGCGGGCGCTCGGAGTTGGCGCCCGATCGCGGCAATCGTGAACGATGCAGACGGAGTTGAGTGAAACTCGCCCGTGTCGCGGTCAGGCGCGCCGCCGTGCCATCGCCGGCGGTCGCGATCGGCGCAGGCTCCAGGCCGGCTGGCGCTCGACGAACTCGTACATCGCGGCAGGGCGCCCCGGGCCGCCCTTTGCGAGGCTCCCCGTGGCGCGGACGAGACCCGATTGCTCGAGCTCGCGCCGGAAGTTGGAGGGCTCGTAGCTCACGCCGCTGATCGCTTCGAACACGCGGCGCGCCTGCGGCATCGTGAAGCGCTCGGGCAGCAGGCCGACAGCGATGTTGGACCACCAGAGCTTGCCGCGCAGCCGCTCGACGGCGTCCACCACGATTTGCGCGTGGTCGAAGCCCAGTGGTGGCAGCGCATCGACCGGCTCCCACCGCGCGCTCGACTTGTCCGCGCGAAGCACCGCCGCGTCGATCAGCGCCAGGTACGCCACCGTCGGGATCCAGCCACGCGGGTCGCGCTGCGGATCGCCATACGTCTCGAGCTGTTCGAGATAGACGGCGCCCACGCCGGTCTTCTCGGTGAGCTTCCGTTGCGCAGTCTCCTCGGGCCGCTCGCTCGGGCTCATGAAGCCGCCCGGGAGCACCCACGTCCCGGCGAAGGGGGCTTCGGCGCGCTGCACGAGCAGGACATGGAGCCGTCCCGACAGCGGGGCAAGGACAACGGGTACGGCGTACACACCCGCCGGGGCCGGAAACCCCGACGAGTTGACAGCGGTCATGCCGGCGGCACTGCCGGCCTCTGCACCTGGTGGCATCGCGATTGATTGTGGCGACGCGCTAGGCTGCACGTCGATGGAGAGCGGGATTATCACGACGGCGGACGGGTTCCGCCAGGCGTACGCCGAGGTCTTCGCGAGTGTCGGCACGCTTGCTGCCGGGCTCGACGATGACCGTGCGATGCTCCCCACCGCGTGCCCGGGCTGGACCGTCCGTGACCACATCGCCCACATCACGGATCTCGAAAGCATCCTGATCGGGCGGCCGCGGGTCGAGCACACGGTCCCCGAAGGGCTGCCGCACGTCCGCAACGATCCCGGCAAGTTCATGGAGATCGGCGTGGACGCCCGCCGTGGGATCCCGCTTGCGCAACTCCTCGCGGAGTACCAGGACGTGACGTCGGCGCGGCTGGCTCAACTGGATGAGCTGCAGGACTCGGACCTCGACGAGATGGGCCGCGGGCTCTTCGGCGAGGCAAAGCGCCGATCGCTGCTCGGCATCCGGGTCTTCGACCTCTGGGCACACGAGCAGGACATCCGCCGCGCCTTGGACGAGCCCGGCGGCCTCGACGGCGTCGCCGCGGCTCACAGCCGGGAGCGGATGCTGATCGGCGCCGCGTATGAGCTGCAGGAGCGCCTGAAGCCGGCGCCGGGAACGGTTCTCGCCTTCGATATCACCGGGCCGAGCGCCGCGCAACGGGCGATCACCTTTGATGGCGAGCGGGGCCGGTCCGAGGCGCACGTCCCGGACAACGCTGCGGCCAGGCTCCGGCTCGACCTCTCGACACTGACCGTCCTCACCTGCGGGCGCGACGATCCCGATGCGCGCTCACGAGTTGTTGTCGAAGGTGACCAGAACCTGGCAGCGCTCGTGCTCGAGGACCTGGCGGTGACTCCGTGAACCGGTCGCGTGGCCGGCGTGGGGTTCGTCGCTGCGCTGATGCTCGCGGGATGCGGCTTGCAACAGGACATCGGATCCGTGACGAACTTCGGCAATGGCCCAAAGGGTCCCGCCACGCCGATTACCGCGCCGACCGTGACCGGCGCAACGTACGACTGGTCGCAGACGCACGGACATGTCGTGGTTCTGGATTTCTGGGGCTCCTGGTGCTCTCCGTGCAATGCGGAGCAGCCGACGCTCGACACCCTCGCCAAGCAGTGGATGCCCAAAGGTGTGATCTTCCTGGGAGTCGATATTCTGGACACCGACCCCAATGCGATCGCCTATGAGAAGCACTATGGCGTCCCCTATCCGAGCGTCAACGACTCGAGCGAGGTCATCACCTCCGAGTACAACGTCGAGGACCCACCGACCGTGGTGATCGTGGACTCCAAGGGCAACATCGTCGACCGCTTTCTCGGCACGCTGTCCGGAGTCAGCGCCGACCTCACCCGGCTCACCTCCTGATCCGGCTGATCACATGACGCAGATCACCGTCTATGGCGCGCCGTGGTGCCCGGACTGCAAACGCGCGAAGCGTTTTCTCGCCGAGCAGCGCGTCCCGTACGACTGGGTGGACATCGACGAGGACGCAGCGGGACTGCAGCACGTGGAGGAGTTGCAGAACGGCGGCCGCACCATCCCCACGATCGTCTTCGACGGTACCGACGTGCTCGTCGAGCCGACCAACGAGGAGCTCGCGCGCAAGCTCGGCCTGACGCTCGACGCGAAGCAGGAGTGCTATGACCTGGCGATCATCGGCGGCGGCCCGGCGGGGCTGGCTGCCGCGATCTACGCGGCTCGCGAGGGCATCGACGCGGTCGTGATCGAGCGCAGCGGGCTCGGGGGCCAGGCAGGCGTCACCGAGCGCATCGACAACTACCCGGGCTTCCCTGACGGCGTCGGCGGGGCCGACCTCGCCGAACGATTCATCGCCCAGGCGCGCCGCTACGAGGTCGAATTGCTCAGTGCGGTAAGCGTCGAGCACATCGCGGCTGAGGGCTCGGAGGCCGGTGACATCTGCATCCGCCTCGCGAGCGGCCAGGAGATCGAGACGCACGCCGCATTGATCGCAACGGGCTCGTCCTATCGCCGCCTCGGTATCCCGGGTGAGGACGATCTGATCGGCGCCGGCGTGCACTTCTGCGCGACCTGCGACGGCCCCTTCTATCGCGGCGCCGAGGAGCTTCTGGTCATCGGTGGCGGAAACTCAGCGCTCGAGGAAGGGCTGTTCCTCACCAAGTTCGCGAAACGCGTTCGCATCGTCCAGCGTGAGCCGGAGCTGACGGCGTCGCGCCTGCTCCAGGACAAGATCAACAACGACTCGCATTTCGTCGTCCATCGGAACACCGAGGTCGTCGAGTTCACCGGCAAGGGCCGCCTCGAATCGGTCCGGCTCCGGGACCGGGCGACCGGCGAAGAGCAGGTGGTGACCCCACGCGCCGCGTTCGTCTTCATCGGGCTCGATCCCAACACCGCCTTCCTCCGCGGCACGGTTGACCTCGACGCTCGGGGATTCGTGGACGACAAGGGCGGGTTCAAGACGTCCATCCCCGGGGTGTTCGCCGCAGGAGACGTCCGGCGAGGGTCCACCAAGCAGCTCGGCTCGGCAGTCGGCGACGGCATCGCAGCGCTGATCGCCATTCGCGAGTATCTCCAGGATCACCACGAGGTGGCCCGGCACCCCGAGGACTGACGCGGCCGGCCTCCTGAATGCCCCGTGCTATAGTGCGGAGCGCAATATGGAAATCCGCACACAACCCAAGGACATGGTGGCGCTGACCACCCTTGCGTTGCTCAGTGAGCAGCCCTGCCACCCCTACGAGATCCAGCGCCTGCTCAAGGAGCGGCACAAGTCCTATGCGGTCGGCAAGACCCGCACGCTGTATCGGGCGATCGAGGAGCTCGAGGCCGCCGGTTACATCGAGCCACTGGAGACGAGCCGCGAGGGCAAGCGTCCCGAGCGCACGGTGTACCGGATCACGTCCGAGGGAAGCGAGGAGCTCGAGAACTGGCTCGTCGACCTGCTCTCGACCCCGGTGGACGAGACCCCGGTCTTTCAGGTGGCAGTCGGCCTGCTCGGATACATCGCCGAGGAGCGAGCGCAGAAAGCGCTGGCGACCCGCGCTCGTCAGCCCTCCGCGCCAATGTCACAGCGCTCGACGCCACGCTGAAGATGGCGCAGGACGACCTCGGCCTCCCCAGGCTGGTCCTCCTCGAGCTCGAGCACGCCATGGCCCTGGCCACGGCGGAGATCGCGTGGATTCAATCGATCGCAGCCGATATGGAGACCGGCGTCCTCGTCTGGAACGAGGAACTGATCCGAGCGCATTTCGAGGCGATGCACGCGGCAGACGCGGAGCGTCGCAATCGCCACCGTCAGACCCAGCTCGCCGGGTCATCCAACCCAACGCGACGCGGTCTCGCACCACACACGGCCAGGGAGGAGACACCATGATCGAGACACACAGCCTTCGAAAGACCTTCAAGTCGCGGCGCGGGCCGGTCGACGCCGTCGCCGGGGTCGACCTCGACGTCAAACAGGGCGAGATCTTCGGATTTCTCGGGCCGAACGGAGCCGGCAAGACGACAACGCTCCGAATGCTGTCGACGCTCCTCCCCCCGACCAGCGGCGAGGCGACCGTCGCCGGATTCGACCTGCTCCGCGAGCCGGCCAAGGTGCGCTACGAGATCGGCTATGTGAGCCAGGCGGGCAGCAGCGCCCCGGAGGTCGCGGGCCGGACCGAGCTGGTGATGCAGGGCCGCCTCTACGGCATGAGCAAGACCGCAGCGCTGGATCGTGCTGCCGAGCTCGTGTCCTCCCTCGAGCTTGCGGACTGCGCAGACAGGGCCACCAAGACGTACTCAGGAGGCCAGAAGCGCCGGCTCGATATCGGCATCGGCCTCATGCACCGTCCGAAGCTCCTCTTCCTCGACGAGCCGACCACCGGGCTCGACCCGCAGAGCCGTGCGCGCATGTGGGACGAGGTGCGCGGCCTCCGCGACACCGGGACCACCGTGTTCCTGACCACCCACTACCTCGAGGAGGCGGATGCCCTCTCGGACCGGATCGCGATCATCGACCACGGCAAGATCGTGGCCCTCGGCACCCCGGACGAGCTGAAGCGACAGGTCGCCGGTGACGTGGTCGTGGTGGGCACCGACAACGCGAGCGAGCGTGTGCTCGAGCTCCTCAGAGGCCAGCCGTTCGTCCGCGAGGCAACGCAGTCCGAGGACATCGTTCGCCTGTACGTCGACCGCGGCGAGACGGCGATGCCGCAGATCATTCGCGCGCTGGATGCAGCGGGCATCCCGCTGGCGTCGCTCTCGTTGAACCGGCCGAGCCTCGACGACGTGTTCCTGCGTCAGACCGGGCGTTCGCTGCGCGAAGCGGCATAGGGGGCGGCGATGAAATTCCTCAAAGACACGTGGCTGATGTTCCATCGATATCTCTTCATCTTTCTGCGCAATCCGGCGTGGGTTGCGATCGGCGTGATCCAGCCGCTGCTGTACCTGGTGCTCTTCGCGCCACTGCTGAAATCGCTCGTTCAGGTACCGGGATTCCCGGCCGGCGGTGCATACAACGTGTTCGTGCCGGGACTCCTCATCCAGCTCGGCCTCTTCGGCGCGAGCGGTGTCGGTTTCGGGCTCATCGCAGAGCTTCGTGACGGCGTCATCGAGCGCTTCCGCGTCACCCCGGTCAGCCGTTTCGCACTGCTGCTCGGCCGTGCGCTGCGCGACATCCTCACGCTCGTGGTGCAGTCGCTGATCCTGCTGCTGCTCGCGATTCCGTTCGGGTTGAAGCCAACCGTCGTTGGTGTGATCGTCATGCTCGGACTGGTCGCGCTGATCGGCCTCGGCATGGCCTCGCTCGCCTACGCGGCAGCCCTTGCGCTCAAGAGCGAGGACTCGTATGCGCCGCTCATCTTCACGCTCTCGCTCCCGCTCCTCCTGCTGAGCGGCGTGCTGTTGCCGCTGGATCTGGCGCCGCAATGGTTGCAGGACATCGCCAAGGCGAACCCGCTGTCGTACGCAGTCAACGCCGCGCGCGATCTCTTCAACGGGAAGGGCTTCGACCAGGCGGTCCTGGAGGGGCTCGTGATCATGGCGGCGCTCGCTGTCGTGGGTGTCGTGATCGGCGCTCGCCGGTTCACGCGGGCGATCGCCTAGGGCCGATCCCGAACCGATCAGCCGGTGAGGGCGGGTGCGTCCGTGAAGCAGGAGCGGACCACCGCGCCCAACCCCGGCAGGCTGAAGGGCTTGGTGATCAGATGATTCGCGCCGGCGAGTCGCGCCCGCTCGACGTCCGCGTCCGCCGACAGCGAGGTGAAGACGAGCACCGGCATGGCCTGCGTGCGCGGTTGCGAGCGGATGTGCCGGCATACCTCGATCCCGTCGACACCGGGCATCATCACGTCGAGGATCGCGAGGTCGAACTGTTGCGTCTCGAGTGCGGCGATGGCCTCGGTGCCATCGGCCACCTCGGTCACCTCAAATCCTTCCATGCCGAGATACAGCCCGACGACGTGCAGCAGGCGCGGTTCGTCGTCAGCGAGAAGGATGCGCTGCTGGGTCAACGGGTGCGGCCCTCCGGGCGCGTGGACAGGTGCGTCATCGCAGTATCGAGCGCAGGACGGATCTGATCTCACTGACCATCGTTCCGTCACCGGGTGGAGACATATGCCGCCGGCGAGCGCCGTCGTGACCCGGGATGTGCTGGATGATGTCCACATGGCGGGCACCCGGACGCGCGACGAGCGACAAAGGCTCGACCACGCGTGGGTGATCCGGAGGCGCCTCGTCGCGTCACCCCGCGAATTCTCACCGAACCCCGCCGTCCGGCGCGCATCAGGGAGTTGCCGGCCGCTCCGTGGCTCGCTGTGGGGACTGTCTGCGTTGGGGCGTTCATGGGGCAGCTGGACGCCAGCATCGTCACCACAGCGCTCCCATTCATCCGTTCCAACCTACACGCATCCATCGCAAGTGTCGAATGGGTGGTGCTGATCTATGTGCTCGTGCTCGCGGGAACGGTCGCCGCAGTGGGCAAGATCGCTGATCGGATCGGGCGCAAGCTCCTGTACACCTACGGCTTCGGCATCTTCGTCGTCGGATCCGCCGCCTGCGCGCAGGCGCCGTCACTGGGGTTCCTCGTCGCCGCGCGCCTCGTCCAGGCCGCCGGCGCCGTGATGCTGCAGGCAAACTCCTACGCGCTCATCCGCGACGTGCTGCCACCGGCCCGGCTCGGCACCGGCCTCGGCATCCAGGGTGCGGCACAGGCGGTGGGGCTGAGCGTCGGCCCGGCGCTCGGCGGCATTCTCACCGGGCTGGGCGGCTGGCGCCTCATCTTCCTGGTGAACATCCCGTTCGGGTTGGTGGGCCTGGCGCTCGGGTGGTTCCTCCTGCCGAGAAGCACGCACCACGACCCGCAGAGTCGTATCGATCCGTACGGGACGCTGCTGCTCGCCGCGATACCGGCAGCGCTGCTGGCGGCGCTCTCGTTCGCGGCGGAGGCGGGCACCCCCGCCTGGACAGAGCCGTCGCTGTTCGCCGTGACCGGCTGTGCTCCTGGTCGGGGCGATCGCCCGGCAGCGGCGGGTTCCCGGTTCCATGATCGATGCGGCGCTCATCCGCGTCGCCGCGTTCGATGCGGGCATCATCGCGGCCCTGCTGTCGTACGTGATCCTCTTCGGCTGCCTGGTGGCCGTTCCCTTCTACCTCGTGAAAGAACGCCATTTCGGGCCGACGGCGGCCGGCTTCGAGCTCACCGCGCTGCCTTTGGCGCTGGCCATCGTCGCGCCCGTTCGGCGGTTGGATTCGCGACCGGATCGGGCCCCGGGTGCCGACCGGGGCGGGCATGGCCGTGGTGGCAGCCGGGATGGGCCTGCTCACCGCGTCGGCAACCCGAGCGGATCTGACGGTGGTCAGTCTCGCCGTGACGGGCGCGGGCATGGGGCTCTTCGTCGCGGCGAACAACGCGGCCACGATGTTTGCCGCGCCGCCGAACCGCGCGGGTGCGGCGGGGGGTCTCTTGAACATGGCCCGAGGTCTCGGCACCGCGCTCGGCGTGGCGCTGACGTCGCTCGTGTTCGCCACCGGGCGCGGCATCACCTCGGTTGGCCTCCTCCTCATGGCGATCGCCATCCTCGCCGGTGCGATCAGCGTCGTCTGGTCGAGGTCGGCCGGGACGGCGCGGTTACCCGCCTGAGGCGTCCGCCGGAAACCAGTGGACGGGCTGGGCGGCGTCGCGCCGCACCCGGCCGGAGCTCTCCAGCAGGACGAGATGCGCCAGCGTCTCCCCGAGTGCCGCTCGCCGCATGAAGCCGACGATCTGACTCCAGTCCCTTGACCACCGCAGCCGCAGCGTTGTCTCCCAGCAGGTGAGTCCGGGCGTGCCGCTGATCGCGGCGTAGGTCTCCTCGAGCCGGCGGCGATGGTGTTCGAGCAGGTCGTCCACGCGGATGTCGAGGCCGCGAAACCGCCACTCGTGGGCCGGGAGGACCTCGTCGACATCGAGGTCGCGAATGCCGCGGAGCGCGTCGAGGAAGTCGGCCAGCGGGTTCACCGGCTGCTGGACGTGGACGGCGACGCTCGGGCTGATGCGGGGCAGCACGTGGTCGCCGCTGAAGAGCATCCGTCCCGCGCGATCGTGAAAGCAGACGTGTCCCGGCGAGTGGCCGGGGGTATGGAGCGTGACCACATCCCACCCCGGAAGCGGCACCGGAGCGCGATCCTCGAGGAGGACATCCGGTTCCACCGCGGCGACGAACTCGCGGATGCCCATCGACGCCGCGGTGAGCTCTGCGCGCATCTCATCGGGAACACCGGCGTCGATGAGCAGCGCATCCATGCTCGCGAGCAGCCGCTCGGTGCCGTCGCCGTATCGCGAGGTGATCAACGCCGCGTCCGCGGGGTGCACCGCCACCCACGCTCCCGAGGCTTCGCGCAGCCGGCCGGCAAGGCCGTAGTGGTCGGGGTGGATGTGGGTGATGAGGATTGCCTGCACGTCCGCGGGTGTGTATCCCGCCACGGCCATCCCGGCCGCGAGCGCGCTCCATGCCTCCTCGGTGTTCCAGCCTGTGTCGATGACGGCCGCGCCGGAACGCAGCTCCAGCAGGTACACCAGCACGTAGCGGAGCGGGTTGTTCGGGATCGGCACCGGGATCGACCAGAGCCCCGGGCGGACCCGCTCGACGTCCGGAAGGACCCCCGTCGTTTCCCAGGACTGCCGCTGTGCGGTGCCGGTGACCTCGATCCCGCTCATCGGACCGGGTTCAGCCGGCGTCGACGGGGTTGGCCGCGAGATGGTCCAGGAAGACGTCGGCAACGTCCGCCCAGTGCTCATCGGGGATCCAGTGGGACCCGCCTTCGAGCTCGAGCAGGTGGTAGTCGCCGGTGCAGTGCTCAGCCGAGAGATCGGTGGCCTCGCGAGTGAAGACCGGGTCGTGGTCGCCCCAGACGTGCAGCACCGGCACGGAGACTGGTGCGGCATGGCCGCGTTCGGTGCCGAGTGCGCGGTACCAGTTGAGCGGTCCCGTCGCCCCGACCTTGCGCAGTGCCTTGATATCGCGATGCGCGTGCGCCGGGCTGAGGCCGGTGGCGGTCAGCAGGGACTCGGCGGCGAGTCCGCCGCCGGCGTCGATCAGCGACTCGGGGATGATCGGCAGGCGAAGCACCGGGACGTACGCCATCCGCAGGCGCTGCTGCGGCCCGCGCAGCGCGTCCCGCAACGCAGCCGTGTGCGGTGTTGAGACGGCGGTGAGCGACGCCACGGATTCCGGATGGTCACCCGCCAATGCCCAGGCGACGGTCCCACCCCAATCGTGGCCGGCGACGTGGAATCGTTTGCTGTCGAGCGCTGCCGCCATCGCGAGCACGTCCTCGCAGAGCTCGGTGACCCGATATGCCTCGACACCCTCGGGTCGCGCGCCTTCGGAGTATCCGCGCTGGCTCGGGGCAACTGCCCGGTATCCGGCGTCTGCCAGACCGTCCAGGGCGTCGTGCCAGCAGGATCCAGTCTGCGGGAAGCCGTGGAGCAGCAGGACGAGCTCACCGGAGGCCGGCCCCGCGGTGAGCGCGTCGAAGCGCAAGCCCCGAGCCGCGATGGTCGTGTGTTTGACCGCCACGCCACCGAGCGTAGCAGGCGGCTCGAATCCCGATCCGCCGGATGCCTCACTTCATGCACGATGCGCGCATGTCTGATGCCCTGTTCACGCCTCACAAACGCGGCTACGTGCCGAGCGACCACGCGCGGGGTCCGTGGGATCGCGGCGCCATGCACGGCGGCCCGCCGTCAGCCCTGATGGCTGCTGTGATGGAGGCGCTTCCCACCGACTCGCCGATGGCCGTCGTCCGGATGACGGTGGAGATCTTCCGGCCGGTGCCGCTTCGACCGGTCGAGGTCGCTGCGCGCATCGAGCGCCCCGGACACCGCGTGCAGATGCTGACGGCAACGCTGACCGACGGCAACACGGAGCTCTGTCGCGCCACCGCGTGGCGCATGCGCATCGCTGACCTCGACCTTGGCGAGCAGCCGGCGCTGACGGTGCCGTTCGCGGGACCCGCCGACTCGGTCGCGCACGTGCCCGAAAGCGACGATCCGGCGTTTCACCGCACCGGGATGGAGATGCGTTACGCGCGCGGCTCGTTCATCGAGGTGGGGCCGGCGACCGTGTGGATGCGTCTCGCGGTTCCGCTCATCGAAGGTCAGACTCCGACGCCGGTCCAACGAACGCTTGCAGCGGCTGACTTCGGCAACGGTGTCGCATCGGCGCTGCCGTGGGGGAAGTTCCTGTTCATCAACACGGACTTGACCGTTTCCCTGCCCTACACGCCGCAGGGAGAGTGGATCGGGCTTGACGCGTCGACGGACATCAACGCGCAGCAAGGTCGGGGAGTCGCGTACAGCCGTCTGTACGATGAACACGCGACCCATCGGCCATGCCATGCAATCGCTCTTCGTCCAGCGACTCAAACCGGAATAGATCGATGCAGATAAAGGGTGTCAACTACGACGTTGGCACGGTGATGGGGGTCGACTGGCGACCCGACTACGACCCAAAGGTCGTTGAACGGGAGCTGGAGATCATCAAGAGTGACCTGCACTGCAATGCTGTCGGTATCAGCGGGAAACACATTGATCGTGTGCTGCTCACAGCTGAAGCCGCGATACGTCAAGGCCTTGAAGCCTGGCTCAACCCCGCAGACTGGAGCGATAAGCCCCCTGATGCCACGCTTGCCTACATCACGCAAGCGGCTCAGGCAGCCCAGCCACTCCATGAACGCTACCCCGGCAAGGTGGTCCTCAGCATCGGTTCCGAATTCACGCTCTTCATGCAAGGGATCGTGCCAGGCAAGTCGTTTCGGCAGCGAGCGAGCACCGTCTTCAGGACAGACGTTATCAAGACAGGCCAGCACAATCAGCCACTGAATGACTTTCTCGGCAGAGCGGCTGCGGAAGTACGTCGCGTATTCACCGGACCGGTCATGTACCGATCGCTACCGTGGGAGCGTGTCGATTGGAGCCCGTTCGACATCATCGGCGTCGACCATTACCTGGCCGATCGGATCCAAGACCAATACATCGAGATGGTCAAGCCCTTGTTCACATTCGGCAAGCCGGTTGTCAACACAGGGTTCGGTTTCAGCACGACAACTGGACCGGTCACCGGAATGCTGGGAACGCTGGGTGACCTCCCTTTCTTCCGAATCCTGCTGCATCAACAGCCCGGGATAGGACGATTCGTCAGACCCAAGGTCAAAGTGGTCAAAGAGCGAGATGAGGCGTTGCAAGCGCAACGCCTGGTGAACAACCTCAAGCTCCTTGACGAAGCCGGATTCCATGGCGCGTTTATGGACACCTTCACCCTCCCCACCTACACATACAGTGATACGCCAAAGTACGACCTGGACAGGATCAGCTCAAACCTCGTGAAGTACTTTGACGATGGCAGGCATGGCACGACCTACCCCGACATGAGGTGGGAGCCGAAAGAAGCCTTTCGGGCTGTCGCCGAATACTATTCGGCGACGTAGGCTGCGGGCCGCTACCGCGCCGAACGACACGACCTCACAAGCGTCGACCGACTCGGTCAGGGCCCCTCGACTAACACCCTGAGGGCCAGTCGAACAATCCCGGCGATGGCGCGCAGCTTCCGGTGGCGGCGGCATGAATCAGCGCATAGACGCCGATGAGGAACACGATGACGACGAGGAGCGCGATGGCGCGGGCGCGCACACGCTTGCGTCGCTCCTCTCGCACCTGGGCAATCGTCACCACCTCCCAGCGCATCGCGGCAACTCGTTTGGCACCGCTGCATTCGGGACAGGTCTGACCGCCCTGGCGGCCGGATCCGTTACAGGCAGGACAGGTGACCCCGTATGGGACCTGACGAGCTGTGTAGCCCTCGGGAACCTCGGGCAACGGCTCGTTGTCGACCACTCAGACGCGAAGAAGGCTCTGCAGGCGGGGATCCTCGCGGATCGGCGCAAAGTCCGCATCCTCCACCGCAAACGTCCGCAGCTCGGGTCGCGCTCGCAGCGCTTCCTGCAGCAGCGGCAGCGCTTCGTCGGCACGGCCGTTGCGCGCGTAGAAGCATGCGAAGTTGTAGTCGGCGATCGGACGATCCCCTGGGAAGAGCTCCGTGTCGAGGTCGTGCGCCCACTTCGCCGCGCTCTCCGCGCCTGCCGGGTCTCCGTTCTCGGCAGCCAGGTACGACAGATGTTGCGCGACGTGACCGTGGCCATTTCCCGGGACGACCAGCCACACCGCGCCACCGTTGTCGGGTCGCTCGCGGAGCAGATCCTCTTCCGTGCAGGCACGGACGGCCTCGATCAGCGCGGCGTAGGTCGCGGCGTGTGCAGCGCGCACCTCGTCAGCAGAGTCGTGCCGGTGCGCCTCATAGATCTCCGCGTTGCGAGGGTCGAGGTCGCTCTCATTCACAGGACCTTCGACGGGCTTGCCGAGGCGAACGGCGTCGAGCGTGTGAACGGCGTGCTCGCGCCATGTGTTGAGGTGCGCGATGTTGTCCTTCACGGTCCACCGGCCCTCCTCTGTCGACGGAGTGTCGTCGCACAGCACAAGGAGTGCGGCCTCCTTCTCACGGGCGGCCTCGAGGGACTGCACAAGACGCTCGCTCAGCGATCCAGTGGTCATGCCGGGAGCATAACGGGCTCCACCGGAGCAACGCTCCACGGCCTGGCCATCTCCACGTAGCGGCAGAGTGCGTTCACGAGGCGCATCTGCTCGGGCGTGTGGCAGCGCGCGCGAAGGAGCTCTGGCGAGCAGACGAGCACGGACAACCCGCGCGCCCGTGACACGGCCACGTTGAGGCGGTTGAGGCTGAACAGAAACTCGAGGTTTCTGGGCAGGTCCTCGACGCTGGATGTCGCCATCGAGAAGATGCTCACCGCCGCCTCCTGACCCTGAAAGCGATCAACGGTGCCGACGCGCGCGCCCGCATCGAGGGCTTCGACCAGGCACGCGACCTGGGCGTTGTATGGAGCCACCACGACGATGTCCGCGAGGGTGATCGGTCTTTCCTGGCCGGTGTCATCCCGCCACGTCGCCCTGGTGAGCTCCTCGATGATCTCCCGCACGGACTCGGCCTCGGCATCGGATCTCACGCGATCGCCGGCGTGCGTGACGAACGACGTGCGCAGTCCGGTGGTCTCGATCCCTTCCATGACGACTGCCTGTTCTGCACATTGGGGTTCCGCGCCGAGTCGTCCCTCGTAGAAGGAGCGCGAGACGAAATCGGTGACGTCCGGATGCATCCGCCAGGTGAGGTCGAGGAGCACCCCTCGATCCGGTGCGATGGTCACGTCGCCCGCCAGCAGATGGTCGAGGGCCGAGACGCCGACTCCCGGGGGTGACTCCCCTGCAGCGGCTGCGCCAGCTGGCGCGGATCGCCAACCAGGACGAGGTTGCCGGCGGCTTGCGATACCGCGAGCGCGTCCGCGAGTGACATCTGGCCCGCCTCATCGACGATCAGCGTGTCGAACTGCGCTTCGAGCTCGGGGCGCGAGAACAGCCATGACGTTCCACCGACGACATCGACCGCGCCGTCGGCGACGGCGGCGTCGACCGTCTTGTTCGCGCTGGCGACCTGGATGACCCGCGGTGCCGGCGCCGTCCCTCTTGTGGAGCTGAGCCGGACCGTCATGCCGAGTGACGGCGCCAGCTCCTCGATTTTCACCAGCAGCGTGCGAATGGCGTTGTGCGTGACGGCCGTCACCCCGATGGGGGTTCGCCCGGCCGCGATCAGAGCGCAGCGCCGCGAGCGCCGCCATATGCGTCTTCCCGGCACCGGGAGGACCCTGCACCGGCAGGCATCCACCTTGCAGGCTCTGTATCAAGCGAATCGCAGCTTCGGCCGCAGTCTCTCCTGGCTGCGAAGCGCACATGTCCATCCCCGCCGCTCAGTCTGGGCGGGAGACGCATGAGCAGATCGCGGCCGGCCCGATTTCGGCCGGGGCCGTTCGGACCGTTTGCGGCGACCCAGCGACCGAGATCGAGCAGCGCATCCTCCTGCGCATCGGTCCCGAACGGCGCCGACGGGATCAGGAAGCGGACAGCTCCGCGCGCCATCTGGCCGGCGTGCGCGACAGCGTGATCAGGCCATGCGCGGAATCGAGCTCGGTGACCTCGCCGCGATCGGAGACCTGGGCCGGTCTCGGCCTCCGGATCGACAGGATTGTCGCCCAGCGAGATCCGGTGCTCCTGCGGTTCGAACCGATACCGCTCGATGACGCGCTTGCCGTCCTCATGGGCGCCGATCATCGTCAACGGACCGAGCGCATACGTGTCGCGCTCGAGCTCCTCGGGCTCATGGCGAGCTGGTCGTAGAATGCGCCACCAGTTCACCTTGTTCTCCCGACGGTGATACGAGAGCAGGGGCGCGAGCAACCACCGCGCTCGTTCGTCCGCGGACTGCTCTTCCGGCTTGTGGGGACGCTGTCGATCAGAGCGGCGGCGACCTCCTGCGTCGCCACGACCCTCGAATGGACGGCGTCGCTCGCGGCGCGATCCTTCAGCGGCGGACGCTCGATCGGAGCACCGCGAAGCCGCTCCTCCTCCACCCGTTGTGCCTCGAGCCAGTCGCGCAATTGCGCGGTGGAGACGCAGTCACGCTGGTTGTATAGCGCGATCTCGTCGAGCAGCCTGCCGTCGCCATCGCTCCCGTCCTCGCGGCTCGTCAACCAGCGCTCGTACATCACCATGCTGCCGGCTGCATCGGCGATCGACTCCTCGCGCGCCGGCATGTACAAACGCTCGACCTTCTTGAGCGAGTACGAGTTGGTGGACAGACGAACGCCCTGACGCACGACGCGGTACAGGTCCACCAGCACCTCGTTGCGCAGGAGGCGATCGACTTCCTCCTCGCGCGTGCCGTGGCGGCTCATGAGCCGGCGCAACGCCGTCTTCTCGTACGCCGCGTAGTGGTAGATGTGCATGTCGGGATAACGGTCCAGCTTCGCGATCGCGAAGTCCACGAATCCCTCGAAGGCGAGTCGCTCGCCCGCATCGTCGTGACCCCACCACGCGTGGTACTGGCCATCCGTGTCGACTGCGCCGAAGAGATACTCCAGCGGCACGTCGCGAGCGAGGCCATCGCCCTCCATGTCGAAGAAGATGTCGCCTGCCGAGGGACTCGGCAGCGCGCAGAGGCCGTGACCAACCTCCCAGGCATCGATCAGCTCGTGTCGTGGCGCGCCATCGGCGTGCGGGCCTCGGTGCTGCAACGCGGCCTGCGCACGCAGCTCGCTGAAGGTGGACGGGTGCATCCGCGCCGGCGGCTCAACGCTGTCGGACGTCCCGGCAAGCGCTGTCATCGTCTCGATCCCAACAGACTTGAGCGCGAGCACCTGGCCGCTGCGCATGCGTGCGACCTGGGAGAGGTGGTCATCCTGCTTTCGCTGCGCAGCGCACCGCGCCGCAAAACCGCACGTGCCGCAATGCTCAACCGGATCCGGATATGTGTCCTGCTCGACGAGCATCGCCGCTTCGAAGTCGGCTTTCACGCCGGCGTGATATGCCGAGAATTCGTCGACGCGATATGGATGTTCGACACCATCGCCGAGGATCACCTGCATCGACGCTGGTGCGGATCCCTGCAACCGCGCGATGTGCGCCGAGTACTCGCACAGCTGCAGGATCGCCTCGGAGCGGACTCGACGCGCGAGCTTCGCATCCGCCGCTTCATATCCCCACCCCCAGCGCGCGCTCGGCGTGTCCACGCGCAGCAGGAAGTCGGCCCGGCCCATCCAGCGCCCGTCGAAGAACGTGGGCTGGTAGATGACGTCGTACCCCGCGGCCATCGCAGCGACAGTCTCGGCTTCGTTGGCGAGGAGCTCGGCGGCCGAGCTCGCGTACCGATCGCGTTCATCCTCGAACGCCTTGACGGTCAACCCGCGGGCGCGAAGTGCCTCGAGGTGGCTCAACTCGTGAGCGGCGCCGAGGGTGGCGAGGATCTCGCTCAGCGCGGATCGATCGGAGGCGATGACCTCCCCGCTGGCGACACGCCGCTTCAGCGCCACCAGGTGCCCGCACGCCAGGTAGTCGCAGAGGTCGGTGGCCGTATAGACCGGACAGCCGTCCTTGAGGTACCGCATCAGCGCATCATCCTGGCTCGCCGGCGCTGACGCTCGCGCGGCAGCGGCAGGGAGAGCTGGCGGCTCGCCTTTCGCGCGAGTCCCGTGGGGCGATCCTGTGGCGGGCCGGACACGCCGGCGAGCCATGCGGACCGCTGTGGACCCGCGCGAAAGAGATCGGCTCGAGCGGCGATCAGCGCCTTGGCGCGGCGAAGATACGGCCCATCACCCGCACTCTCGGCGTCCACGCCATCCGGTTGCTCTGTGTCCATGCGTCGACGATCCACCATCCCGGCGACAGCTGCCTGTCGCGTAGGGTTTGCGCGTGGCTGAGGACATCGACGTCCACCCCGTGCGCGAGTCTGAGTTCGCGGCAGCCGGGGAGGCAACGGCGCAGGCATATCGCGAGTTCCAGCGGCCGGAGTGGCCCGGGTACGCGGCCTACGTGGCGAGGATCGCTGACATCGCCGAGCGTGCCCGGATCGCGACCGTGCTCGTGGCTGTCGTGGACGGCGTGATCGCCGGCTCCGCCACCCTGGAGCTCACCGAGCGGATCCGCCCGAGCAGCACGGGACCGCTGGCGCCGGACGAGGCGCACATCCGCATGCTCGGCGTGAGCACCGGTTACCGCGGACGTGGGATCGCCCGCCGGCTGGTGAGCGCATGCATCGCCACGGCTCGGGCTGCCGGCAAACAGCGGCTGACGCTCGACACCGCGCCGGTGATGACCGCGGCGCAGAACCTCTACGCATCGATGGGATTCACCCCCACCGCGGAACGGCCGATGCCTGACGGATCGGTGCTGCTCGGCTTCGAGCTGCGCATCGCCACTGAGACGCCCGCGACCCGCTAGGCTCGTCGCGTGCCAGGCGTCTACGAGAAGGGAGAGAAAGAGCTCCGCGTCATCAAGCTCTTCACACGGCTCTGTGAGACGGAGGTCGGCCTGACCACCCGCCAGCTTGCCGAGGAGCTCGAGGTGAACCCGCGCACCGTGCAGCGCTATGTCGCCACGCTGCGCGACAACGCGGGCATCGACGTCGAGGAGACCGCCGGGAGGTGGCGCATCGGCAAGGGCAGCCTCCTGCCCCCATTGCAGCTCGACCACTACCAGGCGACGCTGCTTCTGGTCGCGCTCCGCCTCCTCCAGCAGGTGCGCACCGAGCAGGATCCGGCGCTGGTCGGGGCGCTCGCGCATCTCTCCCGGGCGCTCAGTGTCCCGGTCGTCAGCGAATACCTGCGGCGGACGCTCATCGCGGCCGAACGGCGCCCTGCCGATCCCGAGCGGCTCAAGGTCGAGCGGACGGTCATCGACGGCTTCGTCACCCATCGCGAGATCGAGGTCCGCTACGTCGATGCCAAAGGCAACGAGACGCGCCGCGACCTCCGTCCCTATTTCATCCAGCCCACTGCCGAGGGCCGGCACATCTATGTCTTCGCCCGTGATTCCGTCTCGGAGGAGGTCCGGTCGTTCCGCCTCGACCGGATCCGGTCGGCGCGACTCCTGCCGGCCACGTTCACCGTGCCCGCCGACTTCGATATCGACACCGTGCTCGGCGCCGCGTGGGCGATCTGGCAGGGCCCGGGCGACGATCGCGTGGTGCTGCGCTTCACCCCGGAAGCGCGTCAGTGGGTCGACGAAAGCCCATGGCCGGCGCACGCGCAGCGCACCAATCTCCCGGACGGAGGGGTCGAGGTGCGGCTCGACGTCGCCGGTGAGGTGGAGATGCGTCCGTGGCTCATGCGCTGGGGCGCCAACGTCGAGGTGCTGGCTCCCCCGTCCCTGCGCAAGCACATCGGGGAGACGCACGCGGCCGCGGCGGCACTGTATGCGTCGAGTCCAGGCAAACGGGGTAAAACCTGAAGAGCATGGACACCAAAGTCACCCTCACCGACGAAGAGTGGCGTCAGCGCCTGACGCCTGAGCAGTACAAGGTGCTTCGCAAGTCGAGCACCGAGCGTCCGTTCACCGGTCAGTACGTGCATGTGAACGACAAGGGCGTGTACACGTGCGCCGGCTGTGGCGCCGAGCTGTTCACCTCGGACACGAAGTTCGACTCCGGCACCGGCTGGCCGAGCTTCTATGCGCCGGCCAACAATGCCGCCGTCGTGGAGCACCGCGACTGGAGCATGGGGATCCCGCGGACGGAGGTGCGGTGCGCCAGCTGCGGCGGTCACCTCGGCCACGTCTTCCCGGACGGACCGCAGCCGACCGGCCAGCGGTACTGCATGAACTCCTGCGCGCTGAAGCTGGAGAAGTCAGCGGGCTGATGCCGCTCGAGCCCTCAGTCCGGGCTCGCGAGGTCCTGGAGCAGACCTTCGGCTTCGCCGAGTTCCGCCCAGGGCAGGCCGACGTCGTCGCAGCATCAGAAGCGCGCGCGGACGTCCTGTTCGTCGCGCCGACCGGTTCCGGCAAGAGCATCGCGTACTGGGTGCCGGGGATCGCGGGCGGCGGGCTCACCATCGTGGTGTCGCCGCTCATCGCGCTGATGGTCGACCAGGTCGCCCGCCTCAACGACCTCGGCGTGCCGGCGGCCTGCGTGCACAGCCAGGTGAGTGCCGCAACACGCTCTGAGTCGCTGCGGGCTGCCGCAGCAGGTGAGCTTCGCTTCCTCTACCTCGCCCCGGAGCGCCTCGGAGCGCCTGGCTTCCTCGACCAGCTCGGCCGGCTGTCGGTGGACCGCTTCGTCGTCGACGAGGCGCACTGCATCTCGAGCTGGGGGCACGACTTCCGGCCCGACTACCGGCGCCTCGGCGACGCCATCGCGGCGTGCGGCCGGCCTCCCGTCGGTGCATTCACCGCCACCGCCACGCCGCGCGTTCGCGACGACATCGCGTCGAGCCTCGGCCTGCATGCCACCGTCGAGCGGGTCACGGGATTCGTCCGCGACAACCTGACGATGTCGGTGCTGCGCTGCCGTGGATCCGCCGACAAACGCGATGCGCTCCTCAACCTCGTCCAGGCGGGCAGGGGACGCGCGCTCGTGTACTGCGGCAGCCGCCGCACCACGGACGAGATCACTGACCTCCTCACCGGCGCAGGCATCGCGGTGGCCGCCTACCACGGCGCTGTCGATGGCGACACGCGACAGAGCGTCCACGAGGATTTCTCGGCGGGACGCCTGCAGGTGATCGTCGCCACGTCAGCGTTCGGCATGGGCGTGGACTTCCCCGATATCCGCAGGGTGATCCACCACGACTTTCCCGGCAGCCTCGAGGAGTATTACCAGCAGGCCGGGCGCGCGGGACGCGATGGCGAGCCGTCCGAATGCATCCTGCTGTACAGCCCTGCGGACCGCCAGCTGCAGGAGTTCTTCATCGAGCAGGCGTATCCCGAACGCGACGTGGTGCGCGCGGTGTACCGCGAGCTGCTGCGCGAAGGGAGCGACTCGATCGATGACTGGCAGCGCCGCGGCGTCTCCGTGAACAACGCACGGGCGGCCCTCGACCTGCTCCGTCGCGCCGACGTCATCCAGCCCGACGGCAGCATCCGCCGGCTGACCGGCGCACCTGTCGACTTCGAGGAGCAGGCACTGCTCAAGGCCAACGCCTATGCGCGCGTCAACCAGGTCATGGAATACGCGGGATTCCGCGGCTGCCGTCACGCGCGCATCGCGGACTACTTCGGCGAGCAGGGCGTCGCGCGCACCTGCATGGCGTGCGACAACTGCCTTGACACGAACCGCGCTCCGTACGCGCCGGTCGATCCGGAGCATGTGAACGCTGCGCTCGCATGCGTTGCGCGGTTCGATGGCCATCTCGGTGGCGTCCGGATCGCCTCGATCCTCCGTGGCTCCACGGACGCGTGGACGGCTTCGCGAGCATGGGTGACAGAGGTGCCGTCATTCGGCGCGCTCCGCGGCTGGGAGCTGGAACGGATCCGCGAGCTGCTCGAACGCCTTGTGGAGCTCGGCTGTCTCAGCCGGGGTCACGGCGAGAAGCCGACTCTCGGGATCACCGCAAGGGGCGGTGCGGTCCTTCGCGGTGAGGAGACGATCGACGTTGACGTGCGCGCTCCACGAGCTGCTCGCCCAAGCGCCGGTCGCAAGTCTTCCGGGGGCACCACGCCGGCACTCGAGATGTCACCCGACGTCGCAGCGCGGTTCGAAGCGCTCCGAACGTGGAGGCTCGAGACCGCGCGCCGCACCGAGGTCCCGCCGTATGTGGTCTTCCACGACCGCACGCTCGCGGAGATCGCTCATCGTCAGCCCGCATCGAGCGACGCGCTTGGCGAGCATCCCGGGCGTCGGACCCGCGAAGCTCGAGCGCTACGGCGATGCAGTGCTTGCCGTCATCCGTCAGACGGCATCCGTCTAGAGTTGGGACCGTCGCATGCCAGAACCTCAGGACATAGCGTTCGCGATCGTCGCCGTCTTTGTGTTGTACATGGCCATCACCCTCTACCAGGGCCGCGGCTCACTCGCTCGCGCATACAGGAAGTGGGGTATTCCGGCGCATGTCCGGCGTGGCATCGCCGTGAGCATGGTGGTCCTTGTCGGACTCGGCATCGTCGGCGCGCTCGCCGCAGACCTCGGGATCTTCCCAGCAACGACCGTCGGGGGCTGACAGCCGCACGAAGCGTCGAGCTACGCGGCGGTGAGGCCCAGCAGCGCTGCGCTGCGATCCCAGAGTTGCTTCGCGAGCTCCGGATCACTCGCTTGCGGTGCCGAACGTGCCGGCTTGTTCTTGTCGTAATAGGTGCCGGATTGCCAGGTTGTGCCCGGCACGCCCTCAGCGAGCCAGATCAATCCCACCGCACCCTTCTCGGCGGTGATCGTGAAGAGCCGCGCCAACGGCGTGTGATACGTGTAATGCCACCAGCTGGTGGTGTTCTTCGCGAAGTTGGTTGCAACCAGGCCGGGGTGAAAGGCCGCCGCCGAAATGCCCTGCTCGTGATACCGGCGGTGCAATTCCTTCGTGAAGAGGATGTTCTCCAGCTTGGCGTTGCCGTACGCCCGCTCCGGTGAATAGCCTCTCTCGTTCTGCAGATCGTCGATGTCGAACCTGCTCGCGTTCTTGGCGGCAATGCTCGAGGTCTGCAGCACCATCGCTGAGCTGGCGATGAGCGTCGGCATCAGCAGGCTGGTGAGGAGAAACCCCGCGAGGTGGTTCACCTGGAATGTCTTCTCAAAACCGTCCACGGTGACGTCACGCTTGCCCATGATGCCGCCGGCGTTGTTGGCGAGAACGTCGATACGCGGATACGCTGCTTGCAACTCACCTGCAAGTCGCCTGACCTGCGCCAGATCGGCGAAGTCGGCGACGTGATACGGAGCCTTGAGCGCATCGGCGACCGCGACCGTCCGCGATCGGGACCTGCCCACGACGACGACGCGCTCGCCGGCCCCCGCCAGGTCACGAGCAGCCGCTGCGCCGATACCGTCGCTTGCGCCCGTGATGACGATTGTTCGTGGGTCCACCGCGACCACCTTACATCGATGTCACGGACGCCCCGGGCGTCGAGCAGACCCGCTCCGCAAGCAGACGCGCGTTACGCCGGGATGTTGCAGGTCGACGCGATCCCGCGCCGCGAGAAGTACTTCTGGTGGTACTCCTCGGCGTCCCAGAACTTTCCTGCGGGAACGATCTCGGTCGCGATCGGGCGCTTGTAGCGGCCCGACTTTTCCAGCCGCTTCTTCGACGCGATTGCGGCAGCTTCCTGCTCGGGCGAGTGATAGAAGATCACCGTCCGGTAGTTGTCACCGACGTCCGGTCCCTGACGGTTGACCTGCGTCGGATCGTGGTTCATCCAGAAGATGTCGAGCAACGTGTCGTAGCTGACACGCGCCGGATCAAAGGTGACCTCGACCGCCTCCGCATGTCCGGTGCGATGCGAGCACACGTCCTCGTACGAGGGCGCATCGGTGAAGCCACCCGTGTAGCCGACCTTGGTCGCGACGACCCCGTCGACCTGTTCGAATACCGATTCCACGCCCCAGAAGCACCCTGCGCCGAATGTCGCTGTTTCCATGGTCTCGAGTATGCCTCGAACGGTCCTCAGCCAATCATCCTTCGGGCAGCGAGAGCTTCACCTGACCGGTCGCGTACACCGGCGGCCAGACCACCACGCTGACACGCGGCGCCTGCCACTGCCACACCACTGCAGCGGCCCTGATGTTCTGGCCGAGCTGGCCCGCTGCCGTCGAGAAGAGCACGCCGCCGCCGTTCGGGAGGCTGCCGCTCGGGAGGTCGAGCGCGCGTGCCGTCGCGGCGATGCCCTGGGCGCTGTCATTGCCGGTCTTGCCGAGCACGTCGGCGAAGAGCACCCATGCGGCGCTGAAACCGGCGATCCCCTCCTCGTCCGGAGAGGACTGACCGGTGCGCTGCTTCCAGAGGGCCGCGAAGCGGTTGTACAGCGAGCGGGCCTGGGGGTCGAGCGCGCCGGGGTTGAAGTCTCCCTGCGGGCGATCCGAGGCGAACACGCCGACGGCGCCCGCACCCAGCACGTTGCCGAAGTCCTGGTCGCACTGCGCCATGGTGGTGCCCATGAAGACCTTGACCTGGAGCCCTGCGGCAAGGAACGCGCGCCGGAATGCGATGCCGTCCTGGATGTGTGACGAGAGCACGAGGATGTCCGGCTTCTCGACTGCGAGCGCATGCATCACCGGCGCCCAGTTCGGCGTGTACGGGTTGTACAGCGACTTGCCGCTGATGGTCATCCCACCGGCTTCGAGCGCCGTGCGCGTCGCGTTCGCCACAGACGTGCCGTAGTCATCATCGGCTGTGACGAAGTAGACGCGAATCTTGCTGACGGGGATCCCCATGCGCGGCACGAGCTCGTCGATCATGAACTTCCCCGCGTTGGCTCCCAGCTCGGCACCGTTCACGCCGACGCGGAAGATGAGCGGAGAGCCCTGTCCGGTGACCCGATCGGCCACGGCGCCCGTCTCCCAGTACACCATCCCGGCCGCCGACACCGCCGCCGCCGCCGGAATCGAGAGCTGCGACGAGTACGCGCCAATAACGGCAGGAACTCCATCCGCCTTCAGGCTCGACACCGCGGCGGGAATCTGCGCCTGATCCTCGACGTCGCGGAGGTCGAGTGAGATCGGGTGCCCGTTGACGCCGCCCTGGGCGTTCGCCATCTGCGCGGCGAGCGTGGCGCCCAGGTACTCGTCCGTCGAATCGGGCGCGGTGGCCCCGGAGAGCGGGAAGATCGCCCCCACCCGGAACGGCACGGGGCCGGCCGCCGCGACCGTCGCGCAGGCAGCTCCCAGGGCCGAGAGGACGAGCACGCCGATCAGCCCGATGGGCCTGGAGCGCTCGCCGCGGGGGACCAGAGGCACGGCTCCGATCTTAGCCCGACGCACCGCTCGGCAGGGCCTGGGCCGAGGGTCGCGGCGATGCGTCGCGGGTCCGCCGCCAGGCCACCCATCCCCTCCCCGCCGCGTACGTCCCGGCGCCGATCGAGCCGACGAAGAAGCCGATCGGCAGGTTGGACAGAAACGAGAGCGCGATCGCGGCCCATACCGTGCCCAGCGCGATGACCACCGACAGGGTCATGGCGGTCAGCGGCTTGTTGGTGAATGAGCGCGCCGCCGCTGCCGGGCTGATGAGGAGGCTGAAGATGAGCAGCGCGCCGACGACGGGAACCGCCATCGTGGTGGTCAGCGCGACGACGAGCAGGAATGCGACCTCCATGACGCCGCTGCGAACACCACGAGCCGCGGCCACGTCGGGCATGACCGACGAGAACATGAGCGGCCGGTACACGACGAAGATCGCTGCGATGCAGACGAGTCCGATCAGCGCGATGGGCAGCAGCTCGCTGCTGCTCACGCCGAGGACCTCGCCGAAGAGCAGCGAGTAGATCTCCGGCGCGTACTCCGTCGTCATCGAGAGAAACAGCGAACCGAGGCCAAGCATCACGACGATGACCAGCGCGGTTGCGACGTCATGGCGCGCACGCCGTCCCAGCGCGGCGATGGTGAGCGCGCCGAGCACGGAGAACACGGCGAGGCCGGCGATCGCGTCCACGCCGATCAGGCTCGCCCCTGCCGCTCCGGCGAAGGCGCCATTCGGCAGCGCATGCGCCGCGAATGCGGATCCACGCAGCACGATGAAGAACCCGACGACGCCCGCCACGACGGCCACGATCGACGCCGATTCCCAGGCATTGAGCATGAGCCCCGAGAACATCAGCCGGCCTCCGCGGCGACGCCGGCGCGGTGCACGCGGGAGGCGCGCGTCAAGCGAATCTGCGACAGCAGGTACGCGAGGAAGACGAGCGTCACCACGAAGAAGCTCACCGGCCAGCCGCCGCGCGATGGGAACCAGTAGTAGCTGTCATACGCAAGCAGCACCCCGACCCAGGTGGCCGCGACGCCGATGGCGGCTGCGATCGCCGCTGCCCGCCCCGTTCGATTGGTGATGCGCAGTGCCGTGGCAGCGGGCCCGATGAGCAGCGCCGTGGAGAGGATCGCGCCGATGGTCACCGCGGAGAGCGACACGGCCACAGCAAGCGCGATGAGATACCCGATGCCGACAAGCCGGACGCGCACGCCGTGCGCGGTGGCGAGGTCGGAGCTGATCGAACTGAGGAGCAACGGACGGTACATCGCGAGCACGATGCCCGCGGCCACCACGCTGAAGATCGCGATCACCGGCACCAGCGACGACGGCAGCGTGAAGATCGAGCCGAAGAGCACGTTGATGGTGGCTCCCGTTGTGCTCGATGCGGTGGTGTCGAAATAGAGGAACAGTGCCGCAAGCCCGAGCGCAGCGCCGAGCACGATGCCGGTGGCGAGATCGCGGCCGCGAGGCCGGCGGATGCCGATCCATTCCATCACCCCCGCTGCCAGAAGATTCATGGCGACGAAGCCGAAGAGCGGGCTGATGCCGATCAGGAACGCCGCCGAGCCTCCGGCGGTCCCGATATCCGCAAGCGAATGACCCGCAAAGGACTGTCCGCGCATCACGGTGAACGTGCCGACGATCCCGGAGACAACCGCAACAATGCCGCCCACGATCAGCGCCGTCTGCACGGGCGCGTTCGAGAAGAACCCCGGCTCGATCAGTGGCGAGAGAAACCCGAGCATCGTCACACGAGCTCGACGATCGACTCGGTGCCACCGTGGTGCAGCGCCGCGTCGCTGCGCCCCGCAACGACGAGCACGCGGTCGTGCACGTGAATGACATCGACGTGGTGACCGTAGAGCTTGGTCAGCGATTCGCTCGAAACAACCTCGTCGATCGTGCCGGTGGCGATCCGACCTGCGGCGACATAGACGATCCGGTCCATCACCGGCAGCAGCGGGTTCATGTCGTGCGTGGAGATGAGCACCGCGATCTTCTGCTGACGCGCGATTCGCGACAGGAGCTCGACGACCTCCTGCTCGCTGCCGATGTCGAGATTGGCAAGCGGCTCGTCGAGCAGCAGCAACCGTGGGTGGCTGATGAGCGCATGGGCGATGAGGATGCGTTGCTGCTCACCGCCGGAAAGGTTGCCGACGCGCGACTCCGCAAAGCGCATCGCGTCGACGGAGTCGAGCATCTCGTCGATCAACCGGCGTCGCGCCGCGGACGGCCATGGGATCCCGAACCGCTGCCCGTCGATCCCGAGGCCCACAAGATCGCGGGCTCGCAACGGCATGTCCGGGTCCAGCGTGATTCGCTGCGGCACGTACCCGATGCGTGGCTGACGCCGCGAGCCGCTCTCGACTCGGACAGTGCCTGACGTCGGCGTGATCAGACCGAGGATGACGCGCAGCAGCGTTGTCTTGCCGGCGCCGTTGGAACCGATGAGCCCGGTGAACTCTCCGGCGTCGATGTGGAACGTGACGTCGTGGAGGATCTCGCGCCCCGACAGCGTCACGCTGACGCCGTCGACATCGAGAATCTCAGCCGGTCCGGCTGCGCTGGGCGCCTCCACCGTCACAGGTGTTGCGTCGAGACGCCATGCGCGACGGCATCGTTCAGCGCGTTGACCTCGGCAAGCATCCACGACTGGTACGTGAAGCCGGGGGTCGGCATGGTCTCGTAGACGCCGATCACCGGGATGTGCGCCGCCTGCGCAGCCGTGATGAAGCTCTCCGTCAGCGTGTCGGTCACCTGCTCGTTGTAGACGAATACCTTGACCGTGTGCTGTGAGAACAGCGAAGTCTGGAGCGACAGGTCCTGGGGGGATGGGTCGACGCCGTTCATGATGTCCGCCTGGAGGCGAAAGGGCGTGAGGTTGTCAGCCCCAGCCGCGGTGAGCATGTAATCCGCAACCGGTTCCGTGGTCGCCACCGGTGTCCCGCTGTACTGCGCCTTGAACGCAGCAATCGCCTGCAGCCACGGATCCAGCGATGCGATGAACGTGGCCGCGTTGGCGTGGAAGTACGCGGCGTGCGCCGGTTGCAGCGCGGCGTAGTCGGCGGCGAGCGCGCCGGCCACCTTCGGCATCGTCGCCGGGTCGTACCAGAGATGCGGGTTTGGTGTGCTGTCGGGAAGACCGAGGAGCGCCTGGGCGACGACGACGCGCCGCGCCGCGTTCGGTGACGCCGACTCGATCTTGGTCATGAAGTCGTCGTAGCCGATGCCGTTCTGGATCACGACCTGCGCACCGCCGATCTCCTGGGCGACGTCGGGGCTCACCTCATACGAGTGCGGGTCGGTGTTGGGGTTGCTCTCCACCGAGGTGACCGAGACGTACTGTCCGCCGACCTGGGCAGCGACGTTTCCGTACTGGTTCTCTGCGGCCACGACGGCGATCGTGCCCGCCCGAACGATGAACGTCGCCGAGCCACAGCCGCTCACAAGCCCGACCGTCACCAGTCCAAGTGCCGCTCGCACACCAGGCCGCTTCATGAGACCGAAGTCTACATGAAACTCAGTCTCGTGTAGCGCCTGGTTCCGGTTCTGCCATGAGGGCCACCACGTCGTCGTGGAGCAGGCCGTTGGTGGTGATCACGGTTCCCGAGTTCGATGCGATCGGCGCCGTCGAAGTCGCTGAATCGCCCGCCCGCCTCGGTCAGGATGACCTGGGCGGCGGCGACGTCCCATGGGTTGACCCAGGCCTCGATCGCCACGTCGATCACGCCCTCGGCGACGAGCATGTGCGACCAGAAATCGCCGAACGCACGCATCACGCGGACGCGATCGAGGAGGGCGCCGAATCCGGCTGCACCGCGACGAATGGCGAAGTCGCGCACATCGGTGCAGGACACGTACGCATCCTCGAGCCTGGGCGTCCGGGAGACCCGGATCCGCCCACCCGAGTCCTTGAACGCCCCCTGGCCAGTCGCGGCCCACCAGCGACGCCGCAGCGCGGGCGCTGAGACCACGCCGCACACCGCACGGTCGCCGCGCATGAGCGCGATCAGCGTCGCCCAGACCGGGACACCGTTCGCGTAATTGATGGTGCCATCGATCGGATCGAGGATCCATCGCCACTCGGCCGAAGCATCGCCACCGAATTCCTCACCGACGATCGCCTGCTCGGGGCGCAGGCGTTGCAGGGCATCGCGCAGCGCCTCCTCGGTCGCACGATCCGCGTCGGTGACGGGTGTGTGGTCGGACTTGGTATCGACGCGAAGGTCCGGCGCGCGGAAGCGCGCGACCGTGATCACATCGGCGATGTCCGCCAGCTCCAGCGCGACTTCCAGGTGAGACGGCATTCGACGGCATAGTTTCGCGATCACCGCCGGCGCCGCGCTCGGTGGTGGCCCTCATACCATGCGTGGATGACCGGCGCCACAGCATCCGTCGCCATCCCGGCCAGCACGGTCGCCATCCTTCGCGACGTCGAGGGCGGGGTTGAGGTCTGCATGCTCCGGCGCCCGGGACGGAGCAGCTTCGCCGCCGGCGCCTTCGTGTTTCCGGGCGGCGCAGTGGATGCGGGCGACGGCGATGGAGACGCCGCATACACCGTTGCCGGAGTGCGCGAGGTGCTCGAGGAGGTGGGCATCCTCATCGGCGGCGCGGCCGCGGGGAGCGGCGACATGGATCTCGATGCCCGCATCTCGAGTGCACGCACCGAACTGCTCGCCGGCGCTTCTCTCACGACCACGCTGGAGAAGCACCGCCTCGCGATCACCCCCGAGGCGCTCGTGTACATCGGCCACTTCATCACGCCGCCCGGCGAGGGCCGCCGTTATGACGCGCGCTTCTTCGCGGTCCGCGCGTCGCACGACCAGGAAGTTCGCGTGCATTCGGCAGAGGCCGTCGAGGGCGGGTGGCACCGGCCCGAGGCGATGCTCGAACTGACCTTCCCGGCGATCATGCCGCCAACGCGAATGATGTGCCACGAGTTCGCGCGGCTCGGATCCGTCGAGGCGATCCTCGAGACGCTCGGGGCCAACCCGATCGAGGTGACCGAGATCACGCCGGCGATCATCACGCGCTGGCTCGGACTGCAACACGTCGAGGAGACCTCGTGATCGCGCCACCGACTCGTGTGCTCGCGCCAAACCCTTCGGTCTTCACGGGACGAGGCACCAACACGTATCTCCTGGGCGACACATCGATCGTCTGCATCGACCCCGGGCCTGACGACGACGGCCACCTCGCCGCGATCCTGGCCGCGGCTGCGCGCCGCGGGGGCGGATCACGACGATCCTCCTCACCCACTCGCATCCCGATCATCGCCCGCTTGCACTGCGGCTCGGCAGGGAAACAGGTGCCGCAGTGCACTGCTTCGACCCGACGGCGGGGCGCGAGCACGCGCAAGCGCTCTCCCACGGTGATGTGATGCGCCGGGGCGACCTGGAGCTCATCACGGTGCATACGCCCGGACACACGCGAGACCACCTCTGCTTCTTCGACCCGGCCACCCGGACGCTCTTCACGGGCGATCACATCCTCAACGGGACGACGTCCGTGGTGCATCCCGGCGAGGGCGACATGTCCGACTACATGGACTCGCTGCGCCGGGTGCAAGCGTTGCACCCGCTCACGATTCTGCCCGGCCATGGCGAGCGGGTCGACGACGCCGGCGCGTTGATCGATGAGTACATCGCCCACCGCCTGGAACGCGAGGCGCAGGTCCTCGCGGCGGCGCAGGGCCGAGCGGAGTTCGCGCCCATGGACCTTGTTCCGGCGCTGTACGCGGGCTATCCCGTCGACGTCTATCCGCTCGCGGCGTGGACCGTCCAGGCCCACCTCGACAAGCTCGTTCGGGATGGGAGGATCGACCGCGTCAACGGCGGCTCGGACACGGAGCCACCGCGATACGTCGCGCCCGCTTCCTGACCCGTCATCCGCGACGGATCTTGCCCAGCGATGTCCGATCGAGGTGATCGACGAGGACCAGTTCACGCGGGAGCTTGTGCCGGGCGATCGTTGACGCGGCGTGATCGCGAAGCGAGTCAAGCGTCGGAGGCGTCGAAGGCCGGCGCGGGACGACCCGTGCGACCACGCGCTGTCCCCATTCCCGGTCTGAGGCGCCGGAGACCACGACGGCCCCGACTGAAGGGTGGGTCGCCAGCGCCGCCTCAACCTCGGCCGGCCAGATCTTCTCGCCGCCACTGACGATCACATCGGCGAGCCGTCCGAGCACGCGGACGGTCCCATCGTCGTCGACCTCACCGCCATCTCCGGTGCGCAGCCAGCCTCCGGGCTCGAATTTGGCGATCGACGCCTCGGCGTCGAGCCGGTACCCACGCATCAGCATCGGCCCGCGGATGAGGAGCTCACCCCAGCGCGCGGCTCGGACCTCCACACCAGCCAGCGGACGCCCCTCGTAGACGACCCCGCCGCACGTCTCGGTCATCCCGTATGTGGCGACGACACGAACACCGGCGCCGGCTGCTCTGGCTGCGAGATCCGGATCCATGCCGGAACCGCCGACCAGGATCGCCCTGAACCGCCCCAGGTCCGCACCGGCGTCGATCAGTCGCATGAGTTGGGTCGGCACCAGCGAGGTGAATCGCGCGTCGCCGAGCCGGGCGAGGACGGATCGGGTGAGGCGGCGGCGGAACGTGATCTTGCAGGCGCACCTCGACAAGCTCGTACGCGACGGAGATGTCGATCGCGTCTTCGGCGGCTCGGACACCGAGCCACCGCGGTACGTCGCGCCCCTTCCCTGAGCGCCGTTCGCGGCGTGGCAAGATATGCCACCGGCGCCGACCTGGGCGCGCAGTGAGGGGAAGCGATGCACCGAGCCACGACCGAGTTCATCAGCGTTCGCGGGGCGCGTCGCAAACGCCGTCCCCTGCAAGGCTCACGGGCGATCCGCATTGGCGCGGCGGCCGTCCTGGCGCTCTCATCAGTCGTTTTGGCAACGCCACACGCCGCTCGAGCAGCCGCGCCGGCGGATTTCGCGACACATTCCTCCTGGTCCATCGAAACCGCGGCCGGCCAAGACGGTTTGACCACTGACTCATGCGTCGCGGCCGGCTTCTGCATGGCGGTCTCCGTCAGCGAGCTCAATGGAGACGACGCCGACGTGCAGGGCGTCGATATCTGGAACGGCAGCACCTGGACGTTCCAGAAAATGGCGCAGCCGGTCGGGTCAAGCGCCGACGCTAATTCCGGCGAGCTCCTCGGGGTGTCCTGTACCGCGGTGACGGCGTGCACCGCGGTCGGGGATTTCTATGAGAACGACTTCGCGGACGATGTTCCGCTTGCAGAGTTTTGGAACGGCACAACGTGGACCGTGAGCCCAACGCCCAACCCTGCAGGCTCCTCGGATGCCGGCCTCGTCAGCGTCTCCTGCGCCTCGGCCAGTTCCTGTACCGCGATCGGCAATCTTCTACGACCTCGGACATCCGTTCATCGAGTCCCTGGAACGGCGCCAAATGGAGCGTTCACGACCAGCCCACCGTTCCGGGGTTCCTCTACGGGGTGTCGTGTCCCTCTGCCAGTGCATGCACGGCTGTCGGATACGCCTCAGAGGGAAAGAACGTGCCACTGATCGAAACCTGGAATGGAAAGACCTGGAGCGTCGGAACGGTCCCAAACCCGGCGGGCAGCGTTGACAGCGTCCTCAGCTCTGTCTCATGCGCCTCAACAAGCGCTTGCACCGCGGTCGGCGACTACTACAACGGAAGCGAGCTGGATGCGACTCTGGTCGAGGCGTGGAGCGGTGGAGCATGGGCGATCGAGCCATCACCCAACGTCAACGGTGCACCGCACACGCTCTTCCTCGCGCGTGTCGTGCAGCACTCCCACATCGTGCACCGCGGTCGGAGAATCCACGAACCGACACAGGAGCCAGTCGATGTTCGTCGCCTCGAGCAACGGCAACGTGTGGACGCGTCAGACCGCGCAGGCGGTGAGCGCCGGAGATACATGGCTCAACGGCGTGTCATGCGTCGCAAAATCCGTGTGCCAGGCGGTCGGGACCGTGTTCACGGGCGTGGCCACTCCGCTGGCTGAGGGCGAGGGCGCCTGATCGCCGCGGCTCAGGACCGCCGGATCTTGCCCAGCGCCGTGCGATCGAGATGTTCGACGAGGATGAGCTCACGCGGGAGCTTGTGACGGGCGATCGTCGATGCTGCGTGATCGCGCAGCGCTTCGAGCGTCGGCGGTGCTGACCTGCGCGCCGGCACCACACGAGCGACCACACGCTGTCCCCAGTCGCTGTCAGAGCTCCCGGAAACGAGGACTGCTGCCACGTCGGGATGCGTCGAGAGCGCTGCCTCAACCTCCGCGGGCCAGATCTTCTCGCCGCCACTGACGATCACGTCAGCGATCCTGCCCTGCACCCGCACGACTTCATCGCCGTCGACCTCGCCTCCATCGCCGGTGCGTAGCCACCCACCGGGCTCGAACGCAGCAATCGAAGCCTCCTGGTCGAGTCGGTAGCCGCGCATGAGCGTCGGCCCACGGACGAGCAGCTCTCCCCAAGCGGCCGCACGCACCTCGACGCCGGGAAGCGGCCGTCCGTCGTAGACGACGCCGCCACAGGTCTCGGTCATCCCATATGTGGACACCACTCGCACGCCGGCGCCGGCCGCTCGCGCCGCGAGGTCTGCGTCCAGACCGGAGCCACCGACAAGAATCGCTCGGAAGCGGCCGAGGTCCGCGCCCGCCTCGAGCAGTGCGCAGCAACTGCGTCGGGACCAGCGACGTGAACCGCGCGTCGATCGAGACGAGCAACGATCGAACGTGTGAGGCGGCGCCGGAACGTGATCGGCGCGCCGATGATCAGGTGGCGCTCGAGCACGAGCAGCCCGCCGACGTGTGCCAGCGGCAGGCAGGAGAGCCATCGGTCCTCCGGGCGAGCGTCGATGCGGATGCGGACGCAAGCACCGCGGACTCCACCGCCTGCGCGGGCAGCTCGGCGAGATGGGGATGACCCGATGTCCCTGACGTCGCTATGACGAGCGCGATGGCAGGGTCGATGGTCACCCCATCGACACGACGAGCGCCTGCCTCATCGAGGATCACGGTGGGCTTCGCAGCGGCCATGAGCGCCCCTCGCTCGTGCTGCGACAGTCGGACATCGACCGGGAACACCGCTGCCCCAACCGCGCGTGCCTGGCGGAGCACCGGGAGCCACCGTGCTCCGGGAGGCAGCGCCGTGGCAACGAGATCGCCCGCGCGAAGCAGGCGACGCAGAGTGGAAGCGCTCATGCGGCGAGCGTACCCTCGCGGCCCCTCCGATCCCCGGCGGGCTACCATCGAACGCGATCAGTTCGAGTTCAGCGAGGTGCACGCCATCGTGGAATGGGTCGCGTCCGGCGAGTGGGAGGACATCCGCTACGAGACCGCCGACGGCATCGCCAAGATCACGATCAACCGGCCCGAGGTGCGCAACGCGTTCCGGCCGACGACGCTGTTCGAGCTGACGCGCGCGTTCGAGCTCGCCCGCGACGACCCGACGGTCGGTGTCATCATCCTCACCGGCGAGGGCCCCAAGGCGTTCTGCTCCGGCGGCGACCAGCGCGTCCGCGGCGACGACGGCTACCGCGACGACCACGGCATCGGCCGCCTCAACGTGCTCGACCTCCAGGTGCAGATCCGGCGGCTTCCCAAGCCCGTGATCGCGATGGTCGCGGGCTACGCGATCGGCGGCGGCCACGTGCTGCACGTCGTGTGCGACCTCACGATCGCGGCCGACAACGCGCGCTTCGGCCAGACCGGTCCGCAAGGTCGGCACGTTCGACGGCGGTCTACGGCTCCGGCCTGCTGGCGCGGACGATCGGCCAGAAGAAGGCGCAAGGAGATCTGGTTCCTGTGCGAGCAGTACGACGCGGAGACCGCGGCGCGCATGGGCCTCGTCAACAAGGTCGTGCCGCTCGCCGAGCTCGAGAAGGAGACCGTCGCGGTGTGCAACCGCATGCTGGAGCATGAGCCCGCTCGCGCTGCGCACTGTTCAAGGCGTGATTAACGCCGCCGATCGACGGGCTCGCCGGCATCCAGCAGCTCGCCGGCGACGCCACGCTCCTCTACTACATGAGCGAAGAGGCGCAGGAAGGCAAGAACGCCTACGTCGAGAAGCGCAAACCCGACTTCGCGAAGTTCCCGCGCCGGCCGTGATCGCGGAGGCGGCGCCCACGCCGGGTCCGCTCGCCGTCTGGTGGATGGGTGCGCGGCCGCGAACGCTGGTCGCAGCGGTCGTGCCGGTGCTGGTGGGCGCGTCGTGGGCCGGTCGTACCGCACTCTCGATCCCGCGTTCGCTGCTGGCGCTCCTCGTGGCCATCGCGCTGCAGATCGGCGTGAACTACGCCAACGACTACTTCGACGGCGTCGGCGGTGTCGACACGGCAGCACGCATGGGACCGAAGCGCCTTGTCGCGTCCGGCCTGGCTGCGCCCCGGGCGGTCGCCGCCGCAGCGATCGTGATGGTGGCCATCGCTGCCGTCGCGGGTGTCGCGCTGGCGTTGCTCACGTCGCCCTGGCTCATCGCGTTCGGCGTTGTTTCGGTGCTCGCCCTGGCGCTGTATTCCGGTGGCCCGAAACCATATGCGGCAAGTGGTCTCGGCGAGATCTCCGTGTTCGTGTTCTTCGGGCTCGTCGCCACCTGCGGCACCGCCTTCGTGCAGCAGGACCGGCTCGACTGGGGTGTGCTCTGGCTGGCGATTCCGGTTGGGCTGCTCGCCTGCGCGCTGCTCATGGTGAACAACCTGCGTGATATCCCAACCGACAGTGCCGTGGGAAAGCGCACGCTCGCGGTGCGCATCGGTGCGCAGAGAAGCCGAGCGCTGCTGGTCGCCGTCGTTGTTGTCGCGCTGGTGCTGCCATCGATCGGCGCGGTGGTCCGCTCGCTGCCGTGGCTCGTGCTGATCACGTTGATCACGGTCCCCCTGGCCATTGGCCCACTGCGCGTGATCCGCAGCGCCGAAGGCCGCGCGCTGGTTCCCGCACTCATCGGGATCACGCGACTGCAACTGATCTTCGGCGTCGTGCTTGCTGGAGCGTTGCTCGCGTCGTGAGGCGACTGCCCTTCTCCGTTGCGCTCCGTCATCCCGTGTTGGGCGTGACGATACGCAGCGGCTATTTGCTGGAAGGTCCGGCGGGCTGGGGTGAGTGCTCACCGCTTGCCAGCTGGAACGACTCCGAACGAGAGGCTGCCGAACGCTCGGCGCTCGAGGCGGCGACGCTTCCGTTTCCCGCTGTGGAACGCGATCGCGTGCTTGTCAATGCGATGGTCCCGCGTCTGGCGCCCGATGTCGCCGCAGCGCTTGCGCTGAGTTCCGGCTGCGCCACCGTCAAGGTGAAGGTCGGCGACGAGCAATCGCTCAACCGCGTGGCGGCCGTGCGCTCGGCATGCGGACCGAACGTCAAGATTCGTCTTGACGCAAATGGTGCGTGGGACAGCGAGACGGCCGTGCTCATGCTTGCTCGACTCTCCTCATACGACATCGAGCTCGTCGAGGATCCGGTGACGTCCCTGGAGGAACTCGCGGCCGTGCGCCGGCGGATTGCGATGCCCGTTGCGGCGGAGTCCTCCATCAGGACAACCGCCGACGCACGCCGTCTCCGAGAGCTCGATGCAGCTGACGCGATCGTGATCAAGCCGCAACGAATCGGCGGCGTGCGCGAGGCGCTCCGTGCCGCCGACGCCGCGGGAGTTCCCGCGATCGCCTCCAGCGCCCTGGAAACGTCCGTCGGGCTCGCTGCCGTCGTTGCGCTCGCGGCGTCGTTACCAGACAGTCCATATGCGCACGGCGCCGGTACGGCGTTGCTGCTCGAATCGGACGTTGTCGCGCAGCCGCTCATCCCGGTCGATGGCTGGCTGACGCCGTGCCGACCCCTTGTCGACGAGCACCTTCTCGCCGCGGTATGACCGAGCCCACCGAAGGCGACGTCGCGCTTGCATATGTCACCACGTTGCTCGACGCTCTGGTCGGCGGCGGTGTGACGGCATATATGCATGACGCCTGGTTCCAGATCCACACCGATCGCCCTTGCTGCCGCGCGGCATCCGGCAATCACGCTGCACGTTCACGTTGATGAGCGGTCGTCCGCATTCTTCGGGCTCGGTATCGCGGCTGCGACCGGTCAGCCGGTGGGAATGTTCTGCACCTCCGGGACGGCGGCCGCCAATCACCTCCCGGCAGTGGTGGAAGCCTCCTTGTCACGTATTCCGATCATTGTCATGACCGCAGACCGGCCTCCTGAACTGCAGCGTGTCGGCGCCAATCAGACAATCGACCAGCAGAATCTTTTCGGCGGATTCGTCAAGTGGTTCCACGACATGGGCGTGCCCTGTTGCTGCACCTCATGAGCGTCACCGCTGGTTCGGAGCAGGGCAGACGGCGATCCACCAGGCTGTCCGGTTCCATCCGCCTGGGCCGGTCCATCTGAATCTGCCATTTCGCGAACCGCTGATGCCGAGTGGGCAGCAACTGGACGCGCCACCGATCAAGTACAACGAAACAGACAGTCAGCCACTCGCTTCCCGATCACATGCCCGCATTTCTGCGCGAGGTGAGCACGGGCCACAGGGTGGTCGTGGTCGCCGGACGGCTGCGCATTCCGCCAGATGAACTTATCGAGGCGTGCGCCGAACGCGGCTGGCCACTCCTCGCAGAGCCGTTATCGGGTCTCCGCGGTGGCTCGTTGTCGGCGGGGACGCTGCTTGCCGCCGACGCCGGCTTCCGGGAGCGGTATCACCCGGATCTGGTCATCCAATTCGGTGCGGCACCGACATCACGGGGTGTGCAGGAGTTGGTACGCAGCGCCGACCGGCTGCTCATCGTCGACCCGGATCACCTTGTGGCCGACCCCGACCGTCGCGCGACTCTCACCATCGACAAGGATCCGTCCGGAAGTCGCAGCCGCACTGCTTGCCGCCGCATCCTCCCTGCCCGCGACGCGACCGCAATGGGCGGACGAATGGCATGACGCCGATCGCGCTGTTCGCAATGCGGTCGACGCACTGCTCGACTCATGGGACGAGCCGTTCGAGGGACGGATCGCGCGAGATCTCGCTGCGGCGATCCCGGACGGCGGTGTGCTTTTCGCCGGGTCGAGCATGCCGATCCGCGACGTCGACGCGTACATGCGCCCTCGCGACGGCCTGCGAGTTATGGCCAATCGTGGCGCGAGCGGCATCGACGGGCTGGTGTCGACCGTGTTCGGCATCGCCGCAGTCAACGGAGTCCACGTATGCGTTGCTCGGCGACCTGTCGATGCTCCACGACGCATCGGGCCTGCTCTGGGGAGCGCGGCGTTGCAGGAACGCCGTCATCGTCGTCATCGACAACGACGGCGGTGGCATCTTCTCGATGCTGCCCCAGGCGTCACTGCCGCGCGAGGAGTTCGAGCTGCTCTTCGGCACGCCGCATGGGCTGGATCTCGAGGCGATCGCGCGTGCTGCCGGCGCCGGCGTCCGCACCGTTGACAGCGCTCGAGTCCTCGTGCCGGCGATCAACGAGGCGGCGGCGACGGGAGGCGTGCAGCTCGTCCGGGTTCGCGTACAACGGCAGCGCGCCGTCGAGTTGCGCGCGAGAGGTGTCGCGCACGGTCTCGGCCGCGCTCGCCCTCTAGCTCAGACCTGACCCGGTTCGACCCCGAGGGCTCGCAGGCCCACTCCGAATTTCGCCTCGGTCTCCAGATCCTCGAGCGCGGGCTCGGATCCTGCCACGATCCCCGCGCCGGCGTGGAGGCGAGCCGTTGCACCTGATACTTCGGCGCAGCGGAGGGTCAACGCCCATTCCCCGTCACCGAGCGCGTCGACCCAGCCCACGAGCCCGGCAAAGAACCGTCTGTCGAACGGCTCGAGGCGGCTGATCAGTCCGGCGGCTGCCGGCTGCGGCGTCCCGCACACCGCCGGCGTGGGATGGAGCGCGGCAGCGATGGTCAGCGCGTCAGGCGCGTCGGGTTTGAGCGTCCCTTTGATAGCGGTGTGGAGATGCCAGAGCGTCGCGGTCGACGTCAGACCGGCTTCGCTGTCGACCACGAGCTTCGAACAGAACGGCGCCAGGCCGTCGGCCACCGCCTCGGCAACCAGGCGGTGCTCGCGTTGCTCCTTGACCGCATCGAGCAGTTGCTGCGCGATCTCGCGATCACGAGTCCGATCCCGCGATCGCCGCGCGGTCCCGGCGAGCGGATCGCTGAACACCTTCGTGCCGCGGCGACGGACGACGAGCTCCGGTGACGCGCCGACCAGGGTGGATGCGCCACCCGGAAGCGCGACGAGGTACACGAATGCTCCGGGTTCCCCGGCGTTGAGGCGTCGCGCGACGAGACGCGCGTCGATCGGACGATCCGCTTGCACCAGCAGGGTGCGCGCGAGCACCACCTTGTCGACCGCACCTGCGTCGATCGCCTCGAGAGCGCGCTCCACAGCGGCCTCGTACTCGACAGGCAGCGGATCGGGAACGAGCGCTCTGATCACCCAGTCCGGCTGCGGAGCGACTTCCCGGTGACGGGACGATCCCCGGACGACACGCTCCGGCAGGCGGATCACCGCGCCGCAACTGCCGTCGTACGGCAGCGCGCCCATGGCGACGCCATGGCCCGCCGTGCGATCGAGCGCTGACTGAACAAGCGCTGCGGCGCGACGCACGTGGTCCGGGCCTGCCGCGATGTCGATCGCCTGCGAGGAACCGGCGGTGGCCAGCCCATGCGGCCCGAACTGGAGGACGACACCGTCGCCCGCGCGGTACGCGTCGAAGAGATCGTCGTGGGCCACCGCCGCCGTTTGCGCCGGTTGCACGGCGCTCATCGCCGGGTCCCGATGAGCAGCTGAGCAGCGCCAAACCCGAGCTGCACCCTCCGGCAGCGGGTGAACCCGGCCTCGGTCAGCAACCGAAGCAGCTCGGGCGGCGGCGGCAGATATGCGGTGGACGCCGGCAGATACCGGTACGCATTCCGGTCGGAGAGCAGCCCACCCACCATCGGCACGATCCGGCGGAAGTACACGGCGTGCACGAGTCGCACGATCGGGTTCGGAGGTTCCGACACTTCAAGGAAGACGGCCCGGCCGCCTGGACGGATCACTCGCGCGGCCTCGTGGAAGCAAGCGGCGATGTCCACGACGTTGCGCAGCGCGAACCCGCTGATCGCGCCGTCAACCGAGGCGTCCGCCAGGGGGAGTTGCAGCGCGTCCGCCCGGACCAGCGGGGCCGACGTGTGGGCCTTGGCGAGCATGCCTGCAGCCATGTCGACGCCGACTGCGCGAAGACCGCCGCGTCCGAGGCCCCTGCAGAGGTCGCCTGTGCCGCAGCCGAGATCGACCACGCGCGCGCCGGGCTCCAGACGGAGCTCGCGCACTGCGCGCCGACGCCAGCCGGCGTCGAGCCCGAGGGTCATCACGCGGTTGACGAGCTCGTAGCGAGGCGCGATGCGGTCGAACATCTCCTCGACGGCCTGCGCCTTGCGCTCGCCGACGGGAAGCTCGGCCGCGGTCACCAATCCACTCTAGCAAGCGTTCCCCGAAGGGCTGGGTTCCCGAGTACGATCCGCGATCTCCGACAGGTTGGGAGTACTGCGGATGGGGTCAGCGTTCGGGAGCAACGCGAAGGGGCGACGGACGGCACGTGTCCTCGCGTCCGCGGTCGTGGCGCTGATCGCGACTGGGTTTGCGGCGGTGACTGTGGACGCATCCGCGCTGGGCAGCCTCGTGACGGAGCACTTTGTGGCTGTTCCAACGGCCGACCTGCCGGCTGGGACGACCTACGACGACGCGACCTGCCCGAGCGACATTCGTTGTTATGTCGTTGGCGGAAATGCCGGTGGCGGTGTCATCACGACGACGGACAACGACGGTCGCACATGGGCCACCACGACGCTTCCATCGACGACCGGGCTCACCGATTTCTCGATCTCGTGCCCGGCAGCATCCGTCTGCTACGTCGGCGGGACCGATTACACGGGGGACACCACGCTCCTGGCCACACACGACGCAGGGGCCCGGTGGACGGTGGGTTCGGTCCCGGCCGATCAGATCGTGACCTCGATCGGCTGCGGCGCATGTGAACACGTGCATCGCCGTCGGGAGCAACAGCCCGTCGCGGGTGACGAGCACCGTCCTCACCACCCGCGATGGCGGGGCGACCTGGACGGCACACGGAGCGGCGTCCGAACGACCTGGCAACAGTCCGCTGCCTGGACACGCGGCATTGCTTCGCGTCCGGTCCCGGCGCCTGGTTCACCGCGAATCTGGGTGCGAGCTGGCGGGACATCTCACCACCGTCTGGGCCACCGGATCAGCACAGCACGATCGGCAGCGTCTACTACAGCCTGATGGTCGACATCGAGTTCCAGACGCCCGAAGACGGCTGGGAGGTCGGCGGCGATCAGTGCGGTGGCCAGTTCGTCACCGCCTGCCCAGGGGTCGCAATGCACACCACCGACGGCGGCGCGTCCTGGACAGTCTCGACCGCATCGCTGAAATACCCGTTCGGCTGGCAGATCGCATGTCAGGGCGAGACGTGCCTCCTCGACGCCCAGGGCAAGGCGTTTTTCGGTGATCGCCACGACGACGAACAACGGCGCGACGTTCAACCAGATGCAGAACGTGCCGACCGAGATCAACGCCCTCGCGTGCACACCGGCCCACGAGCTCTGCATCGCGGCGGGCGGCCTAAAGCAACGTGCCCGCACTGCTGACCCTCGGTCACATCGGGCAACCGCCGCCCGCGCCGGCGGCCTCGATCCTCTCGACCGTCGGCGGTTCGCTGGCGTCGCCGGCCGCACTTGTCGGTGCACCGCTCAGCGCACTCGTCAACGCCCTGATCACGGTGGGCCTGATCCTGCTGATCACCTTCCCGTCGCAACTCTTCAACCGGACGTATGAGGAGAACCACCAGCGCATTCGCGGATGGTGGGAGCGACGGCTCGGCTGGACCACCCGGCTTCGCCGGCGCAGTCGCGGGCTCACCGTGTCGATGCGAGGTGCCCTCAGCTTCGTGATCGTCGTGCTCGCCGGCGGCGTGCTCGCGGCGATGCTCGACCCCGGCTTCGGCATCAATGTCCGGTCGCTCGCGCTCTTCGTCGGCGCCGTGCTGGCGCTTGTCGCGGGAGTTGCCGTCAGCGCGCTCGCGAGCGGCGCGTACCGGCGTGCTCGCCACCATGTCGGGCACTGGAGACTCCGTGCGCTGCCGAGCGCCCTGCTCGTCGCCGTGGTGTGCGTCCTGATCTCGCGAATCACGGACTTCCAGCCCGGCTACCTCTACGGGCTGATTGGCGGCGTGGTGTTCACCGGGCATCTCAACAGCCGCGAGGAGGGCCACGAGGTGGCCATCGCGTCACTCGGCACGCTGATCGTCAGCATCGTGGCCTGGCTCGTGTGGGTACCGGTCTCGAGCGCCGCGTCGGCGGATCCCGCCAGCTTCGGGCTCGCGCTCTTCGAGAACTTTCTCGCGGCGCTCTTCCTGAGCGGGATGGTCGGGCTCGTCATCGGCTTGGTCCCGCTCCGGTTCCTCCCGGGGGAGCGCGTGGTGCGCTGGCATCGGGGGGTCTGGGCGGCGCTGTTCGGCATCGCCTGCCTTGCGGTTGTGGAGGTGATGATCCGGCCCCAGACCAGCGCGGCCGCCCGGCACACCGAGCCGTTCTGGACGACGGTTGCGCTCTTTGTTGCGTTCGGGGCCGCCTCAGTGCTGTTCTGGGCGTACTTCAAGGTGCAGGCCACGCCGGGGCCGGAGGCAACTCGGGGGTAGCCCCGCGCCGGTCGGCGGCAAACGGGTCTTCGTCTACCCTGGCAGCGAAATGGCGACGACCAGCCCGGCGGGAGCTTCCACCACCGCATCCGACTCGCACGAGATCGCGGCGCGCACCACCGATGCCGTCAAGGAGTACGGCAAGGGCGATGCGCTGGTGCGAGCGCTCGACAACATCACCATCGCATTCGGCAAGGGTCAGTTCAGCGCGATCATGGGACCGTCCGGTTCCGGCAAGTCGACGCTGTTGCATTGCATCGCCGGCCTCGACCGGCTGACGTCGGGAACCGTGCACATCGGCGACGTCGAGCTCGGCAGTCTGAGCGACCGCCAGTTGACGATGCTGCGGCGCGTCCGCGTGGGGTTCATCTTCCAGTCCTTCAACCTCGTGCCCACCCTCTCGGCGCTCGACAACATCGTGCTGCCACTCACGATCGCGGGCAAGAAACCAGACCCCGCGGCGCTCGCCGACGTGATTCGCATCACCGGGCTCGGCGACCGGCTCAAGCACCGGCCCAATCAGCTCTCGGGAGGACAGCAGCAGCGTGTCGCCGCTGCGCGAGCACTCGCAGAGTCAGCCGGAGATCATCTTCGCTGACGAGCCGACCGGCAACCTCGATTCGCGTGCCAGCACCGAGTTGCTCGACTTCCTCCGCCACGCGGTTTCGGCGCTGGGGCAGACGATCATCATGGTCACGCACGACCCGATCGCCGCTGCGCATGCGGACCGAGTTGTCTTCCTCGCCGACGGCCATGTCGTGCGTGAGATGCAGGCGCCGACTGCTGACAGCGTGCTCGACGTCATGCGTCATCTCGGTGACTGACCGGACGCGAGGCGCACGGACGTGATCGGGGTCAGCCTGCGCAGCCTGCTGTCGCACAAGCTCCGCCTGGCGCTCACGACCATCGCGGTGATCCTCGGCGTTTCGTTCGTGGCCGGCACGTTCGTCCTCACCGACACGATCAACGCGACGTTCACCAGCATCTTCTCGACGGCGAACGCCGGTGTCGCGGTGACCGTTCACGGTCATCCGATCGCCGGATCCTCGGGCGGCATCGGTGGCGGGCAGAACCACCCCGTCCCGACCTCACTTGCTCGCCACAGTTCGCGCTGTCCCGGGCGTCAAGGATGCTGTCGGCGACATCTTCCGCGAAGGCGCGACTCTCATCGGCCACAACGGCAAACCGATTGGCGGCAACGGACCGCCCAACTTCGGCGCCAACTGGATCACCGACAGCAGCATCTCGCCGTATCGCCTGCGCAGCGGGACGCCGCCGGAACAGCCCGACGATGTCGTCATCGATGCAGGAACGGCGTCGAAGAACGACCTGGTGATCGGTGAGTCCCTGCCCATCGTCATCCTCGGTGGCGTCGAGGAGCACTTCACGATCAGCGGCATCGCCGGCTACGGCAGCTCGGACAACCTTGCAGGAGCAACCATCGCGCTCTTCACCCAGGCAACGGCGGAACGCGTGCTCCAGGGTGACAACAAGTTCGACAGCATCCTCGTCAGCGCGCAGAGCGGAGTCACGGACATCCAACTTCGCGAGCGCATCGCGGCGGCACTGCCGAGCTACGCCGAAGCGGAGACCGGGCAGCAGGCCGCCGCTGCCGCTGAGCAGAGCACGGAGTTGACGATCAGCACCTTCATCGGCACGCCGTTGCTCGTCTTCGCGTTCATCTCCCTGTTCGTCGGCAGCTTCCTGATCATCAATACCTTCAACATCCTGGTGGCGCAGCGGACTCGTGAGCTCGCGCTGCTGCGCGCCCTCGGCGCGACACGCGCGCAGGTCATGACCTCAGTCCTGGTGGAAGCCGCAATCACCGGGCTCATCGCGTCCCTGCTCGGATTCGGAGTGGGCATCCTCATCGCGAAGGCCCTGCTGTCGCTGTTCGGCTCCAGCGCGACGAGCAGTGTCACGCTGCTCCCGCGCACCGTCATCATCTCGGTGCTCGTCGGCACCATCGTCACGGTCATCGCCGCAACGCTCCCCGCGCGTCGCGCAACCCGTATCGCGCCTGTTGCGGCCCTCTCCGAATCACTGCCCGAGACGCAGGACCTGCCGCGCCGCCGCATCGCCGTCGGAGTGGTGATCTTCCTGCTCGGCTGCGCCGCTCTGATCGCCGGGCTCTTCACCACCAACAGCGTCACGCTGCAACTGATCGGCGCAGGGTTCCTGGGCGTGTTCCTGGGCGTCGCGTTGCTCGCCCCACTGCTGGTGGTTCCCGTCGCCACGGTGCTCGGCTGGCCGATCCGGCGGTTGCGCGGTGCGGCCGGATTGCTCGCCGGAGAGAACGCACGGCGCAACCCGCGGCGCACAGCGCTGACAGCAGCAGCGCTGATGATCGGACTCGCCCTCGTGACGTGCGTCGCGGTGCTCACCGACTCCGTCCGTGTCTCGACGAACAACGCCATCGAAGGAACGCTCCGCGCCGATTTCATCGTGTTCGCCCAAGGGCCCGACTTCAACACCGACCTGGCGACTGCGCTGTCGCACGACCCAAAGCTGACCGACGTCACCGAGGTCCGTGCGACGCCTGTGCTCATACGCGGCAGCTCCGAAAGCATCGCGGCCATCGACCCCACCGAACTCGGCAGCGTGCTGACGCTCAACATGGTCTCCGGCGCCGCCTCGTCGATCGGCGCGACGAATACCGCAATCGTGGATTCGACGGAGGCGACGGCGTCGGGCGTGCACATGGGTCAGACCGTGACGTTCAACTTCCCGCAGGGTTCGACCGAACGAATCCGGATCGGCGGGATCTACACGGCGAATGCGCTCGTCAGCGGCTACATCGTTTCGCTCGCGACCGTGCAGCCCAACGTTCCAGCAGCCCGCGATGAGTTCGTCCTTGCCAACGCTGCTCCGGGCGTGTCAGCCGGTGCGGCGGAAGCGGCCTTGCAGCACGATGCGCATGCGTTCCCGCTGCTGATGGCGATGAGCCGTTCCCAGTATCGAACCTTCGTCGGCCAGGGCCTCGACAGCTTTCTCAACCTGATCACGACGCTGCTCGCCTTCGCGATCATCATCGCGGTGCTGGGGATCGCGAACACGCTGGCGCTCAGCGTGCTCGAGCGCACTCGCGAGATCGGCGTCCTGCGCGCGCTGGGGATGACCAGATCGCAGACGCGGTCGATGGTGCGCTGGGAGTCGGTGATCATCTCGCTGCTTGGCGCGGTGCTCGGGCTCGCGTGGGTCTCGGCCTCGGCGTCGTGGTCGCCGGATCGTTGCACGACCTCGGGATCACCAATGTCGCGATCCCGGGCGGGAACCTGATCCTCTACGCGGTGGCAGCCGGGCTCTTCGGAGTTGTCGCGGCGATCATCCCCACGTTCCGCGCTGCGCGGGTCGACATCCTCCGAGCCATCGCGGCGGAGTAGGGACCGAGCTTCAGGCGGCTCGACGGAGCTCCGCCGCTCGCTCCCATCGCTGTTCGATGCGGCCGAAACGCCATATGGCGAGCGCCGCGACCCACGTCACCACAAAGAGTCCGACGATGATGAATCCGGCCTCGTTGATGTTGAAGCTGGACATGAAATCCCAGAAACCACCGGAGAGTTTCAGCTGCGCGGCGAGCAATCCGAAGATCTCGATCGTGCCGATGAGCATCGCCACAGCGACCGAGAGTCCAGTGATGGTGATGTTGTAGTAGACCTTGCGCACCGGCTTGGAGAACGCCCAGCCGTACGCGAAGTTCATGAACGAGCCGTCGAGCGTGTCGAGGGTCGCCATGCCGGCGGCAAACAGGATCGGCAGGCTCAGGACCGCGTACCAGGGCAGTCCGGCGGTCGCTGCGCCCGCGGTGGCCGCAAGCAATGCGACCTCCGTGGCGGTGTCGAACCCGAGGCCGAACAGGATGCCGACCGGGTACATCTGCCACGGGCTCTTGATCGAGCGCATGAGCTTGCCGAAGAACCGCGTCATCAGGCCACGCGCATTGAGCTGCTGCTCGAGCTCGTCATCGTTGAAGCGGCCGCGTCGCATCTCGACGAAGACCTTGATGATCCCGACAAGCACGATCAGGTTGAGGATCGCGATCAAATAGAGGAATGTCCCCGAGACGAGCGTGCCGATGATGCCGCCGAACGTCTCGATCGTCGAGTTCGAGTTGCTGACCTGGCTGATGATCGCCCTGGCCGCGAAGGTGAGCCCGACGCCGAGCCCGAAGACGACGCGACGAGTGCCCCAGGGAGAACCAGAAACCGACGGACAGCGGCCGCTTGCCCTCGGACATGAGCTTGCGGGTGGTGTTGTCGATGGCCGAGATGTGGTCAGCGTCGAACGCGTGGCGGAGACCCAGGGTGTACGCCGTGACAGCGACCCCGATCCCGAGGAACTTCGAGTGCTCGGGCAGGATTGCGACGATGAAGACGCCCCAGCCGACGACGTAGAGCCCGATGATGAAGCCGAACATGCCGCCGACCCGGCCCCACTCCCGGGGGGTCAGCGCGCCACGGATGCGGCTCAGACGAGACGTCGTGGCGGCCATGCGCTTCCTCCTCATGTGCCTGGAACGTCAGAAGCCTGCTCAGCGTATCAAAACGCGACCAGCACGCAACAGCGTCCAGGAGCCAATTGCACCGTCCAGGCGATGGCCGCCACGAGGGCTATCCTTAACAAGTGAGCAGCACGGTCGAAGAACTCGTCGCCCAACTCCGCGACGGCGGTTCCAGGGTGACCACCGCCCGCCGGCTGGTCCTCACCGCCCTGGTCCAGGGCGTGCACCACCCCACCGCCGAGGAGCTCCTGGTCGCGGTCCGCGCCCTCGCTCCCGACGTCCACCCGTCGACCGTCTACCGCAATCTCGAGGAGCTCGAGCGCCTGGGCGTCGTCGTCCACACGCACCTCGGACACGGTGCCGCCACATACCACCTGGCGACCGAGGCGCACGGCCACCTCGTCTGCGAGGTATGCGGCGCCACCATCGAGGCACCGGAGGACCTCTTCGCGGCCATGGCAGAAGGCGCCAAGCGCCGGCTCGGCTTCGAACTCCGCCCGTACCACTTCGCGGTACTTGGCGTGTGCGCCGATTGCGCCGCCACCGCGCACGAAGCGGTAGTCGAAGCTGGGTAGCGCCAAGCCGTCCGAGCGTAGAAAACGGCACTAAGCCTGTAAGGCGACAGGGGACGGGCGACACCCAGCGCATTTGGTAGCGCCGAGGAGCGCGACAATTGGCTTGTCCGCTCCCTCGTCGCGCAAGCCTGATTGTCGCGCTCCTCGGTCGCTACCAAATTCGCTGGGTGCGGCCGCCCGTCCCCTGTCGCCTTACGGGCTTAGTGCCGTTTTCTACGCTGGACGATTTGTCTTGGCGGGCTGTCTTTCCTTGGTTGGCACGAGGCGTTCTACGTGCAGGTATTCGTCCGGAGCGTGGTCTACCTGCATCGTCGTGTGCTTGATGTGGAACTTCTCCTCCAGGAATCGTTCCAGGTCGAGCCTGATCGCGTGGCAGTCGTCCTTTGGGTGGACGAGGACATGGGCGGAGAGCGATGGGAAGCCTGACGTCAGTTCCCAGACGTGGAGGTCGTGGACGTTGACGACGTGCGGGTGCGCCGCGAGTGCGGTGCCGATCTCCTCTGGGTCCAGGTCGGCCGGGGAGGCTTCGAGCAGAACCCTGCCGGCTTTGCCGAGGAGGCGGATGCCTGCGTAGACCATGAGGGCGGCGACCACCACTGATGCGATTGCGTCGGCTCGTTCGAAGCCGGTGGCGACGATCACGATGCCGGCGATCAGGGTGCCGATGAAGGCGTAGAGGTCCGTGAGGATGTGCCGGAAGCTCGCCTCGATGTTCAGGCTGCGGCGACTCGCGTGTGAGAGCTGGTAGGTCACGGCGAGGTTGACCACGATTCCCAGGAGTGCGATGACGATCACTGTCACGCCCTGCACGGGGAGGGGATTCGTGAAGCGCAGCACCGCCTCGAAGACGAGGACGGCGGCGAGGACGAGGAGCGTCGCTCCGCTGATCAGCGCGGCGAGCACTTCGGCGCGTTTGAGGCCGAAGGTCAGGCCGCCTTTTGGCGGGCGCTGCGCGAGTCGGAGGGCGACCAGCGATACGCCAAGTGCGGCGACGTCGGTGAGCATGTGCGCCGCGTCGGAGAGGAGCGCCAGCGAGCGGGCGAGCACCGCCGCGACCACCTCGACGGCGATGAAGAGCGCGATCAGACAGAGGGCGACGACGAGCGGACGCTGATCCGCGTCCGCGGGGATCGGGTGCGAGTGGGCCGGCTCCGAATGATGCTCGTGCACCATCTCACCCTACTCCGCTCTTTCCCTTGAAACCAACGACGGAACGCTCATGGGACAAGGTTGCCGGGACGTCGTGCGGCCCACCATCGCCGCTGCTAGGGTGACGGTGTGAGTGAACCGACGGCGCAGTTTCCGGGCGGCGCTGAGCTCACCCACCTGCTCGTTGTCTCCGAGCTTTCGCGATCCGTGACCTTCTACCGCGATGTCCTTGGCGCGGAGCTGGTGCGCGAGTATGGCGGCACGAGCGCCGTGTTCCGCTGCGCCGGCACGTGGTTGCTCCTTGTCACCGGCGGAGGACCGACTACCGACAAGCCGACGGTCACCTTTGCTCCGCCGGAACAGCCGGACCGGGTGAGCAGCGAGATGACCTTCCGGGTGAGCGACTGCCGCGGGGTCTACGCACTCTTGATGGAACGCGGCGCGGTCTTTCTCACACCGCCCGTCGATCATGGGTATGAGGTTCGCTGTTTCTTCCGCGACCCTGACGGCCACCTGCTGGAGCTCAGCGAGGTGCCGGCGACCGGAACCTCCTAGCTCGAGCGCGCGGGGACCACGAGCACGGGGCACGGCGCGATCTGGAGGAGGCGGTGCGCAACGCTGCCGAGGAGCAGACCCTTGAGCGGCCCGCTCCCGACACTGCCGAGGATGATCAGGTCCGCCTTGGCGTCCGAGGCGGCGTCGGCGATGGCGTGCGCAGGGCCCGCTGACCCTGACCTGGTGGACCTCGAACGTTGCGTCGAGACCGTCCGTTTTCAGAGCCGCTACCTGGTCGGCGACCTTGTCCTTGATCTCTGGCTCGAGCGCCTGCGCGTGGTGGGCTCCGCCGTGTCCAGGCACGAGCTCGTCAACGTAGACGACCAGCAGTCGTGCCTTCTGGTCGACCGCGAGATCCTTCGCGAACGACATTGCCAGATCTCCGGCTTCCGAGCCGTCCGTGGCCACCACGACAACCTTGAACATCTCGACACCTCACGTAAAAGGGCCCCGAGTGTAGTCGGTCGGATCAGAGGGCGTGTACGCCGGCAGCCGTGGCGCACGCCGCCACGACGACAACCAGAAACGGTGCCCGAATGGCGACGAGAATCAGTGCGACGGCGAGCCCCGCAGCGCGCGAATCGAGCATCAGGTGGCTCCCGGTCGCGAAGACCGAAACGGCGATGAGCGCGCTCAGCAGCGTGACCGGCAGCGCCTCGAGAATCCTTTTGGCCACCGGGGACTCGAGCAGTCGCGCCGGCACGACAAATCCCGCGAGCTTCAGGAGCGCGCATCCGGCGGATGCGATCAACACCGCGACCCAGAGCTTCATCGGTCGAACACCAGCAGCAGCGCGACGGCTGTCAAACCACCGATGAGAATCGGCGCACCCACCGGCACGACCGGCACGGTGACAAGCGCGATCGCGCCGGAGGCGAGCGCGACGAGGCGCATGCGCGCCGTGGTCAGACGCGGTGCGAGCAGGGCGATGAAGGCGGCCGGCCCTGCGACGTCGAGCCCGGTCGTGGCCGGCGACCCCAGGGCATTGCCGATCAGGGCGCCTATGACGGTCGAGAGGTTCCACAGCACGTAGACGCTGAGCGCCGTGGACCAGAACGCACGAGCCGAATGCCCCGCCGGAGCCTCGCTCACCGCCATCGCCGTGCTTTCGTCGATCGTCACCTCCGCCATCAGCAAAGCGACGCCATCCGGAAGGACGCAACAACGAGTTGATGCGCGCGCCGTACAGCCCGTTGCGGACGCCCAGGAGCAGCGCCGTGCCGACAGCGGAGAAGTACGACCCACCGGCGCCGATGACGCTCACGAGCGCAAATTGCGACGCTCCGGAGAACAGCACCAGCGAGAGCAGACAGACCTGGATGAGGCTCAGGTGCGCCTCGACTGACACGGCCCCGAACGACAACCCGAACGGGGTGACGCTGATGCCGATCGTCAGCGCGCGATTGACGGATCCGACGCTCTGCCATCCTGCGGGTCTCGCCGCCGGTCGAGTGCTCGTCACGCGGTGGCTCAGACATGAACGGCGCAAGCCTAGGGGAATCCGAGTCTTCGACGAATGCGTCTGTCCCGTCGAAGGTCCCCCGCTCGAATTGCCCCATCGGGTACGCTGCCTCGACGAGCATTTCGCGATGAGCAGACGCACACAACCACCCTTTCGCGCCGACCACGTCGGAAGCCTTCTCCGCCCACCTGCGCTCACCGACGCCCGCGCGCAGAAGGCAGCGGGGACGATCACGGCCGCGAGGCTGCAGGAGATCGAGGACGCAGCGATCCGCGACGTTGTCGCGATGCAGCGCGAGGTTGGGCTCCAGTCCGCAACCGACGGGGAGTTCCGTCGCGCCGCGTGGCACATGGATTTCATCTATCAACTCGGCGGCGTGACCCAGGCCGAGGAGAAGTTGCACGTCCAGTTCTTCAATGACGGCGGGACGCTCGACTTCGCACCCGCAGCGCTGCGCATCACGGAGCGCGTGCAGCTCCGCGACACGATCTTCGCGGACCACTTCCGATTTCTCGCCGGCACGGTCGGCGACGGGATCACGCCCAAGCTGACGATTCCCTCGCCGAGCATGGTGCATTACCGCGGCGGTCGCGCCGCGATCGATGCGTCGGTCTACCCGGACCTCGATGGATTCTGGGACGACCTCACCGCTGCATACGCGGAGGAGGTGCGAAGGCTCGGTGAGCTGGGCTGCACGTATCTCCAGCTCGACGACACGAGCCTTGCATACCTCAACGACCCGCGCCAGCGCGAGCTGATCGCGTCGCTCGGCGGCGATCGCGAACACCAGCACGAGGTGTACATCAGGAACATCAACCGCGTGCTTGCGGCCAAGCCGCCCGGCATGCGCGTCACGACGCACATGTGCCGCGGCAACTTCCGGTCGTCGTGGGCGGCGGAGGGGAGCTATGACTTCGTCGCCGAGGCGCTGTTCGGTGAGCTGGGCGTCGATGGTTTCTTCCTCGAGTACGACGACGCGCGCTCCGGTGGATTCGAACCGCTCCGCTTCGTGCCGCCGGACAAGTACGTTGTGCTCGGTCTGGTCACGACGAAACGCGGCACGCTGGAGACGAAGGACAACCTCAAACGTCGCATCGAAGCGGCCGCGAAGTTCGTGCCACTCGAGCAACTCTGCCTCTCACCGCAGTGCGGCTTCTCCTCCACCGTCGAGGGAAACGTGCTGACGTACGACGAGGAGGTGGCGAAGCTCCGTCTGATCGTCGAGACCGCTGCCGAGGTCTGGGGGTAGCGCACATCGCTGCGTCAACGCCGCAGCGAGCGGTGACACTCGCGAATGCGCGCCGTCTCGCCGTGACGTGCCAGCATCTCAGCGGTCCACGACCGTCACGGGTGACGACGGATGTGATCCATGACCTGGTCTGCGCGCTGGGCTGCCTGCAGCTTGACCCGACGGCGATCGTCGCCCGGAATCACCTGCTGGTGCTCTTCAGCCGGCTCGGACCGTTTGACCGCGCACTCGTCGACACGCTGCTCTGGGATGAGCGCCGTCTGTACGAGTACTGGGCGCATCAAGCGTCGATCGTGCCGACCGATGACCGCGCCTTGCATGCGGCATTGCCGCCCCGCGTCAGTGGCGTGCACCAGACGACGACGTGGATGACATCGCGTGCACGAGCAGTCGGGCTCATCCTCGACCGGCTGTCGACTGCTGACTCGGTGCGTGCGTCGGACTTCGAAGAGCATGCGGAGAAGTACGAGTCGGGATGGGGTGCGCGCAGCGAGATCTCGGATTCGCTCGGGCTGCTGTGGCTCCGCCAGCAGATCGTGCCGGCGGGACGAGACGGCGGCGGCCGGCGGTGGGCTGAGGCGGACCGGTGGTTCGGTGCGACCGTCGGCGACGTGCCGGATCGTGGCGTTGCCCTGCGCGCAGCCGCCACCCGCTCGCTGCGAGCCCTGGGCATCGCCACGAAGCAGCACGTGCGCAACCACTTCCTGCGCGGCCGCTATGCCGGCCTCGACGGCGTCTGGGCGGACATGGAATCGGACGGCGTGATCGTGCCGGTCGCCGTCGGGATCAGGGACAGGTGGTACGTCCACGCAGAGGACATCGCGCTCCTCGAACAGATCGAGGCGGGGGCTTTCTCACCACGGACCACCCTGCTCTCGCCGTTCGACAACCTCGTCTGCGATCGCAAGCGGACGCAGGCGCTCTGGAACTTCGAGTTCAGGCTCGAGATCTACGTTCCCAAATCGCAGCGCTGGGGATATTTCGTCATGCCGCTGCTCCACGGTGATCAGCTCGTGGCCCGCTTCGACCTCTCGGTGGATCGTGCGGCGCGCCGTCTCGACGTCATCGGCGTCCGCTGGGAACCGGGCTGGGACGGAGCCCGGCGGCCTCGACGCGCTGCAGAGCGCGCCGTCGCCGACCTCGCACGGTTCGTCGGTGCACAACCGGCAAATGCCTCATCTGGTGCGATCGACCCAACAGCAGCAGGTCCAGAAGCGTCAAACTTCGATCGGACTTGACGGGGGGTCTCGCAACCCGCAAAGTAGTGCAATAGCGTCAAACGCGGCAGGGGTATTCAAGGGGGCGACGGGGGTGCACATCGACCTGTATGTAGCGCTGGCTGGGTTGATCGTGGGTTTCGCTGTGGGACTCACCGGGATGGGCGGTGGCGCGCTCATGACACCGATCCTGGTGCTCCTCTTCGGCATCGCGCCGATTGCCGCCGTCTCCAGCGACCTGGTCGCATCGCTGTTCATGAAGCCCATCGGCGCAGCCGTGCACGCCGGACGGGGCACGGTGCGTTGGAACCTCGCCGGCTGGCTCGCGCTCGGCTCTGTCCCGTCAGCCTTCCTCGGCGTCGTCTTCCTGAAGTCGATCGGGAGCGCCACCGAGGTGCAGAACATCGTGAGCGTGGCACTCGGCTCTGTGCTCCTGGTCGCTGTCCTGGCGCTGCTGACCAAGATGTACCTCGATCACCGCAACGGCACCTCCGGTGGTGTCGACGAGAAGTTGCGCATCAAGAAGGTGCCGACACTCGCCATCGGGGCATCGATCGGGTTCATCGTCGGGATCACGTCGGTGGGTTCCGGAACGCTCGTGATCATCCTGCTGCTGTTCCTCTACCCCCGCCTTCGCGGTTCGCAGATGGTCGGGACGGACCTGGCGCAGGCGATCCCGATGGTCGGCTCGGCTGCCATCGCGCACATCATCTTCGGAGACTTCAAGCTCGGTCTCACCCTGTCGATCCTGATCGGGAGCATCCCCGGGGTCCTGATCGGGGCGAGTGTGTCGTCCTACGCGCCGACCGCGTTCCTTCGCGGTGCGCTTGCGGCCGTGCTGCTCGTCTCCGGGCTCAAGCTCGTGAACGTGCCGACCCTTGCGATCGGCATCGTGCTGCTCGCCTCGGTCATCGTTCTTGGTACCGCATGGGCGTCGATCCGCCTCAGCGGACGGACGCTGCGCGAGATCTCAGGCGAACTGCCGTCGCAGGCACAGCCCGCATCGATCCGCGAATCCGGCGAGGAGCCGGCATTGCAGCCGGCGGGGGCACTGTCGGAGGCGTAACCCGACGAGGTCGCCTGCGACCTCAGCCGGCGGGTGGCCCGCAGGCGAGCCGATCCCGGATCTGGTCCATCCGCTCGTCGCTGTTATGCGGCATCTCCCAGCGAGTCTCGAGCCACCAGGTCGCGCCCGCTTCGGCCCAGGGCCGCACGTGAGCAGCCGCGGCGGCCGGATCGCCCGGGGTCTCGCCGTCGATGACAACATCGAGGTCGTCGCGACCTCGCTCCGCGAGCCACGCCAGCATCTCGCGGATGTCGTCAGGCGATCCTGGCCGGCCGGGGATCTCGATCTGTGGCACCACGCCATCGCAGCGGAGAACCCGGCGCATCGACTTCGGCCTCGGCCACACGCCGACGACCCAGATCGGAATGCGTTCGCGTGCCGGGCGCACGACCTCGGTCAGGTCGTCGCGCTCGCATTGGTAGTGATAGTGGTGCCCGTGGTACTTGGTCCCGCCCTCCCAGAGCGTCCGGATCAGGTCGATCCCCTCATCGAGGTATTCGGCACGCATGGGCAGATCGATGACCTCGCCGGTCATCGGCAGGTCGGTCTCGATCGCGCCGAGTCCGACGGTGAGGATCGCGCGGCCGGCAGACAGCTGGTCGAGCGTGGCGACCTGGCTCGCCACCTTCCAGGGGCGGCGCCAGGGCAGCGGCGTCAGCAGCGTGCCGAGCTTGACGCGCGTTGTTCGCGTCGCCATCGCGGCCAGCAGCGACCAGGCGTCAACACCGTATGCGGCCTCCCAGACGAACACGCCGTCCCAGCCGCTCTGCTCGGCGATGACCGCCTGCTCGAGTTGCTGGGTCGCCGTCCCGCCAGGGAGTACCACGCCGAATTGCATGTCCGACATACATTGCTCCTCGTGCCGAGCCGAGCCATTCCGGAGACAATCGCTCAGCCGATTATCGCGGCGCCGCCCGTATAACCCTTGATGCGACGAACCACCCCCGGACTCCTGGCGATCGCGGCGGCAACCGCCGTCCTGGCGTCGTGCGCGCTTCCCGGCACGGCCTCCGCTCCCCCGAGCCCAACCCCGACCGTCGCCGATCCGACGCCGACGCCAACGCCAACCGCGACCCCTGCAAGCGTGCACCAACACCAGCGCGCTGGCCGGATGGAGCCTGACGCAACTCGCCGAGCAGACGCTTGTGGTCCCGGTCGAGGAGAGCGACGTCGCTGCGGTCACCGCGCAGGTCGCGGCGGGTGCAGGCGGCGTGATCCTCTTCGGCTCATCCGCACCGGCGAATCTCGCAGCGGGCTCTGCACGCGCTCGACGCCGCCGCTCCCAACGGCATCGCGCCGCTCGTGATGACGGATGAGGAAGGCGGGGCCGTCCAGCGCATGGCCAACCTCGTTGGCTCCCTGCCGTCGGCGCGAACGATGGGCGAGACGATGTCGCCGGCGCAGATCCAGAGCCTCGTCACGGCCGTCGCGTCGCGCATGCGTACCGCCGGCGTGACCATGGACCTCGCGCCTGTCCTGGACCTCGACGACGGCGTCGGCCCCAACAACCGCGACCCCGACGGCACCAGGTCCTTCAGCCTCAATCCCAAGGTGGCCAGTGCTGACGGCATCGCGTTCCTGCAGGGGCTCGAGGCGGGCGGGATCGTCCCGGTGGTGAAGCACTTCCCAGGGCTTGGCGAGGCATCGGGGAACACCGACGTCGCGCCGGCCACCACCCAGCCGTGGAGCAGTCTCCAGCAGGCTGGACTGCTCCCCTTCGAGGGAGCCATCGCAGCGGGCGCTCCGGCCGTGATGATCGCCAACGCAACGGTGCCGGGGCTCACAAACCTCCCCGCGAGCATCTCGCCGGAGGTCATCACCACTGTGCTGCGCGGTCAGCTCGGCTTTCACGGACTGGTCATCACCGAACTCGCTGTCCGCCGGCGCGCTCGTGGACATCGGGTACTCCGTTCCGCGCGCCGTGGTGGCAGCGATCACCGCCGGCGCCGACATGGTCCTGTACACGGCTGCGACCTCGCAGGTCGGCGCGCTCACCAGTGCCACGGCGGACGCACTGGTCGCCGCAGTCGATGCCGGAACGCTCGATCGAAGCCGGCTGGTCAGCGCCGTCGCGGACATCCTCGCCGTGAAACACGTGGATCTCTGCCCGGCCTGACCGCGATTCGACCGGTTTCAGGCCCGCGGCCCGTATCAGGAGTGTGTTGCAAGTCGCAGCGCAGTCCGACCCGTCGTGGTCAACTGCAACGATCGATCACGATCTTGACGAACCGAGCCTGAGCTTTGAGGCCGAATTGCGGCCGCTGCTCGGCCCGGCGCTGCGTCTCGCCACCGCCATGCGCCTCGACCGCACCGACGCCGAGGACGCCGTGCAGGAGGCAGCGCTGCGCGCATGGAGACGGCGAGGCAACCGCCACCCGGGAACACCGCTCCGCCCATGGTTTCTTGCGATCGTCGCCAACCAGTGCCGCGAGACCCGCCGGGCGCGGTGGTCGTCGGTCCTTCGCTTCGCTGACACACCTGAGACATCTGCCATCGCTGCGCCGGACGCCGCCGGAACGCTCGATGTCTCGACCGCGCTGCGCCGCCTGCCGTACGACATCCGGCTCGCCGTGGTGCTCCGCTACTACCTCGATCTTCCCTTTGAAGAGGTTGCCGCAACCAGCGGCTGCACCGTCGAGGCCGCGCGGTCCCGGGTGCGGCGCGGCCTGACCGCGCTTGCCACAACGCTCACCGTTTCGGAGACACACGCATGACCGACGAAGAACTCGAAGCGACGCTGCGCTCCCGCCTGCACAGCGAGATCGACCCGCGAGTTCCCGGACCTGCCGCGGAGCAGCGGGTGCTCGCAGCGGTGTCCGATGCCGGTGCAGCGGGATCCGGCCGTTTCGCGTTTCGCATCGGGCCGCGAACCGGCGCGGCAATCGCGGCCGCGATGGTCGTGCTCGTTGTGGGCGGCGCGCTCGGTGTGAGCCTCGCGCTGCGCGGGGCCAGGACCGTTGGTCCGGCGCCGGCCACCTCTGTACCGCCGGTAGTCATCGCGACACCGACGCCATCGCCATTGCCGTCCGCGTCCCCATCGCCTGTGCCGACGCAGTCGGCGCCGGTGGTTGCAGGTCTGCAGCCCTGTGCCGCCGCAATGCTCAGCGCGCGACAGTACGACCAGGACGGGATCGCCGGATCGTCGGGTGGCGACATCGCGCTGCGCAATGACGGGACGGTGGCGTGCACGATCGAGGGATACGTGAACCTGCGAGGTGTCGTCGACGGCCGGGTGGTGCAGCTTGGCGTCACGCGCAGCGTCGATGCTCCGATGTTGAACAACAACAACGGCACGCTGCCGACCGTGCGGCTGATCACGATCCGTCCTGGGCAGAGCGCCTACTTCGCGTACGAGGTGTCCGACGTCATCAACGGGCCGACACCATGCTCGTCCACGCAGACGTTGCTCATCACGCCGCCCCACGACGGCGCGAGTGTCACGCTCACCGATACGCCCCTTTCACTGTGCGGTGGTTTTCAGACCACGCTGTGGATCGACATCGCACCGGTGAGCAGCGTCCCGTTCTACAACACCAGCATTCCCTGATCTGACGAGCGCGCATACCGGACCTCGGGGATCGCGTAGCCACTGCGGTTCTCAACAAATTCCTCGCCGGTGAACGCCCAGCCCTGTGCCTCGTAGAAGCGGCGCGCATTCGCGTTGTCGCGGAGGACCCACAGCACGCAGCTGACGAAACCCGCGAGCGGTCAACCGCCGCACGGCATGGTCCAGCAGCAGCTTTCCAAGTCCGCTCGCGTCGCACGTCGGGCCGCACGTGCAACGCATACACCTCCCCCACGCCGTCTCCGGCGGGTTGACGTCGCGGGCCGAAGCTGCAGACACCGAGGATAGTGCCGCCCTCCTCAGCGACGACGGTCTCGGTGTGTGGTGACACCGAAGGGTCCACCGCTTGTCCCCATCGCACGACCCTGCTCTCCAGCGTGACACCGCTCAGGAAGGCATCCGGGACGATGCCGCTGTACGCGGCGAGCCAGCTCGCAACGTGCAGCGCCGCGATCGCATCGACATCTCCCGCGGTTGCTGCCCGGAGACTGACGTTCACATGCTCGGCCGTCACTCGGCGATCCTACCGATGAGGGCCGGCGCCTCGACCTCGGTACGCCGCTGCTAGCATGTCGCGGCTGCTCCGGCGGGCAGTGGCAGGACCACGTCGAGGAGGGCGATCGATGGCTCATCGTTTCGTGCGGATGGCAGGTGTTGCGCTCGCGAGCGCCGCACTGCTGAATGCGCTCTCCGCGCACGCCTCGATCGGCATGCCCCAGCACCCGGCGGCCACCTCGGGAGGAGCGTGGTGGGGCATCGACACGGTCGACAACGTCGAGACCGGCAACGTCATCGCACAGACGAAGACCGATCTGGGCGCGCCGCAATTCGTGGGGCGATATCTCATCTACAGCAGCGAGCTCTCGAATACCGAGGCGCAGTGGATTCATCAGCAGGGGCTCGCGATTCTGCTCATCGATGACCCGAATCGCGCGTTCACCTCGGGCACGACGGACGCACAACAGGCGATCAAGCAGGCAGCGTCGCTCGGAGTGACCAATGGTGTGGCGATCTTTCGCGATGTCGAGACGAGCGACCCGATCACGTCGACGTACATCGCAGCATATGTCGCCGCATTCAAGGGGTCCGGATACGTCCCCGGCTTCTACGAGAACCCCATCAACGGCTCATTCGCCGGCGCGTACTGCTCGCTCGCGGGGAGCAACGCTGCAGCGGTCAGAGGCACGCTCCTCTATTCGAGCGAGCCCGAACACACCGGCAGCGATCCACACCGATCCGCACGGCCACATTTCGGACCGAACCTCCCCGGCTGCGCCAACCACACCGCGGCATGGCAATACCTCGAGCGGGGACTCTTTCCCGCGGGGACATGGCCGAATGTCGATGTGGACGAGCTGCCGGCGCGGTTTGCCGACGTCTTGTGGAGCTGAGCCGTGCTCGCTGACGAGCTTGTCCCCGGAATCCCGCGTCCGCGAACGCGCACGGCGGATGCTGCATACGAGGTCGCGAGCACGTACTGCTCGCCAGCGATCGTGAGTCACTGCGTGCGCTCGTATGTGTGGGGCGCCTCGTATGCGGCGCAGAACCAGATCCATTTCGACGAGGAACTGCTCTACGTGTCGTCGATGCTCCACGACATCGGTCTGGTGGCCGAGTTCGACAGCCACACCGTGCCCTTCGAGGATGCCGGTGGACACGTCGCGTGGGTCTTTGCCGCCGGCGCCGGATGGCCGGTCGCTCGCCGCATCAGGGCGGCGGAGATCATCGTGCGCCACATGCGCGGCACGGAGCTCGAGGAGGACGCCGAGGGCTACCTGCTCGCGATTGCCACGAGCCTCGACATCTCAGGACGGCACCCCGAGTGGTGGCCCGAAGCCTTCCGGCGGGACGTCGTTGAGGCCTACCCCCGCCTCACGCTGCGCGATGAGTTCGTCAAGTGCTTCGAGGATCAGGCGAGGCGGAAGCCGGAGAGCGCCGCCGCCATCTCCGTGGCGAATGGGATCGCCGGTCGGATGGCCGCCAACGTCCTCGACCATCCCGACGAGGATGGCGAAGGCGCGGACTAACAGTCCGCGCCCTGGGGCAGGTCGGCCGGGGCGCCGTCACCGGCGCGGCGGTAGATCAGCACGACGTCGCGGGGTGCCCAGAAGGCCGACCACGCGCGTGACACCCTGCCTGGACCGAGGTGACGCCGTGCGACACGGCGCTGCTGGGCACGGGACCGGGACATCACGTTCTCGAGCATGTGCTCCTGCTCGGCCACCTGGGCCATCTCGACGAGCTGCGCTCCGTACATCGTCATGTCCTCCGTTTCAGTAACCGTCTAAGTTGGTTTACTGGTGACAGCTTACCGCACCGTGCATCACTTGTCAAATGCTTATACTGGTGACGATGACGACACGCAGATAGGACCGTCTGAGATGAGCACGACCGAGGCCCGCGACCCCGCTCCGGGATCGCTTGCGCTCGTGCAGCGGTTCATCAACAGCACGGAGATGCCGGACGGCGTCGACGAGCTCCGGACTCCTCCACTGGCGTCGGCCTGGTTGCGCGAGGTCACCGGCACCGACATGACGGTGTCGGAACGTGAACGGGAGCGGCTCGTCGCCACCCGCGAGGCGCTCCGCGATCTCCTCGAGGCACACACTGGAGAGAACGTCGATCCCGCCGTGGCTGTGAGATTGCAGAAGCTCCTCGGCCACGCGCCGCTGCGGCCGATCCTGACGGCGCACGGCGCCACACTCGGCGTGGACTGCAAAGGGGTCGACAGCTTCCTCGGGATGATCTCGACTGCCATCGTCGAGGCAACGCTGATGAGCACCTGGGAGCGCTTCAAGGTCTGCCGGAGCGACACGTGCCGCTGGGCGTACTACGACCACTCGAAGAACGGCCGCAGCTGCTGGTGCTCGATGCGCGTGTGCGGCTCTCGTGAGAAGGCGAGGACGTACCGAGCCCGGCAGCGTGCCGGCTCCGGGAAGCAACCGTCGAGCTGAGCGTTAGAGCTGCGCGAAGATCTCCTTCGCCGCTCGCGCCCCGGTCTCGACGGCGCCGTCGAGAAAACCCTGGTTGTTGATCGAGGTGTGCTCACCCGCGAAATGGACGCGTCCCTGCGGGGCTGCGGCAATCTCTCCGAAGGTCGCGTACTGGCCGACGCGGTAGTACGAGTACGCGCCCTTCACCCACGGGTCGCGAACCCAGTGATCCTCGTATGCCGCTCCGGTGAACGCCGCGCGTGTCCCGGGGAAGATGGGATCGATGCTGTCGAGGAACCAGTTCACGTCCTTGACGGGCGACGGTCCGTGCGCATCACCGGTGAGCGTGTTGCGGCCGGCGTTGGCACCAGGAAACGCGAGGAGCAGCGCAGGGGCGCCGTGAGGTCCGAGCGGGACCGAATCGTCCCAGCAGACGTCGAAGCTGTCATGGCTCGTGTACGCAACGCCGTTGAACCCGTGGCGCGCCCACGTCTTCTCCGCGACCTCGAGGTGGATCTTCGCGTTGGACCCCATGCCGAGCGTGTCGATGACCCGGACTTTTTCCGCGGTGAAGCCCGCGCGGCTGATGTCGACATCGCGCAGCAGCGTGAACGGCAGTGCCAGCGCGACGTAGTCGGCGACGACGTCCGTGGTGGTCCCGCCGGCATCGAACGTGAGCGTGTGCGACCCGTCGCTGTTCTCGCGCAGCGCCACCAGGCGGTGATCGCGCTGAATCGCCCCGGACGGCAGCTGCGCGGCCATCCCCGACACCATCTGATCGTTGCCGCCGACGATGTGCCACTTCTCGTCGTAGCCGGGCAGCGGATCGAGTGACGTTCGCGGGTTCACGCCGGTGAGCCAGATGAGGTCGAGCGCCGATTGGTCGCCGGGATCACCGCCGTTCTCGGACACGGTGTTCGCGATCATCAGCTGGCCGAACAGCGAGGTGCTGCCGATCGGCGTCTGGTCAAGCCATTCCGGTGCGGAGAGCTTGTCGAGACGGGCGAGCCCGCGCGCGGTGTTCGACTCCTTCACGGCGTCGTGGAACGCCTTGTACCCGAAGTCCTCCCAGTCCTTGCTGGCCTGCGCGTAGGTGTAGTAGCCGCCGTTGAACCAGTACACCTCCGGCAGCCCGATCAACTCGCCGCCGTTGTAGTCCTCGAGGGACAGACCGAGCTCCGCCGCCAGATCCAGCGCCGCGTACTGGTTGGAATCGATGAACGCGCCACCGTGCTCGGTGATCAGCCCGTTGGAGAAGTAGTCACGCAGCGACCAGCAGCGGCCGCCGATCCGCTCGGGATGTCCCTCGTACAGCGTCGATGCGATCCGATGCCGCGTCCAGAGCCAGTGGCTGCAACGGAGTCCGGCAAGACCGGCACCGACGACGGCGATACGTGGCTGCCGTCCCCGCGACGCCGCGGGACGCGCGGCCGCCATCGCCCGGATCGCCGATGGCCCGACAGCAAGACCAGCCCCCGCAACCGCTGCGCCGGTCAGGAACTTCCGGCGCGTGAGCGGCCGGCTCGCTGTCGTCCGCTGTTCGAGTTCCTCGAGCACGGCGTCAACGGGTAGCCCGCGAGCCTCTGCGGATTCGTGGAGGGCGAACAACCGCCGCATGCCCGAAGCGAGCGGCGTCCGGGTGGACCGCCGTCCGTGAAGTGGACCCTGGGATACGTCGCTCACAGCTTTCCCCCTGCCTCCGGCACGATCGCCCGCGCCGACGCAGGATAGCCAACTCGCGCCGGCGTGCGAAAGGGCCGGCGCCTCTCCGAACACAGCGCTGCCGGCTGAGCGCTTTGCCCAGCCGGCAGCTGTTTCGGGTGTCGGTGTTCAGCCGGTCAGCAGGACGTGCTGTGGCTCTTGCCGATGAACTCGGGATACCCGAGTGTCTTGAACTGGTTCTTGCCGTATTCGGAGTCCTTGCCGAACGTCGTCACCTTGGACGAGACGTTGCCGAACTCGAAGACGCACTGTCCGTTCACCTTGGTCTCGCTCCAGTACGGGTAGAAGTTGCCCGGACCTTTCGGCGGCACCGTGCAGCCACTGAGCGTGGTGGACGTGCAGGTGGACTCGCTCAGCGCGATGTCCGTCTGGAAGAAGAACCGCGAGTACTGCGCGCCACCAGTCGTCGGGAACCAGTCGACGAAGGCTGATGGATACGTCCCTGCGGTCGTGCCCGTCGGCCACTCCGGCCAGTACGGGCTCCCGTCGAAGTCGAGGTCGCCGTTCTGGTACACGTTGTCCTGGCAACCCGTTGCCTGATCGGGTGCAGTCGACGTCCCTGGACCGTCATATCCAGGATGTGTGTCACCGGCCTTGTAGCACTCGGCTTCGCCGAGCTCCGCGCCCTCGCCACCGTCATTGTGTTCGTAGGGCCCGTGGCATTCGTTCCAGTCGCCACCTGTGTCCCCGGAGTTGAACGGATTCGGGTTGACCGGCTTGGTCAGACTTGTGCACGACTCCCAGTGGCCGGTCTCGAACTCGGTGCTCACGTCCGTCTGGATCGCCGCCCACGGAATGATGTTGCCCGGCTTCGCGGTGTTGAACTCGGGCTGGAAGTTGAACGGCGTGCCGCTGCAGTTGGCCGGGGAGGTATTCGCAAAACCGTTCGCCGCTGACGCCTGCATCCAGCCACTGGTGTGCTGCGTCAGGTCGTCAACCACCACTTCGAACGCTTTCCCTCCGCCCGGCGCCGGCTGATCCGACATGTGGATCGTCACCTGGTCGCCCGGGTTCATGAGCAGTGTGTGCGAGTTGGGCGTGAAGGTAGCGGTGTTCGCGTCCTGCGGGCTCGGCGCGCCGGTCGGCACACCGTTGTTCTGGATGAACGCGAAGTTCACCGGCTCCTCGCAGTTCGCGTTGCACGTCGCGAACCCTTCGGTGCACTCGAGGCTGTCGATGGTGAGCGCGGCACACCAGTGCGTGGTGTCGCAGCCCGAGCTGTCCACGAAGGGCGGCTCGCCCGGCGGGTAGAGCTGCATCTCCATGAATGTCGAGCCGCCGCCGTTCGAGGTGGCACTCGGTGCGTTCGAGTCGGAGTTCGGCTTGCACGGCGCCTCGGGGTACGAGTTCGGGTCGCACAGCGCCATGGAAAGCCAGGGCGCCGGCGTCAGCTCGAACCAGTGCGAGACGTCGCTTCCGGGCGTGGCGTCGGTTGGAGCGGCGCTGGGATCGGATCCGAGGGTCTCATCCCAGGTGACGTCGTTCCCGGAGCCAGGCTTCGAGGACTCGAACGTCGCATCCGGTTCGTCGTGACCGATGTAGTGGCCGTTGTCGTAGAACTTGCCGCCCCACGTGTTCTGGTTGTCGACTCCGAGAATCCCCTTGATGTCCGTGCACGTCATCGGCCGCACGGACTGCTGCACCGGGCTGAAGGCGTTGCAGTCGAGCTCGCCCGTCTTGGCGGGTGCCAGCGGCCCAACTTTGGTTGACGCTTGCACGGAAGTGTTGGCGCTGACCCCGAAGAGCACCGCGCTCAAACCCAGGGTCATCCCGATGCCGACAAGTCGTGAACGCCGCCTCACCGTGGGACGCCCTCGGCCCATCGGGTTGATTGCTTCTGGTCTCTCTGCCATGGACAGCCCTCCTCTGCAATCGATGCACGGGATGCTCTCTTTGTGAGCGAACCGCACTATCGTCCGCGTGTACCAGTGCTGTCAAGCGTATGTGCGCCGGATGGGAAGTCGCTGTGCGTCAGACCTCGCGCCGGTGGAGGCTCCAGACCGTGAGCGCGACGATCAGCACCACCCAGCACACGCTCCACGTGAGGAAGAGCAGCGATGGCGGTGACTGGACGAAGAACGGGTTGCCGGCGCGCTCCGTCGTTGCACCGAGCACGTCTCGGTAGAGCGCAGGTTCGAGCTCGTAGACCGAGCCACGCCAGAGCGCATCGGTGGGCAGCAACAGCTGCGTGATCGTGCCCGCGTTGCTGATCGCGCTGCTGCTGAACACCTCACCGATCGCGCCGGCGATGCCGCCGATCCAGGCGACGAAGAACAGCACCAGGCTGATCACACCGGCGGTCATGCCCGAGAGTCGCGTGCTGATGAGGAGCGCCAGCGACATCACCACGATGCCCTCCCCGATCAGATACGCCGCGAGGCCAATCGGCCCCGGCGGCACATAGCCCGTCGTGATATCGACAACGACGAGTTCCAGCGTCGTCGTGGCGATGACGTAGACGGCGATGAGGAGCGCGAGGCCGAGCCACTTGCCGAGGACCACCTGATACCGGCTGACCGGCCGCGCAAGGATCGAGAGCGCCACGCCCGAACTCGAGCTCGCTCGAGATCGCCGGTGAGGCGACGACCACGGCGCTCAGTGCCAGCACGCCACTGAACATGAACTCGACGAGCACGAGCACCTGCGAGGTGGCGAGCCGTGTCTCATCGCCGGCCAGCGGGGTGCCGTCCGGGTTCGTGAGCGTGGTCAGGTGCTGGAATCCCCAGCCGGTCAGCCCGATGACGATCACGGTGAGCACCGCGAGCGCCAGCAACAACTTTCGGCGGGCGGCCTCGCGCACGGTGAGCCGGGCGATCGTCAGCGCTGCCATCGCGCCCGCTCCGTTTCAAGGAGGCTGAGGAACCGCTCCTCGAGCGTCTGCCGAACCGGCTCGACGGCGTAGACCCTCGCCCCTGTCGCCACGATCTCCGCGACCAGGTCGGGGACCGCGTCCGTGGTGACGCCGTCCACCGCGAACCACCCGTCGTGCTCGGCCACCCGCCCGCGGCGCGCGAGCGCGGCGCCGCCGGCGTCGTTCATGCCGGTGAGCCGTAGCCGTACTCCACCGGTGCCGAGCAGCTCGTCCAGACGGCCGATCGCGAGGACGCGGCCGTCAGACACAACCGCCGCGCGATCGCAGATCTGCTCCACCTCGCCAAGGAGGTGCGAGTTGAGAAACACCGCGCAGCCCCGATCCCGGAGGTGGCGGATGATCGCGCGGGTGTCAGCCCGGCCAACCGGGTCGAGCGCCGACGTCGGCTCATCAAGGATCACCAGCTCCGGCGTTCCGAGGAGCGCGACACCGAGGCCCAGCCGCTGTTGCATGCCTTTGGAGAACGTCTCCACCCGGGCGTTCTCGTGACCGCTGAGCCCCACCGTCGAGAGCGCCCCTGCGATCTGCGCCGGCCAGGCGGATCGCTCGACTCCCGCGAGCCGGCAGTGCAGCCCGAGCACCTCCGCGGCGCTCAGCCAGCCCTGATAGCGAAAGAGTTCGGGGAGATATCCGACGTGCCGTCGAGTGTCCCTGTGCCCCGCCGGTCTCCCGAGCACCCACGCTTCGCCGCCGGTTGGTCGGCTCAGACCCAGCAGGAGCTTGACCGCCGTGGTCTTGCCACTGCCGTTCGGTCCCAGGAATCCGAACACCTCACCGCGGGGCACCACCATCGTCAGCCCGGACAGCGCGACGGCATCGCCGTAGTGCTTGGTCAGCTCCAGCGTGCGCACAGCAGCGCTGTCTTCCGACGAAGCGGGCGGAAGCGTGGCCTGGACCGTCAATGGGTGGAACGGGCGACGCTGAGCGCCTCATTCGATGTGAGGGTTCCGGCGACGGCGTACACGAGCCCATTGTGTTGCCAGATCACGGCACTCCCCAACCCGGTCGAATCACCGATGAGCAGGCCCGACGCCCCATTGATGCTGACCGGCGAACCGCTGGCGAGATCGACGGGGATCGGCACCGGGATGGTCTGCGTGGGATCGCCGAGGGCGCGAATCTCCGACGCGACGCCCGCCGGAATGCCGGGAACGGAGAGCAGGTACTGCTCGAGCTGCTCCACCGTGACGCCGGTCGAGGTGACGGTCGGCGTGCGCGTCTTCACGACGATGAACGCCTGGCCCGAGGGGAGGCTGGTGCCGCCCTGGAGAAAGTTCGCCGGATTGACACCGTAGGAGACAACCACGGCCGGCGCGATCATCACCGAGAGCGTGCTGCCGTCGAGACCGTCCGGCATCGCGGGCAGACGTCCCCCTGCTCGTGCGGCCGCTTCCTCCGCAAGCGCCTTGCTGAAGGTGAAGGTGACGACGCCCCCCGACACCTCCGCATACCGCGGTTCGGTCTGTGTCCCCGCTGGGAGATGACCGACGACGGGGGCGGCGAGCGCGGCAGCGGATCCCGCAGCGGCAGCATCCGGCTCAGGCTCGAACGTGATCGACGACCCGCCGGTCACCGTCCCATAGGTCGCGAGCCCGGCGAGCGACCGCACATCCGATGCGGTGACAGGGACCGCTGCGAGTTGCGACGGTTGGAACAGGCTCAGGAAGTCCTGGGCGCCCCCGGAGACAACGAGCACCACCGTCGCAGCAGCCGCGATGCCGACGCCCGCGATCAGGCGGTTGGCGCGTGCCATCCGCGGCCGCGGCGTATTCGCCGTCCGGTGCGCGGCCACAGCGCCGAGCGACGCCGCCTCGGTTCGAGCCAGGCGCGCGCGGGCGGCGTCCACGTCGACACTGACACTCGGCGAATGCAGCATCGCCTGCAATGCGCCGGCGTCAGCGCTGATGCGCCTGATTCGATCGGTGCACCTCGGGCAGGTCGCCATGTGGGCCCGGTTCGCCGGATCGATCGCAACCGGCTCGTCGAGTGAGCGCCGAAGGATTCCGTCAGATGGATGCATCACCAATCTCCTTACGAAGGCGCGCCTCTGCGCGCCGCAGTCTTGTTCCCACCCCGTTCACGCCGATGCCGAGCGCCGACGCCATCTCCGCGTAGCTGAGGCCGCTGTAGCGGAGAACGAGCACCGTCGCCATGCGCTTCGGGATACGGGCAAGCGCCGAGCGCACGACCCGGCTGGTCTCGGCGGTCTCCACCGCCGACTGCGGATCGTTCACCGTCCCCGGTCCGGGGGCGTAGAGCTCCTCACGCACCGTGCGACGGCGGTTGGCCCGGATCACGTTCAGTGCCGTGTGGACGGCTGCCGTTCGCGCCCAGGCGGACGCCTGAGCGCCAGGGTTGTCACCGAAGCGGCGGTGGAGGTCGAGAAAGACCTCCTGGGCGACGTCCTCCGCGGCGTCCGGATCGCCGAGCACTCGCCGCGCGATCGCTGCGATCCTCGCGTATTCCTCATCGAACAATCGGTCGAAGCTCGTCGGCGCGACGCCGGCGGCGGCCGCTGAACGCGGGAGGTCGTTCACGGTGCCGGCACCGAGAGCTCGAAGGGCGGGGGACTCGACCACATCAGGAGAAGCACCGCCGTGCCCCGATTTGTGACACCCGTGCGACCCGGTCGCGCCAAGCACGGCACTGAGTACCCTTCCCGGTGATGTCGGCAGCACGTAGTCGCCTCCGTCGCATCACGCCCGGACAGCTGCTGGTGGTTGGCGCGTTCGTCGTGATCCTCTGCGTCATCATCCGGCGGGGCGGTGACCCGGACATCTTCTGGCACCTCGTCACGGGCCAGTGGATGGTGGACCACCACCAGGTTGTCTCCAAGGATCTCTTCACCTTCACCGTCTCCGGCGCCCGGTGGATCGACCCCGAGTACACCACCGAGATCATCGCCTACCTGGTCTACAAGGTCGGCGGGCTCACGCTCGTGTCCATCGCGTTCGGCGCCTTGACCTTCGTCGGCTTCCTGCTCATCTGGACGCGCGTCAAGCTCGAGCGCGCCAACCTCGTCATCGCCTCGATCGTCATCGGCGTCGCGGGTCTCGGCGGTGCGGAGGTCTGGGGGCCGCGCCCGCAGATGATCACGTTCACGTTCACCTGCCTCGAGGTGCTCTGGCTCGACCGCTACCTTCGCGGCAAGTCACGCGCGATCTACTTCCTCCCGCTGGTGATGATCGCCTGGGCGAACCTGCATGGCGGATTTCTCTTCGGGCTCGTGCCGGTGGGCGTCGCCGGCTTTGTCGAGCTCGTGCACTGGGTGCGGCGCGTCGACGGAGACGAGCACAAGCGCCGCGTGCGAAACCTGATCCTCATCTTCATCGGATGCATCGTCGCTGCGGTGATCAATCCCGAACGGTATTCACCTGTACGGATATGTCATCCAACCGCAGTTCTCGTCAGTGCAGCAGAACTTCATCGCCGAATGGCAGTCACCGAACTTTCACGTCCTCGAGGAGCGCGGCTTCGAGCTGATGCTCCTGATGCTGCCCATCGCATTCATGCTCCGGCGTCCATCGCTGTGGGACGTCTGTCTGACACTCGCGGTGACGTACCTGGCACTCTCCGCGGTGCGCCACTCCATCCTCTTCGTCGCGGCGGAAACACCTTTGCTCATATGGTCGTTCTCGGCAGGATGGGAGCGCATGACCGACGTGTCAGGGCGTGTCCGCGCCTGGGTGGCACCGCGCGCCCGGGCGATGCTCGCCGGCGCTGCCGCCGTGCTCGTCATCGCTGTCGCGGGCACCGGGTATTTCGTGCACTCCACACTGGCGCATCAGGACCGGGCGACTGCGGCGAACTTCCCGGTCGGCGCGTCGAACTGGCTCGCAGCACACCCGAACGTGGGGACGCGCATGTTCAACCAGTACGGCTGGGGCGGCTACCTGATCTATCGCTTCTACCCCGATCCCAACCGTCGCGTCTTCTCGTTCGGCGAGGCAACGCTCCTCGGCAACAAGATCATGCAGGAGGTGAGCGACGTCGAGACCGGCAACGCGGACTGGCAGCACATCTTTGCGGAGTGGGGCATCAACTATGTCGTCGACGTCCCCAACGCCCCGGAGGTGCTCGCGCTCGAGGTCGACCCGCAGTGGACCAAGGTCTATGACGACGGTCTCGCCGTGATCATGGTCAAGAACACAGCGCTCGCCGCCGCGAACAGTTAGGCGCCCGCAGTGCCGCAGGAGCCTCGTCATCTGTCGCTTCGTGACGCCGCGCCATCGGTGTTCTGGCTCGACGATCCGGACGCGCCGGAGGCGGCGCCGGCGCTGGACGGGCACACCGACTGCGACCTCGCCATCGTGGGCGGTGGTTTCACCGGCTTGTGGACGGCGCTGCTCGCTCACCAACGCAACCCCGCGCTCGACATCGTCATCCTCGAGGCCAGGCGTTCCGCCGCCGCAGCGTCCGGCCGCAACGGCGGCTTCTGTGACGCGAGCCTCACGCACGGATTCGCCAACGGGCTCAGCCGGTTTCCGGATGAGCTCGACACCCTCGAACGTATGGGGGTCGAGAACCTCGACGCCATCGAGTCGACGGTGCGGACACACGGCATCGACTGCAACTTCGAGCGCACCGGCATGGTGGACGTGGCGACGGCCCCATGGCAGTACAGCGAGCTGGTCGAGGTCGCGGACGTCATGCGGGCCCGGGGATATCGCGTTGACACGCTCGATCAGGACGCGATGCGTGCGCAGGTCGCGTCACCCACATATCACGGCGGGCTCTGGACCCATGACCGAACCGCGATCGTGAATCCGGCGAGACTGGCGTGGGGCCTGCGCAGCGCCTGCATCGACGCAGGTGTGCGACTCCACGACAACACCGCGGTCACACGGCTCGTCGCCGGTGACGAACGGATCCATCTCACGACGGCACGTGGAGGTGTCTCTGCGCGGCGTGTCGCACTCGCCACCAATGCCGACCGGCCATTGCTCCGCCGCCTCCGGCCCTTCATCCTGCCGGTGTACGACTACGTCCTCGTCACCGAGCCGCTCTCCATGTCGCAGCTGGCGTCAATCGGGTGGGCAGACCGTCAGGGCATCGGTGACAGCGGCAACCAGTTCCACTATTACCGCCTCACGGCCAACTTGCGAATGCTCTGGGGCGGGTACGACGCCATCTATCACTTCGGCAATCGCATCGACGTCGAGCTCGAACAGCGCGCGCAGACGTTCGACAAGCTCGCCGAGCACTTCTTCGCCACCTTTCCGCAACTCGAAGGGGTCCGGTTCACGCATCGATGGGGCGGCGCGATCGACACCTGCAGCCGCTTCTGCGCGTTCTGGGAGACCAGCCATGGTGGGCGCGTCGCATCGGCGCTCGGCTACACGGGGCTGGGCGTCGGGGCCTCACGGTTCGGCGCGCAGGTGATGCTCGACCTGCTCGAAGGCCGGCGGACGGAGCGGACGGCGCTCCGCATGGTTCGAACGCGCCCCCTGCCCTTTCCGCCGGAACCGCTTCGCTATGGCGTGGTCCAGCTGACCCGGTGGTCCCTGGATCGTGCCGACCGCCATGAGGGAGCCCGCAACCTCTGGCTCAAGGCCCTCGATCTCGCCGGACTCGGCTTCAACTCCTGATTTCAACGCAACACGTCGCAAAAAGCTTCACGGCGTGTACTATCCGGGGCATGAAGGAACTCTTCGCCCCTGCGCGCCCTGAGGCTGCGTCCCGCCGCACACGGCGGGCGAGCGCATGACCAGCCGCATCTTCAGCTCAATCGGGGACTTCTCTGTTCGCTTCCGCTGGGTGATCGTCGTCGGATGGGTGCTCATCACGATCGTGTCGGTCAAGGCGTTCCCGGGACTCTCGGATGTTGCCAAGGACTCGCAGAGCAGCTTCCTGCCGGCCAACTCGCCATCGGTGCAGGCAGAGGATCTCGCCCAGCCGTTCCAGGACTCGCAGCACGGCGTCGCGACGCTGATCGCGGCTCGCGAGAACGCCGTCCTCACAGCGTCGGACATCCAGGAGATCACCACCATCGAGACGCGCATCCGCGGGCTCTCCGGGGTGCTTCGCATCCAGGACTTCGGGCTCTCGCCGGACAAGCACGCGGAACAGGCGCAGGTGGTCACCGACCTTCCGCCGTTCAGCGCCGGCAGCGACGCGATCTCGCTCGTCGCCGCGATCCGAGCGACCTTTCCCAGTGACGCATCGGGTTTGCAGTTCCACCTGACCGGAACGATCCCCGGGTTCGTCGATCAGCAGAGTCAGTCGAAGAGCTCGCAGGGGGACGTGCAGAAGTTCTCGCTGCTCTTCATCATCGTGCTGCTGCTCATCGCGTTCCGCGCGTTGCTCGCGCCGCTGGTGACGCTCCTCCCTGCTGCGCTCGTGCTCGCACTGGCCAGCCCTGTCATCGCCGGCGCCACCCATCTCGGGGTGCAGGTATCGGCGATCACGCAATTCATCCTCATCGTGCTCGTGCTCGGCGCCGGCACCGACTACGGGCTCTTCCTCGTCTTCCGAACGCGCGAGGAGCTGCGGCGCGGACTCGATCCGAAGGACGCAGTCCGGCGTGCGGTGGCGACCGTGGGCGAGTCGATCACCTTCAGCGCGCTCATCGTCATGGCCGCGCTGATGTCGCTGATCATCGCGCAGTTCGACTTCTATCAGGCGCTCGGGCCGGCGCTCGCGATCGGCATCGCGCTGATGCTCATGGCAGGACTCACGCTGCTGCCGGCGCTGCTCGCGATCTTCGGTCGCGCCGTGTTCTGGCCATCGCGCGCTCGCCTCGATGAGAATCCGCGCGCGAACATCTATGGCCGCATCGCCGCCGTGGTGGTTCGCCGTCCGATGCCGGTGGCAATCGTGGGAGCGATCATCTTCGGCGCGATCGCGCTCGGACAGATCGGCACGACGACCGCCGGGTTCGCCGACATGTCTGCGCCGACAGGAACCAACTCCGCCGCCGGCGACGCGCTGATCTCGCAGCACTACGGCAGCGCCAACCTCAACGCCACCGAGTTCCTCTTCAAATTCGCGACGCCGATCTGGTCGCACGCGGACGATCTCCAGACGCTGCAGACGACGCTCCAGGAAAAGGGCGGATTCGCGACCGTCGAGGGACCGCTCGCCTTCTCCGGGCAGGCGCTCACGCCCGAGCAGCTGGTCGCCATTCACAACGGCGGTAACACGCTGGCGGCAGAGGCACTCGCCCGATTCGTGAGCGCCGACGGACGCACCGTGCAGTACATCGGCGTGGAACCAGGCGGTGCCGCAACGCCGATCAGCGAAGTCCCCGCGCTGCGCACGCTCGTTGACCATGCCGGGGCGAGCGTCAGCGCCGAGGCACAGGGCGTCTTCGGGATCCAGCCCTTCGCGTACGACGTGGATCAGCTTTCCTCGTCGGATCTCTGGCACATCATCCCGGTGGTCGCGGTGCTCATCGCCATCCTGCTCGCGATCGTCATGCGCAGCCTCGTGGCACCGCTCTACCTCGTGACGAGCGTGCTGCTCTCATACCTCGCTGCGCTGGGACTCACCGCGTTGATCTTCGTGCACTTCGGCGGCCAGGACGGCATCAACTTCGTCCTGCCGTTCCTGATGTTCGTCTTCCTCATGGCGCTGGGGTCTGACTACAACGTGCTCGTGATGACACGAATACGGGAGGAGTCCCATCATTTGCCGACACGCGAGGCGGTGCGCAAAGCGATCGGCGCGACCGGCACCACGGTGACCACCGCAGGGCTGATCCTCGGCGGCACCTTCGCCGTCCTCGCGTTCGCCGGCGGCGGCGCGTCGGGCGGATCGCAGATTCAGCAGATCGGCTACGGCGTCGCGTTCGGCGTGGTGATGGACACGTTTGTGGTTCGCACCATCCTTGTGCCGGCCATCGTCGTCCTGCTCGGACGCGTCAACTGGTGGCCGTCCGGCCTCTGGAAGCAGGGAGACCCGGTTGCACCCACCGCTCCAGGCCCGGTTGCGCCCGCGCCACCATTGCAGACAACGTCACCACGCTGAACGAGGAACACATGAGCACCAACACCGATCGGCTCTCCGCGCTGTGGGCATCACACCATCGCCTTGACGCCGCGACACAACCGCTCACCGAGGCGGAGATCACCGGACCCTCGTACTGCAGTGACTGGTCCACGGCGCAGGTGCTCTCGCATATCGGCAGTGGCGCACAGATCTTCGGTCTGCTCCTCGATGCGGGACTCGCGGGCACGGAAGCGCCGGGGCGCGACGAGTTCTCGAAGATCTGGGATGTCTGGAACGCGATGAGCCCGGACGAGCAGGCGAAATCCAGCCTCGTCGCCGACTCGGCGTTCCTGCAGCGCGTTGACGCCGTGCCGGCCGAGCAACTCGACGCGCTGCAGATGCACCTGTTCGGAGCGCCTGCCGATGCGGGCCGTCTGCTCGCGATGCGCCTGTCCGAGCACGCAATTCACACGTGGGACGTGATCGTCATTCGGGACCCGTCCGCCGAGGTTGCGCCGGATGCCGTCGCCTTCATGATCGATAACCTGGACGCGGTCGCAGGCCGCTCTGGATCGAACGCGGGCGGACCGATCGAGGTCGACATCACCACAACCGATCCGGACCGGGAATACCGTCTCTCTGTCGCAGAGAAGGTGGCGCTGCGTCCCGCGGGCGACGCAGCCGGCCCCGCGACAGCCAAGGTGCGCATGCCGGGCGAGGCTCTGGTCCGCCTGGTATATGGACGGCTCGACCCCGAGCACACACCTGCTTCGGTGCAGGCAGACGGCGTCGATCTCGACCGCTTGCGCTCCGTCTTTCCCGGTTTCTGACCCTCAGGCCTGCGCCACTGCCGGCGCGCGATTGGTCGCGGCAAGCAGCGCGACGGCGATGACGATCAGAACCGTGGATGCGATGCTCACGGTTCCCGAGCCGAAGTTCAGGCCGCCGCGCGCATGCGACACGCCGAGCCAGTCGGCGAATGAGGCGCCGAGCGGGCGCGTCACGATGTACGCGAACCAGAACGCGAAGATCGCGTTCAGGCCGAACCATCGATGGGCGATGGCCGGTACGGCGATCAGGATCGTGAACGCCACGCCGGACACGAGATATCCGAGGTGGAATGTCGTCGCCGTCATGTCTCCCACGGCGGTGCCGAGCGCGAAGGTGGAGATCACCGTCAACCAGTAGAAGGCTTCGCGCCGCGGTGTGGTGATGGAGTGGATCGACAGCGTGTGCTCGCTCGAATACCACGCGATGAACACCACCCCGAGCACGACGGTGAACGCAGCCGTCGAGAGGACGTACGGCACCCCGAGCTCGATGTGAATGGCGTCCGCGGCCATGGTGCCGAACACAGCAACCATGACGACGGCGAGCCAGTAGATCCAGGGGCGATACCGCGTGGCTGCAAATTGCAGGACCAGCGCGATCGCCAATGCGATGGCGCCGAGCGCCACGGCGACGACCGGAGGGAGCTGGTGCACGAGGGTGTCCGAGGTCGCCTCCCCCATCCCGGTCGTCAACACCTTGGTCACCCAGAATCCGGCAGTGACATCCGGGACCTTGCGGAAGTGGTCGTGTCGGTCTGGTGCGAATCGGCGAAGATGCATGCCGTGCTGGAACTTACCCACCTCACGAAGCGTTACGGCCAGCTCCAGGCCCTTCGTGATCTCAGCTTCACCGTACAACCGGGTGAGATCTTCGGCTTCGTCGGCGCCAATGGCGCCGGCAAAACCACCACGATGCGCGTGGTGCTCGGTGTCCTGGAGGCTGATTCCGGCAGTGTCATCTGGGACGGCGCCCCGATCACGTTCGCGGACCGGCAGCGCATCGGGTACATCCCCGAGGACCGCGGGCTCTATCCGAAGATGGCCGTTCTGGCACAGCTCGAGTACTTCGCGCAGTTGCACGGGCTCAAGCGAGCAGCCGCACGCGATGCGTCGACCGCTTTGCTCGAGCGGCTCGGCCTCGCCGACCGCGCAAAGAGCCAGCTCCAGAGCCTCAGCCATGGCAACCAGCAACGTGTGCAGCTTGCCGCGGCGCTCGTGTTCTCGCCTGAGCTGCTCATCCTCGACGAACCGTTCGCCGGGCTCGACCCCGTGGCGGTCGACTCGATGACCGAAGTGCTGCGAGCCGAGGCGGACTCAGGGAAGCCGGTGGTGCTCTCGAGTCACCAGCTCGACATCGTCGAGCGGGTCTGCGACCGCGTCGGGATCATCAACCACGGACAGATGGTCGCCTTGGGAACTGTCGATGAGCTCACCGAGCGCGGTCCGTTGCGCTTCTGGGTCGACGCGCCGGGCGCCGCGGCCGGCTGGTACAGCAGCATCGCCGGAGCGACGCTCGTCGAACAGGACGGCACGCGCTGGTTGCTCCAGTTTGCGGACGGCACAGACGACCAGGCGGTGCTCCGCGTCGCGCTTGCCACCGGCCCGGTGCACGAGTTCCGGCGCGATCGTCCGGCGTTGACTCAACTGTTCCGCGATGTCATGAGTGGCACGACGACCGATGAGCCGATCGATGAGTAGTCAGGCGTTGATCCGGGTGATCGCGATGCGTGAGTTCATGTCCCGCATTCGAACGCGCGTCTTTGGGATCACCACGGTGCTGACCATCGTCGGCATCGGGGCATACATCCTGCTCCAGGCATACGTTTTCAACAAATCCGCGACGTCTTTGGAGGTGGGGTTCGTCGGATCGGCCCAGTCGATCTCGGCGCCTGTGCGTGCCGAGGCCGCTGCGGCAGGGGAAACCATCGACGTGCACCCGTACGCGTCCCTTGCCGCCGGAACGGCGGATCTGCAGAGCGGCACGCTCGACGCGCTGGTCAGCGGGACCGGCGCCAACACGGTTGTGGCGGTGCAGTCAGCCGTCGATCCCACCCTGGAGACGGCGCTCAACGACCAGACGCGACAGCAGATCCTCACGGACTATCTGACGCAGCACAACCTTCCCCCGAGCGACCTCTTGAATCAGCTCAACTTCTCGGTGGGCGTCCACGAGCTCTCGCCCGTCAATGCGGCGCGGATCCAGCAGATCGTCATCGGCCTCCTCGTCGCGGGCGTTCTCTACGTCACGATGGTCATCTACGGCCAGCTCGTCGCGGCAGGCGTCATTGAAGAGAAGTCGAACCGCATCGTCGAGATCCTCCTCGCGACGGTGCGGCCGTGGCAGCTCATGGTGGGCAAGATCATCGGCATCGGCCTGATCGCACTGGTGCAGGTCGTGCTCGTCGCGGCGGTCGCCCTCGTGCTCGCCAGCGCCACCAAGCTGGTATCGATCCCCACACTCGGTGTTGACGTCGTCATCAGCGGCATCGTGTGGTTCGTGCTGGGCTACATGATGTATGCGCTGCTCTACGCGGCCGTCGGCTCGATGGTGTCGCGGCAGGAGGACGTGGCCAGCGTGGCCATGCCGGTGACCCTCGCTCTGGTCGCAGGATGGATCCTCGCGCTCACCGTCGCGGCGCCGTCTCCCACCGCTGTCGGGACCACGGTCCTCTCGTTCATCCCGGTCTTCTCGCCGGTCATCATGCCGGTGCGGATCGCGGCCGGGGTGGCGCCGTTCTGGCAGGTCGCCGTCAGCGTGGTGCTGGTCGGCGGAACCATCGTGCTGTTTGCGGCGGCCGCTGGACGTATCTATCGGAACTCGGTGCTGCGCGTCGGCGGCCGCGTGAAGTTCAGCGACGCGCTCGGCCTGCCTCCCTCAGTCGAGCGGCCCGCGGAGCGGTTCAGCTGACGGATCGTCGCCCGCCAGTTCGCGAAGCGAGATCGGCGCCACCGCGATGCGATCCCGTCCGTCGCGTTTGGCCTGGTACATCGCGTGATCCGCAGCCGCAACCACGTCGTCGAGCTCCTGGCCGTGATCCGGGAACACAGCAACGCCGATCGAGGCCGTCACCCGCTTGACGTCTGACGCCGGTGGCCGAAGCTCCGCGATGGCCTCCTGCAGCGCCTGTGCGACACGCATCGCGCCTTCGACGGTGGAGTTGGTGAGCACGATGAGGAATTCCTCGCCGCCGTACCGCACCGCGTAGTCGCTGTCGCGCACCACGCGACGGATGGCGCGCGCGACGGCGCGCAGCACCGAGTCGCCGGCGGCGTGCCCGGCACTGTCGTTGACCTGCTTGAAATGGTCGAGATCCATCAGCAGGACGCCGACACCGGCCCCGGTGCGCAGGCTCTGCGCCATGACGCGTGGCCCCATGTCGCGCCACCAGCGGATGTTGAAGAGACCGGTCAGCGCATCGGTCAGCGCGCGTCGCTCCAACTCGCCGTACATGTGAGCGTTGCTCCACGCAGCCGCCGTGACGAAACCGAGCAGCGCGCACCGCTCGAGATCCTCCTCGGAGAAGGCGTCAAGACCGTCGCGCCACACGTCGAGCACGCCGAGGCGCTGATCGCCGGCGACGAGCGGGATCGCCAGCAGTGACTCCGGCTCGCGCGCGGTGCCCGGGATCGTGGACGCGGCCGGATGCGAGTTGGTGTCGGCGCACCGGTATGGCTGCCCGCGAGCGAATGCCCACCCGGTGATGCCTTCGTTGAGCGACACCTCCATCTCGAGGAATCCCTGCGTCCCGATGCCCGCGAGCACCCGCGGCCGGAATTTGTGCCGCTCCCAGTCGGCCTCGAAGATCGCGAGCCGGTCGACGGCCATCAACCGCGCGATGCGGTCAGCGGCGATCTCGAGAATTCGATCCGGGTCGTGCTCCGCCTGCAGCGTGCGAGCGGCGTCCACCAGGAACCGGGCAAAGCCACGGTCGTCGAGCACGGTCGGCCCGGCAAGCGTCAGCGGTGCCATCTCGATCGGTGCGCTCAGCGTGTCACCGCGCTCGCGGAACACGCGCACCTCGCGGCGCTGGAACCAGGCGACGGGCACCACCTCGTCGGTGGCCTCGGCAAGCGCGGCGTCGACAACGAGCGGATGCGCGAGATGCGGGCCCACTCCGTACTGGACGCCGAGGTCGGCCATCGCCGACGCCGTGGCCTTGCTGTCGATGCCGCGGGCGACGATCCGGCCGCCGAGCCGTGCCACGAACACGACAGCCGCGGCGAGATGGGCCTTGGCCACCTCGTTCTCCTGGAGACGTGCCGCGACAGTCGGGTCGAGGAAGACGAAGTCCGGCCGGAGCTCGGCGATCAGGCGCCGATCGAGGGTCGGTGACATCACCCTGTCCACCGCGAGCAGGAACCCGAGCTCACGCAGGTCGCGCAGGCGCGAGAGGCCCGCGTCATCGATGTCGGTATCCGCCTCGCTCTCGACCATCCAGGCGAGCTCACTCGGATTGACACCGTGGCGGGCGGCGAGTGCCGTGAGATCGAGGTCGGCCGCGGCCAGCACTTCACGAGACAGGGGGACGAGGAGCACCGCGGGACCGGTGTGCTGGGCAAGCGTCAGTGCCGCGGCGATGGCCTGCCGTGCTTCCAGGTCGGACGGGCGTGGCAGCGCCTCATACCCCAGATCGACGCGGTCGATGAGGTCGATGACGGGCTGCAGCGCGACACCCGGCCCTGCCGGTTTCACGGCATGGTCGGCTGCGGCACTGCCCATGACTGCGACTTTCAAGCTATCCCCCACATTGGTTTCCCGATCGGCACCGTTCCTCGGTCGACCACGTCACACCTTCGCACCGAGCATCAGACGAATCGGTGTCGGTTGCCTGTGCGTCTTCACGTGCGCTCCTGACATTGCCGGCGGTGACACCGATCACGAACTGCACGGTTCCTCTCCTGACGGAGGAGCGGGACGCCACCACCCGGCGGTGGTGGCGGCGTCCGCGACTCGCTCCGATCTCACCTGGGGTGCTCGCGGTTCAGCGGCACACCCCGTCTGGTCCGAATGGTGCTAGTGCACGTGCACCAGTGCTTGCGGCGTGTCGTTCAGCGGCGCCGCGTGCGCTGCAATCGTCGCGGTCCCCAACGTGAGACTGGCGACGAAGACCACGATCCCCAGCCTGACCCAGCGGTTCAGTCTCCCCATGTCGATCCTCCTCTTTGACGGTGCCCCTTTGACGGTAGGGAGATTGTCTTAAGACCACTGCGACGCACCGCCATCCCAAGCGGTGACGGGGTAGTAACGCGGGGCGCCGCAATCGGCGTACACCCATCACGGACGCCTATTGATGTCGCCCTGCGACAACCTCGTCATCGGGTCCGCTGACGGCGCATCCGATCCTGCGATTGCAATGCAACAGGAGAAGGCGCGCGCGTACTCGTCGCGCCGCGCGTTGGGAACGCTCTCGCGGCTGAGCCGCAGCCTGGCACGCGCCGAGTCGCGCGACGAACTGCTCGAGCTCACCGGCGGCTGCCTCCGCGACCTCGGATTCCGCAGCTATCTCGCCGAGCTGGAGGGCGACCGCGTCCGGCTGGTCGCCGATCACATCGAGACGGAGTTGATCGCCCGCATCGAGACGATCCTCGGACAGCCGCTCACGAGCCTCAACCTTCGAACCAGCGTCATCCCGTTCATCCATGCAGCTGCCGTCAACCGTTCGCCCGCGACCGGCATGGATCTCTCGGCATCACTCATGAGCCTGGTCCCGCACCTTTCGGCAGGTGAGCGTGCCGCGCTGCGCCTGGAGCTGGGCTCCGGGCCGTTCACCGCAGTCCCGGTCGAACGCGGCGACGACCTGCTCGCCGTGCTGATCACTTGGCGGAGCGAGCCGGGAGGCGCCGACGCGCTGCCCTTTCTGCAGGTGGTCGCGGCGCAGGTCGGCCCCGCATGGCGGCGCCTCGGGAGCGCCGGCAGCCCCAATCCGACGGTGGAGGACGAGACGGGCACCACGCCGGACCTCGTCCGTGCGCTGATCGAATCCGGCGGTATTCGCCCCGCCATGCAGCCGATCGTCCGGCTGCTCGATGGCGTCACCCTCGGCTACGAGTTGCTCTGCCGCATCAACCCCGGTGCCGGACCGCAGGTGCCGAGCGCGCTCTTCGACGCGGCCGGTGGGTCCATGGAGAAGGAGCTCGATGAGGCGTGCATCCGCGCCGGCCTCGAGGGGAGCGCGCACACGTTGCCGGCGACGCTGTTCCTCAACGTGATGCTGCCAACCTTGGCGCAGCCGAATGCGGCATTGCGTCTCGCCCAGTTCGCGCAGGACGCGGGGGTCGATCCCGCGCATGTCGTCCTCGAGATCAGCGAGCGCGTGCCGGTTCCCAACGTCGCCCGGCTGCGCCGCGTCGTCGCCGACCTGCGCTCCCGGGGGTTCCGTATCGCGATCGATGACGCCGGCGCCGGGCACGCGAGCATGCTCGTGATCGCCGAGGTCCGCCCGGACTTCATCAAGATCGACCGCGACCTCATCTGTGGCGTCCACTCCAGCGACTCGCGCCGCGCGCTCGTCGTCTCGCTGCTGTCGTTCGGAACGCACATCAACGCCCGCATCATCGCCGAGGGTGTGGAGACCGAGGCAGACCTCAAGAGCCTCATGGACCTCGGGGTGCAGTTCGGTCAGGGCAACGTGCTGTGCGAACCGGTGATCCTGGGCGAGCCGGCGGTCCAGGGAGCAACGATGGTCCCGGCCTCGTGGTTCGCGACACGCCGGGTCGAGAGCTTCCCGGCAACCGTCGATATCGTCCCGGTTCACGAGTCACCTCGCAGGCGCCCGCACCCGGCGCTGCCCGCACCGGAGAGCCTGCCGCACGCGCTGAGCCGTGCAGCGCTGGCACTGCAGGCTGAGCACGATCCGCAGCGCATCCTCGCGGCAATCGCTGAACAGTTGCAACGCGTCGTGCCGGTCGACGACCTTTCGATCTACGAGGCGGATCACAACCAGCATCGCTTCGTCGCCGCGTTCGCGACCGGGCGTCAGGCCGCGGAGATCATGGCCGACGTGTTCTCGCTGTCGGTCGGGGTCAATGGCTGGGCGTTTGCACTGGGCACGCCACAGAATCTCGGCAATGCAGGCGCGCATCCGGCTGCTGCCGCCGTCCCCAACACCCCGTTCGAGCACGAGTCGCTGCTGCTCATCCCGCTGCTCGCCGGCGACCACAAGCTCGGCATGCTCAACTGCAGGCGCATGGGCCTCAATCGATTCACCGATGAGGACCTTGAAACGGCGACGCTGTTCGCACACACGGCCGCGATGGCGTGGCACAACGCGCAGCTGTATCAGGAGCTCGCGAGGCGTGCGTCCACGGACAGCCTGACCGGTCTGTACAACAGCCGCTGGCTTCGTGAGGCGGGCGAGTCCGAGATCGCTGACAGCAAGCGCCGTGACATGCCGCTGAGCGTGATCCTTGTGGACCTCGATCACTTCAAGACGATCAACGACACCGGCGGCCACGCGGCGGGCGACGCCGTGCTCCAGCGTGTCGCCGCCGAATTGCGGCGCATCACGCGCGCGGGCGACGCAGCCGTCCGCCTTGGCGGCGAGGAGTTCGTCCTCGTGCTCCGCGACGCTGCCGCGGCGGGCGCCACCCGGGTCGCGGGCGAGCTTCGCAGAGCCCTGCGCAATGTGCCGATACCCGCTGCATGCACGGGCATCGACCACGTCACCGCGTCGATCGGGATCGCCAGCTTTCCCGACCAGGGGGCACGTCTCGAGGACCTCATCCGGGCCGCCGACGTGGCCATGTACCAGGCCAAACGCGGCGGACGCGACCAGGTGCAGCTCTCGCTCGTGACCCTGGGACCCGAGCCCGACATGATCAGGCGGGACGCCACCGCCTGACCATCTTCTGCGGCTCCGAGATCTGCGCGGAACGCCCGCTCGGATACCGTGACCGCGGCCATGAGTCTTCCCGTCTCGCCACTCTCCGCCATGGCCTCGGCGGTGACCCTCGGCATCGCCGACTTCACGGGAGGCTTCGCTGGACGGCGGAGCAGCGCGCCGAGCGTCGCGATCGCTGTCGAATCGGTCGGGCTGGTGACGCTCCCGCTGGCGTTTCTGCTGCTGCCCCACGGATGGAGTGCGCAAGCCGCCATCGAGGCGTTCGGCGGCGGGGTGATCGGAGGCTTCGGGCTGGTCGCCTTCTATCGCGCCATGTCGCTCAACCTGATCGGCATCGTCGCGCCCATCACCGGGTTCGTCGCCGCTGCGCTGCCGGTCACGGTGGGCTTGATCGGTGGGGACCACCTCGAGGTGTGGCAGGTGGGCGGCATCGTCGTCGGGCTCTGCGCGCTGGTGCTCATCAACGGGCCGAGCAGGGACGTCGCCGCCAACGCCCGTCTCGGCGTCGTCCTCGCACTCTTCGCCGGGGTCGCATTCGGCGTGTTCTTCATCCTCTTCCACGACGCGAGCCACGCAGGGGTCACTGCCTTCGTGAGCGGCAGGTTCGGCTCGGCCGCCGCGTCGCTCGTCACGGCATTGGTGACCGGTACCTCACCGGTGATCCGCCGCAGTGCGCTGCGCATCATCGCCATCGGCGGTGTGTTCGACGGCACCGGCGTGATCCTGTACCTGTACGCCACGCACACGGGATTGCTCTCGGTGAGCGCGCTGCTGACCTCGTTCTACCCCGCGTTCACCGTGCTGTGTGCGCGGATCTTCACCCACGAGCGCATGACGACATTGCAGACAGCCGGGGCCCTGCTTGCCGTGGTTGCCATCGCGATGATCGCGATCCCCTGAGTCGCGTGCCTCAGCTCGTGCCGAGCGCGCGCCGGATGAATTCCAGCTCCAGGAGCAGGAGATTCTCCGCAACCGCCTCGTCATTCGCCATGTGCGTCGCGCCCGTCAGTGGGAGGACGACGTGTTCACGACCAGCAGCGAGCAGCGCTGCGGACAAACGCAAGGTGTGCGCGACGACGACGTTGTCGTCGCTGAGCCCGTGGATGAGCATGAGCGGGCGCGTGAGCCGCGCGGCATCGTCGACGAGCGACACTGCCGCGTAGTTGGCAGGCTCCTGATCCGGATGCCCGAGGTAGCGCTCGGTGTAATGCGTGTCGTACAGGTGATCGTCGGTGACGGGAGCGCCGGCGACCGCCACGTGGAAAACGTCTGGACGCCGGATCGCCGCGAGCCCGGCGAGAAAGCCGCCGAATGACCATCCGCGGATGGCAACGCGAGTGAGATCGAAGTCCGGCCAGAGTGCTGCGGCCGCGTGCAGGGCATCGACCTGATCGTCGAGAACGGGGGCAGCGAAGTCCCCTCGGATCGACCGATCCCATGCAGGCCCGCGTCCCGGCGTTCCACGGCCATCGACCACGAGCACCGCGAATCCCTGATCGGCGAACCATTGCGAACTCGAGGAACCCGCTCGCCGACGCCATCACCCGTTGATGAGCAGGACCACCGTACGGGTCGAGCAGCACGGGCAGCTTGCCGCTCCCGGGCTCGTAGCCGTGTGGCAGGAGAATTGCCACCTGCAGGTCGCGCTCACCGACGGTCTGCAGGCGCACGTTGAGCGAGATCGATGGACTCGCCGCCAGCGACTCGATCACACCGGCTTGACGGCCGTCGCGATGGACGGACACATGCAGACCGGTGTGCTGAAGGTCGCGTGTTGCAAGCACTGTCGTGCCACCCGCGCGCCGTGCGCGCCAGACGCCTGGCCGGACATCCGCAGGCAGCATCTGCTCGACACCGCCTGCGCGAGACCACGTGTACACGCCAACCTCCGTCGGCGTCGATGACGCTCGGAAGGTGACCACGTCCCCGTCAACGCCCACGACGTCGCGCACCTGGAGATCAGTTGCCGTCACCACCGCGTCGCCGATGAGCAGGCGTTTGGCTCCGTCGCGATCCACGGTCCAGACGAGCGTTCCGTCGCCCATCCTCTCGGGCACACCGCCGACGATGTCGACCCAATCCGCATCCGTATCCTCGCGAAAGACAGAGGTGGCGCCGGACGCCGTGTCGACCTCGAGGATGCGCATCGTGCGTTGATCACGGGTCTGGACGACAACGAGCAACCCGTGCTCGGACCAGTCGACAGTCACGACGTACTCGTAGGTCGCGCGGTCCCACGTCACCTCTGCTCGATACGTGCCGTCGAGGTTGACGAGGTGCAGGGTGACGTCAGCGTTGTCCGTTCCCGCTGCGGGGTATGCGACCGCCACCGGCGGCCTGTCCGGGTTGGCGGGATCGGCGATGTACCAGCGCTGCACACGCGCAACGTCGACGCGCGCGACGAGCAGTTGCGACCCGTCCGGAGACCACCAGTACCCGCTCTGCCGGCCCATCTCCTCCGCCGCAACGAATTCGGCAAGGCCATACGTCACGTCGTCGTTCTCCGGAGTTGCCAGCACGCGACCGCGACCACCGTCGGTCGGCACGACGTGCAGGGCTCCGCTCTCCACGTATGCGACGTGTGTTCCCGTGGGATCGATGCGGGGATCGATCGCCCGTCCGCTCGCCGGCAGCTCGGCCGTCCTTCCTGTGGTGAGATCGGCGACGTAGATCCGCCCCGTCAGGTCGAAGGCTGCCCGTGTGCCCTCCTGGTTGGTGGAGAACCGAACGATCCCGCCTGAGGATTCACGCGCCCGCTCCCGGCGCATCCGCTCCTCGGCCGGCACCTCGGCTCCGTCCTCGCCCGCCAATGCCGAAGGATCGACGACCAGGTGCTCGCTGCCTGTGTCGACGTCGAAGTGCCAGAGGCATGTCGATGCGTCGGTACCGCTCTGCGTGCGCAGGAACAGGACCCTGCGCCCGTCCGGGGTGACGACGAAATCACGTGGGACGCCGAGGCTGAAACGCCGCGTGCGTGCCTGCTGTCGGGGAAAGCTTGTCTCGGTCACCGCCAGATGGTGGCGCAGTGGCGACCCGGTCTGTCGCGTCGATCAGCTGACCGTGAGGACGAGGGCGCCCTGCACGTCACCGGCGCGCAGCCGGTCCAGCGCGACATTGGCCTGCTCGAGTGGCAGCGTCTCCACCGCCGCGTGCACCGGCACCTGATGCGCGAGCGCGAGAAACTCGGTGCCGTCGCGGCGCGTGAGGTTGGCGACCGACCGCACCGTCCGCTCACCCCAGAGCAGGTCGTATGAGAACGCCGGGATCTCGCTCATGTGGATCCCGGCGCACACGACGATCCCGCCTTTGCGGACTGCGCCCAGAGCGATCGGGATGAGCGCTCCGACCGGGGCGAAGATGATCGCTGCATCGAGCTCCTCCGGAACCGGCTCATCGCTGCCACCGGCCCACTCAGCGCCAAGGTGGGTGGCGAATTGCCTGGGTCGCGGTGTCGCCAGGGCGCGTGATCGCGAAGACCCGCCTTCCCTGATATCGGGCGACCTGCGCAACGATGTGCGCGGACGCGCCAAACCCATACAGCCCAAGGCGAACGCCGTCACCAGCCGCGTTGAGCGAGCGGTATCCGATCAGTCCCGCGCAGAGGAGTGGCGCCGCCTCGATATCGCTGTACGAGCGATCGATGGGGAAGCAGAACCGTGCGTCCGCGACGGTGTAGTCCGCGTACCCGCCGTCGATGTCGTAGCCGGTGAAGCGGGCGTTGTCGCAGAGGTTCTCCTGGCCGGTGGTGCAGAAGAAACACTTCCCGCACGTCCAGCCGAGCCAGGGGATGCCGACACGATCTCCGGTGTGCACTGTTTCGACCCCGGAGCCGACACCGACGATCTCGCCGACGACCTGATGTCCAGGGATGAGCGGGAGCTTTGGGTGGGTCAGATCGCCGTCCACGACATGCAGATCGGTGCGGCAGAGGCCACACGCCCCCACCTTGACGAGCACCTGACCCTCGGCCGGCACCGGCTCCGCCACCGCCGCGCTGCGAAGTGGTTGTCCGACCCCGTCGAACAGCATGGCCCGCATGCGAGACATCCTAGTGCTGGAAAGGCCTTTGGGGTGTTACCCGGCTGTGACCGCGACGCTGCGCCTGGGCCGTTTTGGGTGGGAAATACTTTCCGGCGTGGAACCGCAAACGGCGTTGGTTGCGGACTCTCCGCGCACCGCCGCCGAACCCGAGACAGCGCTCCGTTCGCCGGTCGACGGCGAGCAGGCGCGACGCACACGCCTCCACCGGCGGATCTGGCTCGGCGCCTTCGCGGTGGTGGCGCTGCTTGTTGTGCTGCGCAACCTCATCGACCTCTCGGGATCCCCGCCGGGCATGTATGTCGACGAGAGCTCCATCGCCTACAACGCGTGGACGATCGCGCACTTCGGTGTCGACGAGCACGGCATCCACTTCCCGCTCTTCTTCGAGGCGTTTGGCGAATACAAGAACCCGGTCTACGTGTACAGCGTTGCCGCGCTGGCCCGGTTCTTCCCGATGACGGTCACCCTGGAGCGGCTCCCGGCCGCATTGTTCGGTCTGGCGGTGGTGGCATTCCTCACCGCGGCGGCGTGGCGGATGACCGGTTCGCGAGCCTTCACCTTCGGGACGCTGGTGCTGACCGCGCTCACGCCCTGGCTGGTCATCGAGAGCCGGGTGGGGTTCGAGACCATCTCCTGGGTCGCGCTGCTTTCCGGAGCGCTCTGGTGCCTCTCCAGCTGGCGCCCGACACCGCGACAGTTCGGCTTCGCCGGCGTCTTCCTCGCGTTCGCCATCTATGGGTACACGACCGCGAGGCTCGAGGTGGGCCTGATCGCGATCGCCATCGCAGTTGCGTGGGGAATCCGGCGAACGCCCGGATGGTGGCGGGTGCTCGTGCCCGTCGCGCTCGGATACGCGGTGCTCGGCGCCTATGCGGTGCTCAACCCCGGAGCTCTCACGGCCCGGTTCGACTACCTCAGCATCTGGGCCGACGGCGCTCCTCTCCGAGTCGTGATCGGCCGGTTCGTGACCAACTACCTGACCGAGATCGGCCCCCGGTTCCTGTTCCTCTCCGGCGACGCGAACCCGCGGCAGAACACGCAGATCGGCGGCATGTTGCTCTGGGTCATGGCGCCGCTGCTGATCGCCGGCATCATGGTCTGCTGGGAGCGGCGGCGCGAGCCGTTCATCCGTTTTCTCGTCCTCGGGATCGTGTTCGCACCGATCGCCGGGGCCCTCACCTTCATCGGCAGCGGCCACGCGCTCCGCGCGTCGGGGATGCTGCCCTTCCTCGTCCTTCTCGCCGTGCTCGGCGCCGACGGCATCCGGCGGGCGCTCTCGACGCGAACCGGCATGGGTCGCACCGTCACCGCCGCACTCGCGGCCGGCCTGCTGGTCCAGGGAGCCGTCTTCACCGTCGACATGTACACGGCGTACCCGTCACTCGCCGCCCCCGCGTTCGACACCGGTGAGATCGCCGCCATCACCGTCGCGCACGATGATGCCCACGGCCACCACATCTACCTGTCATCCACGATGGACCCGCCGTACATCGACGCGTTCTTCGCGTTCCTCCCACCACCACCGACGCATGTCGTCACCGACGACGCCACACCGGGACTCGCCTCGCTCGGCATGCAGGTTGTGACGCCGGATGTCGCCGAACGCGACGCGTCTCCGGGCGACATGCTGGTGCTGGCGCAAACCGATGCACGCCCTCCGTCCGATTGGATCCGTGTCGCCGTCGAGCGTGCACCTGCCAACCCGCTCGATCGGTCCGCGACGACGCCCGTGCTCGAGTCCGTCTACCGCCTCGGATAACCGCGCCGTAGGGCTAGATCGTCGGCGAGACCTGCGCCTTCGACCGGCCGTCAATCCAGCGATCCAACGCGGATACCGCGAAAACGGCCATCGGGAGTGCGAGCAGCGGCAGGCCGAGTTGCGTCACAAAGCCGATGAAGAACCCGACACAGGCGCCCACCACGCCAACCGTGCGCCGGTTCCGCACGCCCGACAGGGCCGCAAGCGACAGCGCCAGCCCCCCACATGCAACCGCGGCTGCAAGCTCGGCATATAACGTGAGCGCGACCACTCTTGTCCCCCGCACGTCTTCGGTCGTGCGGGATCGTGACACCTGGCCGGGCCGGATTGCAACCGCCCCAGGGACCCTCGGCGGCTTAGCTGACGGGCTGCCTCGACGGGCGGCGGAGCGCCACGAGGAGCACAACGAAGAGTGCGCCCATGGCGAACACCGGAGCGGAGATCGCCTGCAGCACCGGCCACCACAACCAGGTGTGGCTGAGCGCGATGAGCCCGGACATCGAGACCGAGGCGATGACGATCGGAGCGAGCAACCCTGTCGTCACGAGGACGGCGAGCGCGGCGATGACGGTGGGCCGTGGCCGCCGAATGGTGCCCTTCGCGAGGAGCGCGACGACCGCCGCCAGAACGATGAGCAGGGCACCGAGATGCCAGAACCATGTCACGCTGCCGACCAGCAGCATCGCGAGGATTCCCAGCGCGAACTCAGCACCGCGGACGTCGCGAGATGCCTCCGCTGGTCGCACGATCCAGGCCACGGCACCAACCGCGGCAAGGACGAGCAGCACGCTGATGACCGTGAGGATCGGGAACGACTGCTGGAACGCCAGCACCGAGTGTCCAAGCAGGCGGTTCACCGCGCCCGCGGCGGACTGGTTGTAGATCCATCCGTTCTGCGAGCCGAGCACGGGCAAGACGCGTGTCACGTACTCGCGGAGCGTGCTCACACCGAGCGTCAGGATGCCGCCGCCGACACCGAGAGCGAGCGTCACCGCGAGTGACACGCACGCGGACCACCAGCGACGGCGGAGCAGCAACACGATCAACAGCACCGGCGCGATCTTGATCAGCGCCGCGACACCGATGTACACGCCGAGCGAGAGCGGCTTGTTGCGCAGCCACGAGCGCAACGCAAGCGCGAGCAACAGGTAGACGACAGCACTCATCTGGCCGTGCCAGAGGTTGTATGTGACCGGCGCATACAGCAGCGAGAAGATTGCCGTGAGCTCGAGGCGCGGCCAGGATGCCGGGAGGAGCTCGAACGCGATGATTGCCGTCCCCGCGACTGAGCACGCCAGCAGCAGGAAGAGCCACGCGGTCGCGGCGGTCGCCGGCGAAAGTCCCGCGAGTGGCTGCAACAGCCATGCGATCACCGGTGGGTAATCGAATCCCTGCACCGGTATCGGCTGGACGTGATTGAGGAATGACGCGTAGATGTCGGTGTGGTGTGCCGCCGCCTGGGCTGCGGCGAGATAGTCCTTGTAGTCCTCGAACTCGCCCGCGAATCGGCCCTGCAGTGGCGCCACCACAAAATCGAGCAGGCCGCCAACCGTCGCCGCAATCGCGACCACGCGAATGAAGAGCAGTCCACGGCGCCGCATCGCCGCCGAACGCAGTCCTTCGAGGAGGGTTCGAGAACGCCCCCCGGGCACAGGTGCACCGACGGCGACAGCCAGCCGTTCTACCACCGCGCGATTCTTGAACGCCCCACGCCGCCAAAACCGCCCCGGGCCGGATCGTTACCGGCCCCTGACATCGCCTCGACCTGTCTGGCGTCCGTTCTGAGCGCCTGCCGCGGCGGTTCCTCCCCCTAAACTCGACGCCATGCCTGAAATCGACGAACACGGACGCCCCGAGCCACCTGACGCGGCCGGCGAGACCGACACCCTGATCGGGTTCCTTGAATTCCAGCGCGCGACCTTCGCGTGGAAGACCGCCGGCCTGGACGCCGCCGGGCTCGCGGCGACGGTGGCCGTCTCAACGATGACCCTGGGCGGGATGCTGAAGCACCTTGCGCTGGTCGAGGACTGGTGGTTCTCCCAGTGGCTCCGTGGGAACACGCCCGCCGCGCCCTGGGACACGGTGGATTGGGATGCCGACGCGGACTGGGACTGGCACTCTGCCGCGGGTGACACCCCGGACCAGCTCCACGCGATCTGGGAGGAGAACGTCGGCCGCTCGCGTCAGTGCGTGAGCGAGGCGCTGGCCGAAGGCGATATGGGGCAACTCGCGAAGCGGACCAACAAGGATGGCGGCTCGCCGAGCATGCGCTGGATCGTGACCCACATGATCGAGGAGTACGCCCGCCACAACGGCCACGCCGATCTCATCCGCGAGTCCGTCGACGGTCAGACGGGTGAATGATGGATGCGGGCGGGGACCCCGTTGATCGCTCGCACCCTTGCAATCGCCCGCGTGGACTGGACGCCGGCGCATCGTCAGCCGTCGCCTGTGCGCCTGGTCATCGCACTACTGATTGCCGTGTTCGGTGCCCTCGCGGCCGATGCGATCCTGGTGACCATCGGGACACATCTGTTCCCGGGAACGTCCGGCTACGAGCATTTCAAGTTCGGTGACTATGCGAAGCTGACGGTCATCGGCGTCGTGATCGGCGTCGGAGGCTGGCCGGTGATCACACGGATCAGTTCTGCACCGAAGTGGCTCTACGGGCGCCTCACCATCCTGATAACGCTGGTCCTCTTCCTGCCGGATGCCTGGTTGCTGATCCACCACCAGCCACCAAAGGACGTGGCGGTGTTGATGTCGATGCATGTGGCGGTGGCTGCAGTCATCTACTTCACGATGACCACCGTTGCACCGGTTCGAAAACCGATCTGACATGACGCCTGATCGCACCGACGCCCGACGGCAGACGGTGCGAAGCAGCACGTCCGACCCCTACGGGGCGCTGGAAAGGTTTTTCGAAGCCTGACGCCGCATCTCGGCGTAGTGCCGCCGCCAGATCAGCTTATGGATCGGGATCCAGCGCGGGATGTCGCGCAAGCCCGGGATGAACGGCACCAGCAGGAGGAGCGCTGTGAGGAACAGCATCACACCGATCACAGCGAGGTCGGTATTGGCCGCGCTGATACCGAGGAACCCCGTCGACGAGTTGAAGGGCGGGATCTGATACCACATGGTGTAGAGCCACAGCCACGCCTGACCGGGATAACGGCCGGTCTCATTCATGACGCCCCAGTCATCGCCATCGAGCTTCTGCTGGGTTGCAAGATCCGCGATGTAGCCGCCGTCATCCAGGAACAGCAGCGGGCGGCTGAAGTCCGTCTGATAGAAGTGGTTGCTGGTCAGCAGCAGCGCGTCAAGGCCGCCCGAGCGCGCGAGCGTGAGCATGCGATCCATGAGCACTGACACCGGTCCGTAGTCACCCGACGGAACGTCCACGGTGCCATCTGACGCGACTGTCGCCGTGCCGAGCCCGGTCGTGTAGTTCGCGAGCCACTTCTGCTGCTGACTTGCGGACGCGGCCTGATATGTGCTCAAGGCGGATGCGAGTGCCGCATCTCCGGCGGTCGTCTGCGTGAGTGGCTCCAGCACGAAGTCGTACGGAGCATTCACGGGAATGTGCACGCCGGCCCACTGCTGGAGATTGAGCGGTCCCCAGCTTTGCACCGATCCGCTCGCAGAGTTGTAAGGGGGACCATAGGTGGCGACCACCGTGGATCCCGCCAGCTCGCCAGACGCGGTCGTGAGGAAGTCGACCGGATCCGCTTTCGACCAGCTCTGCAGCGTCACCGAGGGGACGTCCGGCGAGGACAGCACCGCGGAAAGCAGGAGCACGAAGCCGAGGACGCCGATCATCGCGATGGCGACTTCTTTCAAGAGGTCGTACGGAACCATTGCGACGCCGCGGTAGTACGTCTTCTTGTCGACCTTGGCCGCGTTCACGGCGTCACCTGCATCGGATCATCAATCGGCCGTACAACACCCTTCGCTCGCACCTGGACGATGTGCAGCACAACAAGCAACGTCACACCAATTGGGAACAGCATCACGTGCAGCCCATACATCTGGCCAAAGTTGAGGGCGTTGAACAATCCGCCCACGCCGGTGGAGTTGATCGCATCCTTGGCATTGATGGCGATCCACTGAGAATCGAAGTTCTGCTGGATCACGTAGCCGGTGAACGCAGTGCCAATGCTGATGGTGAAGATCACGACGCCGACCATCCAGGTCTTGGCCCTCCCGTCGCGCCAACCGGCTCCCCAGAACTGACCCCAGAGATGCAGCACCATGAAGATGAAGAACATCTGGACGGACCAGAAATGGATGCTGTTGAAGAAGTGCCCAATTGACGACACGTGCCACCACGCGGAGCCGAAGAAGGCAAGCACGACACCACTCAGCACCACCCAGAAGAGCGCCGCGATTGTGACGACGCCGAACACATAGACCCACGAGCCGACGTACGCCGGCTGCCTGGTGGGAAGCAGCTCTGTGATCGGCAACGTCTTTTCGACGCGACGTCGTACCGAGGCGGTCCAACCGGTCTCATCATCCTCGACCCGGTCCACGCGCTCTGGTGCAGCTCCGTCAGTCATCGCGAGGTTCCTTCGGATGGTGATGCGGGAAAGGGACGACAAGTGCGAGGACGAAAAGCACGACCATCACGCAGATGAGCACAAAATTCGGCAGTGAGATCAGGATGAAGCCCCAGTGGATGTACGGGGCGGGCGCGTTCATCGGGATCCTCCGTGGTGCCGGCGCGGTATCAAGCGCGAGTCTGTACGCTCACTCGCTGTGGACGGTAGGGGCCGTTGTCGCCGGAGTCAGGCGACAAAAGCCATGCATGTCAGTGACCAAAGACCCATACGGACCACGATCGAGTGCGCCACCCTGCATTCGACGACCCGCGAACCGAAGACGTGCATCGAATGCTTCAACCACGCCCGCTGTGCGGTCGTTCACGATCGGTCTAGCATAGCCTCGTGCTGATCCACGATCGGTACGGTTTCGTACTGACCGTTCTGGCTCTGCTTGGCGCGGTCGCCGCGATCGCGGGCTTGCTTCGCCCACGCTTGCTGCCGCTGATCCGCCGGTATCTACAAGTGATGATCGCGCTCGTTGCGGTGCAGGTTGCGATCGGACTCGTGCTGGTGGCCACGGGCGATCGGCCTCAGCAACTCATTCACTGGTTCTACGGCGCGGCCACACTCGTCACGCTCCCCATCGCGATGTTGATCGGCAAACGGCTCGGTGGTCGGGAAGAGCAGATCTGGCTCGCCGGCGGAGCGGTGATGACAGTCTTGTTCGCACTTCGGGCTCTCGCAACCGGCTGATCTCAAGGATCCGTCAGGGTCGTGGCGTGGTGCACGTCCGGTATCGTCCTGACAGCAGATGCTTCTCGAAGTCGCTGACGGGGTCTTCGTCCGTCAGAGTACGTTCTGCCAGAGCAACGCAATTCTTGTCGGGACGCGAATCGAGAACCTGCTGATTGACGCCGGCGTCAACGGCAACGACCTCGCCGACCTGGCCGACGACCTCGATGCGCTCGGCGTCACCGTGACCATGGGTTTCTCGACGCATCCCCACTGGGATCATCTGCTCTGGCATGTCCGCCTTGGCGATGCCACGCGCTATGGAACCGCCAAATGCGCGGCAACGGCACGAGCGCGGCTCGCGGCCAACCACAAGATGGCCTCCGCCCTCGCTCCAGGCGCGCCGCTCGACACGCTGGCTGCCATCACCGCACTCCCACCGGGCACTGCGCAGATTCCCTGGAGCGGTCGAGCCATCCGGATCCTCGAGCATGACGGTCATGCTCCCGGCCATGCGGGGCTGCTCGTCGAAGATGTCGGCGTGCTCGTCGCGGGCGACATGCTGTCTGATGTCGAGATCCCGCTCTTCGATCCGCGCGGCGCCGATCCCTGTGCAGTGATTACACACATGGCCTTGACCTTCTGGCGTCGGCGGAGGCAGCGGTGGTGATTCCAGGTCATGGCAGCGTTGCCAGCGGTACCGACGTCGGCGCACGCGTCGAAGCAGATCGCAGATACATCCACGCGTTGCGAGATGGTGTTGACCCGGCCGATTCGCGGCTCGCGCCGGATGCGACGTACGGACCGGACTGGTTGCCGGATGTGCACAAGAGCAACATGGAGCTTGTGAGTCAGCGGGCCTCACAGCCACCCAAGCCGTGAGACGCAACACCGTGGGTCAGCCGGCTGCTGTCCCGCCGTGCGGGAACCCGTTGCGCACGTAGAACAGGAGCCCACCGTCGCGTACAAGCTGAAAGTTCGCGCTCACGTACGCCTGGAGCGCCGCGTCCGGTGGAATATCCCATCCCGCAAACGGTGTGCTGGTGACCAGGTAGTCGGACTGTTCGACCTCGACGGTCCAGAGATGCTCTGCCCCCGCCGACCCGAGCCCGTATGAGAGTGTCGCGCCCTCGGGATCGATCATGGTGTTGCACCCGGGTCGAGCGGCAACAAAGCGGTTCGTCGTCACGAGCTTTGACGGCGCATCGGACAGCACACACGCTCCCGCAGGAACGACTGCATCCACGACGTTGTTGATGTCGACGGCTAACTCGCCGCGGATGGCGATCAACTGGCTGACGCACAACCCAGCCATGGCGACGCCTGCGATCGCCACGGTTACTCGCGCCGATCTCTGCTCGAGCAGCCGCGCGAGTGAGATGCCCAACAGCAGCCCGAGGAACGGCGCCATGAATGCCGCGTACTGCGGGTAGTAGTAGGCAGGTCCGAGCTGTGCGATCGCGGCGAGAATGGTGCTGCAGATCGCGAACCACTCGAGCGGTGACGGTTTCCTGCGCGGCGGGATCGTGAATGCGGCGATCACGATCGCGATGATCACGACTGTCGCGATGATCGCGCTTGCAGCGCCGCCGCCGATTGCATAGGTACCGGTGAGCTCACCGAGGCGCGACGTGATCGAGACGCGCTGTGCCACCGGTATGTACGTCAGCGGGCTCAGCACATCGCGGACGAAGGACCCTGGCGCGAGGAGGAAGAACGGGAGGGTCGGTACCGCGAATCCCGCGACGACACCCAGGAGAAACGGCGCCAGCCGGGCGCGAATCTCCGGCAGGCAGAGCACGAGAACGACGAGCACGGGGACGATGGCTGGTGACTTCACCAGCCCGGCGATCCCGAAGACGATGCCTCCGGCGAACAGTCGGCGGCGCGATGCAACCAGCGAATCTCCGTTGAAGATGATCGCGAGGCCGGCCAGGCAGAAGAAGTCGACGACCAACTCGAGGAGCCCGCTGCGCAATGCATAGAGCTCTGCTGGAAAGAACGCCATGACTCCGCACGCGACGATCAGCGCGCCGCGCCCACGGTGGCGCATCACCCGTCCCATGAGCAGCACGCTCCCCGCTGCCAGCAGCGGTGTGCAGATTCGCAGGACCGCGAGCGCGTTGCGCGTCCCAACCCACTCGGAGAGTGCCGCAAATGGTGTGGCGAGCAGCGTGAATCCCGGAGGCTGGACGAGGTCGAAGTCGCGATACGGAAGCGATCCGTGGATCAGGCGGATCGACGCCCCGATCCAGACCGAGATGTCGGGCGTGATGCCGAACAGCAAACCGGGACGGCTCAGTTGATAGAGCGTGATGCCGGCGGCCATCACGGCAGCCACCGCGATGATTGCAGTGCTGGAACGGTCGGCTGGGCGCTTCATCGGGTGCGGGCAGTATCCGACAGAGTGCCTGCCGGGGACCGACCCGGCCTGAGGAGCTGACGGACCCTGTGGTTTGCGTTCTCTCTAACGATGTGCGATAGTTCTAACCATGTTAGATTCCCCGACGCGGGATAGACAGGCAGAACGCCGCGAAGCCGTGACCGCCGAGATCCTCGAGGCCGCCTGGGAGGTGGCGCACTCGGAAGGACTGGCCGGCCTCTCCCTGCGGGACGTGGCGCGCCGGATCGGCATGCGCCCGCCGTCGCTGTACTGGTACTTCAACTCGAAGCGCGCGATCTACGAGGCCATGTTCGTACAGGGCAACCAGCAACTCCTTGCGCGCCTCGCCGAGCAGCGCTGGCCGCACGAGGCCAGGGCGATCCTGCGCCTCTGTGCGCGTGTCTTCGTCGAGTTCAGCATGGAAGACCTGCAGCGATATCAATTGCTGTTTCAGCGCACCATCCCCGACTTCGAGCCGTCAGCCGAAGCGTATGCGGTTGCGATGCAGGTCGTGGACGAGATGCGTGAGCGCTTCGCCGCCGCAGGGCTCCGCGGCGCGACAGCGTTCGACATCTGGACCGCCCTCGTCAGCGGGCTCTCGGCCCAGCAGAATGCAAATGATCCCGGCGGCGATCGTTGGCTTCGCCTGATCGATGACGTGGTGGACATGTACCTGGATCACATCACCAACAAGCAGAGAAAGCGAGCCAGGAGGGTGGACGAATGACAGGTGCGACGCCGCTGCGATCGACGAACACGATGCCCGGTTCCGCCGGAAGCGCATCGATCGACGTCGGCACGCTGGCCAAGCTGGGCCACGACGACGCGATGATCCTCGCAGAGGCTGAATTCGCCAGGACGATCGACCTCCTGGAGCTGCTGAGCCCGGATGACTGGGAGCGACCAACTGTGTGCTCCCTGTGGAATGTACGGTCGATGGTCGCGCATGTCGTAGGCATGGCCGAAGCACAGGCGTCATACCGGCAGTTCGTGCACGACTTCCGTGTGGCACGCAAGCGCACGGGCGGCGCGATGATCGATGCAATGAATGCGTGTCAGGTGCATGACCGCGCTGCGCTCACACCGCGCCAGTTGACCGATGGCCTGGCCACGGTCGCCGGGCGCGCTGTGCGGACTCGGCGCAACGCGCCCGCGTTGATGCGCAGGATGGTGCATCTCCGCCAGGATCCACCGTTTGCGGCGGAGCGCTGGGCGTATGGCTACCTTGTCGACACCATCTTCACGCGCGACACGTGGATGCACCGCCTCGACATCTCACGTGCGACAGGGCGTGACATGGTGGTGACCGCCGGCCACGACGACCGGCTTGTGGCCGATGCCGTCGCCGACTGGGCTCATCGGCACAAGCAGCCGTTCACACTCGTCCTCACGGGTCCGGCCGGAGGGCAGTGGCGCGCGGGAGACGGCGGCGAGGTCATCGAGCTCGACGCATTTGATTTCTGCTGGACAATCGCCGGGCGTGCGCCCGGTGTCGGCTTGCTCACCACGCCGGTGCCCTTCTGAGAAGTGCACCACCCGCCCGCCTGAGCGACTGAACACCGCCCGCCCACCCACGAGGAGCAGCGATGCACACCTTTCGAATCAACGAGCACGTCTCCGTGCTCAACGATCAACTGGCAATACCCGGGATCGGCTTCCTTCCCATCAACGCGTTCGTCCTGCACGCGCAGGAACCCGTCGTCGTCGACACGGGGTTGAGCCTGCCTGATCGCGACTTCGTCGGCGCACTGAGCGCTGTCATCGACCCCGCAACCGTCCGGTGGATCTTCCTCACGCACCCGGACCGCGACCACACCGGAGGACTCTTCGACCTCCTCGACGCGGCGCCCAACGCTCGCCTGGTGACGACATTCGTCGGCGTGGGCGTGATGTCGACCGATCGACCGGTGCCGCTCGACCGCGTCTACCTGTTGAACCCAGGCCAGAAGCTCGATGTCGGCGACCGAACGCTGCATGCGTTCCGCCCTCCTCTCTTCGACAACCCGGCGACGGTGGGCTTCCTCGACGACAAGTCGAAGATCTGCTTCACCTCCGACTGTTTCGGCGCACCGATGCCCTCAGCCGCACTTGCGGGCAGCGTCGACTCGCGCGAGGTCCCGGCTGCAGATCTGCGTGCCGCGCAACTCCTCTGGGCCACCGTGGACAGCCCGTGGGTGCACAACGTGGACTCCGCGCGCTACCTCAACACAGTTCGAGCAATGCAGGAACTGGATGCCGACGTCGTGCTCAGCACCCATCTCCCGCCGGCTATCGGGCTTGGGACGCAGTTGTTCGACATGCTCGCCGCCGCTCCGGGCGCCGACCCGTTCGTTGGTCCGGACCAGGAGGCATTGCGTCATATGCTCGCGAGCTTCGAGCCCGCACTGGCGCCGGCATGACCATCAGGCACGCCAAATGTTTCGCTTCCAGCGGTGCGCTCGCGGCAGCGGTGCTCGCGATCGCGGCATGCGGCTCGGCACGTGGCACGAGTCCCGCGGGGGCATCACAGCCTGCGACGTCCACGAGCGCAGCGACACAAACATCGTCAACCACGCCGACCCCGAACGCCGCGACCACCAGTGCGTGCTCATTGATCACCGCAGAGGAGGCGTCCACCGCTTTGGGGCAGGCCACGGATGCAGGAACGCCCGGCGGCAACGGCGGACAGTGCACCTACACCGCGGCGGCGGGGAACCTGACCATCATCGCCACGTCCTACCCCGACGGCACCACCGCCGGCTCCTCCTTTGACGGCACGCGAACTGCGGCGAAGGGCGGGGTACCGGGGTTCCAGGATGTGACTGGAGTCGGCGATCACGCCTTCCTGACCGGGAGCGGACTCTTCGAATTCGTCAAGGGATCCGTTGTCGTGATCATCCAGGATCTGAGCAGCGGGAATCCAACGAGCACCGTCATGACGAACCTCGGTCAGGCCGCCGCAGGCCGCCTGTGAGCTGAACAAAGGAGCGTCGAGCCGGGGACGGAATCCCGAACCGGCTCGACGTCCCCGCTCGCTACGGCCGGCTCCACGTCGCTCACGCCGCCGCGCCCGCCCTCCTCTTCTCGACGAGCCGCTTCATGATCTCGGTGAGCAGCTCGACATCCTCGACCTCCTGACCGTCGGTGGCCGCAACGACCACCCGGCGCTTGCGATCGATGAGCTCCATGATCCAGTCGTCGATCGTGTTCTCCGCCAGCAGATGCCAGACGGTCACGCTGTCCGTCTGCCCCTCGCGGTGGCAGCGGTCGCCGGCCTGGTCGATGCCGGTGGGCGTCCAGCCGAATTCCATGAGGACCACGTCGCTCGCCGCCGTGAGCGTGAAACCCTCGCCGCCCACGTCGATGCCGCACACGATGAGGCGGCAGTCCGGATCCGTCTGGAAGCGATCCATCTCGGCGTACAGCTCGTCGTTGGTGGTTGGTCTGGCGCCGTCCCGTGTGGTGGCGGCGAGGCGCGCACAGCCCGGGAAATGGTCGGCAATCGCCCGCTGGATCTCGACCCGCTCCCCGAAGACCACCAGCTTCTCTCCCGACTCGAGGAAGTCCTCGATCCATTCGATCGCCGGTTCCAGCTTGCCCTGGACCGCGAGGTACTTCAGCGCGTTGATACGGACGAGGGCCTCCGCGCGCGCCGCGCGCCGTCCCGCGTCGGCGGCCTGGTCCTTGATCGCCTGCTGACGGGCGAGCGCGTCCATGCCTTCGAGTGAGCGCAGGAATGCCGCATCTTCCGCTGCATGACGTTCGATCCACGTGATCACGTCGTCCTCGGCGCGGTCGTATTCCTCGCGGTTGGTGAGCTCGAGCGTGACAGGCGCCAGCACCTTCGGCTCGAGCTCCGTCATCACCTCGGATTTCAGGCGGCGGATGTAGCACGTCTTGCGGAGCGTGTCGTTCAGCGCCTGGAGGTTCATACCGTTCACGTAGCGGCGCTTGTATTCCTTCGCGGTGCCGCCGAAGGCTCGCATCTGGTCGAGAATCACGATCTGGGCGATGAACTCACCGGGGTTGTTCATGATCGGCGTCCCGGTGAGGAGCAGCCGCACGTCGGTGTTCTGCGCCTCGACCAGCTTGCGCACTGCGGTTGTGCGAATTGCGCTCGGTGACTTGAGCTTCTGACTCTCATCGACCATCACGGCAGCCCAGTGCCGGCCGTGCAGGAAGAGCTTGAACTTGCTCAGCGCCTCGTAGTTGATGATCACGAAATCGCTTGTCGAGGCGAACAGATCGGGTGTCGCACCCAGCACCGAAACGCTGCGATGCGGGACCCATTTCGCGAGCTCCCGCGCCCAGTTGGGTTTGAGACGGTTCTTGCAGACGACGAGGCAGGGAAACGCGCCCAGGTACTCGATGGTGCCGATGCCCTCGGCCGTCTTGCCGATGCCCTGCTGGTCCCCGATGAAGGTTCGCTTCGCCTTGACGGCATACTCGATGGCAGCACGCTGGCAGGGCTTCAATGACTGCGGACGGCCGTACTCATCCACTTTCGACAGTGTCGGCACATCGAACTCGCTGACCTTCGCGCGGCTCAGCTCCGCCATCGCCTCCGCCTGCTCGCGCTGCTCGCGCGCCGACACCAGGCATTCCTGCATGAAGGTCACCGTGTCGTGGTCGCCGTGGAATCCGTAGTTGTGCAGGAATTCGTTGAGCTCAGGAAGGAGGTCGGTCGACGCCGGCACGCTCCAGCGCTTCGTGACCTGATTCCATGTCCGCCCGCGGAGCGTCTTGATGGCCTCCACCAGTGCCGGGTTGTATTCGAAGGCGATGGCAAACTCGAGCGGTATGCCGGCGCGGTCGCGCACGAGCACACACCGGCGATCGGCGGTGGATGAGCGAGACCGTGCGACCTGGGTGCCGCCTGTATCGTCGAGACGGCTGCGCTCGATCACGGCGGTCACAACGCCGTCGTACGGATTCGGCGGGGCAGGCAGCGCGTCGAAGTCGATCCCTTCGTTCTCGAGCTGGCCTCGATACCGCAGGCACATGCGCCACGCCTGATAGAGCATCTTCGGGGACCACTCGCTCGGATGCCCCTCGGCGAGCTTGTGCCCGAACTCGGCGTCCATCGTGTTGAACCCGGCGCCGTCGAGCGTGGTGGCGTAGTTGGAGCGCGCGGCAATCCGCTTGATCGCCTGATGGATCGGCGGTGCCACGTCGCGCTCGACCTCGGGGGCTAGGCGCATCTCACGGATTCTGGCGCAGATGCCTCGTCGAGCCAGTCCTTGCAAACGTCCAATCCCGCTACGCTGGTGTCCCAGTACCCATGCTTTCCTGTGGATCGAGGAGGTCTCGCGATGCCTGATGCCCGCCCCCACAAGACGCCCGGACCCGACCATCCGATCACGGTGGAGCCGTCCTCGTCGCACGTCACCGTCCGCAGCGGCCCCGTCACCATCGCCGAACTCAAGCCGTGCTCTCGAGCTGCGAGAGGCGTCCTACCCCGCCGTGCTCTACGTGCCGATCGATGATGTGGACCAGAGCCTGTTGCGCGCCAACGACACGCACACGTGGTGCCCGTACAAGGGCGAGGCGTCGTACTACGACATCGTCGACGGCAACGGAAGCGACCTGAACGGCGTCGTCTGGTACTACCCCGAGCCTTCCGATGCCGTGGCAGGCATCAAGGACCACGTGGCCTTCTACACCGACCGGGTTACCGTGACGGCCACGCCGGCCGAGTCAGCGAAGCCCGCTTAGCGCTCCTCCTGGTGCGGCGTCGGGGCGACGTGGCGGACCTGCCGCCCGTGTAGCTCGGAGAGCCAGCCTCGGCCGCACGTCGCGTCTGGGCTGAGCGCACACTCGCGGGCTCCGTTGCCGTCGCCCAGGGCGGTCACGTGGTCACCGTCCTATACGAGGGCGGTGGTACCGCTGGTTGTCACGCCGTTGCGACAGTCGGTCACGTATGTGCGCTTGCGTACCGTTTGCAATGGAGACGGCTCCTAGTTTGCACAAGCATCCAGCGATATCGAACTTGCGCGACGGGCAATGCAGGACCCGAGTGACTTCGCCGTCGACTGACAACGAACGACGCGCGTCGCAGGCCCGTCCATCGCCGTCCACATACGCGATCCCCACACGAACTGGAGCGTTCATGACTGCACGTAGCCTGGTCACCAACGGCGCATCCGCAACCATCCCCCCGGCGCCGCACCAGCGTGACGATGCGGATGCCCTCGACGCCAACACGCTGTTGACAGTCCTCGCCGAGGTCGAGCGCGGCGACTTCACGACGCGGATGCCAGTTGTGTGGACCGGGGTCGCCGGGAAGGTCGCCGATGCCTTGAACCGTGTCATTGCATCCAACGAGGCGCTCGAGGACGAGATCGCGCGAGTGAGCCGGCTCGTTGGCAAGGAAGGCAAGCTATCCCAGCGTGTGATGCTCGGCCGATCCGGTGATGCCTGGTCGGGATGTGTGAACTCCGTCAACGACCTGCTGGATGACCTCGTCCGGCCCACCAAGGAGATGCAGCGAGTCATCGGCGCTGTGGCAGATGGCGACCTGAGCAAGAAGATCTCGCTGGACGCGCAGGGAGAGATGCTCGAGCTCAAGAACACCATCAACGCGATGGTGGACCAGCTCAACGGATTCATCTCCGAGGTAACGCGTGTCGCACGCGAGGTGGGTACCGAAGGCAAGCTGGGTCAGGCGGCTGCAGTGACGATCGAGGTCGGGGGCGTCTGGAAGGACCTCACCGACAACGTCAACATCATGGCGGACAACCTCACGGCCCAGGTTCGAAATATCGCTGATGTCACCACCGCTGTCGCGAACGGCGACCTCAGCCGCAAGATCACCGCGGACGTCAAAGGCGAGTTCCTCGAGCTGAGAAACACGGTCAACGCGATGGTGGATCAGCTCAACAGCTTCGCCGGCGAGGTGACGCGAGTTGCACGCGAAGTCGGCGTGGAAGGGAAGCTCGGAGGCCAGGCGCAGTCCAAGGAAGTCGCTGGTGTCTGGAAGGATCTCACCGATAACGTGAACCAGCTGGCGGCAAATCTCACCAACCAGGTTCGCGCGATCTCTGACGTCGCAACCGCAGTGACCGAAGGTGATCTCACCCGTCAGGTCAGTGTTGAGGCAAGCGGCGAAGTGGCCGTCCTCAAGGACAAGCTGAACGAGATGATCCGCAACCTTCGTGAGACGACGCGGGTCAACACGGAGCAGGACTGGCTGAAGACCAACCTCGAGCGATTTACGCGCTTGCTCCAGGGTCAGAGAGACCTCTCGACAGTGTCGAACATGATCCTGTCCGAGCTGGCGCCACTCGTGTCGGCGCAGCACGGCGTCCTCTACACGATGGGAAGTGGTGTCTCGGGTGAGCAGGTGCTCGGATTCCAGGCGGCATATGGGTACGAGGAGCGCAAGCACCTCTCGAAGCAGTTCGCGGTAGGTGTGGGACTCGTCGGGCAGTGCGCGAAGGAGAAGCGCCGCATCCTCCTCACCGATGTGCCGACCGACTACATCAGGATCTCGTCCGGGCTTGGCAACTCCACGCCGCTGAACATCATCGTGCTCCCGGTCCTCTTCGAGGGCTCGGTACGCGCGGTGATCGAACTGGCCTCGTTCAGCCGTTTCAGCGCGATCCACCAGGCGTTCCTGGATCAACTCACCGAGAGCATCGGCCTCGTGTTGAACACGATCGAAGCCAACACCCTGACCGAGACACTCCTGAAGCAGTCGCAGTCGCAGGCTCAGGAGCTGCAGGTGCAACAGGAAGAGCTGCGATCCTCCAACGAGGATCTCGGAACGCAGGCACGCCAGCTCGAAGAGAAGAACATCGAGGTGGAGCGCAAGAACGAGGAGGTCGAGATCTCCAAGCGCCAGGTGGAGGACAAGGCCGAACAGCTCGCCATCTCGTCGAAATACAAGTCAGAGTTCCTCGCAAGCATGTCGCACGAGTTGCGGACCCCACTCAACTCGCTCCTGATCCTCGCCGAGCAATTGCAGGACAATCCGACAGGCAACCTCACCGTCAAACAGGTCGAGTACGCGAGCATCATCCGCTCGTCGGGGTCAGATCTTCTGACGTTGCTCAACGACATTCTCGATCTCGCGAAGGTCGAGTCAGGAACCGTGCGCATGGAGATGAGCCCTGTCGACATCAGGGACATCCGAGATTCGGTCACGCGCGACTACGCGCACGTTGCTGAGAGCAGGAAGCTGGGATTCAGCGTGACCGTGGACGATGACGTCCCTGCGGTCATGACCACGGATCCTGACCGCCTCCGTCAGGTGCTGAAGAATCTGCTTTCCAATGCGTTCAAGTTCACGCACCACGGCCGAGTGTCCTTGCAGATGCGATATGCGACAAGTGGTTGGAGCCCGGGTCACGCCATTCTCGATCAGGCAGGCGCAGCGGTTGCCTTCGCCGTCAGCAACTCGGGAATCGGGATCGCTCCGGAGCAGCACCGGCAGATCTTCGAGGCATTCGCGCAAGCCGATGGCGCGACATCGAGGAGCTACGGTGGCACCGGCCTCGGTCTCTCCATCAGCCGCGAGCTCGTCCAGCTCATGGGCGGCGAGATCATCCTCAGCTCGGCTCCGGGTCAGGGCAGCGTGTTCACTGTGTTCCTGCCGGTTGGCGACCCAAGTGTCAAGGCAATCGTGCATGTGGCGCCGGGAAAGCCGCTTCCGCGACCGCTCGGACCCTCGCCGGCTCGCCTCGCTGTCGCGCCAGGCGCGGCTCCGCAACTCCCGCGCGCGCCGCAGCCGGTGGCAGCACCTGTGGTTGCAGTCGCTCCGGCGGCAGCGCCTGTTGCTCCGGCGCAAGTCGCTGTTGTGGCGACTCCCGAACCGGCTCAACCCGAGGCGGCGGCGGAGACGAGCGACGAAACCGTGGAAATGCCTGGGCAGGCCGGTTCAAGCGAGTTCACGGCGCTGGTCGTCGACGACGATGCGCGAAATGTCTTTGCGCTGTCGGTGCTGCTGGAGCGACATGGCATCACCGTCATCGGAGCGTCCGGCGGCAGAGAGGCGATCGCGACGCTGCAGGACACGGCCGGCATCGACATCGTCTTCATGGACATCATGATGCCGCTCATGGATGGGTACGACACGATGCGCGCGCTCCGCTCCCAGCCGGAGTTTGCGGACCTGCCGATCATCGCAGTGACCGCCAAGGTCGGGGCCGATGAGGAAGGACGGTGCAGCGCGGCCGGCGCCTCGTCGTACGTGCCAAAGCCCATCGACACCGCAACGCTCAATGAGGCGGTGGCCCGCTGGTTGCCGCACTGGTTTGGGCCGCTGACGCCGCATGTCTTGCCATGACCAGCGAGGGCAATCCTTTCGCCGTTGACGGCGATCTTGGACGGCCCGACGCTCACCTGCTGGATCGTCGCAACGAGGTCGACGACCTTGCGCAGTTTCTCGCGTCGTGGCAGCGAGTCACCGTCGCGCGTCTCAGCGGCCGTGCAGAGCAATCGGAGGTCCTGGACCACGGCCTGCTTGCACACGTCGCGGAGTTGCTCGGCGCCGAACGCATCCTCGTGAGCCTTGTGGAGCCGGGTGGCTTGCGCGTCGTGGATGGATATCCCACCGTTGAGCCGGCACCTGTCAAGGGCGAGTCACCCGGCGGGCGCGCCGTGCGGAGCGGCGAGATCTTCATCGGCACGTTGGACGCCCGGGTATGGGGCGAGACCACGCAGGCGTGGCGCGAGGTGACCGGTCTCGGCCCGGTGATGTCGATCCCTCTGATCAGTGGCGGCGAGACCATCGGAGCTGTCACAGTCGCGCGCCTCGCGGGCAAGTCGCAGTTCGGAACGCTCGAGTCCGAGCGGGCACGGATCCTTGCGCCGCCACTTGCCGGGGCCGTGGGCATCAGCAGCCTTTCCGATCAATTGCGCGCAGCCAATCTTGCCGCTGAGAAGGAGCGTGAGCGCCTGGCGAGCAATCTCCGGCTGCTGCTTGAATCCGCCGGTGAAGGGATCTACGGAACAGACCGGGATGGCCGGTGCGCGTTCATGAATGCCTCGGCCGCAGCCGCCCTCGGCGTCGATGCAGATGAGGTGCTCGGTGAGTTGATGCACCCGCTGTTTCATCGCACCCAGGCCGACGGCTCGTACTACGAGTCGGGCACCGGCCCGATCTACAGCGTCCTGCGCGGCGACGGCAGTCTGCGCGTCGCCACGGAATACATGTGGCGAACCGACGGCACGTCGTTTGCAGCCGAATACTCGGTCTTCCCGACGATTGAGGACGGAGTCGTGACGGGTGTGGTGGTGACGTTCAACGACATCACTGCTCGAAAGCGCATCGAGAGCGACCTCGCTGCCGCATCGCACAAGGCCCAGGAAGCGTCGCGATTGAAGTCGGAATTCCTCGCCAACATGAGTCACGAGATCCGCACGCCCATGAACGGCGTGATCGGGATGGCGACGCTCCTCCTCGAGACGCAACTCGACGCCGAGCAGCGAGAGTACGCGGACACGATCGGGTCCTCAGCCGAAGCCTTGCTCACGATCGTCAATGACATCCTCGACTTCTCGAAGATGGAAGCCGGAAAGATGGTGATCGAGAAAGACGACTTCGACCTCTGGGGAGTTGTCGACGACGCTGCGCTCCTGGTTGCGACACGGGCTGCGGCGAAGAACCTCGAGTTCACGGTGATCACGGACCCGCTCTCCACCGTCATGCTCCGGGGCGACCCTGGTCGCGTCCGTCAGGTGCTGATCAATCTCCTCAGCAACGCCATCAAGTTCACAGAGGCCGGCGAGGTGGTGCTCCGGGCCAGCGCGGTGCACGCGGATGCCGGCCGGACCGAGCTTCGATTCGAGATCACGGATACGGGAATCGGCGTTGACCTGGTACGGCAGCCGAACCTCTTCGAGAGCTTCATCCAGGGGGATGCGTCGAGCACGCGTAAATTGGGTGGCACCGGACTCGGACTCGCCATCTGCAAGCAGTTGGTGGAGCAGATGGGCGGCACGATCGGTGCGCGGAGCGAAGCAACGGGCGGCAGTACCTTCTGGTTCACCCTGCGTCTCGAGCGAGCGACGGCAGCCCCGGCTGCCGTTTCACTTGACACCGCCGCACTCCGCGGCGTGCACATGCTCGTCGTCGATGACAATCAGACCTCACGCGCGATGCTCTATCGCACGCTGACACTGTGGGGGGCACGCGTGGAGAGCTTCGGCGAAGCAGGTGAAGCGCTCCGAAGCCTGGCCGCCGCGGCCGCCGGAGGTGACCCGTACCGAATCGCGCTCATCGATCACCAGATGCCAGGCGTCGACGGCATCGAGCTTGCGCAGCGCCTCCGTCGTGACACGACTCTCGCGCCGCTCGGACTGGTGCTCCTGGCCTCGCTCACAACAGAGGGTGGTCCTGCGAGCACCCGATCGGCCGGTGCCGACGCCATCCTCAACAAGCCGGTGCGGGTAACGACGCTTCTCGGGTCTCTCACCGCCGTGCTGGTCGATTCGGAGGTCCCCGTCGAGTCACCGCGTGACCCCGACCTCGTGACCCCAGTCGCGACACCTGCTCGGACGGGCTACATTCTCGTGGTTGATGACAACCGCGTGAACCAGCGTGTTGCTCAGCGGATGTTGGAGAGCCGCGGCCACAGAGTCGACGTCGCCGATAACGGTGTCGAGGCGCTCGTCGCGGTGGCGCGCACGCACTATGACGCGGTGTTGATGGATCGTCAGATGCCCGAGATGGATGGACTCGAGGCCACAAGGATGATCCGAACCCGTGAGGCGGCAGACCGGCACACCATCATCATCGCGATCACCGCGGGCGCGATGATCGGTGACGAGGATGAATGCCTCGCTGCCGGGATGGACGCGTATCTGAGCAAACCGGTGAAGGCCGACGCCTTGTTCGCCATGATCGATCGCTGGCTCATCCCTGTCCCGTCAGCGGCCTGAGCCCACGCTTACGCGACGGCGTACGTGAAGGCGTGGGGAGCGCTGATCACGCGGTTTCTCCCCTCCTCTTTGGCTTGATACATCGCAGCGTCCGCGTCTCGCAGGAGATCCTCTGCATCCGCGTCCAGCCCCGCCGCGACGCCGATGCTCAGCGTCAGATCGAGCGAGACTCCCCCCAGGTCCACGGCCGTTCTCGCCATCGCCACCCGTAGCCGCTCAGCCAGGATTGCCGCCGCACGCGCGTCGCTCCCTGGCACGATCACCAGGAACTCTTCGCCTCCCCACCGCCCGAGCACGTCCTCGGCCCGCACCACCTCGCGCAACCGTCGCGCAGTCTCCTGCAGCGCTCGATCTCCAGCGGCGTGGCCGGCGGAGTCGTTGACACGCTTGAAGTGGTCGAGGTCGATGAGCAGGAGTCCGAGGGATCGACGTTCACGTCGCGCTGCGCTGAGCAGCGCCGTGAGCTGTTCTTCCAGATGTCGGCGATTGTGCAGGTTGGTCAGGCTGTCGATTCGCGCGACACGTCCCAACTCCACGTTGAGCGTGTGGAGGCGCTCGCGTCCATCCTGGTATCGAAAGAACAGCAAGAGCCCGCCGGCCAGTCCAAGCGACAGCGCGCCGAAGAGGACCCACGGTACCCAGAGGCTCGCCCCGGCATGCGCGGAAAAGAGAATCGCATTGGGAACCGTTGCGACGACGCGCCATGGTGTTCCGGCCACGGCGCTCACAGTGAAGTACGTGCGATGCAACGCTCCATGCGGGGCTGAGGCGATAGCACCGGAAAGGGCGGGATCGACCCCTTGCAAACGCTGAACGCTCGACCCACCGACGCTCGGGTCGCTGGACACGATGTTGCCCGTCGAATCAATCAGGTACACGTGGCGGCCGGAGTATGTGATGGCATTCGCGAGGTACGCCCCAAGGGTCGTGCTCGCGATGTCAAACGAGCCGCTGTACATGCGGTTTCCACTGGGAGTCTGGAAACCTGTCGCAAACGCGACGACCGGGACCTCAAGTTCCGCCGACATCGCGAGATTCGAGATGGCCTGATGGCCGGTCAGGGCGGTGGCCAGGTGTGGATACCCTGCGGAGAGATTGGTGCCGATCAGCGACGGCGCCGGCGGATCCACCGCCAAGGCATCGCCCCCTGCATCGAGCAGGACCGCTGCGCCGAACCCGAACGACGCGTTGAGGGCGGCAAATGCCGCCTGACTTGGGGGTGAGCTCGACAGCTCCTCCGCGGCTGCGGATCGTTCTCGTTCAAGGAGTTGCGCGGCATACGTGGACACAAACCGAGCTGCAATGTCCGTTCGGAGTTGGAAGAGGTTCTGATCGCTGTTGCGGTCCTGCTGCTGTGACGCCGCGAGCGCGAGCCCGAGACTCGCCACCGCGGCAATCGCAAGCGCCACGATGGCCAGCCGCCCGGCTCGAACGCGGCGGCTGGTCGCCGGCCAGGTGACGGTCACGAACGCACCCGGGAGCGCCCCGGCGGTGGCGCGCGGCCGAGACGATATTCACCGGATCCGGCGATCTGCACGGTCTTTATTCCCAACCTTGGCTTCGCGCTCGAGAGGAGCGTCCTTCCTGGTGACCGGCTCTGGAGCTTCGAGTCACTTCGCCGAGACTACGTCCCCAGTTTGAATGGGTTTCGGCCGTAACTGGATCGGCGCAGGACCGCGCAGGCGATCGCCTGCCGGCCGCATGCGCCGACCCAGTTCAGCACGAGCGGAACCCTCGCACCAAGGCCGGATTCGTCAGGTCTTCTTGCACGTCCTCCCGACGGAGTACGCACGCTGTGAGCCACCCGTGTCGACCGTGAACGGCACGAGAGCCGGGTCGTTGACGGCGCGGGTCAACCCATACGGATACGTCAGCACGGCGCCGACCGGCGGGTTGCCGACATCGGCGAGAGGGACGTCCATCGTGAGCGTCCCATTGGCGAAGCTCCCGGTGATATTGCTGCTGGTCGGCGGCAGCAGCGCACTGTCATTCGTGTTGCCGTCGTTGTAGAAGACCTGGGTGCCGGTCGGGTCCACATATGCCATGGCGTAGTACGTGGCTCCAGCGTACGTCCACAGCAGGGAGTACTCCGTGCCGTTTGTACCTGCGACATCTGTCCCGGGCGCAAGCGATGGGCCATGGAGTTGCGCGACGAGCGTGGTGCCACTCAGGCCGAGGCTGCCGGATGTGATGTCGAGGTTGGCGTCGTTCATGTCGGTCGCGGGATCGGTCGCGTTCCCGGCGTATGTCGTGAACAGCGGCTGGCACGCGCCTGCGATCGGTTCGGCGGGGACTGTCGCCTGCGCGCGCGGCGCAGTCGGCGTCGCTGTCGGGTTGTTGTCACCCAGCGGGTCGGCGATGAAGTTGGCGACGTCGAACACGCCCCATCCAGACGTCTCGTCATAGCCGGTTGCAGCCACGTGCTGTCCATTTGAGCCCACGGTGATGTCCGTGAAGGACGGCTTGTTCGTGGAGCCGGTCCCGTGCGGGCCGGCGGCAACGCGGTAGATCGTCTCATCGGCGAAGCCCAGTCCAACCGCGCGGTGATTGACAAGCGGCGCGGCCGCCTGGATTCGCGTCCACATGCCCACGGAGAGCGGCGAGGACAGGCTCGTCCCACCGCTGGCCGACGAGAACATGTCGAAGTTCGTGTCGTAGCCGTTGGTGAGCACATCGCCTGACTGTGCCGCGATATCGGGCACCGTCCTGCACACCGTTCCCACCGGGTATTCCGTGAGGTCGTACTTCAGCGTGCACGGCTGCGGCAGATAGCCGGGAGCCTTGGCAGTGCTGCCGAGATACTTCTGCTGAAAGTCCGGTTGTCCGATGAAGAGCGAGCTGCCGCCACCGGTATGCGTCCACGAGTACTCGGTGTTGCGACTGGTCACATCGTTGTTGCTGTCGACGTTGGTGTACAGGACAGTCCCGCCGACGCAGACGGCGAAGTCACTGCCGCACGGATAGTTGATGGCCGGGTAGCCCTCGTTGGCGATGCCGTTGCCGGCGCCGATGATGGGTGCCGCGACTGCAGGGCACGAACCGCCCGTGTCGCCCGCGGACGCGAAGAGCGTGCGGCCCTCGAGCGCGGCCTGCTCCAGCGTTCCTTCTGCAACCGGTTCGAGGTTGTCACCGAGTCCCTGGCCGAAGGGCAGTTCCGGATCGGCCGCGCCGCCGGTGATGGGGTTGCCGGGGTTGGTCTCGCACTCGCCGAAGCTCGCGTTCATCTGCAGGGGACCGCTCGCATCGTTGGCCCACTTTGTGAACTCCGTCTCAACGTCGGCGTCGTACAGGGAGTTCGCGTCGTAGTAGTAGAGGCGATCCACCAGTGGCGCCATGCCTGTCGAGGCGTCGGAGTCCAGATCCCATTCGAGGCCGCCGGAGTTGTCCGTCGGTCCGGTGGTGTCGCTTGGATTGGGCGCGGGCACCACGGTCACGGGAACCTCGGGCAGGCCCATCCGCTGCTCGAACACGCGAAGGTTCGCGACAACCGAGGCAGTAACGCCCTCCATGAAGATGCCGAGTGTCTGGCCCTGGCCCTCGTCGCTCGAAGGCATGTCGTAGACCTTCCACAGATCCTGGGGCTGGTAGTCGCCGACGCAGATGCCCGCTTCGACGAGATCGCATGGGCTCGAGCCGGTGCCGGTCGTCACCGTCGCCTGGGGGCGCTCAGCGGCCTGGTCGGTGGTCGTGTAGAACCGCTCCAGCGTGTTGAGCCCGATGACGCTCTCGATCGGAAGTCCGACAGGGATTGCCGGTTGCTGCGGGTTGGCGAGGAAGTGAATGCTGCCGGCCGCGTAGGAGTTGATCGGCGTCTGGAACAACGCCTCGATCTGCGCGACGGTGCCCGACACTTCAAAGAGATCGCGACTCGGCGCCTTGTAGAAGACGTCGAGACCGCCACCGGTGAGCCAGCTGCTCACGGCATTCGCGGTCGTCTGGCTGACCCCGAACGTGGAGTCGTACTGCGCCGGGGTCAGGAAGTGGTGAAAGCTGGGGCTTGACGGGTTGTAGATCGCGGCGTACGCGGCCTGCTCGCCGGTGGGGTTGGGATGGCTCAACGCGATGTCGAGCCGCATGGTCTGCGTGGCAGGCGCCGGCCCTTCCAGTGTGGCAAGCGTGATCCCGGGGAGAACGTCCGGGATGTACTTCGTTGCGCCCGCCGCGCTGACGTGGGCGGGACCCGCCACAGCTGCTGCGGCAGCGACAGTGCAGGCGAGCGCGGCCGCGCAGCGCCCGAGCCGAGGGTGTCCTGGCTTCATTGGCTATCCATCCTCAGTACGCACCTGGCCTGGGCCTCGGGGCTCTGGAGTGTGCAGCGCTAGACTATTATCTGCTGATACCCAGACTGTCAAGTAAGGCTACACATCGGTGTAGGGGTAGCGGCTCAGGGCCGAGGGGCAATCACCGAGGGAGACCAGGGCGGTCGCGGTTGGTGCGGAGTGTGGTTGCCAGGACCGACACGAACTGCGGGATCGCCTCGGGGGCTCCGGCCGACCGGGTCGGATTGAGCTCGCCGATCGACAGGGCGCGAAACCGCGGATCCTTTGCTGCTACGGCGAGTGCCACGCTGAGCTGCCGCAGGCTTGGTCCACTGTTCCGGCCGTTGGTGTCCTCCGCAAGCGGAGCATCTGTGAAGTCCAGCACGTCGACGTCGACGTGGACTGCCAGTGGGCCTGACGGTAACGCTGCGAGCGCGCTCGCCGCCGCGCCGGCAGGGTCGTCGCGAAGTGTGGCGCTGGAACCGACGTGCACACCGAGGCGTTCCGCCTGCTCTCGTTCCCAGTCGGTGGCGTGCATCGCCTCGACTCCGAGCCACGCGACTTGGCTTGCCTGCAGGAGCGGACGCTGGTCGAACACAGCAGTCAGCTCTTCAACACAACCGGGAAGCGACAGCGCGTGCGCCATGCCCATCCAGTCGAGTGCACCGTCCGTGGTGCTGGTTGGAATGTTCATGTCGAAATGCCGGTCGATGTAGAGCAAGCCGGGCATCTGCACGTCGTGTCCTTGAAGGGCCGCCATCACCGAGAGCGCGATCGTGCAGTTCCCGCCAAGGACGAGCACGGTATCTCCTGCTGCGAAGAGCGGACGGAGCCGATTCGTGAGCTCGTGCAGACAGGCCGCCACCTGCTCTGAGTTCTGTGCGTAGGGATGTGCTCGATCGGGCGTCCAAACCTGTGCCGGCAGATCGCCTGCGTCATCGACCTCCAACCCTGCAGCACCCAGGGCGCTGATGAGTCCCGCGGATCGCAACGCGACCGGCGCCTGATCCTGCCCAGCCGCATAGCTGCCGGCGCTGTTTGGGACACCGACGACTGAAACCCGGCTCATGTCTCACCGGTCCATGGAATGGATCTTGTCCGGGGTGATCGTCAGGATAACGCGGACCTGATCGCGTCCGCCGTACCAGGGGTATGGCCCACCGTTGTATCGCTGGGAGAGACGTTCGATGTGCTCCGCTCCCCCAGTGGTTGTGATGTTCGTGACTCGCCCACGGATTGCGTAGTAGCGCGAGAAGTCCTCCGCGTCACAGACAGCCACCGAGACGCGTGGGTCGCGCTCGATGTTGCGCATCTTCACGTGCGTCTGCACCGTGTTGATGACCACGTGCTCACCATCGGTGTCAACCCATGTCTCTGTCGTCTGCGGTGACCCGTCGGGCATCAACGTGGTGAGAAAGCACGGGTTTGCGCCGCGCAGCAGCTCGACAAGACGTCCAGGAAGATCCACGGCTGTGATGGTAGTGCAGCGCTCAAAAGTTACCGCGTTCGTGCCGGCTGAGCCGCTACATATGGATGCTTCCGTCGTCGCTCAGCGTCCACCCGGGGTTGTGAGCGACCTCCCAGACGTAACCGTCGAGGTCCGCGAAAGCCCCGGACGTACCACCCCACTCTGCTACGGCCGCAGGGCGAACGATCCTGCCCCCTGCGGCTTCTGCCTCCTGCAGCGTCACTACCGACCTCCTCGGGAGCGTGCACGTTGTAGGCGAGCTCGATCCCCGGCGCGCCGTGTCCGCCGAGCGCGGTCCAGAGGGCGAGCACCATTCCTCCCGCCTGGAAGAAACAGACCTCATCGTCAGGCTGTTGGGCTCCACGCCACCCGAGAGCCTCATAGAAGGCGCGCGCCGTGTGCAGATCCTCGACGCCGAGGGTCACGACACTGATGCGCTGATCCACGTCGTGCATGCTGACACAGCGGCGAAGCGGCGAATCTTCGGTCCTGGGGAAGGCCACGCGGCGGCCCCTACTCCTTGCGGACCCTTCTCAAGAGCTGCACCAGCGTTTCCAGCTCAGCCGCGGGAAGGTCCGACAACCCGGGCGGCGGACGGTCGAGAATCTCCTGGGCTCGTTGCGCCAGTGACGCACCGGCGGGAGTGGCCGCCACGAGCTTGACCCGGCGATCCGTCGGATGCGCCTGGCGCTCCACCAGCCCCGAGCGTTCGAGATCGTCGACCACTGCGGTGAGGTTTGGAGGATCCATGCCGAGGAGCGCTGCCAGGTCGCGCATGGACATCGGCTGGCGCGCGATCCGTCGCAGCGCCTTCATCCGTCCGAAGCTCAGACCGGTTTGCTCGCTCACCTCCCGGCGGCGCTCGTTGTCCAGCACCAGATCGGCCATCGTGTGCCACGCCTCGCCGAGCGCGCGTTCGCGCCGAGCACCTGTCTTCGTCATGCCGCGTTCCGTTCCAGCACTTCGGGGTTGATCGACTCGGCTGTTCGCCGGGCTGTTTCGCGGGCCCATGGAGTCGTCGCCAGAAGACCGAGGATCAGCACTGCGACGCCACATCCTGCCAGGACCCACCATCCGGTTCGGCTCGCAGTCGCGAAGTCGTGCAGGTTGCCTTTCTGGAGCGACACGGAGACCAGCGATCCAACAACTGCCACGCCCAGGGTTTGACCGATCTGCCGCGACGTGGATGCAATGGCCGCTGCCACCCCGGCCTGCGCGCGGGGCATCCCTGAGACTGCCGTGTTGGTGATCGGTGCATTCACGAATCCGAACCCGATGCCGAAAACCACATACGCGGTGAACAACCACGAAAACGGTGTGGTGGCGCTCAACTCGACCAGCATCAGCGACGACGCGGCGAGGGCCACGCCGGCAATGACCAGTGGAATCCTGCCTCCCCTCCGGCCGACGATCCGGCCTGAGAACGGCGGGATGAGCATCGTCATCGCAGCCATGGGCAACGTGTCGAGACCGGCCTGCAATGCGGAGAGTCCACGCACGTCCTGCAGGTACAGCGTGTTCAGAAAGAGGAACCCGCCCAGGGCGGCAAATGCCGCTATAGCGATGAGCGCTGCGGCAGAAAACGGCACGGAGCGGAAGAAGCGCAGGTCGATCAGCGGCTGGCTGGCATGGTGTTCTCGCACAAGCAGCGCGACGAGCGACACGGCTGCCACGAGGAAGGCGCCGTCGATCAGCGGCGACGACCACCCGTGACTGGGAGCCTCGATGATGCCGTAGGTCAATGACGACAGGAGCGTGATCACGAACACCTGCCCCGGGATGTCCACCTTCCGCGCAATGGGCGCCTTGGACTCGGGGATGTACCGGATGGCAAGGACGACCGCAATGAGCGCGACCGGGATGTTGATCCAGAAGATCGATCGCCACCCGACCGACGAGACGAGTGCACCGCCCAACACCGGACCGAGCGCCATGGACACGCCGACCACCGCGCCCCAGACCCCGATGGCCTGCGCACGCTCGCGTGGTGCGGTGAATGTGTTGGTGATGATCGACATGGCCACGGGATTGAGCATCGATCCGCCCACGGCCTGGACCATGCGAAAGGTGATCAGCAGCGCAAGGTTCGGCGCCAGGCTGCACAGGAGTGAGCCGGCGGCGAAGGTCAGGAGCCCGATGAGGAACGTGCGCCGGCGCCCGAGCCGATCGGCTGTCGAGCCGGAAAGCATGAGCAGACTGGCGAGGACCAGGGTGTACGCATCCACCGTCCACTGCAGTCCTGAGAGCGGCGCATGAAACTCGCCGCGGATGGACGGAAGCGCGACATTGACGATGGTGACGTCGAGGCCGACGATGAGCAGGCTCATCGAGCAGATCAGGAGGATGCCGACACGGCGCCGCCGGCTCAGCGGTTCGGCCACTCTCGGAGCGGGAACATTCACTTCAGTAGTCATAATGATGATTCCATCATAATGATATCACGCGAGGTCAGCGGTCGCCCTGGAGGCTTCTTCTAGGCGTTGTGCGTCGTGAGCACGACCTTCCCGGTGGTCCTGCCGTCAGTCACCGCCCGGAGCGCAGCGGGGGCGGCGGCAAGTGGATACGTGGCTGATATACGGGGTCGGATCGCCCCCTCCTCGTAGAGACGCAGGAGGTCGGCCATCACCTCTGACACCACTTCGGGCGTGCGTGTGCTTTGCAGCGAGAGGTGCACGCCTAGAACGCTGTAACTCTTGACGACGAGGTGACTGATTGCCGCCTGAGGGATGCGGCCCGACGTGAAGCCCACCGGCACAATCCGCCCCTCGAAGGCCACACATCGGGTCGAGCGGTCGAACACATCGCCGCCGATCGGGTCGACGATCACGTCAGCACCACGCGAACCGGTGAAGTCCTTGACCGCCTGCACGAAGTCCGCCTCGTGGTAGTTGACGGCCACATCAGCCCCGAGGCTGAGACAGAGCGCCGTCTTCTCGTTGCTGCCGGCCGTGGCGATGACTCGCGCGCCGGCCGCTCTCCCGAGTTGGATTGCTGCGCTGCCGACGCCTCCGGCGCCCGCATGGACCAACAGCGTCTCGCCCGGCTGCAACTGCGCTCGGCGGTGAAGCGCGAGGTGAGCGGTGGCGAAGTTGCAGATCAACGCAGCAGCGTCCTCGAAGCTCATTGCATCGGGGATTGGGACAACGAAACCCGGATCGCAGTCACTCTGCTCTGCGTATGTGCCCGAGCCGAACCGAGAAAGGAATGCGATCCGATCCCCCGGGCGTACCCGTGCGGCCTGGGGAGCGCTGAGGACGACGCCGGATCCCTCCACGCCCGGGATGAACGGAAGCTGCGGCCGAACCTGGTACTTCCCTTCGATCACCAGGGCGTCGAAGAAGTTCACGCCCACCGCACGGACGTCAACGAGGACGTCTTCCAGCGAGGGCTGCTTGTCAGCGACGTCCTCGAACGACATGTCCTCAGGCGGACCCCAGCTCCGCACCATCCATGCCTTCACCGCGCGCATCCTACCTGTGTCGCAGCTAAGAGGAAGTCCACGCCAGCCCGACCAGATCGGCGCTGACCTGCCACAGCCTCGCGGTGATGTTCGCATCGACGGCAGGCTTCTGCGCGGTCTTCGGCTTGCAGTTGGCAAAGAACGCACCGCTGGCGCTCGCCATGTCAGGCGACGAGGCCAGATGGATCGCCGTTCGAGCACCCTGCGCCGGTGTCTTGAGGAACGGGCGCACCAATGGGCTGATCAGCAGGAAGAACCCAGCTTGGTCCTCGGAGCCGAAATTGGTGCGTACCACGCCGGGATGAACGGCATTGGCGGTCACACCAGTGCCTTGAAGGCGCCGGCTCAACTCGTTCGTAAAAGCGATATTGGCGAGCTTCGACTGGCTATACGCGCGTTGCCCCGAGTAATTGCGAACGCCCTGAAGATCGTCGAAGTCGATGCGGCCGGCTGACTGCGCCCCCGAGGAGACGGTGATCACGCGCGAGGGCACGCTCGCCTTGAGCCGTTCCAGCAGAAGGTTGGTGAGGAGGAACGGCGCGAGATGGTTGAGAGCAAAGGTGTGCTCGAGGCCATCGGCCGTCGTATGCCGGTGCGCCCAGAACCCGCCGACGTTGTTCACCAGCACATCCAGCCGTGAGTACGTCTCGAGGACATCGTGGGCGAGGCGGCGCACCTCGGATTGAGAGCTCATGTCGGCGACGAACACGTCAACGAACGGGTTGTCGGACGCGCTACGAATGTCGTCCGCTGCGAGCTCGCCGCGCGTGAGGTCACGACCAGTGATGCCGACCCGGGCGCCCATTGCGGCAAGGCCGATTGCCGTGGCTTTGCCGATGCCACCCGTACCGCCGGTGATCAACACGACCTTGCCGGCCATCGGGAATGCCTCAGACACTGATCACGACCTTTCCGTGTGCATGCCCGGCTCCGATGTAGTCCATCGCGGCGGCGGTGTCACTCAGCAGGTAGGTACGGTCGAGGACCGGTATCACCTTCTTTGCGTCGATCATCTCTGCCAGAGCGACGAGATCCTCGTGGTTCTGGGCAACGACGAATCGGCCGAGACGCTGGCTCGCGAACCGGAACGACACCATTGCCTTGATCAGCCGCCCCGCGCTCGAGAACCAACGGTTCTGGAACTGCCCCCCGTTCGGCACCAGCATCCCCGTCGGCGTGAGCGCACGTCGAAGGTTGGACAGCGATCGATTCGAGATGTTGTCGAGGATGAAGTCGTAACGCTCACCACTCTGCGTGAAGTCTTCGGTCGTGTAGTCGATCACCTTGTCCGCACCGATCGACCGGACCATCTCCATGCTTGCCGTGCTGCACACCCCGGTTACCTCCGCACCCAGCACCTTCGCGATCTGCACTGCAAAGGTTCCGATGCCACCCGAAGCGCCGTTGATGAGGACCCGTTGACCGGCGCTGACATTGCCGTGATCACGAAGTGCCTGGATGGCGACTGAGCCGGCCATCGGAACGGCGGCCGCCTGTTCGTAGGTGACGGTGGATGGCTTGAGCGCAAGCACCTCTTCAGCAGCGGCCGCGTACTCGGCAAAGGCGCCACGACACCAGCCGAACACGTCGTCGCCGGCTCGAAAGCGTGTCACCGCGGATCCGACGGCTGCCACCCGCCCCGCGACGTCCGTTCCTCGAACCCCGTTCTTCGGGGTCCGCACTCCGTACATGGGTGCCGGCCGTGCGATGTATGGCAGGCCTCCCATGATCGCCCAGTCCGCGGGGTTGACTGCGGCGGCGCGAACGCGAATCAAAACGTCGTGATCACCGATCGCGGGCAGATGGACATCTCTGAGATGGAGCACGTCGGCCGATCCGTACTTGACTTGAACGATCGCCTGCATCGTCTTCACATCGAGGGTGGCCTGGGTCCGCTCAGTTGGTCCGTCGATGGTTGCTGTCTTCATGGTGTCTCCTCGATCGCTGGCTCAGTGGTTTGCATCGTCTCCGGCCGCACGGGCGGAGGCCATCGGGGCTTCCACTGAGCGACCACGTAGGGCGGGATGCCACCGGAAGGAGCGCGTCGATGGGAGCACTACGTGGTCGATGGGTGATCTCACCGAGGACATACGCCGGCGCACGACGCACCCTGGGGTTGTGAGAACGAGACCGGCGACGCTACGGCGAGTTCGCAGCACACAGCGGTGCTACCTGGCAGAGGTGAACGTGAGAGTTGCAGAGGGCGATCTCTCATGGATCAGCAGGAGTCTGGACGGAGCGCGCATGCGCCTCCGACCCCGGCCGGCAGTCCTGAGCGCTGCGTACATCCCCGACGATGGCCTGCTTTCATGCCTCGTTGAGGCTGGCTGCGCCGAAGACGTTCATCGCCTGTTTGGCGCTGCACTGCTCCCGTCGGTCAGGGTTGTCGACGCCTTGGTGGTCCCACTGCAAACGCCGAGGAGAGAGCGCCGTTAGTCAGAACCCAGCTCACGCGCAACCCAGCCCGCGACCTCCACCCTGGAATTGATGCCGAGCTTGTTCAGGATGTTCGACACGTGCGTCTCGACGGTTCGCTCGGAGAGAAAGCACCGAGTGCCGATCTCCTTGTTGCTCATCCCTTCTGCGATGAGGCGGGCGACCTCGAGTTCCCGCTTGCTCAGGGGTGTCACCTTCTTCGCATCGGTCGGAGCACTGCGCCGTACTGGTTGCTTCTCGTCAAGGGCGTAGTCGATCGCTTCGCTCGTCGACATGCGGTTGCCAACCAGGATCTCCAACTCCAAGGCCGGCACGCCGAGCGACGTGACAATCGTCTCTCGTGCATGCGCCAGCACAGGTTCCAGATGCGGCATCAGGCGAATACCGGTCTCGGTCTGCAGCGTCTCCGCAGCACCGAGCAATCGTGCCGACCGCTGGAGCCTGCCCACCATCGCCGCGTGACTCGCAAGTCCGTCGAGATCGTAAAGGATCATGTCCCGGTTTTCGAGGCGGCGCTCGATTCCCAGTGACTCCTGCAGGAGCGGTCCGGCTTGATCGGCCTGGTCTGCCTGAAGCAGCGAGAACCCGTAGGACGAAAGCAGGTAGCTGAGGGTCTGCAGATCGCCACGGTCGCGAGCCCGAGGTGCCCACTCCGCATACACGCGACCAACTGTCTCGACATCCGCCTCGCCGAGCGCGATGAAACCTTCAGTGAGCGCAAGCATCGCGTCAACTGCAGGGTCGTCAAAGCTCTCAGCCAGTGCCTTTGCTTCGCGGAGTTGGGATCGTGCCGCGACAAGGTCACCGCTCATCACGTGAATCCCGGCCGAGACGGAGAGGATCCGGGCGAGCAACGGCGAATTCACTGCCGCGCGCGCCATCGCCTCAGCCTCGTCAAGAACTGGACCGGCGGTCGTCACGTCGCCGAGCACCATCGACACAAAGCCGCGTGCAAAGAGAGCCCGCGCCAGCGCTGCGTCGTTCCTATCGACGCCATCACGTCGTTCGAGGTACAGATCCAACCAGTACGCGCCTTCGCTGGTGGCCCGTGCCGTCCAGTACCACAGCAGTGAACCGACCATCGAGATGCCCGATGCGTGGTCGGAGCCGTTCAGGCAATGAGCGAGCGCCGCACGCACATTGTCAGCCTCCTCGTCCATGCGTTTGAGCCAGCTCACGAGTTGGGGCGACTGCGCAGCCTGCTCAGCTACCTGACACATGTCAGCGTAGAAAGCGACGAACGCCTTGAGCGCTGCGGATTCGTCCCCTGCTTCGCGCAGCTTGACAAGCGCATATTCGCGCATCGTCTCGTGGAGCCTGTAGCGTGCCCGGGCGGCTGGACCCAATCGAGTCACGAACGACTTCTCGATGAGGCTGGACAACAGCTCGAGCACGGCAGCGCCGTCAATACCGGTCTGTGTTGCCACGGCTTCGACGGCATCGAGTCCGATGTCCGACGGAAACACCGCGAGCCGGCGCAGGAGTGCAGCCTCTGAAACGCTCAAAAGGTCGTGACTCCAGTCGATGGTGGCTCGGAGCGTCTGCTGTCTCGGCATCGCTGCACGGCTGCCGCCGGTCAGGACCGCGAAACGATCACTCAACCGCTCGAGGAGTTGATCCAATCCGAGCGTTCTCAGCCTGACGGCCGCAAGCTCGAGCGCCAATGGCATGCCGTCGAGGCGACGAGAGAGTTCGAGCAAGAGCTGACGGGTCGCGTCGGAATCGTCGAGATGGACGCCGGCATCTGCGGCCCGAACCTCGAGGAGGGTGACCGCCTCGGAAGGTGCGGCACCGTGCCCGGGAGCGGTGCTCGATTCCTCCTGCAGCGTGAGAGGCGGCACCTGGACGACACGCTCCCCGGAAATTCCCAACGCCTGACGGCTGGTGGCCAGCAGGCGAACTCCGGCAGCTTCTTTCAGGACGACGTCCGCAAGCACGGCAACCGCGTCGAGGAGATGCTCACAGTTATCGAGGATGAGCAGCGCTTCGCGTGAAGCGAGGTGCGAGACGAGCAGTGACGTCGGCCACTGTCCGGATTGATCAGCCACACCGAGGCTCGTGATCACGGCCTTGGCCACCAGATGCGGATCCTCAAGACCCGCGAGGTCTATGAACCAGACACCATCACGCACGCTCCGCTGGAGATCGGCGCCGGCCCGCAATGCGAGGCGCGTTTTACCCACACCGCCGGGCCCGACCAACGTGAGGAGGCGATTACTCGCGAATGCCGCTTTGACGTCCGCAAGCAAGCGCCGCCGGCCCACGAAGCTCGTTGACTCTGCGGGCAACCTGCCCGCGATCGCTCGCCTGGATACGGGCATCTCGCCAGTGTAGGGAGGTATTGAGCGCAGCGCTGCTCGGCCGCCGAAACCGGCCGGGACTGTCCCGGCCGGCCAGGGCGAGAAGGCTTACGTGGCTCTTGTCGTCATCCCGCGCGCAACCCCTCCCACGTAAGCCTCGGGCTGGAATCCCCGGATGAAGAGCCAGAAGGGCAGTACCAGTTCAAAGAACATGCCAGGGACGGTGAGCACCAGACCGATATGGATCCCGAAGACTTCAGCGATCGCCCCGACCAAGAGAATCGGATAGCCGATCAGACCCGCAATCGACAGGAACCGGGGGATCAGTCGAGTCCGGAAGAGCAGCGCACACAGGGCAACGCATCCAGCAGCAAGCGTCATCTCGCCGTACTCATAGAACATGGCATTCGTGTGAATCAGGGCTGACCCATGAGCTACCGCTGTGGCCGTGTCCACGCCGTGCTGGCCGCTCAAGGGAACAATCATCAGCAACGCGATCGCTCCGACGTCCAGGAGGGTTACCTCGACAATCATTGTTGCCATGTAGCTGATCGCAGTTCTCCTGCTGTGCTGCTTCAGGATCGGAAAGAACAGGACTCCCTTCCCCAGGTCGACGAGCGTGTTCAGCAGCATCAGGACTGCACCGATGATGAGGACCGTCGGGTGGGCGGCAATCGACGCGAGAAAGTGAGGGGTGCCGGCCGCGGATGTGGCGAGGGCGGAGCCAATACCGTAGACGAGGAATCCCGACAGGAACAGTGCTCCGATCAGCCTGGAGTCCGTCATGCGAGCGCTGTTGACGCTGATGCGGTGACGTCTGTCCTCTGCGGACTCGGCGACGTCTGATCTGGTGGACGAGATGGCTTGCTGCATCGGATCTCCTTATCGGTAGGTGTGAGGGACACCTGCAGACTAGGAAAGCCCCGAAACGGCCGAATCCGTGTGAGTACGGAGCGGGCACGTAGACCCACGCATGAGGTCCGTGCGGACGCGGCGCTAGAACCGGATCCGCGCCGCAGCTTCGAGCATCACGTCGTTCGTCCGGCCGCGGTAGTAGTGGGCAACCATGTCGCTGTTCACATGACCGAGCAACTGTTGCAGGTGCAGCATCTGCATCCCAGCGTCCGCACACCAGGTGCAGAACGTGTGCCGGAGTCTCAATGGATTGCAGTGGATGCCTGTCGTCCTGCCGAGCGTCTGCAACATCAGGCTGACGCCCACCACGGTGAGCGGCACGCCATTCCCCTGATGGTCACGACGACCTGAGAGGAAGAGTGGGACGCTCGAATTCGGGCGCGAAGCCTCGGTCAAATGCTCGCGAAGGAGGCGAGGGAGCACGCTCTGGCCGATCGTCAGCGGTACATCTCGAAACCCTACCGGCACTTTCGTCCGCTGATTGCTGTTCGCAGTCCCGCGAATCTCGACGACTGGTGGCACGCGGTCGAGCTTGATATTGCTCCTCTCCAGTGCGACCAACTCGCTCGGTCGCATCCCGGTGTACAGCAGCATCGCGACGATCAGGCGGTCGCGCTGCGTTGATGCCTTCTCCAAAAGCGTGGCGGCTTCAGCCTGCGTCAGGGCGGTCTCCTTCGCGGACGCCTGGTCACGCGCGCTCGAGATCCTGAGCTGATCCAGAGGCGGCCCGATTGCCTCCTGGTTGCCGAATCGGCGCGCGCAGAAGCCCGCGAACTGCCGCAGTTGCGTCTGCACCTTCTTGACGGTGTCGGAGTTGGCGCCGATGTCCTGTTGGTACCAGGCGAGATAGTCGGCGGCCGCTGCCGCTGTCCAGTCCTCGGCGGTGTGAATGCCTCGTGCTTCACGCCACGCAGTGAGCCGCACGCCGGTGAGGTTGTAGCGGGCGACGGTCTTCGTGGTGTCGCTGTACGGTCGCCCGGTCTTGGTCGATACGTGCTCGTCGAGCCATACCTCCACCGCGGCGTCGAACGTGAGCGTGCCGCCTGGTGCGGGGTGCGCCGGTGGGGTGGGTTTGTCGTCGCGGCGGCGGATTGGGGTGTCCCATGCCCGGCGTTCCTTCACGGGGTCAGGGTAGCACTGTCAATCGGTTCGTCTTGGAATCGATTGAGTTGACGGTATCAATTCAACCTTCGGGTGACTCACGTGACTACCAGTCTGGCGGTACCTTTGACTGGCTTCCGGGGTTATTCTGTATTCATCGCCCGGCTTGTTCAGGGGATCAGCGGGAGACGGGGCTCGAACCCGCAACTTCAACCTTGGGAAGGTTGCACTCTACCATTGAGTTACTCCCGCGAGACAAAAGGTGCGCTGTGTGGCGTGTCGGGTTGGGGCGGTCAACTGTAGTAGCCGAAGACGTCGACTATCAAATCGACGTTGCCGGCATCGTTCGCCAGGTTGATGGTCCCAGTCGCTGGGTCGACACCCACCACCACCAGATTGCTCACGGGATTGAAGTTCACGACGTTGAGGTCCGACGCATTCGGCGTTGCAAGATTTCCTGGGTAGACGGTGATGAAGGTGCCCGTCGTCGCATTTACCGCCGTGACGTTGACCACGACCGCAACCGGGGAATTGGCACCGCCGGTCGCCGGGACGCCGTCGACGCCGGCAACGGTGAGGTGGAGTGGCGTTCCGGCGGCCACAAAGGCGGTGGTACAGCCTGGTGCGGCACCGCCCGATCGCGTGTCACAAATGCGAGCTGGATTTGCAAGTGCGGTGAACTGCGATCCGCTGGAGGTACCGAACCATCCATCGATGTCGACTGCGACATTCACGGTGCCTGCGCTGTTCCACAACCTGACGGTGCACGTCGCACCGCTGCAGCCACTCGGAACAGGAACGATGACTCGGTTTGCCACGGCCTGTCCGGGCTGGAGGTTGACGTTCGACACGAGGGGGTGCTTCACCAGGTTTCCGGGGTATGCAGCAAGGTCAGTCGGCACGGACGGACCGATCGCGGTGAGGTTGAAGACAACTGCGGTCACTCCCGTCGTCGGAACAGGGCTTCCTGATCCGGAGACAACGAATGAAAGGACTCCGTTGGCCCCGATCGGATGCTGCCCTGGTGAGGAGTTGTCGCATTGGTTGCTCGAGATGCCTCCACCAGAAGCACGCGTGTCGCAGATGCGCGTGGGCGCAGTCGGGGTGAAGAGCCCGGTTGATGTCGAGTTCGACGTATCCCTCGATGTCGATCGCGATGTTGATGGTGCCCGCGTTGTTGTAGACGGTGATGTCGCCGCCGGTGCCGATCCCCACCTCGACAAGGGTGGCGACGACCTGACCCGGGAGCGGATTGACGTTTGAGGTGCCCTGGCTACCACCGGTTGGATAGACGGCAAGGTATGTGCGCGCAGTCGGCGCGATTGAGGTGAGGTTGACGACGATGGCCGTCGCCGTTGAGGGCACGACTCCACCGGTCACCTTGATTGCGCGAGTGGCGTTGTTGGTGATCGGACCGCTCGGTGAGCCCGTGTTGCACTGGTTGGTCGCGATGCCAGGTGCCACGGGCCGCGTGTCGCACACGCGGAATGGGGTGACCGCCGTATAGCCCGCCTGCGCGGCGAGCGCCGTGACATTGAACGCCCCGCTGTTGACGCTCGGGAGCGAGTCATCGGTGTCCGTCGCTGTCAGCGTGTCACCGGTGGCGACGGTGTCCACGGAACAGCCGCTGAACGTTGCCACGCCGTTGGCCGCCCGGGTTGTGAGACCGGTGCCTGTGCATGTCAGCGTTCCGGGGCCATTCAGGCTGAGAGTCACGTGGCTGTTGTCGGTGCCCACGACGTTGCCGCTGCCATCCTCAACGCTCACCACCGGTTGCGGGCTGAGCGGTGCGTTCTGGGCGGCATTGCCCGGCGACGGTGTGAATGCCAGCTGTGCCGGCGGCCCAACTGTGCCGACGGTGAAGCTCGTGCTCGTTGACCACGGCAGCGATCCATCCGACGCGGTGAGCGTGTAGGGTCCGGCGGTGTCAACGGAGCAGCCGCTGAAGCTCGCCACACCGTTGACCTCGGCGACGGTGAGCCCGCTCGTGCACGTCAAGGTCGCAGACGTCGGCCCGGTGAGTCCGATGGTCACCGACCCGGTGTCAGTCGTGACTGCGTTCCCGAGCGTGTTCTCGACGGTAACGACCGGCTGTGGTGTGAGGTTCGCCCCGACACCGGCGCCACCGGGCTCGGTGGTGAAGGCAAGCTGGTTCGCGATGCTGTATTCCTGCACGCGGTTGTTGTAGGTGTCGGCCACGAACAGAGTCGTGCCGTCCGGCGAAACCGCGAGTGAGTGGGGTTGGTTGAATTGCATGTTGCCCGTCCCCGGACCGCCGAATCCGCCGCCGAGCAGCGTCAGCGAGGACGAGAGATGGACGATGTCATTGCCATTGGCGTCCGTCGATCCCGTGCCGGTATTGGCGACCCAGATCGAGCCGTCTGGAGCAAGCGCGACACCTTCCGGTGAGTCGAGCCCGGTATAGCTCGCAACGTAGTTGCCGTTGAGGTCGAGTTCGACGACGCGGTTGTTGCCGGTGTCTGCGATGTACATGTCCGTTGCGGACGCGACGACCGACTCTGGATTGATCAATTCGTTCGTGTCGGGCGTTGAGCCTCGTGTTCCAAAGGCCGTAAAGATCTGTGTCGCTGGGTTGTAGCTCTGCACGCGGTTGTTGTCCGTGTCCGCAATCCAGAGCACCCCGTTTGCAGCCGCACTGACGCCTTCGATGTAATTGAACTGGCCGACTGCGGTCCCGTTGCCACCGACAACCGTCGGCGTTCCCGTCAGGTTTGCATTGGTGAAATGCTGCAATCGCCCATTGCGCGTGTCCCCAACCCACACCGTCTTGTCCGGGGCCACCGCGACGGCCTCCGGCCACGAGTACTGCCCGGGGGCGACGCCTCGCGAGCCTTCATCGGCCCCGTAGACGCCGTTTGCGGAGAACTCCTCGATCCGCTGGTTGAGACGGTCGGCAACGTAGGTCGTGCCGTCCGGTCCGATGGCGACGCCGAACGCTTCCGCGAAGCCCGGCGCCAGAGCAGGGCTGCCATCGATCTCGTACATGCCGGTCGTCGAGCCGTTGGGGCTGAACTCATGAATGCCGCTTCCCCAGAAGTCGGCCGCCCAGATGTCGCCTGTCGCCGGATCGACGGTGACGCGCCGGAGCGCGTCGAAGAAGCCGGCGTTGTTCGGCGGCAGCGGGCAGGAGTTCGGGCACCGCGCACCATAGTTGGCGATGGGCTCGCACTCGTTTGCCTGGCCGTTGAGGGTGCCGGTGCAGTTCGTGATGTCGAACACACCGATTCGCTCGTTGCCGGTGTCGGCCACGTAGCCGTACTGCCCGCTGGGACTGAACGCGATGTTGTATGGCGAGTTGACCTCACCATTCCCATGGCCCGCGGCGATGCCATCGCCGATGACCTTGTTCGGTGTGGTGACCCACGCCGTGCCCACCGTCGCCGACGAGGTGCACGTGCACTGGAAGGCTTGAACCTCCTCGTCGTGGTAATCCGCAACCCAGATCTCGCCGTCAGGCCCGCGGCGGGCCTCTCGTGGCGACGCCAGGGTGCCCGCCGGCGACTCCCAGATGTACGACCCTGCGGCGAATCCAAAGGCCCCGCCGACGGCTGCAAATGCCTTGACCTCGGAGTGCCCTGTATCAGCGACGAGGACCTCGTTGGTGGTCGCGTCATAGCTGATGCCGATTGGCGTGTTCAGGTCACATGCCGCAGTGCTCCCGCAGTCGGCTTCGTCGCCCGCACTCCACAGCCAGGTGCCCTGGTAGTTGAAGGCTTCGATCCGGTTGTTGGCCGCATCGGCGACGTAAATGTTCGAATCCGCGTCGACAGCGACGTCTCGATCGGTGTTGAACTGACCGTTGCCACTGCCCTCGCTCCCGAAGGTCTCGATCGGCGCGCATGTGGAGGTGTCCGGCACGGGGCAGGCAGTCGGGTCGAAAATGGTGATGCGGTTGAAGCCGGTGTCAGCGACGACCACTACCGGCGTGGGCCCGTTGGACGTCGGGAAGCTCGGATCCCAGATCAGCCCGCTCGGATACATCGCCGCCTGTGATGGGCCGGCGAGCTGTTGGAGGTACGAGGCCTGGTCCGATCCAGGCGCAGGAACTCGTGCCACCCCCTGCGAGGACTGCGGGGGCCGCAACCGACGAGAACGTGGCGAGCGACGCGCCGGCGATCAGCAGGATCCCGGCGCGGCTGAGGATGCCGGCAGCGCGGCTCGGACCAGCCCAATGGGTGGCGCGACGCTGGGTGCTCACTCGCCGCACGCGTCGACTGATCGCGCGGACGTCAGGCAGTCGCTCAGCGAACAGATATCGACATGAATTGCCACATTCCCCTCTCTGAAGCCCCCTGCGGAGCGCAAAGCACCCCGGCTCGGCATCCAGTTTACCAGCCGTTCATTTCCAGTGCGTTGGGCGAATACACGAACTCCCTCAAACTGTGGTTTTGAGAACGAACCGGGCTGCGTTCGAGCAATGGTCGTCACCGGGTCGTCACGATCGAAGGGCCGTATCGGGGCATGCTACGGCCGTGATCCGGCTACGAGCAGACGCGCCAGGTCTCCGTCTGGGCGTGGCGCTGGTGTGTTCCCTGACGGTCGTGACGGCGTGTAGCGGCCCATCCGCGCAGGCAGTCCCAACGCCGGCGGGCGGCGTCATCCTCAGTGCACTCCCGCATCTGCCTGGGTCACCGACTCTCGCTGCCACCGCGAAAGCTGCGGCCACGGCGCGGGCGACCTCGCGCCCGGACCCGACAACAGCCGCGCACACCGCGACGACCACCTCGCCCAAACCGCCGGCCGCCACGGGCGGGAAGACCGTGCTCGGCGGCTGCCAGGTCTTTCCATCGAACAATCCGTGGAATGAGAACGTCGCGAACCTCCCGGTGAGTCCGATGTCGTCGGCGTATATCGCGTCCATCAACTCGACCAAGCAATTCCTGCATCCGGACTTCGGGTCGAATCCCACCTACGGCATCCCGTACACCGTGGTCCCCGCGTCGCAGAAATTCGTGCCGATCACCTTCAACGCATATGGCGACGAGAGCAACCCGGGACCATATCCGGTACCCCTGAACGCGCCGGTGGAGTCGGGCAGTGACCACCATGTGCTCGTCCTCGACTCCGGCAACTGCGAGCTCTATGAGATGTACGAGGCTCAGCAGGTCGGCGCAGGCTGGGTATGTGCATCGGGCGCGATCTTCAACCTGAAGAGCAACGCGCTCCGTCCCAACGGATGGACCTCGGCAGACGCAGCCGGCCTGCCGATCCTCCCCGGTCTCGCTCTTTACAGCGAGGTCGCATCGGGCGTCATCAATCATGCACTCCGTTTCACGGTGGCCGAGACGCAGGAGGGTTTCATCCACCCCGCGACGCACTATGCGAGCAGCAGCACGAATCCGGATCTCCCGCCGATGGGACTCCGCCTCCGGCTCGAGGCGTCATTCAGCCTCGCCGGTTTCACCGGAGAAGCGCTCGTCATCCTCAAGGCGTTGAAGACCTACGGGATGATCGTTGCCGACAACGGCAGCAGCTGGTACATCAGCGGAGACACCGATCCGCGCTGGGATGACAACAACCTCAACGAGTTGAAGTCAGTCCCAGGCAGCGCGTTTCAGGTCGTTGACACAGGACCGATCCTGCACACCAGCTAGCCCTACCGAGGCGAGGGCTCCAGCTCGACCACGGGGTATTTCTCCTCGGCGTACTCAGACCGGATCAGCTTCTTGTCCAGTTTGCCAACGCTGGTCTTGGGGAGTTCCTCGACGAAGGTCCAGCGCTCCGGAAGCCACCAGCGCGCCACCTTCGGCGCGAGGAAGGCACGCAGCTCATCGGGTGTCGCCGATGCCCCCTGCTTGAGCACCACCAGCGCAAGCGGCCGCTCCGCCCACCGCTCATCAGGAACGCCGACAACGGCCGCCTCCGCAACGGATGGATGGCCGACGAGCAGCGTCTCGAGCTCGACGGAGGAGATCCACTCGCCGCCGGACTTGATGACATCCTTGGACCGATCCGTGATCTGCACGTAGTTGCGGGCGTCGATGTTGCCCACGTCGCCCGTGCGCAGCCATCCGTCGTGGAATTTCTCCGGCGCCTCGGTGTTGTAGTACGACGCGGTGATCCACGGTCCGCGCACCTCGATCTCGCCAACAGACTCGCCGTCATGCGGCACCACCTCGCCGGCGTCATCGACGATGCGCAGTTCCACACCTGGCACAACGCGACCCGTCTTCGCCCGATAGATCATCTCGTCCTCGGGGGCCGTGCCCCTGGGTGGGCGCGCGATGGTGGCGATCGGGCTCGTCTCCGTCATCCCCCACGCCTGCCAGAGCTCAATTCCGAGGACATCACGGTATGCCTCGATCAGCGTCGCGGGAACCGCGGATCCACCGCACACCGCGGTCTTGATGCTCGACACATCGGCACCGGTCGCCTGCACATGGTTGAGGATCGCGGTGAGGATCGTCGGCACGCCGCCCGTGAACGTCGGGCGCTCCTGGCGGATGAAGTCGCAGAGCCCTTGTGGTTGCAGGTATTTCCCAGGCAGCAGCAGGTTGCTGCCCACCATCCAGCCTGCGTATGGCGTGCCCCACGCGTTGACGTGAAACATGGGGACGATGATGAGCAGCCGGCCGTTGTCGTCGAGGCGGAACGTCCCCCATACCGCAAAGGAGTGCAGGAACACCGAGCGGTGGCTGTATGCAACACCTTTCGGATCGCCGGTCGTTCCGGTCGTGTAGCACATGGACGCTGCGCTGCGCTCGTCGATGACCGGCCAGTCGAAGCTCGGCGACTCGGCGGCGAGCAACGTCTCGTAGGCAAGCGTCTCGCCGAGACCCGAGATCTCCCCCGAACCCACCACGATCACATGCTCAACGCTGGGACACTGACCGATCACCGCCGCAAGCAAGGGCGCGAGCGAGTCATCGACGATGACGACGCGGTCCTGCGCGTGGTTGATGATCTGCGCCAGCTGTGGCGGTGGCAGCCGCAGGTTGAGCGTGTGCAACACCGCGCCCATGGACGGGATGGCGAGGTACGCCTCCAGGTGCTCCTGGTGATTCCAGGAGAGTGTGCCCACACGATCGCCATCACTGATACCGAGCCTGCGCAGCGCCCCGGCGAGCCGGTTCACACGCTCCGCCACCTTGGCGTAGCTGGTGTGCCGCGCCTGCTCACCCTCGAACGTGATGATCTCGCTGTCGGGGAACACCTCTGCGCCGTGGCGGAAGAGCTCCGTGATGCTCAGCGGCGAATCCTGCATGGTCGAATTCATGGGTCCACTCTCCTCTGCGCGTTCTGGCGCTACCCGGAAGCCGGCCCTCGGCTCCAAAGCCATTGCGATCGTACGTGCCACTCAGCACGTTGTGCAGCATCCGCGCGGGGACGGCGCTTCGCTACCCTCGATACCCATGGCACTGACACACACGGACTCCATGACCGGCGTCGAACGCATGCTCGCCGCCGCCCGCCGTGAGCCCTCGGACCGCACCCCGATCTGGTTCATGCGCCAGGCAGGACGATGCCTGGCCGGCTACCGCGCGCTCCGCGAGACGTACGACATCCTCACCATCACGCGCACCCCGGAGCTGTGCGCCCGGGTGACCCTCATGCCGGTCGAAGAGTTCGGCGTCGATGCCGCTGTGATGTACGCCGACATCATGCTGCCGCTGGTCGGCATGGGTGTCCCCTTCTCGATCGACCCGGGGGTCGGACCGATCATCCACGCGCCGGTTCGCACCGAGGCCGACGTCGCGGCCCTGCGGGTCGTCGATCCGCGCGACGCGACACCCGAGCTGTTCGAGGCGATCAGGCTGGTGCGCCACGACCTCGACGGCAAGACCGCTGTTGTCGGATTCGCCGGCGGTCCGTTCACCGTCGCGTCGTACATGCTCGAGGGCAAGCCCACCAAGGAGTTCTCGCGCACCAAGGCGATGCTCCACGGCGAGCCCGAGCTCTGGCACCGCCTCATGGACACGCTGACCGAGGTCACGATCAGCTACCTGGCGGCACAGGTCGAAGCCGGCGCCCAGATGATCCAGCTCTTCGACTCGTGGGCCGGTGCGCTCTCGGTCGCGGCATACGAGTCGATGGTGCTGCCGTACAGCCGGCGCATCCTCGAGGCGGTCGCCGGCACCGGCGTGCCGACCATCCATTTCGGCACCACGACGTCCCATCTCCTCGAGTTGATGGCGCGGTGCGGCTCCGACGTCATCAGCGTCGACTGGCGGCTCCCGCTCGACGAAGCCTGGCGCCGGATCGGCGACCTCGGCATCCAGGGCAACCTCGATCCAGGTGTGATGCTTGCCCCGTTCGAGGTGGTCCAACGCGAGGCACGGGAGATCCTGAAGCTGGCGGGCGGCCGGCCCGGCCACATCTTCAACCTCGGCCACGGCGTGCTTCCGGAGACGTCCAGCGACCATCTCCGCCGCCTCGCCGAACTCGTCCACGAGGAGACCGCCCGAGGCTGACCGCGAGGCGGCGCGACCAGCCACTACCCTTGGGGCATGGCTCAGCTCGGCGTCGTCCTTGCGACCTTCGGCTCAGCGGTCACCGCCGATGACGTCCCTGCGTATCTGCTCTCCGTGCGAGGGCGGGCGCGAGGTACCGGAGGACCTCATCGCCGAGTTCCGGCACCGCTACGACCTGATCGGCCGGTCCCCGCTCATCGACATCACGCTGGCGCAGTGCGCAGCGCTCCAGGCAATCCTCGATGAGACGGCAGCCGGCGACGTTCGTGTGGTGGCCGGCATGCTCCACCTGGAGCCGTCACTGACCGGCGCGCTCGACTCGCTTGCAGCGGGTGGGGCAAACCGCATCGTCGTCGTTGCGCTGGCACCGCAGTACTCGCCGATCATCCTGGCCGGGTACGAGCGAACCGTCGCGTCGTGGCGTGACGCGCATCCCGATATCGACGTGCATATCGCGGGCGCGTGGCATCTCATGCCGGAGTGGATCGCTGCCCTTGCGGAGCGCGTCGAGGAAGCGCTCGCAGCACTGGATCCGGCGGCTCGTTCGAGCATTCCGATCATCTTCACAGCCCACAGCCTCCCCCGCCCCGTGGTCGATCGCGACCCGGGCTACATCACGCAGTTGCGCGACACAGCGAATGCGGTCGCCGCGCGATTGCATCTCGACGACTCACGCTGGAGCTTCGCGTACCAGAGCGCTGGGCACACCCCCGAGGAGTGGCTGACGCCCGATGTGAAGGACCTCTTCCCCGGGTTTCGGGACCAGGGCATCACCGAGATCCTGATCGTGCCACTGCAATTCCTCGCAGACCACCTCGAGATCCTCTACGACATCGACATTGCTGCCGGTGAGGAAGCAACCGAAGCCGGGATCACCATGCATCGCATCTCGCTGCCGAACACCCAGCCCACGTTCATCCGTGCACTGGCGGCCGTCGTGGAACGCGAACGCGAGGGAGCAGCGCCGGCCGCCGTCTCGTGAGCGCATCCATCGTCGCGGACGGCACGGTCGAGCCCGGCTTCGAGACCGTCCGCGACGCATTCACCGATGTCCTCGTCGCGCAGCACGGGACCGGAGCGGCACTTGCCGTGTGGCACCACGGCCGGTGGCTCGTCGACCTGTGGGGCGGCACCGCGAGTGCCGATGGCACGCGGCCGTGGCGTCGCGACAGCATCGTGCAGCCGTACTCGGTGAGCAAGCCATTCATTGCGATGTGCGCGCTCCTGCTCGTCGACCGCGGGCTGCTCGACCTCGATGCACCGGTCCAGCAGTACTGGCCAGAATGCACGGCGCGTGCGACGGTGCGCCACATCCTGTCCCACCAGGCAGGTGTTGTCGCACTCGACGCTCCCGCACCCACCGAGGTCTTCTACGACTGGGACGCACTCTGTGCGTTGCTCGCACGGCAACAACCGGAGTGGGTCACCCGGGACGGCACACGGTGAGTCAGCGCTGTTCTACGGCCACCTCGTCGGAGAGATCGTGCGCCGCATCGACGGGCGCAGCGCCGGCACGTTCCTGCGCGACGAGTTGTGCGGCCCGGCCGGTCTCGACTTCATGTTCGGATTGACCGCCGATGATCAAGCTCGCGCCGTCGACCTCACGTGCCTCGCCGATATCGAATCCCATCCCGGTGAGCTGTATCGTCGCGCGACATCCAATCCACCCGGCACTCGTGATCCCAGCGTGGTCAACGGTGCGCACTGGCGCGCGGCCGAGGTGCCGGCGATCAACGGACACGGCTCAGCTCGCGGGATCGCGGGGCTGTATGCCGCGCTGCTGCAGGGTGAACTCCTTTCCTCCGCGCTGTTTCGCGAAGCCGTGTCGGTGCAGTGTTCGGGCGTCGACCGGGTGTTCGAGCACGAGAACGCATGGGGTCTCGGCTTCGGCATCGACGGCGACGGATTCGGGATGGGCGGCCTCGGCGGCAGCTACGGTGGCGCGTCAACCACCGGTGGCTACGCGATCGCGTTCGTCACCGGCACCATGGGCACGCACGAGCGTGCGGAACGCGTCGAGAACGCACTGCGTGCCTGCCTGGGATTGACGCCGATCTGATCGCTCACGCGACCCGCAGTCACTCCGGGCGGGGCACGCCGATCGGATTCGGATATCGAATCCCGTCAGGATGCTCGAGCAGGCGCGCGAGCCGGCGCATGTCCGTGAACAGCTGCTCGCGAGCGCCCGAGTCCATGGCCTCCCAGACATCGGCGGCCAGGCGATCGGTCATCTCCTCCACCGCGCCGCGCAACTCGCGGCCCGCAGCAGTGAGCCCGCCGGCAGCATCGATCACGCCGCGGTCCCGCAGGCGCTCGACACCCTGAGCCCATTCCTCTTCGGTCCACCCCCGGAACCGGCGCATGGTTGGTACGTCCATTCCCGACCCGGCTGCCAGCGCAGTGATCAGCGACTCGAGACCGTCAAGGTTGTGCACCGTGAGCGCCGCGACGTGACCGTCGAAGCGATGCTCGCGAAGCAGCGTGCAGGCATGCCAGAGCTTGAGATGCGCGGCCTCGGGCTCGACAAGCGCCGCCGTCGCTGTGTACAACGGACGGCCGCCGCCGCGCAATCCTCGCGCGACCGACATCGCCGCAGCGGCGGTCGCGATCATGCCCGCGGACTCGAGCTCGTCGCCCCACAGGCGGCGAAGCGCTGCATCCGCTGCAGCGGTCCGCGCGCTCAACGCCAAGTCAGGGTTCGAGAACGACCATGCGTCGGGAATCGCACGCGCGACCATCGCAGGCTGAAAGCTGTGGAACACGGCGGTGACCAACCCGGCCGACACCGCTCCCATAGGGGCCGACCGCGACGCGAAGTACCCCATCCAGCCACCACGCAACCCGGCAGCCTTGTAGTGCTCGGGCGCCTCCGGCGCGAAGTACACGATCGCGTGGATCGGCTCGAAGAGCGTCCAGGCCCGGCGGGCGACATTGGGGGTCACGCCGCCATCCTATCGATCAGCGACGCGCGCCGGCCGGCGTCAGCGTGCCGTGGAAGATGCCCGAATGCGTGAAGGTCGGCGACGTGCCGGGACTCAGCACGGTACCGGTCAGCTCGGATGACGGCATGAACTGCAGGAAGCGCGAATCAGCGCGTGCCACGTCAACGATCGACTTCTCGAGCACGCACGAGTTGTACTGCCGTGCGGTGTCCTCGAGCGTGTTCGCGTTGAGCACGATCTCCTGGTCCCAGGTGCGCGTGTATCGGCGCACACCGGGAATCCTGCTGTGCTCGGGTGTCAGGCATTCGGCGGCGATCACGTTCTCGCTGCTCGCCCAGATGCCCGTCTCGGTGTTGACGACGAGTGTGTGATTGCCGGTGGTGTGCCCCGGTGTCGACAGCAGCGCAACGCCCGGTCCGATCAACACGTCGCCATCGATCGCGCAGACTCCTTCGGGGCGCAACGCACTGTATGTGGACGCCTGGTACCACGGCACCTGCAACGGATGCAACGCTTCGAGCGACTCAAGCTCTGCACGTTGCACGAGCAGGCGCGCATTCGGGAGCGCCGCAGCGATCGGATGCTTGGGCGAAAGATCAGGCGCAGGTTCTGTGGTGCCGATCCACCTGCGCACATCCTGCGTGTGCAGATGATCGAACGTGATCCAGTCGACGTCACTCGCGCGGATGCCGACGCTGCGAAGATGATCCATCACATCACCGAGCGGTCGCGCGAACGCGCGCTCGAACGCCGCCGGTGTCGACTCGCTCAACCGGGCGAAATACGGCGTGCGCCTCGCAAGCTCGACATCCGTCGGCTCGAAGAGCAGGACCTTCGATTTGCCGTCCGGATCGCGCCAGCGCACCACCACGAGTCGATGTGTCAGCAGGAGATACGGAGCGGGGCTCATCGCGGCGCGGAACAGGCCGAATCGCGTGGGGTACGGCAGCGAGACGAGATCGAACGTGCCGATCCAGTCCGGCATCCCGGTCGATCGGAACCACTCCCGGAACCCCGGTGCTGCCTGTCGGATCAGATCGAGCTGCCGCCCCGGCTGCCGCTCGCGGGCAATCGCCGCGAAATGCGAGATCGAAGCGATCTCCCCGACCAGAGGTGGGTTGTGCGTTGCCATCGCGGTCTCGGGGAGTCTACGCGGTGGCGAAACCCTGGGTCGATATACTCGATCGCGGTGATCGAAGGAGTATCACGATGAGGCGCTGGGGGCATTTCGTCTACCGCCGCCGCAGAGCGGTGCTCGGCGTGTCATTGGCGTTTTTCGTCCTCTCGATCATCGGTCTCGCAACCGGCGGCCAGCCGATCAACGAGAGCAACTACGATGTTGAGTTGGTTCGCGCCGCGAATCTCGAAAGTGCGCAGCTGCCGTCAACCACCGGATCGTCGTTCACGCTCATCCTCACGAGCTCGCAGCTCATCTTCGGCCAGCCCGCATTCGAGTTCGCGGTCAACGCCGCCGTCGCCCCGCTCCAACGTGACTCTCGCGTCAGCGCGCTGGCAACGCCATACACCGCGTCAGCGGCGACCGCGCCGCTGATGGTCTCCACGGACAAGCACAGCGTGCTCGTCCAGGTGGGGATGAAGATCGACTTCGCGCAGGCACGCGCGCAGTACGGCGATATTCGAGGTGAGGTGCATTCCTCCGCGCTCAGCATCACCGCGACAGGCGATGTGCCGCTCGCATATGACTTCGACACGTACCTGGCGAGCGACCTGCGCAGATCCGAAGTCGTCTCGCTGCCACTCGCCCTCATCCTGCTCGTCATCGTCTTCACCACCGGCATCGCCGCGTTGCTGTGCCTCGGTGTCGGTGTCTTCGCCGTCCTGGGTGGTGTCGGCGCGGCACTGGCGCTCGCTCACGCGATCGATGTCTCGACGTATGCGGTCAACGTCGTCACGCTGGTGGGGCTCGGAATCGCCATCGACTATTCGCTGTTCATCGTCACGCGCTTTCGTGAGGAGCTGGCGTCCGGGCACAGCGTGGAGGACGCGCTGGGCACCACCATGGCCACCGCCGGTCGCGCGATCATGTTCAGCGGCCTCACCGTGGCAATCGGCCTTTCGGGATTGCTCTTCTACACGGGCACCGCGCTCGTGTCGATGGGCGTCGCCGGTGCGATCGTGGTGGCCATCTCCGTGCTCTACGCGTGCACGTTGCTGCCGGCGATGCTCGCGGTCCTCGGACCGCGCATCAACAGCATCCGGATCCCAATCCTGCAGCCGAAGCCGTTCGGTGAGGGTGCGTGGCACAGGCTTGCAACATGGGTGATGCGCCGGCCGTGGACGGTGCTCATCCCGACCGTCGCGATCCTGCTCATCGCCGGGTCTCCGTTCCTCGACCTGCAGCTCGCGAACAGTGATGTGAACCAACTGCCCACGACGGCCGAAGCGCGTGTGGGCGCCGATCTGCTGCAGGCGCAATTCCCGCAGGTCGGTCAGAACACCGTCGCGGTCGTCGTCGATTTCCACAGTGGCGCTCCCACGAGCGCCACCAACGTTGCCGCCGCATATCAACTCGCCCAACGGCTCTCCACGCTGAAGGGCGTCACCGGTGTGCGCAGCTTCGTGACGGTTGAACCCACGGCCTCGGTGGCCGAATATCAGACCCTGTATGCGCAACCGAAGAGCTCCCTGCCCGTGGCAGTGCAGTCGCTGCTCACCAACCTGACCGGGAAGACCATCGCCGTGCTCGACGTCGCCACCCCGTACTTCGTGACCAGCGATCAGGCGCACGACCTCGTGCGGTCGATTCGTGCAGTCGATGCCGTCCCCGGCGCCACGGTTCAGGTGACCGGCGACAGCGCGTTCGACATCGACCTCGTCAACTACATGATCGACCACACGCCGCTCGCCATCGGCTTTGTGCTCATCACCACGATCATCGTGCTCACGATGCTCCTGCGTTCGTTGGTGCTTCCATTCAAGGCGGTGCTCATGAACGCGCTGTCGCTGAGCGCCGCCTTCGGCGCCCTCGTCTGGGTCTTCGACCAGGGACATCTCTCCGGGTTCCTCGGGTTCACGCCCGGCCCGCTCGATCCCACCATCCCGGTGCTGCTGTTCTGTGTCGTCTTCGGGCTGTCCATGGACTACGAGGTGTTCCTGCTCACGCGGATGCAGGAGGCATGGATCCGCACCGGCGACAATCGCACGGCGGTCGCCGACGGGCTCGAACGCAGCGGTCGCCTGGTCACCGGCGCAGCCGCGATCATGGCCTGCGTCTTCCTCGCATTCGCGCTCGCCAGCGTTGTCACCATCAAATCGATCGGCATCGGGATGGCTGTCGCAGTGATCGTCGATGCCACGCTGGTCCGCGCGCTCGTGGTCCCGGCAGTGATGCGCCTCCTCGGGACGGCGAACTGGTGGGCGCCCCGATGGCTCCGCCGGCGCGAGCCGGAGATCCAGGAGATCGCTCCTGCTGCCTGATACCACCACGACCGTCGCCGCCGCACCCCCGCGACCCTCGTTGCGCGGGTGGAGTCACCTCGCGATGGTGCCGCTCGCGCTCGCCGGCGCGATCATCCTCGTCGTCGCCGGGTCCGGCAACGTTGCACGTCAGATCTCCCTTGCGGTGTATGGGCTTTGCCTGGTGCTGCTCTTCTCCGTCAGCGCCAGCTACCACCGCGGCCCGTGGTCACCGCGGACGCGGCGCGTCTGGGGACGGCTCGACCACGCCACCATCTTTCTCGCCATCGCCGGGACGTACACGCCGGTGGTCGTGAACGTGCTCAAGGGCTGGCCGTCAATCGTCCTGCTCGTCGTCATCTGGGTGCTGGCGGGAAGTGGCGTGATCGTCGCCACCACCGGGATTCCACTCCCCCGCTGGGTGACGGTGGTGCTCTATCTGGCCGTCGGCTGGACGGTCGTGTTCTTCCTCCCGGCGCTCGGTGATCGCATTCACGCGAGCGGGCTATTCGTCCTGGCGCTCGGCGGTGCGCTGTACTGCGCCGGAGCGATCGTCTATGCCGTGAAATGGCCACGCCTCTGGCCAAAGGTGTTCGGCTTCCACGAGGTCTTCCACATCCTCGTGATCGCTGCGACAGCCGTGTATTTCGTCTTCATCCTGGAGACCGTCGCGCTCCAGGGCTGACGGCGCGCTAGTCCGCTCCGGCCGCCGCCTCGACAGCCGCGTGGACACCGTTGCTGCCCTCGGCCTCGCGCACCTGGGCGAGATACTCATCGACGAGCTGGCGCCCGCGCTCTGGATCGGCAACGCTCGCAACCACGTGGTACGACGGCTCATCCGGATCCGGCCGGACGAGCACGAAGCCGTCATCGACATACACCTTGATGCCGTCGACGAGGTCGACGGAATCCATGCGATGGCGATCGAGCAGGATCCGCATCACCTTGCCCTTCGCCTCCCACGGACAGAACTCGGTTGCGGTGACGTAGGCGACCTGCGGGAGCGCCGCGCGCGCCTCGCTCAGCGGGATCCCGATCTTCGCGCGCAGCTCGAGCAGCTTGACCAGCGTGTACATGGCGTCGAAGGCGCCCAGGTGACCCGGCCACGCAAAGCCCACCTTCGCCGTCGGAGGCGATGCTCGTGCCGGAGATGGTCGAAGCGCGCAGCACCGACGCGGGGTCGCCCGGTGTGGCGTTGAAGCTCCCACCCTCCTTGCGCACGAGGTCGCTGATCCACATCGGTGTGGCCGCCGGCGCGAGCACCGTGCCGGGGTTGGAGCGCACCCACCACGAGGCGAGCACGCCGAGGCACTCGTGCGGGCTCATCACCACACCCTTGTCATCGATGACGGTGATGCGCTCGCCGGTGGGGCTGATCATGCAGCCCACGTCGGCGCGAACCGTCTTGCTGATCAACGCCGTCTCGTCGGGCACGGTGCGATGGTGCTCGCCCTCACGCATCCCGGCGTTGAGCGGAATCGTGGTGACGCCGAGCTCATTGAGGATGGTCGGCAGCACCGCTGACGCGTCGCTGTAGTCGTAATCGATCAGCACCCTGAAGCCGGCATTGCGAATGCTCTCCGCGTCCACGGACTTGAAGAGATGCTGGATGTATCCGGGGATCGGCTCGCCGTACTCGATGTCGCCCATCTCGTAGAAGCCGGCCCGGCGGAAGTCCTCGCGGAAGAGCAGGTTTTCGAGCTTGCGTTCGGCGCGCTTGTCGATCTGCAGACCGTCGTTGTCGAAGAACCGGATGTCAGCGCTGCGCTGATCGAGCGGTGACACGAGCACGTGGATCCCGGCAGCGCAATCCGCGTCGCGCGTCGCCCACTGCGTCACCGGGACGGGCAGCTCGCGCACGTCGCGTGCCTTGGCACCGGCGCTGACGATGCCGCTGACGATGGCGCGCTTGATCATGCGCGACGAGCGCGCGTGGTCCTGGCCCACCACGACGCACGCGCCCTTGACGAGCGTCGCACCGAACGCTGCGCCAAGCCGTGCGCAGAACTCCGGCGTGAGCTCGACGTTGATGAGGCCGCCCAGCCCGTAGGAGGAGAACAATCCGCTGCGCCACTCGCCGGCCCAGATGACCGATTCGTTGACGGTGGAACCGGGTTCGACTGTCTTGCTCGGCCAGATCTTCACGCCCGCACGGATTTGCGAGCCGCGGCCGAGCACGCACTCGTCGGCGATGACGGAGTTCTCCTCGAGCAGTGAGTCGTTCTTGATCGTGACGTTGCGGCAGACGATCGCCTGGCGCAGCCTGCACCGCTCGCCGATGTACGAGTGCGGCCACACCACGCTGTTGCTCACCTTGGTGTTGTCGTCGATGACGCTGTAGCGGTCGATGACACCGTGCTCGTTGATGTGCGCGCCGCCCTTGAGCTTCACCTCGTCACCGATGAACGCGGGCCCGTCGAGCTGCACGCCGATGCCGATCTCGACACCCTCGCCCATCCAGACATTGCCCTGGCGCGTCCCGGGGATGTGGCAGCGCACCTTGCCGTCGAGCGCGTCCCAGTTCGCCTGCATGTACGACTGGATCGAGCCGATGTCGCACCAGTAGTCGTCGACGACGATGCCGTGCAGCGGCTCGTGACGGCGGAGCATCGTCGGGAAGACGTCCTGCGACCAGTCGGCGTTCGCGCCCTCCTTGATGTGCTCGAGCACCTTCGGCTCGATGACGTAGATGCCGGTGTTGGCGTGATCGCTGAAGACCTCGCCCCAGGACGGCTTCTCGAGGAAGCGCTTGATGTTTCCCTCGTCATCCGTGACCACCACCCCGTACTCCAACGGATTGGGGACGGAGTGCAGCACGATCGTGGCGTGCGACCCGCGCTCCTCGTGCGCGCGCATCACCTTGGTGAGGTCGATATCGGTGAGCGCGTCACCGCTGATCACGAGGAAGGTGTCATCGAGCAGGTGAGCGGCGTTGCGCACGCTCCCCGCGGTCCCGAGCGGGCGGTCCTCGACGACGTACTCGATCTCCATGTCGAGCTCGGCGCCGTCGCCGAGACGGTTGCGGATCTCGGCGCCGAGATACGCGAGCGTCACCACCACCTGGGTGATGCCGTGCTCCTTGAGGAGCCGGAGGATGTGCTCGAGCACCGGCGTGCCGACCACGGGAACGAGCGGCTTTGGCAAGCGGCTGGTCAGAGGGCGCAACCGCGCGCCTTCACCTCCCGCCATGACCACTGCCTTCATGCAGCCACCTCCTCGGCACCGGTCTGATCGTTCAGATCATATGGCGCGGTGCCAAGAATTACGCGGGAGACGGCGCCCCGCCCGCGGGAAGCACCACCCGCTGATGCACGCACATGAAGCGGAGCCGCTCGAGCAGTCCGTCGATGACGATCGGCCACGCGAAGTCGGCGGCGTCACGGCGGGCAGCGACTCGAAGGCGCTCCCCGAGTGCGGGCTGCTCCACGAGCCCGCGAAGCGCGCTGGCGATCTCGGCAGGATCGTCCGTCTCCACGACGATGGAGTTCCCGTACGGCCGGGCATACTCCTCGCCCGTCGCGCCGACCATGGCGACGCCCCCTGCCGCCATCGCCTCGAGCCCAACGAGCCCGAACGGCTCGTGACCGGAGTTGGCGAGCACCGCGGTGGCGGCGACGTTGATCTGGGTGATCACCTCATCGGGAAGGAAGCGGCGCAGATGGACGATCGGCGCCCCGTCCGTGTCGGTCAGCGCACGGACGATGCCGCCGGCGTCCTGCACCGGTTCATGCCAGTCCGTGACCGTGAGCCCGCATTCGGCCGCGAAGGCGAGCACCGTCGCCCCATACGGCTCCATACCTCCCCGGATGAGCATGCGGGCCGGCAACCCTTCGGAGCGGAGCTCGGCAATCGCGGCGATCGCCTGGGTCCAGCGCTTGTCAGGGCTGAAGCGCCCGATCTTGAAGGCGAGGCACGATGTGCCAGCTGCAGCACGGATCGCGCGCGCGGCCGAACCGTCGACCGGTGCAAGCGCGTTCTCCGGGATGCCATTGGGGATCACCACCGGGTTGACGCCGTACGGCCACATGAGGTGCTTCATGTACTTGCTCACGGTCGTGATCGAGGCGACGAACTCGAGCACCGGCCAGTCGATCGCCTCGAAGCCGAACAGGTTGTTCGCATTCCAGAGGAGCACGGCGTTCTGACGCAGGCCGAGCGCGTGCAGGCGATCGCTCAGCGCCTTGCAGAACCAGGCCGTGTGCCATTCCTCGCAGAGCACCGCCGTCGTGCGCCCGGCCTCGGCGGCGGGCTGGATGATGCTCTCGATGAGCGCATCGGGAAGTGTTGCGGTGAGGTCGCGAATCTTGGCGAGCTCACCCTCGTAGACGCCGTTTCGAAAGCGGTCGCTGATCTGCTGCCCCCAGCGCACGAGCTGCACGCCCTGCTCCAGTTCGGCACCCGGCTTGTCGGGGTCGCCGACGAACACGAGCGTGGTCCGGAACCCGAGCGCCGCAAAGGCACGGCAGAGCTCGCGAGCCCGCACGCCGAGGCCGCCGGCCTGGCTGTACTGATCGGGTCCTTCGAAGGACACCATGACGACGTCGAGGGTCTCTGGAGTGAACATCGCCGCACAGTGTGCGAGAGTTCGCGACCCTCCGCGATTTCGTATCCAATTTGCGAAGCCCGCCCGGCGCAGGCCGCTGTTCAGTCCTCGGCGAGCGCGGCGGCAGGTGCCGTCTGGGACGCCTGCCACGCAGGGAGGACGAGCACTCCACCCACCAGGAGCAGACCGGCGGCGGCGGCCAGCACCGCGGCGGGGATGACCGCCAGGGCCGAGCCGGTCAGGATCGCGGCGAGGCCGAGGCCGACCGCAGCCCCGGCGATCGCGCCCACGATGCCGACCGCCATCCCCTCCGTGAAGGCAAGCCGGAACATCGTCGCGGGGCTCCAGCCCGTGGCCGCGAGCACGGCCTGTTCACCTGCACGATCGCGAAGGTTCACCGCCAGCACATCGGCAACGCTCAGCGCACCAAGCAATAGCGCGAGCACCGCTGCGACGAGGTCGACACCTCGCACCTGTACGCTCACAACGTTTCCGAGCGCAGTGCCGACGACCTGACCCTGAAACGCCAGCTGCACCGCGAGCAGCACCGCAAACGCCGCCACACCCACGAACAGGCCAAGCGCTCCGCTGACCACGCGTGCCGGGCGCCGCAGAAGGTTCGCTCGCGCAACGCCGGACACGTGATGGACCGGCCGGTGCCCGCCTCCTCCGCCGGCGACCGCGGACACAGCGTCGAGCGGACGTCCCCGCGTCGCCGCGTACGCCGGGGCAAGCCCCGCAACGCATGCGAGTCCGAGCGCAATCGGCACGACCAGCAATGCGTGCCACCACGGCAATTGCAATCGCAGCGCGAGCGCCAGGATCTCCGCCAGCGCAGCGCCGATCACCCCGGCCGCGAGCCCAACCACCGCGAGCTCGCCCAGCACGAGGCGGAAGAGCGCGGCGCGACCCCATCCGAGACACGCCAAGACCCCGAGCTCCGTGCGGCGGGAGCGCACGCTCGCGTAGGCGCCGTTGGCGAGGAACAGCATGCAGACCACGAGCACCAGGACGAACAGCACCAGGCTCTTCGTATCCACGGCATCGAGCACGACGAGCGCGGCGCCTTTGCGAACCCACCCTTCGGCGACCGTCAATGCCGGCTCGCCACAGCATCCTGCTGGAAGCTGGACGTCCACGGTTGTCGGTGATGAACCGGCGGTGATGTCCACCTGGAGCCCCGTGTCCTTCTTGATAGCGGTGGCAACCGCGAGAATCCGAGCGCGATCAACCGGCGTGAACCCGTGCACATTCGCCACTCGCACGCGGATGGCGCTGATGGGTGCCGCAGCATCCGTATCGGCGTACCGAGAGCACAACCCGCCGGGCGCGGCCGCGGATGGCGGGAGATAACACGCCTGCGAGAGCATCTGCTGCATCGCGGTGATCGTCGTGAGCAGCAACGGTGGCTGCGCCACGTATCCCCCAAGGTTCATCGTGGGTCCCAGCGGCTGGTTGTCGAGCGCCTGCTTCGATGCGGCCGTCGCCCCGGTCACGACCGGCGGGTAATACGTCTCGAGCGGCACCGCGCTCAGTGGATTGAATCCGGGCAGCTTGTCCGGGTTGAACTCACCGACAACATCCACCCCCACGAATCCGATCTCGTTCGTGGTCGGATTTTCGTAGGGGTTGCCGACATGCGTCGTCAGGCGGCGAAATTGCGTGTCCTGGTTGCCCGGCGGCGCGACGGTGAACGGCGGCTTGGTATCGACAGGCAGCGTCCACATGCTTGCCGGGTTGCTCGTGGGCACCGCCACCAACCCGCTCGGAGTCGAACGGTATTGGACCGGTGAGGCGGTGAAATACGCGGCCGTCCCGCTGGCCCCTGAATACCCCACCTCGCGTGTGGCGCTCGACGGCGCGCCGGTCAATGCGTCGAGCAATTGCGTGTAGCCGCTCTGCGCGGAGATGGTGTCCTGCCCGATGGTGGTTCCCGCGAGACCACCGAGGTAGGTTGCGACTGACGGCTTCGCGAGCGCGCCGGGCACACCGGCGCCGGAGCCAACGTTGAGTTGTTGCACGGTCGCCGAGAGCGATTGGTCGACGAAGGTCTGCGAGGACGCGATGAAGGGCAATGCGTCGCGGCCCTGACCTCCCGGAGGTGGGATCAACCCCTGCAGCTCTGCAAGGTATTTCCCCTCGACGACGGTGTGCTGCAGGCCGACCAGCTTCGCCTCCTGCGCAGGGTCGATCGCGGAGAGGAGCATCGGAAAGCTGAACGAGACGACTGCTGCAGGCGCCGATGCAACCCCGAGGTCAGCGCCGGATCCGATCGACGGTGTCTTTCCGGAGAAGCAGGCGATCGTGCCGCCCGCCGAGGAGTTGAGCGGTCCCGTTGGATAGTTCCCGAGCGCTCCGCCGCACACATGCACCGGCGCGGCAGCGCCAGGCACCACCTCGCCGAACGAGGCCGCAGGCTCATTCTGCGCATCGGACAGCTCCGTGAACGCGTCGGTCGGCGTGTAGTACACGTAGGAAGCGCCGCCCGGATATGTGGATGCGCCATTGGCGGCCTTCCAGCCCACATTGACTCGGAAGAGTTGATGCGGCGATGACGTGATGCCCGCACCGATCGGGATCGTCACGTTGACCGAGAGGATGATGTAGCCGATGTTCGCGATCGGGGCGGCGATCGAGACACCCTGCAGTCCCTCGATCTGATGCCATTGCGCGACCGTGATTCCGCCAAAGGTGTCCGCAAGGTAGTTGTCTCGGACGAGGTTGTCCTTCGTCTCCACTGCATCGGCGGCGCCCTTCGGCCGCACGAGGATGTCGTACGCAGGCCGCGCCGCGGCATCCACAACGCCGGTGACGGCGAGCTGGCTGGTCGACGCGGCGGCGGTCAGGAGCGAGAAGCTGACAGAGGCCACCAGGATGCCTGCGCCAAGCGCGATCGCCCGGTCGCGGCGGGAGCGGACCTGCCGGCCGATCATCCGCCACAGCCCGTTCATCGCCACCGCGCGATGGTGACTCGCGACCCCCGTGTCCCGGCATCCCTCGAAAGGATGAGAACGCGTGCCTACCCGGCGTCTGCGCGAAACCGGCCCTGAGTGGTGCCGGCATCGACGTGCGCCCGGTCCCTCATCGGAGCGTCGGTTGCGACCACGGACGGGGGCCGAAGCCCCCAATCCTGGTCACGAAAGAGGCGAAGGACCGGCTGGCGGGCGCCGGGCTCTCCGCCCAAAGAGAGTGTCCCAAACGGCTCGAACGTAGCCTCGGATGCTGGGACACAGATGTGTAACGGGAGGGGCACGTTGTCACAGACCAAGCAGCTGCGCCGCGTTCTCACCCATGACCTGGGCACGCTCCGAGGTGGTGAGATCGGCCTGCGAGAAGGCATCGATGTAGCGCCTCGCGGGGAGCAGGGGGTAGTCCGACCCGAACAGCAGCCGGTCCGCGCCGCAGAGATCGGCAACCGCCCGGTAGGCGGTCGGCTTGAAGAGGAACGGGCCCGCGGCCGTGTCGAACCAGATCCTCCGGCACAGCTCCGCCACCTCGGGCATGTGCGCGTAGAACGGCAGCCCGCCGCCGAGGTGCGCGCACACGAGCTTGAGCGAGGGATGGCGGAGCGCGAACGCCGCGACCCGGTCCGGGGTGGCCGTGCCCTTTCCCGGGTAGTCGTGCCCGACCGGCTCGCTGCAGTGCAGCACCAGCGGGATGCCCAGGTCGCTGCATGCGGCAGCGACCGCGTCGACCTCCTCGGCGGCGAGGTCGAAGCCCTGCGCGTCCGCGTTGAGCTCACCCACGCCTGCCAGCCCCGAGGCCGCACAGCGCCGGAGCTCACCCACCGCGCCAGGGCGCGCCGGGTTCACTGTCGAGAAGCAGGTCAGGCGGTCGCCGTGCGCGCGCTGCACCTCGATCAGGTGGTCGTTGACCGCTGCGCAATGCTCGGGGTCGGCAAACGGCCAGCCGAAGCACACCGAGCGATCCACACCTGACGCGTCCATGGCGGCAAGCAACTCGTCAGCCGTGACGATGGTCCGTCCACCCTGGTGACAGAGGTCGAACCATGGATCCGCCACTGCGAGACGGTCGCGAGCCTCCCGCATGGCAGCAGGGAGGATGTGGACGTGGCTGTCGATAATCATCCGAGCCAGCGCCCCTGGGCGAAGATCCACGTCCCCGCGCACATCAGCACCGCACTTGCCACGAGCATCACCGGGCGGGCACGCGGAAACCGCTGCGTGAGATCGGCGACAAGCAGCACCACCGGGAACAGCGCAAGGCTGTAGCGAGGCTGGGAGCGCCAGAACGGCAGCGACGCGGTCATCAACCACGCGATGGTGCAGTACAGGGCCAGGGATCGGGGGATCCGCGACGACACCCACATCCCCGCGCACAGCACAAACCCGAGCAGGCCGTAGGCGACCTCACGGGCGAAGATCGAGCGCGTCTCGCCGTTGGTGGTGCTGATGAGCGTGTGCCACGTGGCGGCGAACCCCGCCCAGGGGGGCGTGGGCTGCAATCCGAACGCCGGCAGGTGATCGGCGTGCAGGAGCGCCAGGGCATCGCCGATGTGGACCTGCATGTACAGGCCGTAGAGCACGAGCGGGAGCGCCGCGAGCAGGACCAGGAGCATCTCCGGGCGCGGTCGCCATCCCGTGCGCCGGAGTTGCTCAACGGCAAGTGCAGGGATGAGCGCGAGTCCGGTCAGGCGGAACGCGCACGCGAAGGCGGCGGCGATGATCGCCTTGCGTGAGTCACCGGCTCGCGCGTAATACAGGCTCGCCGCAGCCGAGGCGATGAAGGTGCTCTCGCTGAACGGTGCGATGAGAAACAGCGCTGTGGGCGCGAGCGCGATCAGCCATACCGAGAAGGTCGCGGCAGCCCGGTCGCGCTCGCCGAGCACCAGGCGGGTGAGATACCAGAGCGCGATCGTCTCGGCAATGGCGTTGACGATCCACGACGCGGAGACACCGTCGCGCGTCACCACAGTCACAGCACGCACCAGCAGCGGGAAGCCAGGGAGGAACGCGTCGCGGTAGTCGAGCTGCGCCGGGTATCCGTGTGCGGCGATCGACAGGTAGCTGATCGCGTCCCACGCCACGAGGTGATCGCGAAGGCCGGTCAGGATCGGCGTTGACGGGTAGTCGATGGCGAGCACTGCGACGAAGACGCCGAGCCAGAGGAGCCGCGACACCGCAACCGCGGCGAGCGCCGTGCCCCACGACGACGATGCCAGCCGGCGACTCACGCGGGCGGTTCGAGCCCGTCGAGCATCGATGGGTCGTTGCGCAGCTGCCAGAGCTCGCGAAAGGCACGCAACACCACACGCACGTCGGCGCCGGTGGCACGGCCGGTGGTGCGTGGATAGTGATGCACGCCGACGTCCATCAGCCGGTATCCACGCCGGCGCGCACGCACCAGGAGCTCGGTGGACACGAGCGCGCCATCCGCATACAGCCCCTGCCCAACCGCGCGCGGGAAGAGCTTGAACGCGCAGTTGACGTCGCGCGCGGTTGGGCCGAAGGCGAGCCGGACCAGCCCGAAGAACGCCTTGTGGTACAGGCGCCGCACCCATGTGTCCTTGCGCCGGATCCGGTATCCACAGATGACACGGTCGGGTCCATAGAGCGCGAGCAGCCGCGAGATCTCGACCGGATCGAACTGCCCGTCACTGTCCATGAGGAACACCGCCTCACGTGTCGCCGCATCGAATCCGGTGCGCAGGGCGGCGCCGTAGCCGCGGTTGCGTGAATGCGACACCACGCGGACGTGCGCGCCGGCGCTCGATGCGCGTGCGGCCGTCGCATCGCTGCTGCCGTCATCCACGACGAGGATCTCGAAGTCGGCGATGCCGAGAGCGGTGAGCGCGCGATCGGTGCGTGCGACGGTCTCGGCGATCACCGCCTCTTCGTTGTACGCGGGAAGCACAGCGCTGATCGATGGATGGACGCCCGCTGCCGCAACGCCGCCGGTGGTCACGTCAGCCTTTGCCGCGGACGTCGTAGATGGTGATGTGGTCGGTGCGGGCAACGACGGGAAGCCCCTGATCCGCCCACCACGTGACGCCCTCCTGGGCATCGATCGCACCAGGATCCGTGAGGCGGTCGTCGATCTCCACGTAGCTGATGTCGTACTTGCGCAGCAGGCCGAACACAGGACACGTGGCAGGATCTGCGGCGCACCCCGTGTACATGGTCTGCACATCCTTGAAGCGGGTCTCGAAGCTGATGCCGTAGCTCCAGAGCCACCCGCCGTATCCCATCACCCCGATGCGGCCGGCAACGGTGAGCACTGGGTCATTGGGCCGGCCGAACGTCAGGAACACAGAGCCCTTGGGAGTCACGCGGTCGATTGTCGATGCAAGCTGCAGTTCCTGCGTGTTCGCGATTGTGTACGGACCCGTGATGCTGTCCTGCGGCGGTGTCCACGGCAGGAGACGCAGCACGACGAGCGCGCCGGTCAGCAGGACCGGTGCGACGAGCAGGATTGCCGCCACCCGCGGCCAAACTCGCCGCCACCAGTTGGCAGCCACCGCGCCGATGAGCAGCGCGATCACCAGGTACCAGTACACGAGCAGCTTGGTGTTGTCCCAGTTCCACGACTGGAAGACGACGAGGTTGCAGGCGGCGAAGATGATCAATCCCCCGAGCGCGAGCTCGAGCAGTGGCACCGGAAGCGCCGCCGTCACCACCCGTCCGACCCTGCCGTTGAGGAGCCGGATGCCGGCCGCGATCGCGATGAACGCGAGCAGGGGTACGGCGATGCCGAGGTTGGCAAGCCAGAATCCCCACCACTGCGGCGTGCCGACCATCCCGATCGCCTGGAGGGCGCCGCTGAAGAGATTGCCGACGGAGAGCGCGAGGCGACCGCTCGGGTCGGCTGAGCTGCCGGCGTTGGCCAGCCACCCCGGTTCCAGATATGGATAGACATTCGTGCCGTACGGAGTCACCGCGGCGCCGTGCTGCGAGAGGACGAGCTGCCCGAGCCGTATGCCGCCGAGCACGACCGCGACGCCGAGCAACGCCCACCACTCGCGCCGTCGCCGCCGCCAGAGCAGCACGAACAGCAGGATCGACAGCGCGATCAGCGTCTGGACGTGGACGATCGGCAGCAATCCGATCAACACGCCTGCGAGCACAAACGGCTCCCACGTCCGCCCGTGGGATGACGCGCCTGCGAGCACGAGCACGAGGACAGAGACCGCGGCGGCGAACCCGAAGAGCAGCGTGCGTTGCGGCAGCCACCACGCCATGAGCGGCGTGTACCACTCCATGTCGGGCAGTGGCGGCGTGCCACCGTCCGATGGCAGGCCGTCATACGCGCGCGGTTGCGCGGCGATGGTTCCGGGAAGGTCGTGCAACGTCCAGCCGACGATGGACACGCCGGTGCCTGGATGCGTCACCACGTACTGCAGCGTGCACTCCGTCGCGGTGTATCCGTGACTCGTGCACGCGTCGGCAAATGCGCCGATGAATCCGAGGCCGCCGCCGATGAAGCAGATGAGCAGCGCGATCACGCCTGCACCGGTCCCGAGCCCGAGGCGCCGGCCGAGGGCGACGACGAGCAGACCGATGACCACCATCAGGAGTCCGCCGGGAATCGCAAGCGCGAGGCCGGGTGCCAGGCCGAGCGCCATCAACGTTGCTGCGTGAAAGTCGGGCAGGAACGGATAGAGCAACGTGGTGCCACTGAACAGCGGATTCACCGGCGGGATGTTTGCGCCCGATGCAAAGCTCGCCGCCGTCGTCAGGTGCTGCGACCAGTCCGCCCAGACCGTTGGGTATCCCGCCTCGAGCCCACCCGCGTCCGTGTACACGGTGTGACCGAATATCGCGACAACCGCGAGCGTCCCGCCCACGAGCGCAACGATTGAGAACCACGGCGTGTGCGCCGCCCAGCGGTCGCGAGCCTCAACCCAGGACGCGTGCCACGTCGCTCGTGGATTGACCGTCAGCAGCGAGATCGCAAGCGCGCCGGCCAGTGTGAGTGCAGGGCCGAGCAGGACCGTTGCCCTGTTGAGCCCGAAGAGCAGCGAGAGCCCATACGTCAATGCCGTGCCGATGATGAGGCCGCTGGTCAGACCGACCGTCACGCGCTCGAGGAGTGTGAGGTGTGTCCTGACGAGCCCCACCAACGCCGCTCCGGCCGCGAGCGTGAAGGCGGCGTCGAGGATGACGAGAAAGGCTGTCACCCGACGTCGACCCAGACCCTCATCTGCTGGTCTGCGGAGCTCTGCGGCATCGCGGTCCAGATCGGGTAGAAGAAGATGAACGCCGCAAGCACGCTCGCGATGACGGCGTATGCGACCGGCGCGAGCGACACCTCTCTACCGCCGAACGGGATGCGGATACGCCGGATTGCCGTGAGCGCATACGCGAGGGCGAGCGCGGTGAAGAGCAGCATGCCGAGCGCGTGATAGAAGAAGAGCACGCGTCGCTCGTTGCCCGGAACCCACATCATCCACGAGGCGACGTACCCGAGAATGATGAACGCCGGCACAAAGCGACGGGAGATCACGGCCGACACTGTTACCAGCGCGGCGAACAGCACCATGCCGAGGAACGCGATCACGAACCAGAAGCCCGGATACGTGCGCGCGATCTCATACTGCGATGACGGATCCATATGGAAGAGCGCGGTGAACTGGGCAGCCGTGTACGACGTGTTGAAGTTGGTGGGGTTGTGAAACCGGACGGCGGACTGATAGATGATGATCATCGCGACGAGCGATCCCAGTCCGATGAGTGCGACGAGCAATCGCCACCAGTTCGGCCCGCGCGTCAAGCGCCACACGCAGAACAGCAGCGCGAGAATACCGATCCACCAGATCGCGGGATTGCCCATGTCGGTGATCTCCGCCACCGCCCCGTTGTTGGGCGCCGATGACGCATAGAAGAGCACCGGGTGCTCCATGATCGGCCAGGTGAGCCACAGCGACGAGTACGGATGGCTGTGGCATTCCTCGGCGTGATACCGAAGTGATGCGGCTGTCTGCTGCACGATGTTGTCGATCCCTTCGATCGGGTTCGGCAGCGTCAGCGAACCCACCTTCACCACCGGGACGTTGAGAATCTTCGGCGTCCCGGGCAGACCGGAGACCGCGGGATTGCACCCGGTGAAGAAGTACACGTCGGTGTGCTGGATCGTCTCGTAGCGCGAGAACGACGCACCGAAGATCGCCAGCGCGATGATCCCCGCGAGCGCGTAATGGAGAATCGCGCGCGGACCCGCAGCGTGCCGCCACATGATCGATTCCGCACGGCCCGGCCCGGCGATGCGGCGCAACCACGGGATGAACCCGGCGAGGTACGGCGAGGCGCCGCGCATCACGATCAACCCGCCGGCGACGACGAGTGGTGCCAGAGCGGTGAGCTTCGCCGCAAACGCGAGACCGCCGACGCCGGCCATGACGTACAGCGTTGTGCGCCACTGCGCCCGAGTCCGCGCCTGCCAGTGCAATAAGAAGACGTAATAGAAGAGCGCCACGAAGAAGATCGCGATGATGTCGATGACGCCGGTACGCGACTCCACAAACGCCAGCCCGTCAAAACAGATGAACAGGGCTGCGATGGTGGCGAAGAAGCGGTCGCGGCGGAGCCGCAGCGCCACCAGGTACATCATCCCGACCAAAAGGCTGCCGAAGATCGTCGTGCTGAGCCGCCAGCTCCAGCTGTTGAACCCGAAGAACGCGATCGGCGGCGCCATGAGCAGCTTTGCCAGCGGCGGCTCGGGGTCGAAGTACGACTCGGCCGGCTGGCGGAGATCCTTGGCGGCGTCCACCGGGAAGTAGATCTCGTCGAAGACGTAGCCGCAGACGTTCACATCGACGTGGTTGACCTTGACCCCGTTCACCACCCCCGGTGGCCCGACCGGCACGGGGGTGCACTCCGCGCTGGACCCGCTCGTGGTCGGGTAGCCCTCCCCGAGCGCGCTGATGGTGCCGCTGCCGCTGAGAAAATCCGGGAAGATCGGGCTCGCGAACCGGAGCCCGAAGGCGACCAGCACGAGGACGATGACCGCGATGACGTCGAAGCGCGTGAGATCAAGAAAGCCCCGGAGGCCGGCTCTGACGATCGGCGGGCCGCCGTCGGACTCAGGTCTGGTAGGCTCTGAGTTCAAGACTTCCGTTGACATCTATTTACAAGAATTGGAGGTTCCTTTACTGCTATCCTGAGAGCCGAGGGGTACAGTCAAGGCCGCAGTCCTTGGGCTGCCATATTTGAAACTCATTCCCTTCCTGAAAGGCCGGAGGGTTCCCCCTCCGGTCTTTTTTTGCCCGTTTGCGGTCGCAGAATCCAGGATCCGGTACCGCGAGGCCGGGGGGAACGCACTCACGCGAGGGATGCTGACATAGGCATCAGCCCCGCGGACGTGCTGAGGCTCAGGCCGCTGTGGAGACTCGGGAAGCGCCCGACGGGGCGATCGCCAGCATCCGATCGATGGCGCCCCGCGCCTCGGCCGCAATCGCCGGATCCACCTCGACCCGAGGTGCCATGCGCTCGAGCGACCTGGCGACCTTCTCGAGCGTGATCTTCTTCATGTAAGGGCACACCGCGGCTTCCGAGGCGGCGAGGAACCGCTTCGCCGGCGACTGCTCCTGCATGCGGTGGAGGATCCCCACCTCGGTCGCGACGATGAAGGTCGACGCGGGCGACTCGGCCGCGCGCCGGACCATTCCCTCTGTGGACGTGACCACGGTCGCCGGACCCGCGATATCGCCGGACGACATGCGGTAGAGCGTCGAGGACGTGCAGCCGCACTCGGGATGGATGAGCAACTCCGCGTCCGGGTGTTCACGGCGCATCGCGTCCAGGCGGTCCGGAACGATCCCGGCGTGGACGTGGCATTCGCCCATCCACACGTGCAGCTTGCGGCCGGTGACCCGCTCGAGGTGGGCGCCCAGGAACATGTCCGGACAGAAGAGGATCTCGCGATCGGACGGGATCGAGCGGATCACCGCCTCCGCATTGGACGACGTGCAGCAGTAATCGGAGAGCGCCTTCACCTCGGCCGTGGTGTTGACGTACGACACCACCACGGCGCCGGGGTACTGCGCCTTCCAGGCGCGCAGCTGATCGGCGTCGATGGTGGCCGCCAGCGAGCATCCTGCTTCCAGGTCGGGCAGGAGGACCGTCTTCTGCGGAGACAGGATCGCGGCGGTCTCTGCCATGAAGTGGACGCCGCAAAAGACGATGACGTCCGCGTCGGTGGCGGCGGCCTGCTGCGACAGCCCGAGCGAATCACCCACGAAGTCGGCGATGTCCTGCACTTCGGGGCGCTGGTAGTTGTGCGCCAGGATCACCGCGTTCCGCTCGTGCCGCAACCGCTCGATCCGGTCCAGAAGCCTGGCCCGGTCCTCAGTCGCTACGTCCCGCTCAGCTGTGATCACCCGCCACCTGTCCCCCAAGTGCATGGGGTTTGTGGATAAAGGTCAGATTGACCTAAGCAAGTATAGCAGGGCGGGGCGCCAGTGCCAGGCAGAACGTCACAGCGCAGTTCCTTCGTCTACCGTGGTGCCCGTGACGGTGATCGGGGTCATCCTGCGGCCGAGAAGCACCTTCGCCGCCCTGGCGGCCTCGCCGCGAATCGCATTCGGGTTTGCCGCGGTTCTGGGCAGTGCGATCGTGTCCCTCGTCCTCGGGCTTCTCGCCAACCAGCTCGCCGGTGGCGGCGGCTCGGGAACGGTGGCTTCGCTGTTGCTGCCCCTGCTCTTCCTCGTGTACTGGGGAGCCGCCGCGTTGATCATCGATGCGACTGCCGGCCTCGCAAGACAAGCCGGTCGGTGGCGCCAGTACCTCGCGGTGAGCGGCTTCACGTTCATCCCGTGGATCGCGTACGCGATCCTCGCGGTGATCGAGTCCGCATTCGGCGCCAACAGCGGGGCCGAGTACGTGGTCGCCTGGCTGACGTTGCCGCTGCTCGGCTGGTTCCTGGTGCTCACAACGCTCGCCGTGCTCGCGGTGTTCGACGTCAGCCCATTTGTTGCGGTGGCGCTCGCGATGCTCCCTGACGCGGTGCTGCTCTTCATCCTGATCGCAGTGCTCAGCCTCGCGAGCATCTGAGGGCCGGCGCAACGTCTCTCAAGGCGCTCTGGCGCCGGCGCGGTGTGATCCCGGCGACGGTCGGGGTGGTGTATCTCCTGCTCGCGGTCCTGCTGTGCATCAAGGCGTGGATCGCGCCGGCAACCACATACGTCGGTCAGGGACCGGATCCGATTCAGCAGATGTGGGGCATCGCATGGGTGCCATACGCCATCAGCCACGGGCTGGATCCGCTGTTCACGCATTTCCTCAATCAGCCCACCGGCACCGACATTCTCTGGAGCACACCGACCGCCCTTGTGGTGACGGTGCTCTGGCCGGTCACAGCGCTGTTCGGGACGACGGTCACCTACGACCTCGTCGTCACGCTGAGCCTTGCGCTCGCGTCGTTCTTCGCGTTTCTCGTCATCCGGCGCTGGATACCAGGCGGTGTTGTCGCACCTGCGGTCGGCGGGTTGCTCTACGGGTTCTCCCCGTACATGACCGGCCAGCTCCTCGGCCACTACAACCTGGTCCTTGCGGGCGTGACGCCGCCACTCGCGCTGATGCTTGCAGACGAGATCCTCGTGCGCCAGCGATTGAAGCCGCGCACGGTGGGGCTGCTGGCGGCGTTGCTCGCCATCGTGCAGTTCTTCATCGCGCAGGAGTTCCTGCTCACCGAGGTGATCGTCGGCGCGATCCTTGCGGTGGTGCTGGCCGTCACGCATCGCGACGTGGTTCGCGCGCACCTCCCATACGTCGCACGCTCCATCGCATGGGCCGGAGCACCTGCAGTGGTGTTGCTCGCGTTCCCGGCGTGGTTGCAGCTCTTCGGCGCAGACCACGTGGTGACACCCGGCGCGCTCCACGGCACGGATATCTACGTCTCGGATCCCGTCAACTTCATCGTGCCGACGGTTGCGCAGTTGATCAGCCCACAGGCGGCGCTCAACGTGTCCTCACATTTCAGCGGCAACGCGTCTGAATGGGACGCGTACCTCGGGATTCCACTCATCCTGCTGCTGGTTCTTGCGACGGTGCGCTTCTGGCGCGTCCCAGTGATCAGGGCTGCGGGCGTGATGGCGCTCATCGTCGCGGTGCTCTCGTTGGGTCCGCACATCAACATCGACAAACACGTGCTGACAGCAGTACCCCTGCCGTGGTGGATCCCGGCGCACCTCCCGGTGCTCGACGACATCCTCCCCAATCGCATGATGGTGTACGTCGATCTCGCGGCAGCGATCATCGTCGCGTTCACGCTTCGGCTGCTGTGGATCCTTCGCCGGAGTCCGCTGCTGAACCTCGCGGTGGCGGTGATCGTGCTGCTGCCGCTGGTGCCTACCGCGCCGGCGCCGACAACGTCCATCACGACCCCGGCGGCGTTCGCGTCCACCAGCCCTGCTCCGATAGGACCGGGCGAGACCGTGCTCTTCGAGCCATTCCCGAGCAACGACTACTCACACGCGATGGCGTGGCAGGTCAGCTCCAACTTCGCATTCCGCTTGATCGGCGGCTACATCATCGGGCCGTACGCGCCTGGAGTCGAAGCGCTCCAGGAGATGATCCACTCGATCGCGGCGTCGTACGACACTTCTTATTCACAACCGCTCGTGCACGTCTCGCAGGAGGACGTCACCGTGATCCTCACCTCGCTTCTCGCCCTCGGCGTCGACGACGTCGTGGTCGGGAGCGACGCAAGCCCCGGAACTACCCTGCTCTTCGACGTCGTGTTCGGCGCGCAGCCGACCACGGCCGGCGGATTCCTCATCTGGCACGTCGGTCCGCAGCACGGCTGACCGGCCGACACCGATCAGTCACAAGCGAACCGCCCCGGGGATCCGCGCTTATCCTGTCCCGGTGACACCTGAACGGCCGCGCGGCGGCGCGCCAGTCGTCAGCCTCGTCATCCCGACGCGCAACGAGGCGAACAACGTCCAGCCCCTGGTGGACCGGGTCACCGCGGCGCTGTCCACCACCCCGTTCGAGATCTGCTTCGTCGATGACAGCGATGACAACACCGGCGATCTCCTCCTCGAGCTGGCGAGCGCGAACGCCAACGTCCGCTGCCTGCTGCGCCAGGGAGCCGACCGCTCGGGAGGGTTGAGCACCGCTGTTGTCGCCGGCCTTCGCATGGCTCGCGGCCGCTATGTCTGCGTCATGGACGCCGACCTCCAGCACCCGCCGGAGCTGATCCCGTCGCTGCTCATCGAGGCCGAGCGCGGCGCCGACCTCGTGGTGGCCAGCCGGTACGCCCCGGGCGGCAGCCATGAGGGTCTCGGCACGCCTGTTCGCAGGCTCGTCAGCCGCGAAGCCACCGCGCTGGCCCGGCTGCTCTTCAAAGAGGCGCGGGAGACGTCGGACCCGCTGTCCGGTTATTTCCTCTGCCGGCGCGCGCTCATCGATGGCATCGAGTTCCGTCCGGTCGGTTTCAAGGTCCTCCTGGAGCTGCTCGTCTGCGTTCCGGATCTGCGCGTGGTCGATGTGCCGGTGACACAGGCCGAGCGCGCCGAGGGAGTGAGCAAGGCGACCGCCAAGCAGGGACTCCTGTACCTGCGCCACCTCCGGTCGCTGTTCTTCGACGTCCCGGGCTCGGCCCGCGTGTGGAAATTCGGGCTCGTCGGCTTCAGCGGCTTGTGCGTGTTCATCCCGGTCCTGGCGATCCTCTCCGTCGCCGGCCTCAACCCGCTGCTCGCGTTCATCCCCGCCTTTGTGTTGAGCGCCGCATGGAACACCGCATTGAACTGGCGCCTCACCTTCGGTGATCAGCGCCGCGGTGGGCAGGGATCGCGTCATTACCTGGAGTTCGCGCTCCTGAGCGGGTGCGTCATGTTCTGCGCCTTCGCCGTGCTCGTCGACATCGGCGTCCCAGGTGTGCTCGCAGGCCTCGCCGCAGCCGTGGTGGCGATGCTCTTGAACGGTCTCGTGAACCGAGCGCACCTGCATCACAGCCCGTCGAAGTGGGCCTCGATCGCAGTCGACCACGGCGTGCAGGGCGGGCTTGGCCGGCTCGCGGATGAGGTGGGAGCGGATCGCGCGTATCTCCTGCCGGCACGAGGCGATGCGTCCTCCGGCTTGCCCGAGGGGTTGCTCGCGCATGTGATCGCCCACCGCCGGCCGGTGCTCTTCACAGAGGCCGCGTCGTATCGCGCGCAGCGCAGGTCCAACATCGAGACCGCGTCGCGGATGCTGCTCCCCGTCGTTCGTGATGACCGTGTCGTCGCCGTCGTCGTCTGCGAGCGTTTCGCCCCTGGAGGGTTCGAGGCCGCGGCGCTCGAGACCGCGACGCTCGCGGTGGCAGCGATTGAACCGCTGCTCACCGCAGCATCGAGCGAGCAGCAGGAACGACCCGAGGTTGCCCCGGCGCGAGCGGCGCCCGGACCGGCGAGGTAGTTCCGACGTCGGCGGGGGCGTTCGTTGCCGGTGGGGATCGTGGCCGGGCTTCGCAGCCAGGGAGCGAGAAGCGCGGTGCTGTGCCTCGCGGGGATCCTTGCCGCCGCGACACTTCGTTTCGCAGTCGGGGCACCTGACACCGCAGCCTCGATGCCCGCCGGGGTGGTGTTCGCTGTCGCGCTGCTGGTCGTGGCCGCAGCCGCCGGATGGCGTCCCGGGCGGCCGCGCATCGCAGCCGTCGCGATCGGGGCATTGGGCGGGGCGGCGCTCGTCGGCGCCTGGGTCCTCTCGCATAGCGGACCCGGCATTCATATTGCGCCGTTGAATTCGGGGCTCGCGCTCTGGACACCCGTGGTCACCCTTGTTGCGGTGGTCGAGGAGGTGGCCATTCGGGGCGCGCTCTTCAACGCCGTCCGCACCTGGTCGGGTGACGCCGGAGCCCTGATCGCGACGACGATCCTGTTCGCCGCCATGCACGTTCCCCTCTACGGCATCGGCTCCTTGCCGCTCGACCTGGCGGCCGGCCTGCTCCTTGGTGGGCTCCGGATCGTGAGCGGCGGTGTGCTGGCTCCGGCCGTTGCGCATGTGATCGCCGACCTCGCGGGCGGGTGGCTGCTGTGACCGCTCGTCGCGGCTGGGCCGTGGTGGTCGTGGCGGTGATGGCACTCACGCTGGTCTGGCGATTCCTGCCGTCCGGATCGCCGCCCATCTACGACGGGCAGTGCATCGCCGACCCGTACGTGACGCTGAGCAGCAGCCCGCCTGCGAAAGGGGTCACGCAGACGTTCCCGGAAGCCAGCTCCTTCCCCGCAGCCGGAGTGAACACGACCGAGACCCCTCCGCAAGCACAGATCCTCGTCGAATCCGGGACGTTCGTGAACTCGACGCCGGTCACGATCACCATCACCCCGGTCCCCGCGCCGGCAGCCAAACCGACGAACGGGATGATCCAGGGCAACGTCTACAAGTTCTCTGTCGTCAACGCCTCCGGGACCGAGCTCGAACCGCTGTCTCCATCGCTTGCGGTGTTCGTGATCCTTCGCGGCTTGACCTCGGTCCCGGCGCCGACCATCGATCGGTTCAACGGCACGTCATGGAAGCCGCTCTCGACGCTCAACGCCGGCTGCGGCAACACCTTTGAGGTCACCTCGACTCAGCTGGGTGAGTTCGCCATCGTCGAGCCGGGCGGCACATCGACGACTCCACCGGCGTCGGGCGGGGGCATTCCCGGGCTGGCGATCATCGGGGTGCTTGCCGTGCTCCTGATCATCGCGGTGGTGGTGCTCTTCACACTCGACCGCAGGCGCACGACGAGTCAGTAGTCGGAAGCGGCTGCTCCCTCAGGCGCGAAGCCGGGGAGTGCCGAGCCAGCTCTCCATCTCGACGAGCCAGCGTTCGCCGGGCGGTCCCATACCGGCGCCCGGGACGCCGAGACGCTGCAGCACCGATCGCCGGCCACCCATCCGCACGGTCAGGTGATGCGGGAGCGCCGCGAGATCCTGTGCAGCCTCGAGCGCCGTGTCCTCATCGTCGGCGAGACCGTCGATCAACCCGAGCTCCACCGCGCGCGTGCCGAGCCAGACGTCGCCGGTCGTCACCCGAGCCAGCGCGTCGTCGTCATAGCCGCGAGCAGCGCGAACCGCGCCGGTGAATCGCTTGAAGATTGCATCGACGAGGTCGCGCTCGTGCTGCTCGTCCTCCTCAGTCGGTTCGCGCCACGGAGCGCCAAGGTCCTTGAAGGGACCCGTCTTCGTCACCACCATGCGCGCACCGGCGCGCCGGAGCGCGTCCACCACGACGGGGCGGACGCTGATCACGCCGATCGACCCGACAAGCGCGCTCGGAAACGCGATGATCCGCGTTGCCGCGCAGGCGAGGAAGTACGCGCCTGAGGCGCCGACGCCCTTGATCCACGCCACCACGGGCTTGCCGGCAGCGAGCCGCCGAACAGCGACGTAGAGCTGCTCGGACGCGATCGCTGTGCCACCGGGCGAGTCGATCTCGAGCAGGACCGCGCGGATCCTCGGGTTGCGGCGCGCCTGACCGATCGTCCGGATGAGGTCATCGGTGCGCGCAGCGCCACCGATCGCGCCACGGACCTGGATGACGGCAATCCGTCTGCGGTCGGCGATGCCGGCGAGCCGATCGGAGAGGCCGCGCTCGGAGATCACCTTTGCATGCTAGTCGCCCTGCACGCAGCGCCGGTTCGCGCCGAGGGCGACGCTCAGTGCTCGCCGGCGGTTCTCGCGGCTGTCGCTTCGCTCAGGGTCGTGGTGACCGTGTCGCTGGTCACGTCGAGGACGAGTTCGATGGTGTCGCCGTCATCCCAGCCGCAGAGCGAGATCGAGGTGAGCGGCGCCGGGCCGGTGGCCGGTGAGCAGATGAAGTCGCTGCCGTCGGTCGCTTTGTTGACCGTCTTGCTGCTGATGACGGTGACACCCTGTGTCTTCAGCCCGGTCGTGAAGTCGTTGAAGAACTGCGTGGTGCTGCTCTCGATGTTCGGCCCCTGCGCCAGGAGCACGACGAGCATCGCGCGCCCGGCCTTGCCGTAGACGCCACTGACGACGCGGGTGGCGCCGTCCTCCTGCATCACCTGCTGCATCTGCTGCGTCACGGCAGCTGTGGCGGGCGTGTGGATGGCGGTCAGCGCGCCGACGGCGGTTGGTGTGGTGATGGTGTGATCCGGGTGGTTGCGGCCGGTGAACCACTCGTAGCCGGCGAACCCGAGGAGCGCCACGAGGATCGCGGTGAGTCCGATACCGAGCATGCCTTTGCCAGAGAGCTTGCGGCTGCGGGGCGCCTCGGGAACGGCCCAGGCGGAGCGGTCGCGGTCCGCATTCGGAAGGGTCCTCGTCCCCCACGCGGCGTCGAGCCCTTCGGCCTTCCCGCGATTCAGGGCAGCCGTCTCATCGCGCCCGCGGATGTTCCAGCCGTTGCCACCGGGGCTCACCGGGCCGGCCTGCTCGAGCGGTTCGGGGCGGACGCCGATCGTCGGTGTCGACAGTCGCTGCTGGGCGACACCGAGTGAGGCGGGGACCGCCTCGAATGCCGGCGATCTCGGCGCGGGTGCGAGCGGCGGCGCTGCTGGGATGGTTGCAGTGGGCGTTGGTGGCGATGCCGGCGTGCGGGGATCAGGCGTTGTGGGACGTGGCAGGGCCACACGCGGAGCGGCCTCGAAGGCAAGGTTCGGATCGCCGGCGTCGAGCGACGGCTGCTTCGCCATCGGGGCGCGTTCGAAGTGCGCTGGGTCCGCGACCTTCTTGAACGAGAGGGGCGTTTCGCCGCTCTCTGAGGTGTGCTCGGTCATGTCTTCCCATCCCGCACGGCGCGCGGCGTAGCAAACGAGATGCGAGCAGCCTATGACGGGTGTCCCGCACAGCACGGGTGATGTCAGGGCACTGCTGCCGGAGTGTCACGGATGTGTCACGGGGTGTGGTGACGTTGCTTGCGTCAGCGGTAGTCGTGCGATCCGCGGAATCCGCTCTCGGGGACCGGTCCCGGGCGGTCGATCGGGTCGCCGTCCGGCGTGAGCGCGGTCACCCGCTCAACGACCACGTTGACCCTGCCCAGCTCGACCTGCAGCCTGCCGTCGACCATGAGCAGCGGATGCCGCGCCACCTCGAGGGTCCGCTGCACCACCGCTGGGCGGAACACCAGGTCGAGGTTGGCGTCCTCGTCCGCGAGGGTGAAGAACCGGAATCCTCGGGCTGTCGACGGCTGCTGGCGTGTGATCACCAACCCAGCGACGCGGATCCGCGTGCCGTCCACCATGTCGCGCACCTTCGCGAGTGGGACGCAGCCGAGTGCGTTGAGCCGCTCGCGCATGAATGAGACCAGGTGAGGCCCGGTGCTCACCTCGGTGATCGCGTACTCGGTGTTCACGCGGGTGCGCTCGTCCATCTCGGGCAGGATCGGCGGCGGCGCCGGCAGCGATACGAGCGGTGGCGCCGGATCGCTGCTCGGATCGTGCGGGGTATGCGGCGCATCGCCAAGCCGGTTGCCGGCAACCGCACCACTGCCCCGTGGTGGACCGGTCACCACGGCGGCAGCGATCACCGTCTGCTCGGCCGGCGCGATGGTTGCCCTGCGTCGTTTTCGCGGCGGCAGTGACTCCTCGGTCTCCTTCAGGGTCCAGAGCAGCTGGCGGCGCGACTGCCCGCCGGCGACGGCGTCGAAGGCGCCCACACGGATGAGGTTCTCCATCGCCACCCGGGGCAGGAGCGTGTGCCGCCAGAACGCGGCCACCGATGTGTTCGCTCCGGCGACCACCGCGTCGTCGCACGCTGCGCGTGCCGTGGGTCCCAGCCCGCGCACGTATGCGAATCCGAGCCGTATCCCGAAGCCGGCCGCGCCGGTCGCCTCCACCAGGCAGCGTGCACGGCTCCTGGTGACGTCGACCGGCAGGACCTTGACGCCGTGCCGCTTGGCGTCATCGACGAGCACCGACGGATGGTAGAAACCCATCGGCTGCGCGTTGAGCAGCGCGCACGTGTAGTGCGCGGGATAGGTCATGCGCAGCCACGCCGTCTCATACGCGGTGCGCGCGAACGCCGCGGCGTGCGATTTGCAGAACCCGAACTCCGCAAAACCGGCGACGCTCTTGAAGATCTGTTGCGCCACCTCCTCAGTGACGTCGTGCTCGATGCAGCGCCGGATGAAGCCGTCTCGCAGCTCCTCCATCTCCACCCGCGAACGGTGCCGGCTCATCGCCCGCCGGAATCGATCCGCTTCACCGGCGGTGTATGCGGCGAGCTCCATGACGATGCGCAGGATCTGCTCCTGGTACAGGACGACGCCGCATGTTTCTGCCAGGATCGGCTCCAACTTGGGATGCAGGTAGGTCACCGGCTCGAGCCCCTGACGGCGGCGGAGATACGGATGGACCGCGTCGCCCTGGATCGGACCGGGACGGATGATCGCCACCTGCACGATCAGATCGTTGAAACAGCGCGGCTGTGACTGCCAGAGCGATTGCTGCTGCGCGCGCGATTCGATCTGGAAGAGCCCGATGGTGTCCACCTTGCAGATCACGTCGAACACACGCTGGTCGTCGAGCGGCAACGTGTCGAGGTCGGGTCGCTGTCCGGTGGTCTGCTCGATGAGGTCGAGGCACTCCGCCACCGCCGACAGCGTGCGCAGCCCGAGCAGATCCATCTTGATGAGCCCGAGATCCTCCACGTCGTCCTTGTCGAATTGCACGACGACTCGCCCCGGCATCGTCGCGCGCTCCACCGGCACAACATCGACGAGCGGTTCCCCCGTCACGAGCATCCCGCCGACATGAATGCTCAGATGTCGAGGCGTCCCCTCGATGCGGCGAAGGACTTCGACGAATTGCTGCCACGCGTGGTTTGACACATCGACGGCCGGGTCCTGCCGCCGCGGGGGCCCCTCCGTCCCAGCTTCCGTGAACACGCCGGGCCGGCGCCCCCCCGCGACGTCACCCGGCCTCGTGGTGCGTGTACCACTCGATGTCAGCACTGTCTCCATATCGGCGAGGTACCAGCTGTCGGTGTGCGTGCTGAGCTTGTCGACCACGGTTTCCGGAAAGCCCATGGCGGCGCCCACCTGGCGGATCGCCATGCGGGGCCGGAAGGTCACGACGTTGGCCACCATCCCGGTGCGATCGGGGCCGTACTTCTCATAGACGTACTGGAGCACCTGCTCGCGGTGGTCGGTGGAGAAATCGATGTCGATATCGGGCGTGCCCTGGTGGTCTTCGTGGAGAAAACGCTCGAAGAGCAGGTCGTGCGCGACGGGATCGACACGCGTGATGCCGAGCAGGTAGGCGACGATCGAGTCCGCCGCGCTGCCGCGTCCCTGTCCTGGGATGCCGTGCTCACGGGCGAACTTCATGATGTCCCAGGTGATCAGGAAGAACTCGGCGAGATGCGTCTTCTCGATGACATCGAGCTCGCGCTGCAGGCGCGCGGCGACAGCGCGAGTCATGGGGTGGTACTTGCGCTGCACGGCCTCCTGACAGAGTCCGTAGAGCACGGAGAACGGCGTCTCCCCCGCCGGCACGGGGAAACCCGGAAAGCGCACGTCGCTGAAGTCGAGTGACACCTCACACGCGGCGGCGATGCGCGCCGCGTTGTCGAACGCCTCAGGGAGGCCGGGAAGCAACGCACGAAGCTCCGCCTCACCATGGAGCCGGTGCTCGCTGTTGGGCAGGAGCAGGCCGTGCGCCGCAGCCTGGTCGAGAGTCGTGCGATGACGGATTGCCGTCAGCACATCGAGCAGCGGTTTGTCGTCTGCCGTGGCATGGTCCGGCGTTGCGCTCGCCACGAGCGGGATGTCCGCTGCCTGCGCAATCGCCGCGCATTCCGCAACCAGCCAGCGATCTGCGGGATGCAGGTGATTGCTCACCAGCATCGCCGTGCGCTCGCGTCCGAAGCACTCCCGCACCAGTTGCGCATGACGCAGCGCCTCGCGTCGATCACCGTGGACCAGCACATCGACAACAGCACTGCGCGGCCCGCCGATCAGTGCGATGCAGTCATCAAGCGCAACCGGATCGACACGCGCCGGCTCGCTCTCGACAAGCAACGTTGTCGACGGCAATCCCGGCCACCCCTCCGGAAACGGTCCCGCCGTCGGCCGCAGCGCTGCAGGACGTTCCGGTGGCGGCAGCGTTGGCCGCCGCGAGCGGGAGACGATCGCACTCGCGCGTCCGCCCAGCGAGATCCCGTTGATCTCCAGGCGCGGCTGACCTTTCACGCCGGCGAGCTGCGAAGCGCTCACGGCCCGGCAGAGCTGGCGGTATCCAGTCCTGCTACGGGCCAGCAGACGGATTCGTGAACCGCCTGCGAGCTCGAGCTCCGTGCCGATGATCGGGTGGATGCCCGCAGCCTTCGCGGACTGGATCAGCTCGACCGCTCCATACAGCCCGTTGCGGTCGCAGAGACCGAGCGCCGAGATCCCGAGACGCGCGGCGATCTGGACCATCGCTTTGGGCGAGGAAGCTCCTTCCAGAAAGGAATAGTGGGAACGGGCGGCGAGTTCGGCAAATCCGGGCATCGGCAGCTTGACAACTACTACAAATTTGTGTAACTATTCGCCGGGTCAGCCCACCACCAAATGAGGCTTCTCCCTTTTCCCGGCCGCCGGTGCCCCTCCACCGGCGGCCACCAGGAAGGGGCGGCGCACGGTTCAGTCATAGCGGCGCTCCCGATGCCACTCGCCGGTCCCGAGATCCCTGTAGAGATCGATGCACTCGCCGTCATTGAGGAGACACCGCACGTAGTCGCGACCCACCGGGATCCGCCACCAGTCGGTCTCCACGCGCCAGGTGTTCACCACCTCGGCCACCCGTCCCCACACCGACCCGGTCCGGATCGCAACCGGCCGTCCGTCAGTACCGATGCGAACTTCGATGACGCCGTCGAGCAGCTCGGTCATCGAGTTGCCTCTGCCGGCAGGCCGCTACACCGAAGTGCCTGAGGACAGTCGCCAGAGCGGCGGACAGGAGAATCGGGCATCGCTCCTCACTGATGAAGGACCGCCGTCTCCTGGGACGGAAGAGCGGGAGCGCTGCGGCGGGAGGTCAGTGTACCGAACAGATGTTCGAATCGCAACCGCCGCGGCCCGGCATCACTCGGCTGCGATGACCGCGATCGAGACCCGGAGCCCTTCCACGTCAATGGGAAGCTGGGCGCCCTGCCTGGCCGGGGGATCCACCGGGAACCACGCCTGCCACTCCTCGTTCATCCCCGCAAAGTCCTCGGGATGCCGAAGGATGAAGGTGGCGCTGACGATCTTGTCGAGCGAGCTGCCGGCGGCCTCCAGAATCGCAGCCACGTTCCGCAGACACTGGCGTGTCTGCTCCTGGATGGTGGCGCCGGCAAGGTGACCGGTGGCGGGATCGATCCCGGCCTGGCCTGAGACGAAGACCAGCCCGGCAGCCTTCACAGCCTGGCTGTACGCGGGCGAGATCGGAGCCGCGGTGGTGTTCACACAGTCTCTGGGCATGTCCTCTCCTCCGTGAGTGCCGGGCGATGAGTGCCGGCGGTTCAGTCGTGCGCGCTCAGCTGGACGCCGTGGCAACTGGGAATGACGAGTCCGCCGCGAGCAGCGGTCGGACTCGTTCCAGCCATGGGCGCGCACCGAGTCGTTCGAACAATGTGCGCGCCTCGAGCGCGACGGCCGCGGCCTCGGCCGAACGGCCCTGCCCTTCGAGCCATTCGGCGAGCTCGCACAGAGCCACCCCCTGCTCGAACGGGCTGCCGAGCTCGCGGAACGCCGCAACCGCTGTCTCGAATCCCGCCTCGACGGCATCGTTGTCGCCGCGGAGCGCCGACAGGCGGGCGTCCAGCCGTGCGCAGTGGCCGCGGAGCTCAGGGCTCACCATCCCGGGTCTCGCCCGGCGAACCGTCGCCAGCATCGCCGCCGCGGCATCGAGCTGACCAAGCTGGAGAGCGGCTCCAACTCCATGGGCGATGAGGCGTTTGATGCCGAGGTCGGACAGGCCCAGCTTTGGAATTGCTTCGAGGAGTTGCTCCGTCAGTGCGAGTGCCTCAGCCGGTCTGCCTTCGGCGTTGAGGAGTTCCACCTCGGCCGCGCCCACACGGACGCGAATCTCGGTGTTGTGGGCATCGGCACGCGCCTTCGCCGCGTCGAACACCCGGCGTGCGGCGTCCATGTCGCCGCGCCTGAGGTGGATCGCAACCAATTCGATGGTGCGGACCGCCGCCCATTGGAGGGCTTCGAGCTCCTCGGCTGTCTGTGCCTCCTCGACGTAACGGACGGCCTCGTCCCAGCGGCCGAGCGCCACAAGCGGTGTGGTGACGCCGAGCATGGCCGTCAACTCGCTCGTGCGGTCTCCCTGTCGCCGCGCAAGCTCCAGCATCGCCTCGGTCAGCTCGACGACCTCTGTGTAGCGATCCGAGTACAGGAGGTAGACGGCAAGGTTGTTCCAGGCGCGAAAGGTTGCGCTGGTGAACTCGCCTTCGATCGCGATCTCCAGTGCCCGTCGGAGCAGTGTCACCGCCTCATCGAGCCGCCCCTCGCGCCCGATGGCCACCGCCTTGCTGCTCAACGCTTGCGAGTACACCTCTGCGAGTTGGAGTTGCTGCGCAAGAGTGAGCGCTTTGTCGATCACCGCACTCGCCTCGTCTTCCGCCGCCAGCGCCAGGAACCGTCCGAACTGCCCCGTCACGAGAGCGAAAGCCGCATCCGGCTCGTCGCCGGCGAGCACGTCATGGGCACGCCGTGCCAACTCGATGGCGAGGTCGAGGTGACCTTGCTCGAAATGGATCTCGGCCAATCCAGCCTCGACCCGTGCGGCCGGATGCGACTGTTCGGACTCCTCGAAGAGCCGCTTCGCCTCGGTCAGGAGCGTCGCGGCCTGTTCCAGGTGACCCATCTGGATCGCCATGCGGCCGGCGCGTTCGAGCAACGCCGCACGCTCGGTCGGCCCCGTGGTCAGCTCCGCCGCGCGCTCGAAATATGCTCGAGCCTCCGCCGGTGCCGCAAGCGATGCGGCGCGCTCGCCGGCCCGGATCAGCATCCCGCAGGCGAGCTCGCGGATCAGGGGTGCGTCCTCCGCATCCGGCGCAAGGCTGTGGGCCTCGAGCAGGTGCGATGCGACCACCTCGACAAGCTCTGCCTCGTCCACACCCCACGCCCGCTGCAGGAACTCGGCGACACGGAGGTGCATCGCCTTGCGGTCCTTCTTCGGCAGCGTCTCGTACGCAACGGTTCGGACCAGGTCCTGCAGGAACGCGTACTGGCCGCGCTCCGGGGAGCGGGGATCGGCCTGGACGGTCAGGACCTCCTTCGCGACGAGCGCCGCCAGGATGGGCTCGATCTGTGCCTCCGCAAGGCCGGAAACTGCCGCCAGGCCGGCCGGGGTGCAGGTCTTCCCGAGCACTGAAGCCTCCTGGATCAGCCGCCGCTCGGGCGCGGAGAGACCGTCGAGCCGTGCGGCGATCAGCGCGTGGAGCGTTTCGGGGACTTCCAGATCCTTGATCGGGCCGGTTGGGCGATATGCGGACCCTTCCGGGACGAGGAGGTTGCGGTCCAGGAGCATGCGTACCGTTTCGACGGCGTAGAGCGGCACTCCTTCGGCTCGCTCCAGGATCTTCGCGGTGAGCTCGGCGGGCAACCCTGGAACCAGTCCGGTCAGGAGCAGTTCCATCGCGCGTCCCGGCAGCGGTTCCAGGGAGATCGACGTGGCGTTGCGTTTGGATCCCGCGCTCATCTTCGTCGCCGGGGCGAGCCAGCGTCATGACGAAGATCGGAAAGGCGCGCGACCAGTTCAGCAGGTATTCGATGAAATCGAGCAGCGAGGGATCGGCCCACTGCAGATCCTCGAAGACCATGATCACCGGGTCGCTTGCGGCGAGCCGCTCGAAGAAGAGCCGCCAGCCCGCGAACAGGTCGGACTTGTCGGACGCGGCGTGCTCCTCGAGCCCGAGGAGATGCGCAAGCCGGGGCTCGACGAACGTGCGGTCGGCAGGGTCGGGGACCGTGCGCTCGACTACGGCGCGAAGCTTGTTCCTCGCCGACGTCCGGTCCTCGCCTTCGAGGATGTCCGCCCGTCCACGCACCATCTCGGCAAGCGCCCAGTAGGTGACCCCCTCGCCGTACGAGAGGCAGCGACCGCGGTGCCAGCGGAACGTCCGCTGGAGACCGTCCATGTATTTGAAGAATTCCCAGCTCAGGCGGGACTTGCCGATCCCCGCGATCCCGGTCACCTGCACGAGGTGCGCCTTGCCGTCGTCGGCACTGGCGAGAAAGACATCCTTGACCAGCTTGAGCTCACGGTCGCGGCCGACGAAGGGGGGCTCGAGGCCCTCCGCCTTCATCAGCCCGCCGATGCCGGCGACCACCCGCCCGACCTGCCACAGCCGCACCGGCTCGGCCTTTCCTTTGAGCTCGTGCAGGCCGGTATCCCGGTACTCGATCGCCGCATCCGTTGCTCGCTTGGTCGCATCGCCAACAAGGACCGTGCCCGGCGCCGCGGCGGATTGCACGCGCGACGCCGTATTCACGAGGTCACCCGCGACCATCCCCTGTCCGGTCGCGCCGAGGTTGACGGTCGCCTCGCCGGTGAGGACTCCGGCTCGAGCACGCAGTTCCGGGGCACCCAACTCGATGCCGAGCTGCGTCACTGCGTCGACGATCTCGAGCGCGGCGCGGACCGCCCGTTCCGAGTCGTCCTCCTTCGCCACCGGCGTCCCCCAGACCGCCATCACCGCGTCGCCGATGAACTTCTCGACGACCCCGCCGTAGCGTCCGATCACCGTCTGGCAGGCACCGAAGTACCGGGTGAGCAGATCGCGAACCTCCTCTGAGTCGCGAGCTTCGGCGAGGGTGGTGAAACCGACCAGGTCCGCGAACAGGATCGAGACGTGGCGGCGCTCGGTGAGCGGTGCGGCCGAGGCCACGCTGACGGGTGGTTCTGCCGGAGAGTCGTGTGCCGCACCTGTGGCAATCCCGAGTGGCGCGCCACAGTCACCGCAGAAGCGCACCCGCGGCGAGTTGGCGGCGCCACAGGCCGGACATGCAAGGGTCAGCGGACGGCCGCAATCACCGCAGAACCGGCGTCCGGGTTCGTTTTCCCCACCACAGCTGGCGCAGATCAACAGACGGCTCCTCTCGTGTCGACCAGAGGCGAAGCCTACGACGTCAAAGCGACGACCGGCGCCTCCCACGTGAAACGCCGCTCCGGAAGGTCGCCGGGATCGAGCGCGAGCCGCGGCCGGCGCACGGTGGCCGTGCCGAAGCGGCTGCGGAGGCGATCCGCCGTGGCGACCACCGCATCGTGGGCGCCGTCGCCAGGACGGAGCAGATCGGCCTGGCGGCCTGCCGCCGGGGTCAGCCGGGTCACCCCGACCCGGACAGCTGCCACCGGTGCCTGGATCTTGAACGCACCGAGGAGGCCGAGCGCCGCCGTCCAGAGCTCACCCACGTTGCCCGACGGTGCCGGTGGCACCACCGAAACCGAGATCGCCTCGGCCTCCTCGATCTCGAACACCACGCTCACCTCACCCGCCGCCAGGGATTCTGCGGCGAGCCGGCCACCGAGGGCGGTGGTGCACTGCCGGACTCCGCGAAGCAGGATCTCGAGATCCCCAGTGGCGCCATCGAGCACGAGCCGCTCGCTCCATGCCCGCTGTGCCGGCACCGGGTTGATCCCCCCGCTGTCCTCGCCACGCGCCAGCCGGTACAGCCGGAGCCCGTCGGGACCGAACTGGCGCTGCAGATCGGCTGGACCGAGGCCGGCCACGGCGCCGAGACAGTCGAGCCCGAAGGCGGCGAGCCGGGCGGTGACTGCGGGATCGACCGGCAGCACGTCGAGCGGCAGCGGCGCCAGGAAGACGGCTTCCTCGCCGGATCGAACCCGGCGGATGCGGCCGGGATGGCTCGACCGTGCCGCCAGACGTGCGACGAATCGCGATCCCGCCACGCCCACGGCGATCTCCACATCGAGCACGCCGCGCAATCCGCGAGCGAGGGCGGACGCCCAGGCGGCTTCGTCGGGAAACTCGGCGTGGCGGCCGGAGAGATCGCCGAATGCCTCCTCATCGCCGGCTTCCACCGTGGGCGAGAGCCGGTGGAGCTCGGCGCAGACTGCGGCGCGCAGCCGTGCGACACCGTCGGGATCGAGCGGGACGAACACTGCGGCGGGGCAGGATTGCTGCGCCTGGCGGAGCGGTTGCCCCACCCGCACCCCGGCCGCTCGAGCCGCCGCCGAAGCGGCGACCACCGGGAGGCGCAGCTCGGGAGCGCCCCCCAGGATCACCGGCTCGCCGCGCAGCTCCGGATAGCGGCGGAGGGCTGCCAGCAACCCGAGATGCGGATGGCGAGCACAGAGAACGCGCACCTCAACCTCGAGCCGCCACGCCGGCCACATCCGGGATCGGCACCGAGATCGGCTGCAACCGCGGCACGACGACACTGGGCAGCCCCACCACCTCGGCGGTGGCATAGGGACGGGGGTAGCGGAGCAGCACGGTGGCCTCGGCGCCGGGCGCGCCGAGCTTGCTCTTGCCGGTGGTGAGGCGGACCCGCAGCCCGGCCACATCGCCGTTGGCACGCTGCCAGCCCGCAGCCGTGCAGACGAGCGTGAGCGACGATGCGTGGCGAAGCGGTGCCGCCACCGGCGCCGGCGTGGCGATGACGCAGACCGCTCCGCGCTTGGCGACAGCCTCGGCAAGCGCGGCAAGCGCGTGCTCCCAGAGCGACGGCCGGGATTGCTCCCCGCCCAGCGCCACTCCCACCCACGGCATGCCCGCGACCACCAGGGCGCGCGCCATGACCAACCCCCGCTCCCACCTCTCGGTGCCGGGGGAGATCACCAGACAGGCGTCGAGGTCAGCGCCGAGATCGGCGAGAAAGCCGGGGTCGAGCGTGCCCGCAAGATCCACATAGCCGGTGTCGTGCGAACGGCTCGCCAGCGCGACGAGCGACTGCAGCAGCGTCAGCCGGCCCGAGGGCCCACGACCTGCCGCGGCAAGCAGCGTGACCCGGCCGTGCGGCAACCCACCCGGCGTGAGCACCCCATCGAGGACCGGCACTGCGGTGGACCACGTGCCTGCCTCCTCCGGCAACCCGCCACGGCGGAGTGCCTGGGGACCGTAGCGGGTTCGAAGTGTCGCCAGAGCGGCGGACAGGGAATCGGGCATCGCTCCTCACTGGGGTAAAGCCATCGCCTACTGGGACGGAGAGCAGGAGCGCCGAGGCGGGACCGCCAGTGTATCGAACAGATGTTCGCCGCGCAAGCAACACGCTGCGGGTCAGCGCAGGCTCTATCCCGCCAGCTCGATGAGTGACTCGATGACCGTCGAGAGGAAGGCATCGCCACCGCCATGGCCGGAATCACCGACGACCTCGAGCCTGCTGGTCGTCCAGACATTGGACAGCCGCCATGCGGTCTCCAGCGGGCTGCTGACGTCGTACTTCCCGCAGATGAGCATGCCGGGAATTCCGTTCAGCAACGCCGCGTCTCGCAGCGGTTGCCCCTCCTCCAGGAAGGCGGCATTGCGCCAGTAATGGGTGACCAGGCGGGCAAACCGGAGCCGGTACTCGGGGTCTTCGTAGCGGGGATTGGGACTGGCATCCGGGGCCAGCGAGACGTGCGCGTTCTCCCACGCACACCACTCCCGCGCGGCGTGGTCGCGCACCTCGGGATCTGGATCGAACAGGAGGGTCGCGTAGGCGTCGACCAGCCGCAGATGCCGCAACTCCGGAGGGACGGCGCGGGCGAAACGGTCCCACTCCCGTGGAAAGATCCGTCCGACGTCCTGGGTCATCCACTCCACCTCGCGGCGCGACGTGGTCCCCACCAGCGCCACGACGAGCGCCTTCACACGGTCCGGATGCGCCTCGGCGTAGGCAATGCCGAGCGTGCTGCCCCAGGACATGCCGAGCACGGTCCAGCGATCAATGCCGAGGTGCTCGCGGAGCTGCTCGATGTCGGCGATCAGATGCTGTGTGGTGTTGGTGCTCAGGTCCGCATCCGGTTCGCTCGCGAGCGGCCGGCTCCGGCCCGCTCCGCGCTGGTCGAAGAGCACGGCGTCGTAGAGATCCGGATCGAAGATCCGGCGCTGGTTGGGACGGCACCCAGATCCCGGTCCGCCATGCAGAAAGACCGCAGGAAGGCCTTCGGGATTGCCGCAGCGCTCCCAGTACAGCTCGTGGCCGTCGCCGACCGCCAGCATGCCGGTCTCGCGCGGTTCGATGGCCGGGAACATGCCGCGCATGGGTGAGCGCCTCCGTGGGAATCCGTGCCGATGAGCCGCACATGGAACCATGACTGCGTGCATCGGAGGGTGTGCATTGCGGCACTGACCACTCCGGCAACACCCCGAGCCTCGCATGAGGGCGTCCCGTTAGGCTGAAGGGAGTCCACCGCCGAAAGGAGAGTCGTCTGTATGTCCGAGATGCTTGCCAGCTATGTCGCCGGCGCCTGGTACACCGCCCCCGATGAGGGCATCGCGGTCGCCGATGCGGCGACGGGCGAGACGGTTGCACGCGTTTCGAGCACCGGCCTCGATACGCGGGCCATGGTCGACCATGCGCGGCAGACCGGCGGACACGCGTTGCGGCAGCTCACGTTTCACGAGCGTGCGGCGGCGCTGAAGACGCTTGCGACGTACCTCGACGCCAACAAGTCCGCGTACCACGAACTGTCGCTGGCCACCGGCGCAACCCGGCGTGACGGCACCGGTGACATCGACGGCGGCATCGGCACGGTCTTCGCATACAGCAGCCGCGCACGGCGCGAGCTTCCGGACGGCTTTCTCATCCCCGACGGCGATGTCGAAGCGATCGGCAAGGGCGGCACCTTCTCGGGCCGGCACGTGTACACCTCGCTTCGTGGTGTTGCGCTCCAGGTCAACGCGTTCAACTTCCCGGTGTGGGGGATGCTCGAGAAGCTCGCCCCGGCAATCCTTGCCGGCGTCCCCTCCATCGTCAAACCTGCAACGCAGACCGCGTACGTCACCGAGGCCGTGGTGCGCGACATCATCGCGTCGGGAGCGCTGCCGGAAGGGTCCGTGCAGCTCATCTGCGGCAGTGCGAACGACCTGCTCGATCACCTCGGGGGCGAGGATGTCATTGCATTCACCGGCAGCGCTGTGACCGCGGCAGTATTGCGTGGCAATGACGCCGTGACCGCACGCGCTGCGCGATTCACAGCTGAGACGGACTCGCTGAACTGCTCCATCCTCGGACCCGACGCCGCAGCCGGGAACGGCGGAATTCGACTTGTACATCAAGGAAGTCTCGCGAGAGATCACCACCAAAGCAGGACAGCGATGCACCTGCATCCGCCGGGCAATGGTTCCCGAGGCGATGGTCGACGACGTGATCGCCGGCCTGCGCACGAGGCTCGATAGGACTGTCGTCGGCAACCCGCGCAATGAGACCGTGACCATGGGTGCGCTCGTGAGCCTGCACCAGCGCGATGAGGTCCGCGCCGCCGTCTCCGAGCTGGGACGCGCAACCGAGACCGTGTACGGCAACGCTCTGTCGGTCAACCCCGTGGACGGGGACCCGGAGCGCGGCGCGTTCATGGCCCCTGTGGTGTTGCTGGCCACCGGCGACCGCGACGAACCGCACGAGATCGAGGCGTTCGGCCCGGTCACCACGCTCATCCCGTATGCGCCGAGTCGGCCGACCTCGGTGCCCTGGCGGCGCGAGGCGGTGGCAGCCTCGTCGGCTCGATCGTCTCGTATGACGGTGACTTCGTCCGCCGCACGGTGACCGGCATGGCCCCGTATCACGGCCGCGTGCTCGTCCTCGATCGCGACTCCGCGGCGGAGTCCACCGGCCACGGCACCCCCATGCCACAGCTGGTCCACGGCGGTCCCGGCCGTGCCGGCGGCGGCGAGGAGCTCGGCGGAATGCGCTCGGTCAAGCACTTCATGCAGCGCACGGCGCTGCAGGGCTCACCCGCGGTGATCGAGGCGCTGGTCGGCGGATCGTGATCCCGGGGCACGGGCGGCGGCCCTGCCCGTAAACTCGCGGGCGAACGTCCCACCCCGGCGAGGAGGAACTGCGTGCGCGTTGCGGTGACCGGTGGTACCGGCTTCGTCGGCATCCACACCGTTCGTGCGCTCAAGGACGCCGGCCACGATGTGGTCATCGTCGCCCGCGGGAGCGCCCGCCGTCCGAAGGGCGACCGGGTCACATTCGTCCAGACGGACATCACCAACGCGCCCAAGCTCGCCGAGGCCTTCGCCGGGTGCGACGCCGTCATCCACCTCGTCGCGATCATCCAGCAGCGCGGCCGGCAGACCTTCGATCGCGTGAACCGCGAAGGGACCGAACGCGTGGTGGCAGCGGCGAAAGAGGCCAAGGTCGGCCACTTCGTGCACCAGGGAGCGCTCGGCGCCGATCCGGACCCCCGCTATCCGTACCTGCTCAGCAAGTGGCTCGGCGAGCAGGCGGTGCGGGCGAGTGGCGTGCCGTACACCGGGCTGCGCCCCGGCCTCATCTTCGGGCCGGGCGACGGATTCTTCACGCTGCTGACCCGGATGATGCGGATCAACCCGGTCATCCCGATCGCCGGCGACGGCAGGACGCTCTTCCAGCCGATCTCGATCGACGACGTGACCCGCTGCATGGTGCTGGCCCTCGAGCGCGGTCCGGCCAACCGCGTCTATGAGATCGGCGGCCCCGACCAGATGAGCTACGAGGACATCGTCCGCACCATCAAGACGGCGCTCGGCCTGCACCGCAAGATCGTCCACGTCCCGGTGCCGATGATGATCCCGCCCGCCTTCTTCATGGAGAAGCTCCTCCGCCATCCGCCGGTCACGCGCGACCAGCTCAAGATGCTGGGGCGCAACAACATCACGCGGGTCGACTCGGTGCGCGTCGGTTTCGGCTTCGACGCCGAAAGCTTTGCCGACAACTGCGATTACCTGCAGGACTACTGACGATGAGCATCGACGACCGGCTCGCCGAGCTCGGCATCGTGATGCCGGAGACCACGGTTCCGGTGGCCAACTACGTCACGTCTCGTCAGACCGGCAACCTGCTCTTCCTCTCGGGTCACCTCGGCAAGCGGGACGGTGCAGTGGTGACCGGCAAGCTCGGCGAGGACCTCGAGACCGACGCCGGCTATGACCTCGCCCGCAACGCCGCCATCGACCTCATTGCGACGGCGCGGGCGGCGCTCGGAACGCTCGACACTGTCGCGGTGGTCAAGCTCACCGGGCTTCGTGCACAGCGCTCCAGGCTTCACCGGACAACCCGGCGTGGTGAACGGCGCATCCGACCTGCTCGTCGCTGTGTTCGGGCAGGAGCGCGGCCGGCACGCGCGGAGCGCCATCGGAGTCGCGCAGCTGCCGCTCGGCGCCGCGGTGGAGCTGGAGGCGATCTTCGAGGTCATCGGCGCACCGGCATAGTGCCGAACCGGTAGGCTCTGAGCGTGCGACCGTACAAGCAACTCGGCGACGTGCCCCGCAAGCGGCACATGCGTTTCGGGGACGGCGGACAGCTGGCGTACGAGGAGCTCTTCGGACGCGAAGGCTTCAGCGGCCCGTCCTCACTCCTCTACCACCGCGGCATGCCCGAGGGCGCGCAGGACGTCAGCGAAGGACCCGCCGACCTCATGACCCCCGAGCACGAGCAGGTGCACACCAACGCGCACCTCAAGGGGTTCGACCTGCCGTCGCAGGGCGACGTCATCACCGGCCGGCGCTGGTTGCTCGTCAACGACGACGTGCACATCGGACTCGTCGCTCCGGTCACCGCGCAGCAGGTGCTCTACGTCAACGGCTCGGCGGACGAGGTGCTCTTCGTGCACTCGGGGAGCGGCGTGCTGCACAGCCAGTTCGGCCGTCTTGCGTTCCAGCGGCACGACTACATCGTCATTCCGCGCGGCACGATCTACCGCATCGACTTCGACGATCTCACCGGTGTGCGCATCCTCTGCATCGAGGTGACCGGATTGGTCGATGTGCCCGACCGGTACCGTGCGCGCAACGGCCAGCTCACCGAGTTCGCGCCCTTCAGCGAACGCGACTTTCATGGACCCGACGCGCTCGAGCCGCCGGCTGACGGCCCCGCTGAGATCTGGCTCAAGCGGTCGAATCACGTGAGCCGGTATGTGCTCGACCACCATCCGTTCGATGTCATCGGGTGGGACGGGACCATCTATCCGGTGACGTTCAACATCCACGACTTCGAGCCGCGCGCAGGCCGCTTCCATGTGCCACCGCCGATTCATCAGACCTTCCAGGCGCACAACCTGGTGATCTGCTCCTTCGTGCCGCGCAAGCTCGACTGGGATCCCGAGGCGATCCACCTTCCGTACCACCACAGCAATCTCAACTCCGATGAGGTGCTGTATTACGTCGAGGGCAATTACGCGGCGCGACGCGGGATCAGCCAGGGCTCGTTCACACATCATGTCGGCGGGCTGCCGCACGGGCCGCAACCGGGTGCGCTCGAGGCGTCACTCGACCGGCCGCGCGAGACCGACGAGCTTGCGGTCATGGTGGACACCTTCCGGCCGTTGCACCGCACCGCGATCGCGCGGCAGGTCTTCGACCGCGACTATCCGTTCAGCTGGCACACCGGCGGCGTTTCCGGCACGACAAGCATCGCCTGAACGTGGCGATCTCCCGGTGGTCGCGGGCGCAACTCCAGGATGGTGGATGGATCCGGCGCATGTTCATGGAGGGCGAGCAACTCCGCGCCGAATTCGGCGAGGAAACGGTCGCCGATCTCTCGATCGGCCAGCCGCTCGAGGCGCCGCAGAGCGTTGTCGAGGCATTTGCCGCGGCGAGCCGCGAACGCTTCGTCGGACGCTTCGGCTACATGCCCAACCTCGGCTACCCGGACGTTCGCGAGCGCGCCGCCGAGGACGTTGACTACCCGGGGATCAGCAGCGATTCCATCGCGATGACGCCCGGCGCCGCGGCCGCGATCGCCATCGCGATTCGCACGTTCGTCGACCCGGGGGATGACGTCATCGGCGTCGCGCCGTACTTCCCGGAGTTCCGCCTGTATTGCGAGACGGCGTCCGCTCGATTCGTCCCGGTGCCCGCAGGCCCGGATCTGCGCCTGGATCTCGACGCCATCAGCGGCGCCCTGTCCTCGCATACCGCCGCGGTGCTCGTCAACTCGCCGTGCAATCCGAGCGGGCACGTGCTCGACGGCGGCGAACTGTCGGGGCTCGCGGCACTCCTCCAGGCGCACAACAACAAGCACGACCGCAAGGTGCTGCTGATCATCGACGAGGTCTACCGGCGGCTGATCTATCCACCGCACCAGCGCGTCGAGCCGTTTCACATCTACGAGCACACGGTGCTCGCACGCTCCTTCTCAAAGGATCTCGGCGTTGCGGGCGAGCGCATCGGCTATCTCGTCCTGCACCCGTCACTCGTCAACGCGGACACGCATCGAGGACTCGCGCAGGCCATGCGGGCGCTGGGCTTTGTCAACGCACCGGCCACCGCGCAGCGTGCCCTCCTCCACCTCGATTCGTGGGAGATCAACGCCGTGCCGTATCGCGAGCGGCGCGACCTGGTGATGGACCGTGTTCGTTCCGAGGGGCTCGACGCCTTCGAGCCGCAGGGCGGCCTCTATCTGTGGTTGCGCAGCCCCTGGCCCGACACGCTCCGGCTCATCGACGCGCTCACCGAGCGGCGCGTGCTGCTCACCCCTGGCGTGGCCTTCGGCGTGCCGTCGCACCTCCGGCTGTGTTTCAGCGTTCCCCGGCCAAAACTGCAGATGGCGATGGACGCGCTCAGTGATCTGGCTGCGGCGGGTCAGCCCGCGGAGTAGCGGGTCTGGGGCGACCGGTGGGTGCTTAGATGAACCGGCGCTTGCGGCGCCCGCTCCACAGCAGCATCAGACCACCGACGGCGAGCAACAGGATCGCGGGAATCGCGGCGACGAGGAACTCCGAGCCGGTATCAGGGTCTGTGACCGCCGCCTCCACCATTCCCGCCACCGATGCGGTTTCGGCAGGGGCGCCGACATCACCAGGTCCGCTCACGGTCGCGGTGTTGACGAGATGCGTTCCAGAGCCGGCCATGACACGCACGGTGACGAGGATCGCCGACGTTGCGCCGACACTGAGCGCGATGGTCGTGTCCTCACAGGTGATGGTTCGCCCCAGCGCAGTGCACGCCCATGCCCCCGGCGTCGTCGACACGGCATGCTCGTACATGAGGCCGCTCGGCAGGTTGTCGACCAGCGTCAACGGCATTGCTGATTGCGACGGTCCGGCGTTCGCCACCGTGATCGTGTACACGGCGGTGTCGCCGGACACCAGGGGACCGTCCAGTGTCTTGGTGAGCGAAAGGCTGTACAGAGCGACCACTGCCGCCGTGTCCGTTGAGGTGTTGTTGGTGGGATCCGGGATCCGGGTTCGGACCGCTCACAACCGCCGTGTTGACGATGGTCGACTGCACCCAGCTCGCCACGTGCACGGTCAGCTCGACGACCGTGGCCGAGGCGCCGCTCAACAGCGGTTGCGAATCCGTGCATGTCACCGTTTGCGCCGCGTCTGCGCACGTCCAGCCAAGGCCGCCGTAGGTCACGTAGGTCTCGCCGGCCGGCAGCGTGTCGGCAATCACGATCCCCGTGCCCTCATCCGATGGACCGTTGTTCGTGACGGCCAGGAAGTATGTGGCGTCGCCGCCGGCGACGAAGCTCACGCCGCCGTGGCTCTTGATGATTGAGAGATCGGACTCCAGGCTCAGGACAACAGTGGCGCTGCCGGTGTTGTTCGCAGGATCCGGGTCCAGGGTCGGCGACGCGACGGTTGCGCTGTTGATCAGCGTCCCTGTGTCGGACGAGGCGAGACGAACGGTCAGCGTCAGTTGTGGAGCCGTCTGCGTGTCGGGGAGGCCACTCGACTGGACGCATGTCACGTCCTGCGCCACGGCCGAGCAGGACCAGCCGGTGCCGACGCCTGAGACGAACGTCTCACCCGCCGGCAGCGTGTCGGTGACCGTCAGAGGCCCGGCAGCGTCACCCGCGCCGTTGTTGACGATGGCGATGAGATAGGAGGCGGTGTCGCCTGCGATGAATGACCCGGTTGCGGTCTTGGTGAGCGCCAGGTCGGCCTCGGCGACGATCGTGGTCGGGTCGGTGCTCGAGTTGTTCGATGACACCGGGTCAGGGGTCGACGGTGTGATCACCGCGGTGTTGTCAACGATCTGATCGGTCACGCCGGCGCCGATGCCGACCACCACGCTGATCGACGTTGCGCTTGCTCCAGCCGCGAGTGGACCGGTCGCATCACAGGTGACGGTGCTTCCCGCGGTGGTGCAGGTCCAGTCGCTCCCGCCGTTTGCGGAGAGCAGATTCTCCGGCGCCGGGACTGTGTCGGTGACGACAAGCGGCATCTGCGAATCGCTCGGGCCGAGGTTGGTCACCGCGAGGGTGTACGTGTCGTTGCTCGTGCCCGCGTCGAAGTTACCCGAGTGGCTCTTGACGATGCTGACATCCGCAGACTGCGAGACGGGAGTCACGTCCGTCGACGTGTTGTTGGCGAGCTGCGGATCAAAGGTGCTGCTGCCGACCGAGGCGGTGTTGGAGATGGACGTCCCCACGAAGGACGCCGACAGCTTCACGGTGATATTCAGATTCGGCTCACTCTGTCCGGCTGCAAGCGCGCTTGACTGCGTGCATGTCAGGTCTTCCGAAACCGCAACGCACGCCCATCCGGACCCCGAGCTGGAGACGTACGTCTCGCCGCTGGGGAGATCGTCGGTCACGGTGATGAGCCCTGCAGCGTCGCTCGGCCCCAGGTTCGACACGGCAAGCGTGTACACGTACGAATCGCCGGAGATGAACGGACCGTTGTCGGTCTTGACGATGCTGAGGTCAGCCTGCGTGCTCGAGCTGTTGCTCGCCGACGAGACGTTGTTGGCGGAGACCGGGTCCGGTGTCGGGCTGCTCACCGACGCCGTGTTCACGATCGTCTGCGGAGTCACGTCGGCGGCCAGCGACACCGTCAGCGTGATCACGCCGGCGGAGGCTCCCGCCACGAGCTTTGTCGTTCTCGTGCACGTGACCGTCCCACCCGCGAAGCCGCAGGCCCAGCCGATACCGCTCGCACTGACAAATCCCTCGTTCCCCGGCAGGGTGTCGGTCACCGTCAGCGTCGGTGCCGCATCGCTCGGTCCCGCGTTGCTCACCTGGAGGGAGTACGTCGCGTCGTCACCTGCGATCAGGGGACTGGTCAACAGCTTCACGATCGAGACGTCCGCGGAGCGCGTTGTTCCGGCGACGTCGGTGCTCGAGTTGTTGGCAGGGTCAGGATCGGTCGTGGGGCTGCTGATCGTGCCCGTGTTGGTCAACGTCGCAACCGTGACGCTCGATGCCAGCGCCACCGTCATCGAGAGCGTGTCGGTGCCGCCGTTCGCGAGACCGGTCGGGTCGGTGCACGTCTCCGTGGCGCCGATGAGGGCGCATGTCCAGCCCGCGGTGATGCTCACAAACGTCTCGCCGGTTGGCAGCGGATCCGTCAGCGTCAGCGGGCCCGCGGCGTCACTCGGTCCGTTGTTCGTGATGGTGAAGTTGTACACGCCGTCGGTCCCGGCCTCGAAGACGCCGGCGTGCACCTTGGTCAGCACGAGATCGGCGCTGGTCTGAATCGAGGTGGGGTCGTGGCCGTGTTGTTCGCCGGCACCGGGTCGGTGGTCGGGCTGTTGATGGTCGCCGTGTTGGTGATGGTTCCAGTGCCCTGCGATGACGCAACGTCAACCACGACGCTGATCGGCGATGTAAAGGATCCGTCGGTGAGCGTCGTGCCATCGATGCAGGTGAACTGCGTGCCCACCTGGGCGCCGCACGACCATCCGCTGCCGCTCGCGGTGACGAGCGTCTCGTTCGCCGGCAGGGTGTCGACCATCGTCAGAGGCGCTTGCGCGTCGCTCGGCCCGAGGTTCTGCACCGAGATGGTGTAGGTCCCCGAGCCACCCGCAGTGAACGTTCCCACGTGCGTCTTGGTGATCTGCAGGTTGGCGCTGGCCGCGATCGTCGTCGGATCGGTGCTGCTGTTGTTGCTCAGGACGTTGTCGTACGTGGGCGAGGTCACCGATGGCCGTGTTGTCGATCACCGTGCCGTCGGGCGTGTTCGAGGGCGTGGAGACCACAAGGCTGATGGGGTTCGCGGTGGCACCGCTCGCCAGCCCGCTGCCGTACGTGCATGTGACCGTCCCCGACGCGAAGAGGCATGTCCAGTTCGTGCCGGTGGCGGACACGTAGGCCTCGCCGGCTGGGATCACGTCGGTCACCACGGGGGTTGCAGCGGTCGACGGGCCGTTGTTGAGCACGCTCAACGTGTAGGTGCCGTTCGCGCCGGCGGCGAAGGTGCCGGTGTGGCTCTTCGTGATCTGCAGGTCGGCGCGCCCGATGAACGCCTGCGCGGTCGCATTTGCGCTCGTGTAGGGACCGGAGAGCGTCCCGGTTGCCCCGGAATCATCCGTCCACGTGGAGAACACGGTGTTGGTGTGCGGATTGGTCGGTCCGGTTCCCGGCGTCGTCTGCGCAGCGAGACTTGGTGTCGCGTCGTAGGTGACCGTGACGTGCTGACCCGGTGTCAGCGAGCCGAGACCCGTCCACGAGAGCACGTCACCGCCGGCGTTCGGGGTGACGGTCGGATCCGCGGTGCCGTTCGGACCCGTCGGAAACACGATCGTGGTGGTCCCTGGATCGTATGTCCAGTTGGGCGGCAGCGTGTCCGTGGCGGTGACCGTGTCCGCATTGGCGAAACCGTTGTTGTTGGTCGCCGTGAAGCTCCACTCGAACGGGACGTTTGCGTAGGCCGTGGAACCGTTCGGGGTGGTCTTGGTGTCCACCACGTTGGGGAACTCCATCGTGACGGTCTTGGTGGAGCTGATCGGCCCGTAGGTCCGCGCACCGGTCGGGTCGCCGCCGATGTTGTCCCACGACGACAGCGTGGCCGTGTTCGAGATCACCTGGCCGGTGGTGAGCAGCGTCGATGCAACTGGGACGACGGAGAAGGTGACCGTGTCCGTCTGGTTGGCGTACAGCGGGCCTGGGATGCTCCACGTCACGGCGCTGCCGTTGAATCCAACGGTTCCCGCCGCGGGGCCCGCAAGTGCGACGCTCCCGCCAACGTAGGTCACGCCCGTCGGAATCGTATCCAGGCCGGCGAGGTCGAACGCCGGGCTCACCGCCGTCGTGTTGACGTTGTTCAGCGCGATCGAGTAGGTGAGCGTTCCGTTCGGAGCGAGCATGGTCGACGAAGCGCTCTTCGTGATCGCCATGTCCGGCTCAACGATCAGGGTGTGCAGGGGTGGGTTGGAGCTGGTGATCAGCTGTCCGATCGACCCGTGGTTGGTCAACGTAGCAACGTTGGTGATGTTGGTGTTCCGGACGTTCGCCGCGATCCCGTTCACCACCACGGAGAAGGCGATGACGAACTGCTCATCGCTGGACGTCGCGTTCACGTATGTCGCCGGGAACGTGAAGCTGACGGTGTTCGTCCCAGACGTGTACAGATAGGTGAACCCGCCCGGGATCGTCGATCCCTCCGCGTAGGTCGGGCCGCCTGGGACCGTCACCAATCCGCTCCCGGTGACGTAGTTCTGGTTGGTCCCGAGGGGATCGGCCAGTGAAGCCGTGTAGAACGTGGTGTTGTGCGGCACCGTCACCGTGACGGTGTAGGTGATCGTCTCGCCGATCGTCGCCTGCACGTTGGTGTTGCCCGTGTTGGTGATCGAGGTGACCTGCGTCTTCGTCACCGCCCCGATCGCGGTGATCACGTTCGCCGTGCCAGTCGCCGCCGGCGCGTTCTCCTCGCCCGCCGTCACCGACGGGTCGATGTTCGAGAGCGGGTAGTAGGTGTTCATCGGCTGCCCTGAGGCGTTGTGCTCGCCGACGTCACTGCGCACACCCGCGGTGTTGGTGAACGTTTCGCCGGCAGCGGCGTCCGGCCGGATCTCGAGGATGTACGAGAGCGTCGTGTTGGAACCAACTGCGATCTCGGGGATCGCGCTCGGGGGCCACTCGATGGCGTTGGCGCCGGAGTTGCAGACGCCGCTCGCCGGCACGATCGAACTGACCTCGGTGCAGTTCTCCTGGGTCGGAAGCACGTCCCACACCTCGACGTCATATGCCGGGACCACCCCGATGTTGTTCACCGTGAGGGTCCACCCAACCTCGTCGCCGCCATGCACGGTGTCGCCGGATCCCGTCGGCGCCGACGCGCCATTGATCGTCGTGACCTTCTTGCTGAGCGACACCACCGGTTCTGCGAGCTGATATGTGGCGAGGCTCCGAGCCGAAAACGTCGTTCCATCGGTGTTGGTGGTGACGAGCTTCGCCAGGTTCTGGGTCAGATTGAACGTCGCGCCGACACCGAGGGTCGGGTCGGCGGTTGCGAGCAGGGCGAACTGCACCTCGAAGAGCGCGTTGGGAGTCTGGTACAGGTTGCCATCGGTCCCGAGCGTTCCCATCGTCCACTGCAGCTCGCCGGCTGCCGGCTGCGTGAACGTCACCGCGGTGGCGGTGTTCGATGAGGTCGTGGTCGCCGAACCCGCCACGTAGCTGGTGTTCGCCGGCATGAAGTCGCTGACCGTCGGGTTCTTGAAATCGACTCCCGGGGGGAACGCGACATCGATCTGGAAGCAGATGTCATCGCCCTTCTGATACGTCGGGACGCTCGCCCCGTACGTCGCCGTGGCGCAGTCGAGCGGATCGCCTGCCGGGACGTTGGCGGAGACGTACTTGACGATCGTCGGCCCGGGCGCCGTCTGCGTCGCGGTTGCTGTGGCACTCACGTCATCGACGGTGAGCGGACCATCGTGGGAGACCGGCGTTCCTCCGGCGACGCAACTCGGATTGGCAGCCTCGCACCGGACGGAGAGATCACCCGTCACCGTTTCGCTGTTGGTCAACGTGTCGTTGCCGACTGTTGGGGTCGTGTTGGTGTCGTCGTCCTGGTAGTCGATCCTGTCGACCGCCGGGAAGGTCACCGTCTCGGTGCCGTTCGGGTCGATGTGGCCGAGATCCCAGACGATGGTGAATGTTCCGTCGGTGTTCTCCACCACGGACGTGTACGGGATGCTCGGCTCAGATCCGTTGGGAACGCATTCCGGGTCGGTGTGGGCGTCGTAGTTGACGTTGCCGATCGGGCACAGCCCTGACGGCAGCGTGTCCGTCAGCGTCGTCGAGTCGGAATATCGGTACTCGGAGACATCCACGACGATCGTGTAGGTGACCATCTGTCCCTGCACGAAGGTCGGCTTGTCGATGCTCTTGGTCGTCGTGATGTCCCGGGCGGTGATCGTGTCGTATGCGGTGGCCTGGACCGGATCCGTGCCGCTGCCGAGCGTGCCGGAGTACACGCCTGTGGCGACCCCGTAGCTCGTCAGCGCGGTGCCATCCTCTGTCTCCGGGCCGCTGTTGTTGTCAAGGTTGGCCGCTTGATTGTCGGAGGCCGCAGTGGGCTCGGCGCCCGTCCAGGTCATGGTGTTGGCGCGAATCGGGATGGCGACGATGAACTCGAGCGTGGTGCTGGCACCCTTCGCGAGACTGCCGAGCGCCGTCCACTGCACCTCCGTGTACACCGCAGTCGGGAGCGGACCCGCTCCGTCCGGATCCACGTCGACCGTGGTGATGGAGCTCGGGGCCACGCAGTTCGGTGGCGATGCTGAGATTCCCGACACGAGCCCGCTTCCCGTGTATTCATCCGGGCTCGCCGGCGTGGTGGGATTGGTCGGGAGCATTGGTCGTGTTGTCGGTCTGCCCGCAGAGCAGATCCTCGAGCCCGGCAGGGAGATACACGGTGGCCGCGATCGTGTTCGTCGCGTGCACGTCGTTGTTGGTGATCGTGACCGTGTAGATCGTCTGGTGGTCATGGACTCCTCGCAGCAGCACGCCGCTGGGAGCAAGCGCGATCGCAATCGGTGTCAGCCCTGTGGTGCCGGATGCCGTGGCGGAGCCGGTGTAGTTGCTCGCCGCCCCGCTGGCGCTGAACTGCGGCACCTGCTGCGGCGCGCTGTTGACGTACACCGAAGCACTGTCGGTATACGAGTCGTTGGGCAGCAGGTACGGCGTTGGATCGGAGTCGTTCGCCGCCACCAGCTGGAACGTGAGCACGGCGCTCGATCCCGCCGAGAGATCGGAGACGTTGTTCCAGATGAGCGTCGTCTTGTTGGTCGACGGCTCATTGGTCAGGATCGTGGGGTTGCCCAGGCTTCCGCTCCCAGCGACATAGGAAACCGCTGCGGGCAGCACGTCCTCGAAGCTCAGGTTGTAGCCCCAGGACCCGGCAGCCGGGTTGGCGACGGTCAGGGTAACGGTCGCGTTTGTCCCGTACAGAACTGTGGCTGGAGCGCTCTCGGTGAGCGAGATGTTCGGCGTTCCGGCAGCGAGCGCGATCGGAGTCCGAACTGTGGCGTACCCGAAGCCAAGCGCCACCAGTGCGCCACACAGGCCGACGACGAGGGAGCGGCGAAAACGGATCATCAATCCCCTTGAGGGCTCACAGCCGGCGCAATGCCACCGGCGCGGGCCGAATGGTCCCAGCCGGGACGCGCGCAAAAGCGAGCGCGACGATCTCGTTGCCCGATGTAACGCCCGGCGTGACCTCATGGTCCGGGGCTGTGAATGACCCGAGCCGTGACCACGGCGAGACGTGAGCGTCGGTTAACCACCGATCGCAAGGGGTCCCATCTTCTGGAACGGTGGCACCAGCTTCGTTCACGAACTCGGCAACACCAACGATGTGATCATCAACCCCGGTAGCTACACGGTGGCTGCCTGCTAACTCAACCTCAGGCATAGGCAGGAGGGGACGTCCTGATGGGCGTCCTCTCCCGCCTTATGCAGTCCGCCGCTGGGTCAGGCCGGCGGGCGCTTCCCGCACAGGACGTCGACAGTGACGATCGCCGTCCGGAAGCGAACCTTGCCATTCACGTTGGTGCGCTCGACACCCGTGATCGATGATGGCCCGCAGACGCGAGCGAGGAAAACACCGTACGCGTTGCCGCGCGCGTTCTCAGTGGAACAGTTCTTGTCCGAGCCGACGACGATGTCCTTCTTCGAGGTGTAGAAGCAGACCTTCAGGCCCTTGTTGCCGTTCGGGTCGGTGATGTCGTTGAACTTCAACTGGCACCCGCCGAAGAGGTGCGGGTCTTTCGGATCACATGTGAGCACCGGCTTCGGATGCTTGTAGCCGGCTCCCTGCGCGGCTGTGGTTGATGCCGAGGCCGGCGCTGCGAACGCCAGGCTCGTACCGAGTGCCCCGAGCAGCGCAATGGTGAGCACGCCCACGAGCACGCTCGACATCGATCGTCCAAGTCGCCGGAACAGCCTCGACATGTGGGTCCTCCCAGGGGGGTTCGCCGCTCGAAGGCGCCATCCTAGCCCACAGCACCATTCGCGTCAACCCTTTCGGACACACCGATTGCGTCCTAAGACCAAGGTCGTACGTTTGGCGCCTTTGGGGCGTCACATAATCTCGCCTTAACCTCCGGAGCGGGTGGGGTTGCGCCAGCGACTGACTGCTTTTCTGTGTGTGTCGGACCACCTTATGCGGAGACGACGAGCGAAGAAATTGCGCATCGAAAGACGTCGACATCAGCGCCCTGACGATTCGAAGATCGCCTATCTCGACTCCCTGACCTCGCCCGACCATGGGCGCAGAAAGCTTCGCATCCTCATCGCGTCGCGCGGCGTGGTACCGATCGGGAGAGGAGCGGGTGGCGCCGAGCTTGTCACCTTTCAGCTGTCGCGAGCGCTGGTTGAGCGCGGGCACGCCGTCACGCTCATCGCCGATGTCGACGCGAAGCACGTCGTCATTCCCCCCGGACTTATCGTGGTGCCGGTTGGGCTCGCGCCGCTCCGCGGCCTGGTGCTCCGGATGCCACGTGGGTTCGCGCGATGGATGCTGCAGCACCTGGTCGGCAACCTCGCAGTCGGCCGGCGGATCCGGAAGGAACTGCGTCGCCGGCCGGATGGCTACGACGTCATCCACGCGCACGGCGCGGTCTGCGCGATTCGAGCCAAGCAGGCCACCTCGACGATTCCAGTCGTCTATACAGAGCATGACGCAACCCCCTGGATGTGCAACTACCGACGTTGGTGGGAACGCCTGATCCGCAAGGCGATCTACCGGACGCTCAACGTTTCCGCATTCCGTCGCGTCGATACGATCGTGACCAACTTCGAGCTCATGGCGCAGGAGTTGACCAAGCGGTGGGACATCCCGCGAGATCGGGTCGTCTCCATCCAGAACGCCATCGACATCGACGGGCTCTCCGATTCGCGCCCAGGCGTGCGCTCGGTATCGGAGGAGTTGGGTATTGGCAGCTATTGCCTGTTCGTGGGCAGCCTCGATCTCCGCAAGTCGCCTGACATCCTGCTTCGCGCACTCAGTGAAGCCCCGGGAATCACATGCGTCTTCGTGGGTGACGGCCCTGCCAAGCACCGCATCCGGCAACTCGCCATGCAACTGGGCGTTGCGGACCGGATCCACCTCGCCGGCCATCTCAAGCAGGCGGAGCTGGGCCGCTACTACGCGGGCGCTGATCTGCTGATCCTCCCATCGGTCTCCGAGGCATCGCCGCTCGCGATCCTCGAGGCGATGGCATGCGGAACGCCGGTGGTGGCGAGCCGCGTCGGCGGCATCCCCGCAGTGGTCGAGGATTGGAAGACGGGCTTCCTCGTGAAGCCCGGCGATATCGGTCAGCTGACCATGTGCCTTCGATTCCTCACGGAGGACAAGCCGTTGCTCCGCCGCATGGGTGAGGAGGCGCAGAAGCGCGTGATGAGTTCGCTCTGGCCGGCGGTTCTCGACCGGTACACGGCGCTGTACCAGGACCTCTCCGGCGTCACGCTCATGCCGGAGTACGAGCGACTCGGGCGGGCAACAAGCAATCGCCGTGCAATCGACCTCACAGGCCTGGTGCAGGAACGCGAGGCCATTCCGGTGGCACGTCCTGCCTGAGATGCAGCGGCGACCACCCGTCATCTGCGTCCTCGCCGACGCGTTCCGGCACGACTATCTCAGCGAGCGGACGACGCCGTTCCTCCACTCGCTCGCTCAGGCGGGCTGGAGCTCGCCGCTGCGCTCAATCCTTGGATACAGCGACGGCATTCGCGCCACGGCGTTCACCGGACGCTATCCCGACGAGCACGGATACTGGATGGAGTACGGCATGCGCCCCAACTCGTCACCGTGGGGATGGGCGCATAGCCTGGGAGCACTCGACGGCTTTCCGAGCGACACCGTCCTTCGCGGCACCAAGCTGGCGGTGTCGATGAGCGCGATGCGAGCCGTGGCGCGCCGTCACAGGCTCGAGCACATGGACCTGCGCAACGTTCCCTTCCGTGCCCTGCCGTTCTTCGATCTGACGCTCCGCGTCCCGATGACCTCGTATCACGCGCTGCAATGCCCAACCATCTTCGACCGATGCCGGGATGCGGGACTCCCATTCGTTTACCTCGACTCATCGAAGCTCGATCGGGAGACGCTCCTGCGTCGAGCAGCAAATCTCCCCACGAACATCGGGTTGGTCTTTGTGTACCTGCACCACATCGACATGGCCTCGCACGTGTTCGGACTCGACTCGCAGCGCTTCCGGCAGTCGGTCCGGGGCACGGACGATCTGATCCGCCAGACCGTGGACGCGGTACACCGGCAGTTCCCCGACTTACCGGCGCTTGTATTCTCGGATCACGGGATGTCGCGCATCGAGGAGCAGCACGGCATTCCGCGTCTGCACCGGCATCCGGAGTTTCCCAAGCGCTTCCTCTTCGCCCTTGACGCCACGATGGTCCGCGTCTGGTACTGGCAGGACGACGCGGCGCTGCGTGATGAGGTGCGCGAGATCGTCGCGAACACCTACAGCGGTCACTGGCTCGACAGCCATGAGACCGATGCGTTCCACCTGCGCTTCAACTCACGGCTTTACGGCGACGAAATGTTCCTGCTCAAGCCCGGCAGGGCGATCTTCCCCAACTTCCACTCATACATCAAGCCGAAAGCCATGCATGCGTATGACCCTGCGGATCTCGATCAACTCGGCATCGTGGTAGCGCCGGCGCAGGTCGGTTCAGCACCGGCTGCCGCGCCTGAGATGGTGGACATCGCGCCGATGTGCCTGTCGCTGCTCGGTCTCGTGGAAGAGGCAACGGTGGCAGCCGCCATGGCCGACCTCGCGCTGGCTCGATGATCGGACGGCTCGTCCGGATGCCGTTCGTGCGCGCCGGCGCTCCGGTGCTTGCCGCGACGCTGCTTTGGCAGATGTCGAACTTCGTCTTCAACGCGGCTGGCGCTCGGCTCCTCGGACCGGCGACGTATGGTTCACTCGCTGCCGCTGTCGGTCTCCTCTACCTCGTCAACCCGATTTTCACCACGATCCAGACGGTGGCCAGTCGCGAGACGACCGCGTACATCAGCACCGGCCGCTGGGCGGAGTTGCGCGGCGCGATGTGGTTCTACGGGTGGCGCCTCGGGGTGGCCGGGATGGTGGCGTGCGTTGCGCTCGCGGCCGCCAGTCCGTGGATCTCCGGCTTCCTGAAGATCGACACCACCGGACCGATCATCGTTCTGGCTGCAGCGTTGCCACTCTGGTGCATCGCGCTGCTCCAACGCGGTGTCTTTCAGGGATCACAGCGCTTTGGGCGTCTGGCGATCAGCACCGCCGTCGAAGCCATCGCGAAGATAGCGAGCGCCATTGCGCTGCTCACGCTGTTCTGGCGCGGTGCGACGGGCGGCATGCTCGCTGTGGTGGTCGGCGCGGCCTCTGCGCTCCTGGTTGGATCGCTGATGCTTCGCTATCTCCCCGTTGGCGAGGTGCGTCACGTCCCGCATGTGCATCCCGCGCGCTATTCGCTCATCACGCTGGCGACGCTGGTTCTGCTCGCCGTGCTGCTCTCGAGCGACACGCTCGCTGCCAAGCACTACCTCAGCCCGGAAACCGCAGGCCTCTACGCCGGGGTCTCGATCTGCGGAAAGATCGTCTACTTCATCACGTCAGTGCTGGCGATCTATCTCTTCCCGCTCTTCAGCGCTCACCACGACCGTGGTGAGGACGCGCGCAAGACGCTCGGGATCGCCCTCGGGACAATCGTTGCCGGCGCACTCGTCGTCGCGGCGGTGTTCAGCATGGCGCCACAGCTCGTCGTGCTGCCGCTCCTCGGTGCCAGATTCAGTGCGGCAGGCCAGTTCGTCGGCCTCGCGGGAATTGCCTTCGGTCTCTACGGGTGCGTGTACCTGTGCGCCATGTATCTGCTCGCGCAGCGGCAGAGTGCGGTGATCGGCGTCCTCGCCGTCGCGGCGGTCGCGCTGCTGATCGGCATGCACACCAGTCACAGCACCATCCCCCAACTGCTCCACGTGCTCATTGTCACGTTCGGTCTGACGGCCGCCGTGCTGGCAGCGTGGGCAATGTCGCGAAAGCCCGCGAGTGTCCGCACCGTTGATCTCGATGGTGCCCGCACGGCAACCCCAGTGAGCGCAGGAGTGAGCACATGACCGCAGTTGCCGCTGGTACCACGGTCACGCCGGGCACCGGCACGGCCACTGTCGAACCCGATTGGGACGGCATCGTCGAGACGATCCACCGTGCCGTGGGGCCGGTGCCAATCTTCCTCACCGGCAGCAGGGCAACCGGGGCCTGGGACAGCGCAAGTGACTATGACATCGTCGTCGTGCTCCCGCTGAGTTGCATCCCGCGTTCGGTCGCACGTCTCGCCGAGGCCCGCATCACACTGGAGCGCTTGCTCGTTGCTCCGGTCTCGCTGAATCCCCTTCCCGCTTTTCAGCTCTGGCGCAGCGCAACGAACCTCTTTGTCTGGAAGCTGCACACGGAAGGGACAGTGCTGTTCGCGCCGGACGATTTTCCGATCGAGCGGCCGGCGCCGTTCCAGCTCACCGCAACGAGTGCCTACTCGTATCTGATGACCTCGGTGTTCGTCCTCCTCGACGCCGCCGGCGCACCCGAGCCCACCGAGTCGTGGTCGGGCGAGGGCGTCACGCGCGGCGTGAGAAAGGCATTGCTCCACATCGTGCAGCTGCGCCTGCTCCGCCAGGGTGACTACGCCCCCACACTCGCTGAGGCAATGACGCGGTCACAGGATCCCGGCGTCGCGGCACTGCTCGCGGAGTTGTCGAATCCTCGCGCCTGGTTCGCCATGCGGGGACTGCTCCTCAGCGAGATCGCGACCGTGCGGCCCGAAGCAGGGATCCTCCGGGCGATCGTCCGCAACGCGCAATACGCGTCGCTGTCACGTCTGCGCGGACAAAACCGTGTCGCCGCGGTGGCACGAACGAGCTCGTTCGAATACGAGCTCGCTGATGCTGCTGCGCGACTCCTCGAGGTCGTCGATGACGACGGCACTGTGAACCCAGCAGCGCTTGAGACCGCGATGAAGCCGTTGCCGGTATGGTTGCACGCGCCGCACCGCGACTGGCGTGGATTCCGCGACGTGTTGCGACGCGAATGGGCGAGCGCACACGCGCTGGCAGGTCTCTGAGATGCAAGCGCTTCTGGCGTACTCGGTGCGCCAGCCGGGCGGTATCCGCGTCGATGTCGACAACCAGGCCGACGCCGTGCGACGTCGAGGTGGAGACGTCCTGGTTGTTCGCACGCTCGCGGAGCTGCGCGCCGGTCTCCGCCGCCTGCCTCGAGCGCTTGTCCACGTCTACGGGTGTCTGCCATCACCCACCGCATGGTCGATGATGGCGACCGCAAAGGCTGCGCGCCGGCCGCTCGTATGGACGCCGACGTTCCACCCGGCGCGGCGGGCGATGTGGCGCAATCGCGGCGCGCTCCGCGTGATGGAAGGCTTCGACTACGCGGCGCCACATGCCGCGCGCTTCACGGATGCCGTCGTGGCACTCACCGATGAGGAAGCCGATTTCTTCACGCGGATGGGTGCCCCATGCGTCCGTGTCATCCCACCGGCCGTGCGCTCGTTGACGCCCGTCCTGAGTGACGCGGAGCGGCGCGCGGCGCGCCGTCACCTCGGTGTGGGCAATGGGCCCTTGATCATCTGCGTTGGGCGCTCGGAGGGGCGTAAGGGCCTCGACTACGCCGCCGAGATCGTCACCACACTCCGTCTCCGGTTCGAGGACGCGACGCTCCTCCTGATCGGCACGCCTTCCGACCACCGCCTCGCGTCAATCCCCGGTGTCGTGTGCAGCGGATGGATCAGCGATGTTCTGGTCGACCTCGCGTACGGGACTGCGGACGTGACGCTGGTCCCTTCCCGGTACGAGGCGTTCTCGCGCGTGGTGATCGAGGCGTGGGCGCACAGCTGTCCGGTCGTCGTCACTGAAGGGGTTGCGCTCGCCCCACTCGTCGCGCAAACCGGCGGCGCGGTGATCCGCTTCGGCGATCACGCTCGTGCCGCCGACGACATCGCCCACCTCCTCCTTGACCGGCAGTTGCAACGCAGGATCGGCGCGGCCGGACGAGCGTTCGTGGAGGCCGGATTCCTGCTTGATCACGCTGCCGATCAGACCGTGGCGCTGTACCGGCAACTGGCGGATGGACCGGGTGGCAAAGAGCGCAGCTGAGGTAGCGCCGCCGGCCAGACCCTGGTTCCCACGGCCTGTCTTCGCGATCAACTGGCGCCGCATCGCCGGCGGTCACACCCCGCCGATCGCGCTCCTGCTTGCGACGACGCTCTGGCTCACACGGGGATTCCTGCTGACGACGCAGTTGCCCGCAGGGACCGACATGCTCGGCTTCGTCTCGCGCGCGGCGCAGAACGCGACAGTCAGCAACGCGCTGAGCCTCTGGACGCCGACGTCTCTGGGCTATCCGCGGACGTGGAACCTCGACAACGTTATGGGGGCGTTGACCATCCTCACCGGAAGTCCGGTGGTCACCGTGAAGCTCCTTGACGTGCTCGTCATCTTCGCGACTGGGGCGTCGGCATACCTCCTCGCATGGTCGTGGTACCGCCGACGGCTGGTCGCATTCGTAGCCGGGCTGCTGTACATGCTGTCCCAGGCTGCGTTGTCACGCTGGGGAAGCGGGCAGCTCAACGTCGCCATGGCAATCGCCCTGGCGCCGGTGTTGCTGTGGAGCTGGTCGCAGTGCCTGCAACGATTCACCGTGCGTCGCGCACTCACGTTGGCGCTGTTTGTGACCGCGATGCTGCTGATCCGGCTCGACATGGTGCTCTACGTCGTCCCGTTTATGGCGTTGTATACCTGCTTCGCGGTGCCGTATGCAGCACCGCGGCGCCCGGTGCGCAACGCACTGAAGACCATCGCGGTCGCGGTGCCTGCGGCGCTGGCACTCAACATCTACCAGATCCTCCCGGTAGCGGTCGGCTACGGGCCGAAGTGGCTGTCGTCAGGACAGCTCTTCGACCTGCAGCAGATCGCCACACACACGCTGAGCGCGTACCAGTCGCTGCTCGGCTTCGGCCGTGAGATCGGTTACCTCGCCTTCACCGGACAGCAGACGTGGTTCTCGTTCCCGTTTCTGCCGCTCTGGGCGTACTACGCAGCGGCGAGCCTGGTGGTCGCGTGCGCGTTTCTGGCGCTGGCATGGCAACACGGTCGCCGCACGATCTTTCTCGCCGTCATGGCGATCGTCGCAGTGTTCCTCGCCAAGGGCTCGGACCCCCCGTTTGGCAATCTCTATACCTGGGCGGTCAATCACATCCCGATCGTCTCGGACATCCGAGACCCCAATCGGTGGCTTATCTTCGAGGCGCTGGCACTCGGCATCATGGCCGGGATCACCGTCGACCGGCTCGTGTCCCGCGGCCCGGCGCTTCTCGCACGCATCCGCGTGCCACGGCGCGCCGGCCTCGTCGTCACCAGGACGTTCGCGTTGCTTCTCGTGGCAGGGATGCTGCTGCAGGTGGCGCCGACAATCGCAAGCGGCCTCAGGACGTGGGAACCCCCCGCGGACCAGGTGCAACTCCTCGACTCGCTCCGAGGCGCCGCTCCGGGAATCACTGCCACAATCCCGTATGACCAGTCGACGATGTTCGTCGACACGGCGTCGTACTCGGGCTACGAGCACGACCTCGGATACGAGAGCCCCCTGTTCACCGGTGTCTCCACGCTTGGCACCGGCGACTGGGATCAACGCATCAGCGACTACATCGCATACACGTCAACACTGCTGGGCTCCGGGAATCCTGCGTTTGCGCGCCTGCTGGCCTCGGTAGGCGTTAGCGACCTCGTGAGCCTCAATGAGCCGATTCAGGCGGCGCAGGTGGTGGACAGCGCGCGTGGCAGCAACTATCAGCAAGTCGAAGCGCAGGGCATGCAGGGGCTCGTTCCGGTCACCACGACCACCGGAGGAACCGTCTACCGGCTCGCGTCGGCGAGTCCGATGATCACCTTCCGTCCGAATATCGCGGTGGTGCTCGGGGGTCGCGCAGAGCTCGCGGACTTCGCGGACATCCCCGGCGTGAACCCGTCGGACTGGGCCGCGTTCGATGCCGACGACCTGATCGCCGACGGTGGCCTTCCCCGCCTGCTGAGCGTCATCAACGAGGCGTCGCTCGTCGTCGCAGGCCCCTCGCAGGCCGGGGAGCTGGCTGCGCTGGCTGCATCTCCGCTCACCAAGCTCTCGGGGATCACCTCCGATCCGCAACCGGGACGCCAGACGCTGCTGCTGCCCTCGGACCAGAGCACGTTCCTCGGCGCGCTCGCCGATCCGAACCAGGGCATCCCGCTGCCTGCCACCACCAAGGCGACGTCGACCTTCACCTTGCCCACTGCGCAGACCGTCGAGGTCTGGGCACACATCGAGTTGTCCCCGGATGCAGCGACGATCACGGTGTCTGTCGACGGTCACATGGTCTACCAGAAGACGCCGCTCGCCGTTGGCGCGAACACGTTCGCGTGGGTCCCAACTGCGACCGTGTCGCTGCCAGCCGGCGCGCATGTGGTGACCATCGCCGCGCAACGATCCGAGTTCGGTGACACGTATGAGGTGGACGAGACCCGCGTGGTCAACAGTGGGGTACGCCTCGCAGACGAATCACAGATCGACGCGGCGCTGGAGTTGGCGGCCGGTCACGTCGCGTACGCGTTTGACCTTGGCTCGCCGGGCGCGTCGGCACAGTCGTCGGCAGCGTTTGAGCCCGTCACCTCGCTTCCGGGCACGGCGCTCGCCTTCTGGGCCCCGACAGACGAAGTGACCGTCTCTCCAGACGTCACCGAGGCCGGTGCTCCGGCGGCGGACGTTGCGGTTCCGGCCGGCCGCGATACGTACGCCGCGGTGCAACACAGCTTTACCGCCGCACAGAACTGGTCGCACCGTGCAGATGTGTTCCTGGACTTCGACGGAACAGACAGCGGTCTGACGTACCAGGTGGTGGTGACATTCAGCAACGGCGCAGGCGACGCGTATTACACCGTCAAGGACGACAGCAGCGGATGGCGGACGATCGCTCTGAGCACCGACAATCCGGCCGAATCGGACAACGCCAACTGGTCTGACGTGACCGGCATCCGCATCGCGCTGCCGTCCAAGGACTCCTCGAGCACGTTCAGAGTGGGTGTGCCCGCACTCTCCGGTGCCCTGACGAGCATCGCCGAGGCGTACGCCACCCCGTATGCAATCGCCGGGACTCCGGTGCAGCTCCTGTCGGCACAGTCCGGCGGCCGCTGCGCGGGAATGCCCTCGGGGCCGGCCGGCGCTTCGATATCCGCGGGCGTGCTCAGCGTTGACGTTCCCACCGGCGCGCTGAGTCAGGGATGCCAGGCAATCGTGATGCCGCCGGACGGCATCCATGCGCTTCCCGTGGTCACGCCGAAGGTCACTGCAGGGTCGACCTACGAGACGAGCTTCACGTCACCGCACGCGGGTGTTCTCGTGTTCAACCAGGGATATGACCCCGGGTGGCTCTTGTCGAGCGGTGGCCACAGCGAAACGCCCATCCCAGCTGGGTCAGTGGTCAACGGCTACCTGCTCGCGGCGGGTGCGCATTCGATCACGCTCACCTACTCCGGCAACGAAATCGGTCTTGCCGCGCTCGTCGCGTCGATGGTCGTGCTGCTTGGCATCGTTTTCGCGATGTGGCGGATCCGACCACGCCCCGAGACGGCTGCCGCTCGCGCGGTCACACCGATGCCGAGGTGGCTCCGGGCCGCGTTGATCACGGTGTCCATCGCGATGGTGCTCGCGCTGGTCGCGGTTGGCTTCCAGGAATCCGGGGCATCACGCGTCCAGTTCGCTGTCGCGGTACTGAGCGGCGGAGCGGCGTTGTTCCTGCTCCAGGGGCGGTGGTGGGTGCCGTGGTTGGCAGGACTATCGTCATCGCAGCGTGTCCCGTCGTCGCGCTGCTCGGTGGCGGCGGCAACCTTGACGCGCTGGCGATCTTCGCGGTTGCCCTGATCGCCATGGCGCTCATCCGGCTCGCGTTTGACAGCGTTCCGCATCCGCCGGAGGCGACGCCACGGCAGACGTGATCGCAATCGCGCACAGACACACCGCGAAGCTGACCGCGATCCTCGTCTGCGGTGGACTGACGATCGCGATCGTTGCGCCCTTAGTGCGCTCGGGCACACTGCTCCTCCTTGACTACGGCACGTATCCGGCGGGCCCGAATCCGCAGCTGGACACGAGCGTCTGGGGTTTCCCACCGGGACTGGTAACGCGCGCTCCAGTCGACGTGGTGCTGTATGCGGTCTTCCGTGCGCTCGACTGGGGTTGGCTGCGACTCTTGCCGTTCGTTGTCCTGGCACCTCTCGCGTGGGTCGGCTTTCGGCGCCTGTTAGGCACACGCACGCTGGCCGTCGCTGCCGCGACCGTCGTCTTCGTGGTCAATCCGTGGACCGACGACCGCCTGAGCGCCGGGCAGGTCTACCTCGCGGTCGGTTACGCGCTGCTGCCGCTTTTGACGTCGATGCTGTTCCGTCGAACCGCACGACCGCTGACGCACATGGTGCTCACCGGGCTGCTCGTCGCGCTCTTGATCGCCCTCGCCCCGCACTTCATCTTCATCGCCGGGCTTCTCGTGATCGTTGCCCTTGCAGTGCATCTCGCATCACGTGACTGGCAGCGCGCAAAGGAGATCGGTGGCGCACTCGTTGCGGTGGGTGCCATATCGGTGTACTGGCTGATCCCTGCACTGCTCTTTCATCCCGAATCGCTGCCCGTCACAAACTCGGATCTGAGCGCATTTCAGACGACCTCTGATGGACGCTATGGCCTGGGGCTCAACGTCCTCGGTCTGTATGGGTTCTGGCGCCCAGGCAATCCGCTCGCGAAGGCATCGATCAGCGGCTGGCCCTTCCTCCTGCTGGCGATCCTCGTGCTCGCCGGCGTGGGTGGCTGGTTCGCCTGGATCCGTCTGCACGCGCGATCTCTGGTCATCGCATTGGGCGTGAGCGCGGTGCTCGCATACTTTCTGGCGCTAGGCAACCAGGGGCCAACCGGCGGCCTCTTCACGCTGCTCTACGACCATGTTCCCGGGTTCGCGATCATGCGCGAACCGGAGAAGTTCAGCGCGCTGCTCGCACTGACGTACGCAACCTTCTTCGGACTGGGGGTCAGTTGTCTCGCCGGCCTCGTCCGTCGAGCGATGCAACGCCGGTTCGCTATCGCCTTGGCCATTGCGATCCCGTGCGTGTACGGATTCACGACCTTCTGGGGATTCGACGGATATGCCGCGCCCTCCACATATCCCGCATCGTGGGCTCAGGCCGACGGCATCATGGGGACGGGTGACCAGGCCGTGCTCGCATTACCGTGGCATCTCTACCTCGACTTTCCCTGGACCCAGGGACGCACAGTTGTCAATCCGATGGCGTCGTACTTCCAACGCCCCGTGATCTCCGGTGACAACATCGAGGCCGGCGATATCGAGACCGAGTTGACCGATCCGCGGTCGGAATATCTCACGTATCTTTTCTCTGTCGGTTCCGACACCACGCACCTCGGCAGGTTGCTCGCGCCGTTGGGAATCCGTTACGTCCTGCTCGCGAAGACTGATGACTGGAAGGACTACAGCTTCCTGGATACGCAGGCGGACATCCGAGTCGTCAAGAACTGGGGCGACCTGACGCTCTTCGAGAACATGGAGCCCGCGCCGCTTGCCACGGCACCGACGACGTCCATCACGGTCGATACGTGGGGCGATGTCGTCGGCCTCGCCCAGGAGACGTCGCTCGCTGACTACTACGTCGTGGTCCGTAATCCTGGTCCCGGGCCGATCCGGGAGCCGGCGCTCGGCGCAGTCGCGTCACCGGGTGCAGCACCCGCCGCGAAGGTCAACAGCCCGGTGCAGGTGACGCTACGAAATGCGAGCGCCGCGCCATATCTTGTCGTCTCCGAGCCGTTCGACCCCGACTGGTCCGCGAACGGTCAGCACGCATCGGAAGAGCTTGGTGCGCTCACCGGCTTCACGAATGTGCCTCCGGGAGCCATCAGCATGACGTATGGGCGCTGGCCGGCCGTCCGCGACTCCTATGTTGCGAGCGGCGCGGTACTCCTCATCCTCTTTGGGCTGATCGCAATCCCATCGTATCGACGCAGGCGTAACGTTTCCGATCCGTCTTCGCTCGAGGTGTTCAACACGCATGTGGGAGCGTTCTCCGAACCTGCACCGCTACCGGCACACCGCTGACGTCAAGGGACAGAGCTGAGCAGCTGATCCCGATCGGTGTTGAACGTGGTCAAGTCGGCGCTGCATTTGGAGATGCTTGTGCCACTGAGGCACGTTGCAAGCGTCAAGCCGTCCGCACGCAGCGTGGCCTCCCGCTCGCCCACGGATGACGGCCACGTGTAGCCGTCGAGTGTGTAGCTGAATCCCTCGTAGCACACGGCATTCGCTTCGCTGAGAGCGGTGGTCGATGCCTCAAGACAGGTCTGGAGGGTCCCGAGCTCCTGGCGCAATGCATCACCCAATCCCGGCGTGGGAGTGGCGGCAGCTGGTGCCGGTATCGGCGACGAGCAACCGACCATCACGACACCGCCTGCGACGAGGAGGCACGCGGTCCGGACGATGCGCAGCGCCATGTTCTCTTTCGTACATCGAAACTACCAGAGGCGATTCGCTGTGGTCCTGGCCATCGCGGCCCTGTCACGCGGATGTGACACGCGGACGCTCGTTGCCTTACGGCGAGCCGTAAGGACTTGCGTCCCTGCTCAGGACGTAGCCTGTACGCGAGCCAGCACCGGCTCGACGATTTCCTCGGCGAGCCAGCGGACCGGCGGAATCGGCGGCAGCGCTGCCAGAACGATGTGCGAGACGCCTGCATCGATCAGTTCCACCAGTTGGTCGCGCACCTCTGCCGGTCCACGCACCGGAGGCAGATGCGCCGGCCGCTCCTCCTGCGCATTGGCTGACACAAGCACCTGAATGGACCGGGTGATCTCGTTCGGATCACGACCGATGGCGCGACAGTGCTCGTCGAGGACGCCGCTCTTGTGGCGGAACTCGTCGATGGTGCTGGTCGGGCAGTTCCAGATGTTGGCGTGCTGGGCCACCACGCGCAGTGCGATGCGCTCACCGCCGGCACCGATGAGGATCGGCGGACCCGGCCGCTGGATCGGCTTCGGCTCGCAGATCGCACCGCGCAGCTTGTAGCAGTGGCCGTCGAAGTCGAATGGCTCCGTCTCCGTCCACATCCGCTTGGCGATCGTGCAGGCCTCGTCGAGCGCAGCGAGCGCCTCGGATGGAGCGACGACATCGACGCCATACGCGTCGTATTCGCGGTGCACGAACGCGAGCACCTGCGGATCGGGAACGCGGCTCCCGCCGGCGCCGATGCCGAATTCGAGCCGTCCACCCGAGATGATGTCGACAGTTGCTGCCATCTTTGCCAGCAGCGCAGGGTGACGGAGCCGGTTGCTCGTGACGATGATGCCGAGACGAAGCCGGCTGGTCTGGGCTGCGAGCGCCGAGAGCAGCGTCCACGCCTCGAGCGTCGCACCGTTCGCGTCGCCGCGAAGCGGAACCATGTGATCCCAGAGCCAGGCGTGCTCGAAGACGGCGACGTCGTCGGCCTCTCGCCAGACGCGGAGGATCTCGTCGTAGCCAAGGTTGATCTGGCTTGTCTTGATGCCGAAGGTCACTCGGCGGGCAGCACTTTCCATGGATCCGAGCCTACGCCGGAGCGGGCTGTGGCCAGCGCGCGGCGCATCCACACAGGAAGCCGGTGTGGCGGACATGCAGGGCCGGCGTTACCTTTGGCCCGCGCCGTGGGTCTTATCAGTACGTGATGGACGCACCCAGGCGACCAGATATGGGACAGAGGCTGCAGCCGGGAGCCAGCTGTGGATCAGGATGAGGCGGCATTCTCAGCAGATCTCATCGCCGCATCCGAGGCTGCCGTGAGGGTCGTCCGCTCGCTCGGCCTGCCTCCGCATGAGATTGCGGACGTCCTCCAGGAAGCTTCTATCCGTGCGTGGCGTCACCGGGATCAGCGGCGGGGCGAGTTCCGCCCGTGGTTTGTGGCGATCGCCTATCGCGAGGCTCGACGCCCCCGCCGGCGCTGGCTGACACTCCCGACGTTCTGGAGCGTTGCCTCAGCGGACCCAGATCCGAGCGACCGGCTGGGTGAAGTCCTTGCCAAGCTGCCGACCCTGCCGAAACGCCAGCAGGTGGTGCTCGCACTTCGCTTCGAGGCCGGGTTCTCCACCAGGGAAGTTGCTGAGGTCATGGCCATCAGCGAACCCGCCGCGAAGCAACTCCTGACCCGCGCACGCGGGTCACTTCGTAAGGCGCTCGACGCATCGGCAATTGAGGTGGCGCAGTGAGCACGTTTGACGACGACTCCATCGAGCGAGCTCTCGCGCGGCGCCCGCTGACAGCTGCAGAGCGCGATGCCCTGACGACCGCACGCAGCTTCATGACGCGAGGCGAGTTCACCGCCGCCAAAGCCACGCGACACTTCGCAATGGAGTTGATTGCAGCCGGTGCCGCTGCGGTGCTCGTGATCGGTCTGATCCTGGTGCTTGCCCATCCGGCGCCGAAATCGCCGTTCCCCGCGGTCACACACCCGACTGCGTCACCAACCACCGCACCAGCACCATCTCCGAGCCCGTCGGGGCAGCCTATCGCGAGTGGTTTCCAGCCCGAATCGGTCACCGCCATCAGCGAAGACGACTTCTGGGTGCTGGGCGCCACCGGATGCACCTCCTCGGTCTGCGCGTCAAAGATCCTGCAAACCGTTGATGGTGGTCGCTCGTTCAGCACGATCCAGGTGCCCCCCAGCTACTACCTCGCGGGGAATGACCCGACGCCGGGTCCGCCCACGGTGACCGACATCCGATTCGCGGATCCGTCCAACGGCTGGGTGTTCGGCGACACGCTCTGGGCCACGCACAACGACGGTTCGACTTGGAGCCAGCTCACGTTCGGCAATCACCTTCTGGGGATTGAGCAGCTCGAACCGGGAGCCAACGGCTACGTCTATGCGGTCTTCGAGATCTGCACGGATCCGACGACTGCTGTGGGCTGTTCGTACCCGCTCATGCGCTCGCAGGCCGGCACCAACACGTGGTCCGTCATATCGCCGCCCGGCAACCCCGTTGGCCGCCCTTCCATCGGCGTCCACGGGGACACGCTGTGGGTCATGTACTTCGGCCGCTCCTCTGGACGTGAATGGCGATCCAGTGACGATGGCCTCTCCTGGGTGCATGGGTCCATGCCGTGTACACCCGAACTTGGTGGCGCCTTTGACCCCGTGAGCCCCTCGGTCATATGGGCGTTCTGCGCGACCGGAATGGACGGCGATCCGGCTGTATCGACCGATGGAGGTGTGACGTGGGCACGCCCACCCGGCCGACGATATGTTCACAAATAACGAGATGGTTGCGGCACTCACCGCACGCCACGCTTTGTTGGTGGGGCGGTTTGGTTTGGAGTGACCGAAGACGGCGGCAAAACCTATCACCTGATCCCGGAGCTCGACGGCGCGGTGTGGGCCGGCTTTACCAACTACGAGGTGGGCTATGCCATCACGCAGAACCAGGACACCCAAGCGTCACAGCTCTGGCGGACCACCAACGCAGGCAATACCTGGTCGGTCGTCGCGCTCTCATGACGACGTGCCTGCTGGCCGCGCGATGAAGGCGCCGCTACGCTCGCTCGGCCTCGCCTTGGTCGTCCTCGCGGCAACTGCGTGCAGTCCTCGATTCGCAGATTCGGTGCAACCGCGGACCACCCCCACGCCGATGACGATCCGCCCGAGTTGCGCACATCTCGCTGATCGGACGCCGTGTCCTATTCCGGTCCCGGCCCCCACCCCCAGCAGCGCTTCAACCATCGAAGTCTCCGACATTACTTTCAGCGATGCCATGGCCGGGTGGGCGGTGGGGACGTCGTGCGTCGACAATACGCAAACCTGCACCGTGATCGTCGACAAGACGTCAAATGCCGGAGCGACATGGAGCCGCCCGATATCTCTCGGACAGTTCCAGAACGAAGGGTCGCCCGGAGGGTGGTCTCCGCTGTCCGTGAACATCAGGTTTGTGGGCGCAAACATCTGGTCAGCGGACCGGCCATCTACGAAAGTCATAACAGTGGGTTGACGTCGAAGCGGGTATTCAACTCGCCGGTTATTGCACTGGAGCCGGCCGGGACCACCGCATGGGCAATCGCCGATTGCACCGTCCCCGAACCCTCCGCCACCTGCATGTTGTTCACATCGCCGATCGGCTCAGACGTGTGGACTCGCGCCTCAGTCCAGCCGCCAGTGAGATGCCGCTGGGTACGGTGGCCCAGAGTGGGCGCCGGTGCTCCTGGAGCGTGCACCGCATGGCGTTGCGTTCATTGCCGGCGGGGGCCCTCAAGCCCGGAGCGAGGCATGGATGGCAAGCACACGGAACGACGGTGTCACGTGGCGCAAGACCCCGTTGCCCTGCACCTTCGGAATCGCCGGTCTGCGGAGTCCCGATGGCACAACAGTCTGGCTGCTGTGCGGAGGTGGCGGTGGCGCGGGGAGTGGACCCGAGGCGATTTACGTATCTCTCCGATGGAGGCCTGCCCCCTGGCAAGAACGTGCCAACAATGTCTCCAACCCCCCAGTGGGAACCATCTCGGGGGCGGGCTATGCCAGCGGCCTGTCGGTGACCGTTGATGGGATCGCGCTTATCGGCTCCATGAGAGCGGGCATCATTCGGAGTGTGGACGGGGGGCGCTCGTGGTACGACGTCGGATCCAACGCGACGTGTCTTCTGCAAGGCAATGGTGTTGATGAGATCTGGCTTCTCGCAACTGGCGTGGGCTGGGCACTGGAAGAAAATGATGACGGTGGACCACAATGCCCGCTCCTCATCCGGACCAGCAACGCAGGACTCACGTGGAGCCCTGAGAGCGCTCCGCTCGGCTGGACCGCCGATCAAGAGTGACTGTGAGAAGCCTCTCGAACGTGCTCCGGCTTTCATCGATCCCAGTGGGAATTGTGATCGGCCTCTTGACGGCCGCGATGCGACATCCGAGATGCGCTGGGCTCAGCTCGTGCGCACCAGGGCAACTACTGCTCCCAAAATTCACGGCGTGGGAGTGCGTCCTGTACGGTACGGGCGCTGCTGTGACGCTGCTGCTCGTCGCCGAAGCTGTTCACCGTCTCTCTCCGCGCTAGCGGGTTCGAAGTCACTTAGTGTCCAGCAAGGGCGACGCGGGATCGTGTTGGGGACTCACTGCGCTCGTCCTCGCTGCATGCGCGGCTTCGAATGTGCACCCTCGCCCATCAACAATGACCACACCGCAAACAGCCGCCGCGTCAGTCGTACCCTCCATCACAGTACAGCCAGCCATCGCTACACCAACCCCCTCACCTTTTACGATCCCGTTTCTTGCTCCGGTCGGACCACCCTGTTCTGCGGCGCAACTCGAGGTGCGCATGGGTCAAGAGTTCAGTAACTTGAGCCACGGCATTCTGTATCTGATCGTCACGGATCAAGGAACAAAGCCTTGCACCCTTCGAGGGACGTCGGATGTCCAACTTCTTGATAAGAGCGGCCACGTGCTCGCGATGCCGCGTCTGCAATATGCCGCGGCAGATTACGTCCCGACGCTTGCCAACGATGGGGTCGGTCTCACGCCACTGAGCAATCAGGGCAGCGCACCCGGTCCGAGCCCAGAAGGCGGCGTCCGAGGTCAGGCGTCACTTCCAGTGCAGTACTTCGACGGCGGATGCGGGAATAGCCAGGTGGCGGCTCTTCGGATTCGCGTTGACGGTGTTCTCGTTGACTGCCACGGTCTCCCTCCCGGGAGGCGGGCCGGGATGCATGGCGACCTCAGGGGTCTTTGTTAGTCCGTTCCAGCCCGCGGAGTTCTCGCCGTGACACGTCCGCCTCGAGCACTCTGAACGCGGATTGGAGAGGGGCGCGGCGGGTTTCCGGGGGCGCGCTGGGCGGTACTGCCGCACGTATTCCGCGCTCAGGGCCGAGCTTTGCCGGCGGATCCGAACAGATCGATACGGTTCTCGACGACGTCCTGCACTGCGCGGATCACCGGCTCAATCAGGTTCACGATCGCATATTCGTCAGGGCTGGCTCGCAACTGCTGCTCGAGCGTTGTGCGGTATGCGAAGCGCATTCGGAGTTGATGTTGACCTTGCTGACGCCGATTTTTGCGGCGCTCTGAAAGAAGTAGCCGGGCGTGCCGCTGCCGCCATGCAGGCTGATGTTGACGTCGATCGCGTCTCGGATCGTTTGCAGTAGCGCGAGATCGAGCTGCTTCGGGACCGGGTAGCGGCCGTGTAAGTTGCCCACGGCCGCGGCAAACGTGTCGATGCCGGTTGCATCGACAAAGTGCCGCGCGCCTTCAGGAGTCGAGAAGGTGCTCTTGATCGCCTCGTAGTCAATGGGCTCGTCGTGCACGTTGGAGCTGCCGCTGAAATAGTGCGGTTCGCTCTCCACCAAGGCTCCGGTGGTATGCGCCGCGTACTCCACGACCTCGCGCGTCGCCTCGATGATCTCGGCATCGGATGCTTCCCGTCGTGCCTGGCTCAAGTCGATGTGGACGAAGAACTCGAAGCCCGCGTCAATGCCCGCTTTTGCGGCCTCGACGCTCGGGGAGTGGTCGAGATTGATGTACATCTCCACGCCGAGTTCTGCGCGGTAGTTGTCGACCAGGGAACGGAGGTTGGCCAGGCCGATGATGGCGACCTCCCCGTGGCTCACCTCTGCCAGGACCGGGGCTCGCTTGGCTTGCGCTGCCCGGGCGATTGCGATCAGGGTTTCCTGGTTGTCGACATTGAACGCACCCACGGCGTAGTGCTCTTGGCGCGAGCGTCGCATGAGTTCGCGCGCGCCGTGGATGTCACCGGCGGCGGTGCCCGTGCTGTTTTTGGAGGTCATGTGATCGCCACGAGGATGATTGATTGTCCGCTCGCGAGCCCTATTGAAACCACCCGGCAACGCATCGAGGATGGCGTTGATCGTGCCCTGGTCGTTTGAAGAGGCAGACATTGCCCGCAGAGATTCCCGACTGCGAGATCGCGACGAAGGCGAGGTTTGCGACGACGTCCCCGGCGCGCGCGTTGAGATCCGATGCGAGTGGCTGTGCCGTCGCGTCGCACGGATAGAGCGTGAAGAAGGTCGTCGCGGTTCCCGCCACGGCCGTGAGGTTCGCGACAATCGCGATCGGCGGGTGCGACCCTCCCATGGGTGGGATGACACTCTTGCCAGCCGCCTGGATCGCCATGGTTTGGTCCGCTGAGATGAACTCGTTCTCGCAATTCGCGAGCGATCCATTCTTCGTCGGCCGTGTATCGCAGATTCGCGCCGGGGGAATCGAGTAGAAGAGCGTGGCCGGTGGGACCGTGGGTCCCCTCTGTGCCATCGCCGAACCAGCCGTTGACGTCGATGATGAAATCGATGCTACCTGCGGCGTTGTAGATGCACACATCCTGGTGGGGCCCGAGCGCGGATATGATCCGATTGGGGAGCGCCGAACCAGCGGGAGGATTCAGGTTCGATGTCGCGGGCGCGCCTGTTGGACACGCATCCGTGGTCAAGTTCGGCGTCGCCACGGTGACGTAGGTGGCGATTGTGGCGTTGGCAGCGGTGAGGTTGAACACGGCGGCAGCTGCGCCCGACGTCGGGATCGCTGGGCCGTGGGCGCCGGACGGAAGTCCAGAGAGCACCACATCTCGCCCACGTGGTTGGCCGGAAGTGGATGGTCGAACCTCCCCGCGCACTCGGTCCCCTTGTCCGCGCGCGTGTCGCAGATTCTCAGCGCCGACATGCTGTGATACTCGCCCGCCACCGGTGCGCTACCGGGGGGCGCAAAGTAGCCCTCGACGTCCACCACGACATCGGATCGCCCCACCGAGTTGTACACGCTGACGTCGCCACCGGTGCCCGAGACCGGACCACAACGAGATTGGCCTGACGTCGCCGGCATCGATGCTGATGTTGGACACCCTGGGCCAACGCCTCACCCGGCGGAAGCGGATGTGAGTGGTCAGGGGCGAGTGCAAGGCGTCGGCGGGCGCGAATCGAAAGAATCGATTGCGACGAAGATGCGCTCCCCCGAGCCGAGCATAACGGGCGCGATGTCGAGGGTCTGTCGGCGATCACACGGGCTTGCAGCGCCTGTCGGACGGTCGAGGCTCCGCCGGCGATGTCCACACCGCTTTCCCCGGCGGCCTCGCAGTGCCGCGGAGTAGGTCGCGTCTATCCCTTCGGTGATGACATGATCGTGGTTCCCCCGTCCAGCCGGATGGGATCGCGACGTGTGATGAGTATCACGATACCGGCGCGTGATATGGCGGTTTGGGGCCACACCAGCCGGTCCATTGATCACCCTGTTCCCGCGGACGGACCGATCACGGTCCGCCCCATCACGTACGCACCCCGGGGACGCATGAGGCTCTCCGTGGCGGCCCTGACGGCCTGAGTCGCCCGCGGGCCGCCGATGCGCCAACCGGTCCAGACCCCCGCCGGACGCTGCACGAGCGGGGCGTGCGAGCATCAAACACGCGCTCGCCCACAAGCGCGACCTGGGTGCGCGTTCGACCACCTCCATCACGGCCACAGTACGGCGAAATGGCTGCCGTGGATCGGATACCAGGCGCTCCCGACACTGGATCGTGACCGGATGCGTCACGGCTCCGCGGAGGGTCAGGTCGCGCTGGGTGGGGCGCTCATTGCTGCCACGAGGAACAGGTAGCGATTACGCATCGCGTCCTCCGCCGGTCCGGTCCAGTTGCGCATCTCCTCGGCGGGGTCGCCGAAGATGGTCTGATGAAGCTTCTCGTGTACGGAGGAGGAGTTACGGGCAGCGTATGCGCAGTCCGGCTACACGGGGCCGGGCACGACGTATCGCTCCTGGCTCGCGGCGAGCGCCTCACCGCACTGCGCAGACACGGCGTGGAGCTGGCGGAGGAGAACAGCACGGCGGTCAGGCAGGTGCCTGTGCGCATCGTGGAGCACCCCCGGCGGGTACGACCTGACGGCAGTCTTCGTCCGCGCCCATCACCTCAAGTCTGGCGACCCGGCCAACCTCAGACCCTCCCTTGTACGGGCCCGGTGGGGGCTGTTGCTGAAGTTGTTTGGTACCAGCCGTTTCCCGAAGTTCCCGATCCTCTCCCCACACCGCCTTCACGTTCTCGGTATCCTGACCGGCGCTGGCGTCTCAGTCCGAGGCGCCGCACTAGCAGCGCTGACGAAGGGGGTGCCATGGCCGTCTCGTCGTGGATTGAGCGTCGTGGGACACGGGCCCGCGGTTTCGCGCTTGACCCTGGCCGTCGTGTTGCTCGCGGTTGGGCTGTGCGCTACCGCAAGTTCCGCTCCTCAAGGGGTACGCGCCGCCGGCCGCGGTTCCCGCTGCCTGGACTACTCCTGATCGGCGGTCCCCAGTGCGAAGCGTACGGCACCCCGGCACTGGTTGCGTACGACGGCGTTCTCGTCGCAGCGTGGCAGGGCAAACCCCAGCCCCTACCACGTGTATTACTCGGGCTTCAACGGAACAAAGTGGAGCCGGTACGAGGCCGTGCCATCGGCGGGGGGTAATCCAGACATCGGTCCAGCGCTCGGGGTGTACAACGGCGACCTTTATGTCGCGTGGGAGAAGTCGGACAACCAGATTTCCTACGCGTCGTACAACGGAACAACGTGGACGTCGCCGGCATCGATCCCGTCGGCCCTCACCAAGCAAACTCCCGCGCTGGGGGCTTATGACAGGACAGCCTGTACCTCGCGTGGACGGGACAGTCGCAAGGCAAGGTTTGGTTCTCAGGCCTTCAATGGACGGCGCGCGTATCCCCGGCCTGGTGGCGGGAAGGGGGGGATTCGAACCCCCGGAGGGACTTAACATCCCTCACCCGCTTAGCAGGCGGGCGCTTTCGGCCGCTCAGCCACCTCCCCAGGCCGGGGCCAGTATATGTCGTGTCCCGCTCGCGACCAACCCAGATCGGGCGCCTCGTAGAGTAGGGACGTGGTCCATGCACGGAGGGGGACCGCCGCGATCGTGGCCCTTGGGATGGGCGCCATAGTGATGGCGACGGCCCCTGTCACGGCCCACGCCGCGATGTTCCGGCTTCCCGTGGGCACTCAGCGGATGCAGATGCCGCTCGACTGCGAGGCCACGTCGCTGACCATCGCGCTCGCGTCGGTCGGCGTGCACACGACCCAGCAGTACGTGCAGGACCACTTCCCCACCGATACCCGCGCCCCTGTGCTGGGCGCCAACGGCCTGCCCGCCGAGTGGGGCGATCCGTACAAGGACTTCGTCGGCCACGTCATGGGTTCGGAGCCCGCAAGCAATCCCCACTGGGCGAAGTACGCCGGCTGGGGCGCCTACGCGCCCGTGGTCGCCGCGGAAGCCAGAGCACTGGGTGTGCCTGTGGCCTCGCAACTCACCGGCTGGAATCCGCAGGCGCTGTATGCCGCGGTCGAGGCCGGGCACCCGGTCCTGGTCTGGACCACCGTCAACTACGTGTCGGAGACTGCTCGGACCTGGACGGCGTGGGACGGCCGGATCATTCCCTGGACCGAGGCAGGCCATGTGGTCGTGCTCATGGGCGTCGACCCAACCGCCGGCACGCTCGAGTTCAGCGATCCGCTGACCGGGGCGTACAACGGGACGACGATGGCGCAGTTCGCTCGAACCTTCACCATCTACGGCAGCATGGCAATCGTTATCGAGCGTACGGCCGAGAGCGCACCGCGACCCCCCGCCGCAGCGCACCCTGTCACGGTGGCGACCCCGCATCCGGTGCCGGTGGTCACCGTCCTGCCGGTGGCTGAATCGGCTGCCTGGGTTCCCATTCACCACGTCCGGACATCGAGCGCCTTCGGTTCGGGAGACGGCGCCGGCAATGCAGAGACCAGTCTTGGACTCGTCGCGAACGCAACTGCCACGGCATCGCAGGCATTTGGCGGCGCTGCGCCCTTCCTTGTTCTGGGTGCGCTTGTGGTCATCGCCGCCGGCTTGGTGTTCGCGAGCGTCGAGCGACGGCGGAGGCGCCGATGCGCTGGGTGACCTTCACGGTGCCGGATCACGCGGGCGAGCGTGCCGGCATGGTGGTCGACGGGCGCATTCACGCATGCGCTCCGGGGACAACACTGCTCGGTCTGCTCGGCGATGACGGCACGCGACTTGCGGCAGAGGGCGATGCCGTGCAACACGATCCGCGTGACGTGCTGGAGCTCGACGCTGTGCGTTTGCTTGCACCGATTCCGCGCCCGCCGACGGTGCGCGACTTCTACGCGTTCGAGCAGCACGTGCGCACCGCACGTCAGCGGCGCGGGCTCGAGATGGATCCCGACTGGTATGAGCTGCCCGTCTTCTATTTCAGCAATCCCTACGCAGTGTGCGGGCCGGACGATGACGTCGCGATTCCGCCCGGATCTGTGGAGCTGGACTACGAGCTCGAGGTCGCGGCTGTGGTCGGTCTGGGTGGCGCCGACCTCGATCCCGAGCAGGCGCAACGCTCGATCGCCGGGTACTGCGTGATGAACGACTGGAGCGCTCGCGATATCCAGCGGCGCGAGATGAAGCTCAGCATGGGACCGGTGAAGGGCAAGGACTTTGCAACGTCGCTCGGCCCGGTGTTCGTGACACCTGATGAGCTCGAGGACACACGGCGAGACAAGAGCTACGACCTGGCGATGACCGCGACGGTCAACGGCGTCGAATACTCACGCGCATCGCTTGCCGACATCTACTGGAGCTTCGAGGAGATGCTCGCGTACGCGTCGCGCGCAACACGCGTGGACACGGGCGATGTGATCGGGTCCGGCACATGCGGCACCGGTTGCATTCTCGAGCTGTCGCTCGTGCACGGCGTCGATCAGTATCCGTGGCTCAAGCCCGGCGATGTGGTTGAGCTGGGCGTCGAGCGACTCGGAACGCTGCGCAACACCGTGATCGCCGGCGAACCGCTGCGGCCGCTGCGATGAACACTCGCGACGCGTATCTCGCGCGTCTCGACTCCGTCGAGGCGAGGCTTGCGGCCGCGGCGAACAGGGAGCCGGTGCCGGGTGAGATCACCGGCGCGGATCCCGAGAGTGGTGAGCGATGGGATCGCGGCCAGGTCTGGGCGCATCTCTCCGAGTTCATCCCGTACTGGATCGCACAGGCGGGGCCGGTGTTGCGCGGCCAGTCATCGGGCGAACCGGTGCCGTTCGGACGGACCAAGAAGGACCCGGAGCGCATCGGCGCGATCGAGCGCAGCCGCAGAGAGTCGGTGGACGCGCTCTGGGCAGACACCGGTGCCGACATCGCCGAGCTCCGCGGATTCCTGACGAACATGCAGCCGGACCAGTGGGATCGCAAGGGACTGCATCCGTCACTCGGCGTCATGGACGTGGATGAGCTGGTGGAGCGTTTTCTCGTCGGTCATCTCGAGGAACACGCCGATCAACTCGAGGCGATGACGCCGGCCGCCTAGTGGTGCTTCTTGTGGCGGTGCGGCCGCAGCGGGGGATCCGCCGGCACCCCGGCCTCAGTGGACGCGGGCCGCGCATCGGTCAGTCCAGCTGCCTCCATCGCGCCCGGTTCGTCCATCCAGCTCTTCCCCTTGCCCTGAGGCTGCCGGAACATGCGGCTGAGCTTCCGATCCGCTGTGCGACGGAACTCCTCGGCGTCGCTGCCGGTGAAGGTCGGAAGATACGGCGCCACGTCCGCGCCGGGTCCAGTCGGCCCCACTCCCTCCGGGTATGGCCGGTTGGTCCCAATGGCGGGATCAGCGTTCTGCTCGCCCCTCAGGCCGTACCAGAAGAGCATCCCCAGGAAGGCGGCGATACAGACGACGAAGACGATCAGCCAAACCATGCTCGTCATCCTTACCGCCCTCAGGACGGACGTCAATCATCGCGATGCTGCCTGACCGCGACAGCCCGGGCCGCTTAAACTGGCGGTGCCCACGCGGAGGGATGCCGGAGCGGTTGATCGGAGCGGTCTTGAAAACCGCAGGGGCCGCCAAGCCCCCGGGGGTTCGAATCCCTCTCCCTCCGCCAACTGTTCTTCCGAACTTACCGCGCGTGCGCCGTGCTACCTGGTCCCGTTCGCCGGCGGTGCGGCGAGCTCTTCGAGTGCCTGATCGTCGAGAACAAGCGACGCGCTGCCGACGTTTTCCTCAAGGTGCGCGACCGAGGACGTCCCAGGGATGAGGAGTATCTGAGCAGACCGTGCCAGCAGCCATGCCAGTGCTACCTGTGCAGTGGTTGCATCGAGCCGGTGCGCGACGTTCATCACTGCTTGGTCCGCTGTGACGTCCACCGAGGCGCCAAATGCCGACCCCAGTGGGAAGAAGGGAACAAACGCAATCGCAGCGGTTTCGCACGCCTCCAGCACCGGTTCGGAGTCACGGTCGCGCAGGTTGTAGGCGTTCTGGACGCAGACAATCTCGGTGATCGACCGCGCGCGCTCGAGTTGCGCAACCGAGACGTTGCTCACACCGACGCCGCCGATCATTCCCGCCTCATGCATGGCAGCCATCGCGCCCACCTGATCGTCAAAGAAGTCATTGGGCTCCCCCGCTTCGCCGCATCGCAAATTGACGACACCCAATTGGTCCACGTGCAACGACGCCAAATTCGCCTCGACTCCGGCGCGGAGCTCCTCGGGTGTGTTGGCCGGTAGCCAGCCTCCCCTTTGGTCCCGGCGGGCTCCGACTTTGCTCACGAGCACCAGGTCGGCGGGATATGGGTGCAGCGCGCTGTAGATCAGCTCGTTGGCGACATCGGGGCCGTAATACTGCGCGGTGTCGATGTGATTGATGCCAAGTTCCGTCGCGCGGCGGAGGACCTTCAGCGCTTGATCACGATCTTTGGGTGGTCCGAACACGCCACGGCCGGGAAGCTGCATAGCGCCGAAACCGATGGCGGAGACGTCGTATGTGCCGAGTCGTCGAGTGGGAGTTGAGGTCATCCGACGACTCTATTGGGTCGCTCGCTACCCGGACTGGTCCGGCTGCCAGTAGACGATGATCTCCCACTGGTTGGCGGGACTCACGTCGACCACCAGCGTTTCACGTTTCCCGGTGTAGTCATCCGACCCACCACTCCCGCTGACACCGCAGTTCGACGCGCCCTGGCTTTCGTTTCCGTTCGATACGAACACCAGGATGCCGCCGGGCCCTGAGCACCACCACTCCATCGAAAGGTTGGCGTGGGGAGTGAAGCTCGGAAGTGCCGCGATGCCGTTTCCATAGGTCAAAGGAACCAACACCTGGGCGCCAGCAGGCAGGGCCGGCAGTGTCGGGAGCTTGGTCGGCGGCGCCGTCACTGCAACGACCATCTCCCAGCGCACGGACGGGCTGGCGACCACCGTCAACGCGACCGGTGCACCGTGCAACGGGCCACTCGCACCTGAAATCTGCGCGTCGACGGGTTTGGTCGAGCTCGAGCACGGCTTGAGGCTCTCGTTGACCACACCGTCGGGGGTCTCGAGCTGCAGGTGTCCTGGTCCAACGCACGCGTATTGGATGTACTCCCACCCGCTGGGGATGAAAGCGGGCAGTACGGCCGATCCGCTGTGCTTGGTGAGCGGGACCACGATGTACCACGACTTTGGAAACCCCGTGTCATAGGCCGGCAGCGGAAGGTCCTTGTAGACGTTCGGGTCGGGCTGCGGGCTGAAGACGGGCATCTTGGGGAGCGGGCCTCCCGGCGCTGAGGCCGGTGCCGGCGCCGGCGCCGGACGTGCATGCCCAGCGAGTTCCAATGCGAAGACGGTTGCCGCTCCCGCGACGACCGCCACCGCGGCCACGCCGACGACGGCGTTCAGCAGCCGGTGGCGACGCCTGGCGGCGCGTGGCTGGAAGCTCATGAGACGTTCCGGCGGAGCCTCCGCCTCGATACGGTCGAACTTACCCCGGAGCCGGCTGTCCAGCCGTGGACCGATGTCAATCATCTTTCAGCTCCTTTCGTAGCTTCGCGAGCCCGCGTTCCAGGTGCGTTCGCACGGTCCCCGCGCGGCATCCCATGAAAACGGCGCACTCGTCCACGGAATACCCGTGGCGGTAGTTGAGGGCGATCGCGGCGCGCTGTTTTCTTGAGAGTCGCCGGTACGCACGATCCATGTCGATGCGTTGAGCGTCATCGCCGGAACTCGTTGACGGGCTAGCGCGATCGATCAGCCCTGGCAGCGGGAACCCGCGCGATCGCAGCATCCTCCGCCGGCTGATGCAGTGGTTGACGCACACCCGCGTCAGCCACGCGGCCTGACGATCCATCCGCGACAGCGAGTCCCAGACCCGCCACGCCTTGAGCAGCGTTTCCTGGACTGCGTCCTCGGCTTCGCCGGCGTCATCCAGGATCGAGAGCGCCAGTGAGTAGAGACGCCTGATCTCCGGCGTGACGGCGGCTTCAAAGGCCCGTTCCGTCGCGTCGTCGTCCGACGTCGCCAACCCGGCTGATGCGATCACGCTATTCCCAACGCGCACGACCGTCGCTTTGCGGACAGAAGAGGGCCACCGCGCTTGCAACCCTGCCTGACCTGCCTAGTGTGGCGCGGTCACGTCGCGATCACTGGCACCGAGGCAGTGCATGGCCCCCATTACGGGTCCGTCGAACACGGCTGGTTGCGCGACATACGGCCACGGAAGTCGCCTGCCACGTTCGGCGATAGCTCCGTAATAGTATACTTTTACAGCAGAACCATCCCGTAAATGTACGAGTAATCCGTATTATCCTAACTTAATGGTATAGGCTAGGCCGGTGAATAACAGCGAGCTCCTCCAGAGGCTGGGAGCAGTCTGCCCCTGGTGGAAGGACCCCCTGAACTGGCAGCTGCACGACCCCGATATTGCCGTGCTGCAGCAGGGTGGTCGGTTGTTCTACGAGCCGAGACCACTCCAGAACCTTGAGCCCGGTGGCCTCTACATCCTCAGAGGGCCCCGCCGGGTCGGGAAGTCGGTGGAGCTGAAGAGGGCGATCTACGCGCTCCTCCAATCCGGCATCTCTCCGCGCCGGATCATCCACTTCCCCTGCGATGAGCTGAACGCCAACGACCTGGAACGGCTGGTGAAGACGGCGCGAACCGTTGCCACGAGGAGTGCGGATGAGCCGCGCTACTGGTTCCTGGATGAAATCACCGCGGTCAGCGGCAAGTGGTGGACCACCATCAAGTGGCTACGCGACAACGATGCTGGCTTTCGTAGCGATTGCGTCGTTCTCACCGGATCATCCATGCGCGGAACTCGACGACGCAGTGAAGGCCCTCGCCGGCCGGCGCGGTGACGCTCGCGATAGCGATCGACTGCTCCTCCCCATGGGCTTTCGTCAATTTTGCAGGGCCACAGGCCTTCGCCTGCCGGACGACGGACTCCACATCAGCGCGTCCGAGTTTCGCGATCCGGCGTCGGCTGCGGCCATCGGGGAGCTATTGCCTTGGCTTGAGGACCTCATTCTGGCTTGGGAGGCATACCTGAGCGTCGGGGGATTTCCGCGGGCAGTCAGCGATTTCCTGCAGAAGTCGGAGGTCCAACCGGACTTCACCAACGCGCTCTGGGAGGTCATCAGCGGGGAAGCACTCCGTCGCGCTCGTGAATTTACCCCGGCCAAGGCGCAGCTTCTGCTCGCACTCCTTGCAAGCGCGTTGACGCAACCGGTGAACCTGACATCCCTCGGCCGGAACCTGGGCGTCGCGCCCGCGACTGCGCGCGAGCGAGTCGATGACCTGGTTGCGACATTCACAGCCTGGCTTTGCTATCCGGCGACCCCCCAGGGACGTCCTGACCACGCATCCCCGTCTGCGTCGCACCCGAAGTGCTACTTCACTGACCCGCTGCTGGCGCGCCTTGCCTGCATCCGGGATTCGGACAACACCGCTTGTCCACAGGTGTCGGCGCTATCGGAGCAGCAGTTCGGTCTGACTTTGCTTCGGCAGATGGAAGGGCTTCAACCGGGATCGTTTCCTCAGTTCGCGTCGGTCATGTATGCACGTCCGACACGAAGGGAAGTGGACTTCGTCGGGCCATCGATGAGAGGCGTGGCCTTCGAGAGCAAATACGTGGATGATCGCTGGAGGCGTGAGACGGCAACGCTCCGTGTTTTGACGGACCGTGGTGTCATCGTCACCCGCAGCGTGCTCGATCTCGGTGGCGAGGTGTGGGCAGTCCCAGTGTCGGTTGCAGCGTGGCTCCTTGAGCCGCCGATCACCAAGGGGTGATGGCCTCACTCTCCAGTGACCCGGCTACGACGGCCGGCTGTCGAACATTCCACCGATGGTGTTGACACCCGGCATCGGATACGAGCAATACGCCGATGCAGCACGCTGGGTCGACGCGATGGCGGCACTGCCGGGATTGACGTTACCGAACTGCTGGAGCACGACGACGATGGTGCTTTGCTGATCGGAGTTGCCCATGGAGAGATAGGCCGAACACGGCGTGTTGTCACCAAGCGAACTTCCGCATGCGGAGGCGAGCAGCGCTACGGCGCCCATGGCAAGCAGAACAGGCAATCGCCGTTGCGGGGCGATGGTGCCGAGGGTCGAGTGACGGATGCACGTCGGTATGTCGACAACGCGCCTGACACGGTGCATATCTCCATCCTGCAGTAGCGCACGAACCCGTCCATCGCGCCCCAGTAACAAACAGTGGCGAGCGACGGGGTCAGGACGGAACCACGACGACTGGAACCCATGTATGGCCTCCATCGCGAGTCATCAGCAGCTGGACGGTATCTGAGTACTGGACCCGCCCATGAATCACCACGCCCTGCATCGCGGTCGTGAAACCGAGATCGGAGAGACCCAGCCCACCATCACCGACAACGTATGTGGTCGTCCATGTCAGGCCGCCATTGAAGCTCGAATAGATTTGCGTTCCACCCGACGAGCTCGCGACAGCAACGCTCGATGGCGATGCAGCGACGCTCTCGAAGTCCCCACCAAAGGGTGGGTCTGACACTTGCTGATAGCTGGCGCCGGCGTTATCGGACACGTAGGCCGTCTTGAATTCAGACCCTGCGGCGCCACCTCCCGCGCAGACGATGAAGATCCGCTCGGAAGTGGCGGCACCAACGCTCGCAGTCGTTTCGGACGGGCATGGCAGCGTCTTGGTGTGCCAGGTGACTCCGTTGGTACTGCTGAAGAGTGTGGAGAGCTCTTGAGTCCCCTGCGCACGCACGACCGCTGGATGCAGCATCGTCCAGAACACGCCCTCCGCGAGCGAAATATCGCCACCAAACCCCGCTCCACCTGTGGTGACGCCCGGCACCGCGTACCACGAGTCGACGCTGACGACGCTTCCGAAGAGGGCGACCGGACCACCTGTGTTGGCGTCGGTTCCCTCGGCAACCTCGGCATACACACGGCCGTCAGCGGACTCGAGAGCATCAACCGAAGCGTTCGGTCCGACACCTGGCAGTGCCACCTGTGCCCATGTTCGGCCGCCGTCATGCGTCGAGTACAGATGCGATCCCGATATCCATCCGTCCTCACTGTTCGCGAAACGCAGCTCCCAGTCACTTGTGGGCGATATCGCAGGCAGGTCGGCGCCTGCGACCCAGCTCCAGGAGGTGCCTGCGTCAGCAGTGGTCGCCAGCCGGAGGCACGATGAGCCACCGCAGAGTGTCAGCCCGAGCACCCATCCGACGTTGGGCGAGATGAAGGTGACCGACTCCGGGTGGAGCACGGTTGCCGTCAGGACTGCGGCTGTCGAGGGCGCCGGCGAAGGCGTGGTGGCGGGAGTTGCGGTAGCCGATGCTGAGGAGCTCTGTGATGGCGTGATCGTCCTCGTCGGTGGGGTCGCAGCGGGCTGGCTGCTGCAGCCCGCCAGGAGCAGAACTGCGAGAACGCCCACGACGCGGGGGAAGAGGCTCATGACCAGGGAACGTGCGGATACCGGGATCTGTTCCGGAGTGCGCTGAACCGGTCACGGTCTCGGCACCGTCTGCGCGTGGGACCGGATTGCCCCGGCCCCACTGCTGAGAATGAGCGGTGGTTATAAAAGTCTGTTGCCCGACGTGCTGGAAATGGTCGGAGTTGGGAGAGGTCACGTCGTGCAAGCGTTGCGGCACGCCCCTGATCCTCGAGGACGGTCGTCGGGTTGACGAGGCAGCCGCTGCCCCTCCGGTCAGCGACGCTCCCGCACCCCCGGAACCCCCACCCGTCGAACTCGCGCCCGTCGGCTGGTCGGTTCGCGCCCGCTGATCGATTGACGCGGGCGGGTCACGGCAGTGGCACCGTCCATTCACGGCGCAGGCCATCGCGATGGTGTCTGCAGAGAATGAGCAATGCCTGCTAGCGCGCCGGTCGCTGTTTGCTGCCCGAACTGTTGGAAATGGACGGAGGTCAAGAATTCGTCCACGTGCAAACGGTGCGGGACGCCGCTTGTCCTCCCCGACGGTCGCCGCCTGGACCAGGCGCGCGACGGCACGGCGCCTGCGCCGGCCGCGATCAAGGCACCCACGGTGTCACTCGCACCGCTCACCGTGGGAACCGACTGGGTCTCCATCGCGCGCTGGATCAGCGCGGCCCATGGCGCGCTCTACGTGCTTGCCATCTTCGCGATTGCGCTGCTCGTGCCGAGCGTGAACGTCTCCTCGATCGATCCGAACACGGGGCAGATCCTTGTGCAGACGGTCAATATCCGCCCGGCGCTCGCGCTGCTCGCCTTCATCGTGATCGTGATCTATGCAGTCTTCGTGTGGCTCATCAAGTTCGGCGTCGTGCGAGCGCTGCTCCTCGCTGTCACGGTGCTTGTCGCGCTGGCCACGCTGGGCCACCTGAGCTCCGAAACGTCAACCACCGTTGCCGCGAGCCTCGTCGACGTGCTGATTGCGGCCGGCACCAGCTTCGTGCTGATCATGTCGTTCGTGTCGCCCCCGCGTCCGGCGCCGCTGCATCCGAGCCCCGTTGCGGTGACCCCGGCAGCGCAGATGGTGCCGATGGCGCCACCGCCACCACCGCCGCCTCCTCCTCCGCTCGCACCGCCCCAGTACTGACTCGCAGTCCGGCGAAAGCCGTCTACGACGCCGTCGCAGCAGCCAGCATCACTGTCCGCCGAGCCTCGATCCGCCCACTGAGGAGCAGGATCGCGCCACCGGAAGCAACCGAGGCAACGAGACAACCGCACCAGAGCCATCCCTCCCCGAGGTGTTCCAAGGTCAGCGTCCCGATGATCGGCGCGACGAGTGAGGCGGCGCCGAATGAGGTGCCGAACACACCGTTGTATCGTCCGCGCAGATGTACCGGCGCGAGATCCGCGACCAGTGCCGGCCCCACAGCGTTGAACGCGATCTCGCCGAGCGTCCACACCAGCACAGTCGCTGCGTACGCGGGAATCGATCGCGCGAAGAGTGTCAGGAAGAAACCGAGGCCGAGCAGCACTGAACCGCCGACAAAGACGAGCACGAGGCGCTGCCGGGCGAGCCACCGAATCGTGATCGGTTGCAGGACGATGACCGCGACCGGGTTGATGACGTAGGCAAGTCCATATGCAGACGGCCCGAGGCCGTGGAGGCTCATCACCAGCGGCAAGGTCACGAAGCACTGCAGGTAAACAAGTCCGCTGACGAACGCCGTCGCCGACAACGCGACGAGCAGCCGGTCGGAGAGTGCGGTGCCATATCCCCCACCCTCCTGTTCGTGGCCCTCCGGCCGTGTCTCGGGCAAGGCGACGGCGGCCACCACGGCGAATCCGAGACAGGTGGCCGCGTCGAGCGCGAACAGAAACCAGTACGAATGCTGGGCGAGGAAACCACCGACGACCGCGGCGACACCGACACCGATGTTGAGTCCCCAGTAGATGAGCCCGTACGCGCGAGCCCGGTCCGGCGACGGCACGATGTCGGCAACGATCGCCGCTTCTGCTGGTCGGTACAGATCGATGACCAGCCCGCAGAACGCTGCGGCGATGCCGATCACGACGAGCGTCGGCGCAAGCCCGAGCGCGATGAACCCGGCCGCCGAACAGGTCATCCCCACGATGATCGTGGCGCGCCTGCCGACTCGATCCGCGAGCAACCCACCGACCGGCTGCGACAGGAACGCGCCTGCGCCGAAACACGCGATCAAGACACCGGCAACGCCGACAGACAGCCCTCGACCACGCACCAGGTAGAGGGCGAGGAACGGCTCCACCACATAGCCGAGCCGGTTGATGACGGTGCCGATCCACACAACCCAGAACGCGCGCGGCAGGTCCGCCCCGTTGCGAGACCACCACGCGCGCCGGCGCTGCGGAGACGTCGGTTCGACGGTTATCGGATCCACAACCTGAGCGACCCTAGCAGGCGCACCGCATTTGGCTGCAGAAGCCGGCGACGTGGCCGGAATCGAAGCCCGGCTACGGCGTCTTCAGATACTGATGGAGATCGATCAGCCACAGGTGCAGGGCGACCGATCCCGACCGAAGGACTCCGGCCTTCACGAGTTGCGCACCGTACGGCTGCAGCGAGTTCGAGCGACGCCTGAAAACCCTGGCCCGTCAGGCTCATCAGCAGGATCTGCGCAGGATGGCGCTGCCCGAAGAAGTACTTGTCCAGCGGCGTGAGATCACCGAGATTGCTCGGGAGGGAATCGAAGAAGGCGTGATAGATGCCGATCGGTTCGAGGAGCTCCTTCACCTGATCGGTGTTCCACCACATGAGGAGCTGCTCACCGGAATAGGTGGCGTTGCCGACGAAGCCAGGCATCGCGGTCGTCACCGCGTACAGGTTGACCCACGTGGAGTTGCTGCCCCAGTCAGGGTCGTTGCCGCCGAAGGTGTACGAGTACGCCGGGAATGTGTCCGGGACGGTGCCGCGCTCATGCTTGTGCATGGTCGGCGTCACCGTGAGCACGAGGAGCGCCGCGATGATCGCCGTCAGCGCGCCCCCGATCATGAGTTGCGACCGGACGATGTCGTGCGCTGCTGCTTCTCGCTGCGCAACCCACGCAAGCAGCACGATCGCGATCACGATGAGCAATCCGAAGGGCATCCACCCGAATTGCGGCACCTTCGGAGAGATCTCGAACACCAGCGGGACTGCGACCAGCCCCACCGGGATGAGCCACCGGTACCGCGCATGCTCGAGGATCGGTGCGCCGAGCTGCGCGACCGTGATCGCCAGCGTCAGCAGCACGGATGGCCACAACGTCGACGAGAAGTAGTGCACCTCCAGCACCTGCGTGCTGCCCACGAACTGCAGGATCGAGTAGATCAGGATTTGAAAAGCGCACGCCACAGCGATGAAGAGTTGTGCCGTCGGGACGGTGCCGAGGCGTCGCCCGATCCGCCCGATGCGACCTTTGGCGATCACGTCCTTCAGCCGCCCGCCGAATGCCGCATAGCACGCGAGTCCAACGGCCGGCGGTACCAGCAGATACGTGATGTACGGCGCCCAGAGCGGGCTCCGCGAGTGGTTCACGATCGTCTGCGCAGGCTCGGCGAGATAGATCAGCGACTGGATCGTGGTGAGGATGTAGTCCCACGGACCGATCATCACCGCCGAAGCCACCATGAGCAGCCCGGTGACCCCCACCGCGACGCCGACCATGACGGAGAGGTCCCGCCAGAGCTTCGGCCGGTCGCGTTGTCGCCGGACGAGAAAGTACGCGAGGAGCGTCACGAGCACGAGCGCCGCGGTGGTGGCGAGGGACCAGACGGCCATGTGTGAACAGCAGCGCCGAAGCGATCAGCCAGCCGACGCGATGCCGTGCCGATGGCATGGCCAGGCATGCGAGGCCGCCGATCAGATACGAGACCGCCGCCGAGTCGGGAAAGTCCGTTCCCCAGGCCAGGATGATGACCGGGCAGCTGAGGATGATGATCACCCCGATCACGCCGGCCACGCTGCTGTACAGCCGCTTGAGCAACAGGTACGTCGGCACCACCGCGATCAGCGCGAGCACGTAGCGGAACACCACGAAGCCGGGGACACCGCCGAACAGCAGGTAGGCGATGCGACCCGGGATCAGGAACCCGACCCGCGCTCCCTCGCGCAGCCGCTCAGTCGGCTGGAAGACTGCGGCATAGCGGAGAAAGATGTCCTGCGGGTCGACGATGAACGTCGTGTGCATCGCGGGGTCGTTGAGATCCGGCGGCGCCATGAGCGTGAGCCGGAGGCCGAAGAAGGCGGCGACCGGCGAGATCGCCAGGAGGAACGCCTCCAGAATCCGCCAGAGCCAGCCTTGCTGCCCGGGCGCAGCGTCACCGATCCGATCCTGAGGAGCCCGCACGCGGCACAGGATAGGGGCTGGAGGGAGGGTCGAGACCGTCGACCGCTCCCGCCCGATGGGACCGGCCCGTCAGCGGACGTGCTCGGAGGCACTCCAGTGATCGATGTCGATGATGAAGTCGATCAGGCCGCGGAAATAGGTCACCTGGTCGTCGTACATGGCCATGTGGCTGCCGTTGTGGCAGAGCAGGAAACGCCCATGCGGGATCCGCCCGGCGATCATCTCCATGTGCGCCGGGTCCATCGTGTCGTACGTGGCCCCGATCACCAGGGTCGGCACCTCGAGCTGTTCAACGGCGTCGGTGCGATCCCAGTTCGAGAGGATGCCGCTGGCGCCCAGTTCGCTCGGCCCCTGCATCGGCACGTAGATGGACCGGTTGACGTGCGCGAATGAGCGGCGAACGGGCTCGGGCATCTCCGCTTCAGGCATACGCAGCACGTGCTGCTCGTAATGGCTGCTCAGCAACGACATGTAGTGCGGCGTCTCCGTGTCACCTGCGGCCTCGAGGCGCTTGATCTCCGCGAGCACGTCCTGATCCATTGCGGGCATCAGCACACTCCGTGCGTACTCGTTGTACGCGGGGATGCTCAGCATCATGTTGGAGATGACCAGCCCTTTCAGGTTGCGCTGATAGCGCAGCGCGTACTCCGTGGCGAGGATTCCTCCCCACGAGTGCCCCAGCAGGAAGAAGTTGCCGGCGTCGAGACCGAGGGCGATGCGCACCTGCTCGACCTCGTCAACGAAGCGATCGATCTGCCACAGCTCGGGCTCGTCCGGTTGGTCGCTGTAGGCCGAGCCGAGCTGGTCGTAGTAGTAGTACTCGATCCCCGCCGCAGGCAGGTAGCTGTCGCACGCCTCGAAGTATTCGTGGGTCGCCGCGGGGCCTCCGTGCAGGAGCAGCAGCTTCGCCGTCGGGTTGTTGCCGAACCGCTTCGTCCAGACGTGAAAGTCGCCCTTGGGCGTGTGAATGGGGATCATCCGCGCGCCGCCGCCAAGGATGTCGTCCCGCCCGGTGTTGTCCAGATATGTCTCGGCGCTCATCGGCTCTCCTGGTGCGTTGTGCGCGATCCTTCGATCGCGCGGAAAGCGTACGCCGACGAAGGGGTGGGGCTGCTGCCGCTAGCGCGGACGGTTGCTGCCGCGGAACTCCGTGACCGCTTTGGCGATGCTCTCCTGCATGTACTGATAGAAGAGCTGCCGCTGCGCTATATCGATCGCCACGTCGACGTCCTCCCCCATCCGGCGCCGCGCGATCCACGGCGGAATCCCGTCGGCCACCATCTCGCTGCCGACGTTGATGCGCACCAACGCGTCGTTTTCCTCGGAGACGCTGATGACGATCTTGAGCACCAGACCGGTGTTCTCGATGAGTCTCCAGCTGCGCTCCCACCGAAGGTTCCGGTTGTAGTCACGGGAGAGATGGACGGCGTCATCGGCGACCACCGATTCGCCTTCCTGGGCCGCGGCCTCCAGCTGTCCTCGAATGTGCGTATCCAGTTCTCGGGAGATCCAGTTGACGAGCGATGGCGTGCGGTCATTGAGATCGGGGCGACCGTTGGGATCGGTGGCGAGTGACCCGATCGCCCGGACAGTGCTCGCGTGCCGCCGGCAGTAGGGAACGCCCTCGATGACATCGCCGTGGTTGGGACAGAAGGCAACCGGGCACATGCGTCCCCGACGATCGCGATACTCGCACGTGAGCGCGTCACTGTTCGGGCAACCGGGCACGCTGCACTGAACACCGGTCCGCACCGCCTGAGCGGGCGAAGCTGGGGATTCCGAGCGCCGGCGCCGGAAAAGACTGGTCATCGACGGAACTCCACGGAGTTCTCATCGTACCCCCAGGTGCGCGAATGATTCGGAAACGAACTCAGAAACGTCTCGAACGCCCCGAAACTCGAGATGTCGCCGGTGTCCGAGAGCCTCCGACGACCTCCCGCCTCCTGGCCGTGGAGACCGACGAGCCTCAGACGTCCATCCGCGCAATCATCCGGCGGGAACGAAGCGTGACCCGCCTTCCGAGGAAGATCAGCAGCAGCACCAGCAGCACGGTCACTGCGGCAGCGGCGTACGCAACAGCCTGCGTCGAAGCTCCCGGAAGCTGGATGTCGGTGTACGTGACGTTGGTGAGATACCCGACAGGCTGGAGCAGACCGGATGGATTCTGGTCGCTGAAACCTGCGGTGAACAGCAGCGGCGCCGTCTCACCGGTGGAGATGGCCAGCGCGAGCACGAGGCCGGAAACGATCCCCGGGAGCGCCGGTGGCAACAGCACTTTGCGAATCATCCTGCCACGTGACATGCCGAGCGCAATCGCGCCTTCGCGCAGCGTCCGCGGAACGCTGCTGAATGCGAGCTCTGTGGTTTTCACGATGTACGGCAGGATCAGCGCGCTCAGAGCGATGATGCCCGCGAGCAGCGAGTAGTGCAGGCCGAGGCCGCCCTTGTTGACGAGCACCAGGTAGCCGACGTACCCGACGACGATCGAAGGGACGCCTGCAAGCACCTCGGAGAAGAAGCGCGCAACCGCCGCCACGCGCGGCGGTGCGAATTCCGAGAAGTACAGACCCGCGAGAACGCCGATGGTTCCCGCGAGGATCAGCACGCCGAGGCTGAGCGACAGCGTCCCGAGGATCGCGTTTTGCAGCCCCAGTTGCGTGCCCGATGTGGACTCCGTGAGCAGCGTCGGCTTGAGCACCGGGAGCGCGTGGGCGAGGATGCTCAGGATGATGTCGAGCGCCGGGGCGACGATCAGCAGCAGCGCGATGCCGCAGAGCGTCCAGAAGATTCCTGCGCGGATGTGGCTCTGACGCGGTCTAGACACCACGACCCACCGGAAGCACGCCGCCGGAAACCTTGCGGACCACGAGCCGGCCTGCGAAGTTCGTCACGAGGCTGATCGCGAGCAGCAGCAGCCCGAGCTCGGCAAGCGCATGGATGCCGGCACCAGTCGTATCGCCAAACGCACCGTCGAGCGTGGATGCGATCCACGCGGCGATCGTGCTCGTGTTGCCGTACGCATTGCTCGGGATCGAGTAGATGTCACCGATGATCAGCAGGACTGCGATGGTCTCGCCGAGCGCACGCGCCCAGCCGAGCAGCGACGCCGCCACGATCCCTGTCCGTATGTACGGGATGGTGACGATGCGCACCGTCTCATACCGAGTCATCCCGAGTGCGAGTGCGCCTTCCTTGGCGAGGATCGGCACGCGCCGGAGCAGCTCGCGCGTGGTCGACGCGACGATCGGGATGATCATCACGGCGAGGACGAGGCTCGCGGTGAGCAGACCCTGACCCTGACCAACCGGCCCTTTGAAGAACGGAATCACGTGGCCGATCGACGTGAGCGCAGGGAACACGTGCGCTGCGAGGAACGGGCCGAAGACGGCGACTCCCCACAAGCCGAAGACAACGCTGGGAATGCCCGCCAGCAGCTCGAGAAAGACCGCCATCGAGTTCAGCGATGCGGCGCGGAATGATCTCGCTGAGCATCAGCACGCCACCCACCGAGACGGGCACCGCGATGACGAGCGCGATGATCGAGGTCGAGAGCGTTCCGACGATCAGGGGAACGACGCCGTAGACCGCATGTGGGGGCGCCTGGACGCCGTTGTGGGTGATGGTCGTCGTCGCGTAGAGGTTGCCGAAGTTGAAGACGGATCCCGTGAAGAACGACAACCCGCTGAAGATGATCGACGGCAGCGCCGTGATGAACATGACCACGGCGATGACGCCGAGGATGAACATCGGAACGACCGATGCCACCGCGCTGACGGCGCGGAGCACGCGGTCCCCGAAGGTGAGCTCCGTGCCGCTCAGCCGATGCCGTGCGCGGCCGGCTTCGACCTTGCCGGCTCGCGCACTGATCATCGACATGAACTGGTTTCCGTGCTAACCGGTGATTCCGGCGATCTGCGCCTGGATGGCGGAGAACACGGAGGCGGGCACGGAGGCCTGCAGGCCGACAAAGTTTTCCTTTGCGAGGAACGTCGCGGTTGATCCGCCGTTGGGATCGATCGTCCACTCGAGGAAGGTGCGGATGGCGAGCGCGTCATCGCTCGACGACTGCGTCTTGTTGACGACGAGGTACTCGAAGTTGACGATCGGGTATGACTGCGCGCCGCTCCTGGTAGATCAGCGAGAGCGCCAGGTTCGACGGGATCGAGGACGCACCCGCAGTGACAGCCGCGGAGATCGTGGCCGAGGTTGGGGTGAGGAAGCTCCCGGACTTGTTCTCCAGCGAAGCCTCGCCAAGCCCTGCCGACTGCGCGGCCGCCGAGGCGCTGACGCCGATGTAGGCGATGCATCCCGTCTTGCAGGCGGCCACCATGCCGGGGTTGCTCGATGCGCTGCCCTCGCCCGCCACCTTCGGCCACGTCACCGTGGTGCCGAATCCGGGGCCGTTGGACCACGTGCTGTTGGTCGCGCTCAGGAACGAGGTGAAGAGGAACGTGTCACCCGCGCTCCCCTGCCGGACGAGCGGGATGATGGTCGTCGCCGGCAGCGTGACTCCGGAGTTCAGCGCTGCGATTGCCGGGTCGTTCCACTTGGTGATCTTTCCTGAATAGATGTTGGCGAGCACGTCGCCGCTGAGCTTGAGGCTCGTGATCCCAGGCAGATTGAACCAGACGCCCTGTGCCGACACCGCGATCGGGATGTTGGCAAGCGACGGGTTCGCGCTGAATTGCGCGGGGCTGAGATACGCATCCGTGCCGCCGAGCAACGAGTTTCCAGCGATGGCATCGGTGATGCCTTTGCCCGAACCGCCGCCGGCCGGCGCAAGGGTGATATTCGGATATGCCGTGGTGAGCGGTGCGACCAGTTCCTGCAGGAACGGCAGCAGCAGCGACGATCCGCTCTCGCTCAGCGTGACTGCGGTTGTCGGATTGCCGGTTGCCGCCGGCTTCGGTGTGCCGGTGCTCGTCGCTGCCGGAGACGACGTGCCCCCGCAGGCGACGACAGCAAGTGTTCCAAGGAGTGCGATGCCCCCCATCAAGCCCGTGCGCATGTACTTCCTCTCCTATGTCTCGCCAGAATTTGTTGCCGGTGACAACCGGCGGAACAACAGTTACCCGATACGTCCGCTGACGTATTCGCGGCTGCGCTCGTCCTCTGCCGCGTGAAAGAACTTCTCGGTCGGCGCCGTCTCGACGAGCTTCCCGGCCATCAGGAAGACGACGTCATCGCTGAGGCGCATTGCCTGGCCGAGGTTGTGCGTGACGATGAGGATGGTCATCGACACGCGCAGGTTGCGCAGCAGGTCCTCGATGTGTTCGGTGGTTCCCGGATCGAGCGCGGATGTGGGCTCGTCGAGCAGCAAGATGTCCGGCGCAAGCGCGAGTGCGCGTGCCAGGCACAGCAACTGTTGCTGGCCGCCGGACAGCGTGAACGGCGACGCATGGAGGCGATCCTTCACCGCATCCCAGAGGCCCACCTCGGTGAGTTGCTGCTCCACCACCTGGCTGTCGCCACCGCGGGCGATCATCCCGTGCGCACGTGGGGCGATGGAGATGTTGTCCTGAATGCTCTGCGGGAACGGATTCGCCCGCTGGAAGAGCATCCCCACCTGGCGGCGCAGGTCCCGGACGTTGACGTCGTCGCCATACACGTTGACGCCGTTGACGACGATCGATCCCTCGACCGACATGTTCATGGTGTGGTCGTGCATGCGATTCACCGACCGCAGCAGCGTCGTCTTGCCGCACCCGGTCGGCCCGACGATGGCGGTGATACGCCTGCCGCCAAACCCGACAGAGATGTCGTCGAGCAGCTTTCTCTGGATGAGCTTGACCGTCAGCCCGTCGACTGCCACCGCAGTCTTCGTCGCAGTCCCGTTCTCCTCGGCCGTCGCCGATGCGGATGCACTCAAAAACCCCGCTCCAACCACCATGTTTCGCAGCCTAGCGGCGGGAAGTTTGTGCGGGTGTTAGGTGATGGTTAAGAAACGGGAGAGCTTCCGAGGGCGGTGAGCAGCGCCTTCGCCGCACCCCCGGGGTCCTGCCCGGCCACGGCGCGCACAACCACGATCCGGCGAGCGCCTGCCTCAATAACGGCGAGGAAGCACGGCATCGTCGATACCGCCGATCGCGAACCAGGGACGGCGCTCGACGCCATCTCGAGCGCGATCCGCGGCATGGGTGACCAGCTCAAGCCCGGTTGCCGGGCGCCCCGGCTTCGTCGGAGTGGCGAAGAGCGGCCCGACGCAGAGGTAGTCAGCCTCGGGAGCACCAGCGTCGAACTCCGCTGGGGAGTGGGTCGAGAGACCGATGAGCATGTCCGGCCCGACCAGCCGCCGGGCAATCGCTGCCGGCAGATCGTTCTGACCGAGATGCACGCCGTCCGCCCCGGCCACGATGGCGACGTCCGGCCGGTCGTTCATCACGAAGAGCGCGCCGTAGCGGTCGGCCGCAGCGCGGAACTCGACGCTCCAGCGGAGCAGGTCACCCGCCTCAGCGTCCTTGGCGCGGAGCTGGACGATGTCCGCGCCCGCCTCGAGGACGGCGGTCAGGAAGCTCCCGAGATCGCCCTGCTGCTCCCGTGCCCCGGTGACGACATACAGGCGGGCGCGCGCCAGCCGCTCCCGCCTCCGGTCACCCAGACCCGGCATCCCCGACCGCCGGCACCACCTTGGGCCGGCCGCCGAGGTCGGCAATTCCTTCCCAGGACGTCGATGCGGCGGCATAGAGGCGCTGGGGAATTCGCCCAGCCCGGTAGGCGAGCCGTCCTGCCTCCACCGCTGCCCCGATGGCGCGGGCCATGAGCACCGGCTCGGCAGCGCGCGTGATGGCCGAGGCGACGAGCACGGCGTCGCAGCCCAGTTCCATCGCGATCGCGGCGTCGGAGGCGGTCCCCACGCCCGCATCGAGAACGACCGGGACGCCGGCACGCTCACGGATGATCCGGAGGTTGTACGGGTTGCGAATGCCCGATCCGCTGCCGATCGGCGCGCCAAGCGGCATCACCGCAGCGCAGCCGAGATCCTCGAGCCGGCGAGAAAGCACCGGGTCGTCGTTCGCGTAGGGCAGCACCACGAACCCGTCATCGATGAGCTGCTCGGCGGCGACGAGGAGCTCGGCGCCGTCTGGGAGCAGCGTGTCCTCGTCGGCGATGACCTCGAGCTTGATCCAGTTGGTCTCGAAGGCCTCGCGGGCAAGCCGCGCGGTGGTGATCGCGTCATGGGCGGTGAAGCACCCTGCGGTGTTGGGCAGGACGCGCCGGCCGGAGCGCGCCACAACATCAAGAAAGGAGCTGGCTCCCGCCGGATCCAGCCGTCGGAGGGCGACGGTGACGATCTCGGTCCCCGAGGCGTCCAGTGCCCGTTCGAGCACGTCGAGGCTCGGCGCCCCGCCGGTTCCCATGATCAGGCGCGACGTGAAGCGCTCGCCGGCGATGACCAGGCGATCGTCCACGTCAACCACCCTGGACGGCATGGAGTATCTCGAGGCGATCGCCCGCCATGAGCATGGTGTCGGGCCAGCTGGCGCGAAGGACCACATCTCCGTTGCGAGCCACCGCGATGCCGCGCTGCTCCGGCGGGAGCTCCATCTGGCGGAGCAGGTCGGTCAATCCCAGGCCTTCCGCCACCTCGCGGCTCTCGCCGTTGACGACGATGATCACGAAGGCACTCCTGCCGGACGGCGAAAGCGCGCCGGCGACCATGGAGCGGTCGACTCGGGCCACCGCCCACCCGCGAGAACGCTCGCGACCGCGTCGGCGGTGGCGGGTGCGAGCAGATATCCGTTGCGGTAGTGGCCAGTCGCAGACCACGAGGCCCGGAACCGAGGTATCGCCGACGATCGGCATGTTGTCCGGCGACCCCGGACGCAAACCGGCGGAGGCCTCGACGAGCTCGAGCTCGGCCACGTCCGGGACGAGCGCACGGGCGTCGCGCAGCAGCTCGTAGACGGCCCCTGCCGTCACTTTGGTGTCGTACCCGCGCTCCTCGACGGTGCCGCCGATGACGACCCGGCCGTCTCCTCTCGGAAGGATGTAGACGTGACCACCGCGAATGGTTCTTGCGATCAGTTCCGGGCTCCCGCGAAGCCGGAGGATCTGGCCCTTCACCGGCCGTACCGGAGGCATCGCTTCGTCCGGCACTCCGCGGACAGACCCGGACCAGCACCCGGCCGCGAGGACGACACGCGGGGCATCGAGCTCGTCGCCGCCGTCAAGACCGACGCCGGACACCAGTCCGTTCTTGATGAGCAGCGAGGCGCTGCACCGGTGGATCTGCACGCCGAGACGGCTGCAGGCCTGCAGGAGCGTGGGCACCATCGCTCGCGGATCCACCTGGTGATCCGATTCGACGAGCATCCCGCCGCGTATCGAGGGGGCGAGCCCCGGCTCCAGCTCACGGGTCTGCCGGGACGTCAGCCGTTCCACGGGGAGCCCGAGATCCTGGCGGTACCGGCACTCGCGCTCGAGCGCCACCAGCTCGTCGGCATCGACCGCCACGTGGAGGGTCCCGGTCTGGCGGTACCCGGCGGAACGCCCGGCGTCGAGCTCCAGCTCGGCGACGAACGAGGGATAGCGCGCCGCCGAGTCACGGTTGAGGGCGACGACGGCCTCCTCGCCGAACTCGGCCTCCCCCACCGGGGCGATCATCCCGGCGGCGAAATGCGAGGCGCCGGATCCCGGGTCTGGATCAACGACGGCAACGCTGAGTCCGGCCCGTGCAGCCCGCCAGGCCACGGACAGACCGATGACACCACCGCCGATGACCACTGCGTCCACGCGATTCCTCCGTTGCCTGCGTCGAGTTTACGGGGAGGGCTCAGCCGCACCGATCCGATCGAGGCGGTAGCCGACGCCGAAGACGGTCGTGATCCGGAACGGGACCTGCGCGAAGGGCTCGAACTTCTCCCGGAGCCAGCGGACGTGCACGTCGACCGTCTTGGGGTCGCCATAGAAGCGGTTTCCCCAGATCGCGGAGATGATCGCCTGGCGGGAGAGCACCCGGCCCGTGTTGCGCAGCAGCAGGGAAAGGAGGTCGAACTCCTTGGGGGCGAGCCGGAGCTCGACGCCCTCGACGTGGATCGTGCGCGCCGCGCGGTCGATCCGAAATCCGTCGAACTCCTCGATCTCCGGCGCACCGGTGGGCCGTCCACTCATGTCCGCGCGCCGCAGCAGCGCTGTCACCCGGGCGAGCAACTCGTTGAAGGAGAAGGGTTTGGTGACGTAGTCGTCGGCGCCGAGCTGCAGGCCGACGACCTTGTCCACCTCCGTGCCCTTGGCGGTGAGCATGAGGATCGGCGTCGAGGACTCCTGGCGCAGCACCCGGCACACCTCCAGCCCGCTCAACCCCGGGAGCATCACATCCAGGAGGATCAGGTCCGGGCGCTCCGCACGTGCAACATCGAGCGCATCGGGTCCTGTCGCGGCCTCGAGCACGTGGTAGCCCTCTCGCGCGAGGTTGTAACGCAGCGTCTCGCGGATGGCGTCCTCGTCTTCGACCACGAGAATACGTTTGGCGACGGTGGGCGCCATGAAACGAGCTTAGCGGTTCCCCTGGATGAGCGAGTCCGGGACGAGCCTATACTCGCCGCAGTGGAGGAGTTGAGCGTCGTCGAATTGCTCGCCGGCTCCGGAAGCATCGACGTGCTTCGAGCGGTGGGACTGCTGCTCGATCCCGGCATCGTCGGCCTCGACGCAGCAGGTCGCGTCCTGCTCGCCAATGAGCCGGCGCGCCGCCTGCTGGGGCTTTCGCTCGTCGAGGGCTCGGAATTCGTGGCGGGTGAGGTCGATTACCGGCTCATCCGCCTACTCGATGCCGCCCGGCAGAGTGGCCGTGTCGAGGAGCGCGCGATCACCCTGCACGACCGTGATTTCAACGCCCGCGCGCTGGCGCTCAACGGCGAGGTTGCCACGCTGCTGCTCGTGCGAGACGAGACCCGTGTGCATCACCTCGAGCGAGTTCGGCGCGACTTTGTCAGTAACGTGTCGCACGAGTTGCGCACACCGATCACGGCGGTGCAGCTCATCGCCGAGACGCTGGCCAACGGTGGCCTGGAGGACCCAACCGCCGCGGCCGACTTCGTGCGGCGCATCGGGCAGGAGGCGTCACACATGGCGCAGATGGTCGAGGAGCTCCTCGAGCTGAGCACCATCGAGTCCGGGCTCCGGCCGATGGTGAGCGAGCGGGTCCCCATCAGCGAGCTGATGAGCAGCCTGGACCGGCTCCGTCCCCTCGCCGAGAACAAGGGCGTCTCGCTCGATGTCGTCGTCGCGGCGGGAACCCCGGACCTCACCGGCGACGCCTCGCATCTCGGGCAAGTGCTGCGCAACCTGGCGCACAACGCGATCAAGTTCACGCCGTCGGGCGGCCGGATCACGATCAGCGCCGCTCCCGGGAGCGCCGGCCATGTCGTGCTGAGCTGTCGCGACAGCGGCGTCGGGATCACGCCCGCCGACCTGCCCCGGATCTACGAGCGCTTCTGGAAGGCCGACAGCTCGCGGCAGCGCGACGGCGAGGGCTCGGGCCTCGGCCTCGCCATCGTGCGCCACGTTGTGGAGGCACATGGCGGAACCGTCACCGTGGCCTCCGAGCCGCGCCACGGGACCGAGTTCCAGGTGGTGCTTCCCGCGGCCGCCGACGCCTGAACCGCAGCGATTGACCGGGTTGCCGCCGCCAAACGTGGTTGGTTACCATTTGACGATAGTTACGACGTAGAAAGCTTCCTGTAGGGGGAGGCCAAGTGGCGGAACGCGTCCTCGACATCGATGCGTCGCCCCCGTCCGAGGGGCAGCCGGCGCTACTCGACCGGCATAGCGATCTTCTCGACCAAGGGCTCCGGAAGACGTCCCCTCGAACGAAGGGCCTCCTCCGGCAGATGTCCGCATACCACCTCGGCTACACGGATGCCCGGGGGCACGCGGCCAACGATCCTGCGGGCAAGCGGATCCGCCCCGCACTCGCACTCTGGGCGTGCGAGTTGCTCGGCGGCAACCCCGAGTGGGCGATGCCCGCGGCGGTCGCGGTCGAGCTGATCCACAACTTCACGCTCATCCATGACGACATTCAGGACGGCGACCAGATGCGCCGCCACCGCCCCACCGTCTGGACGATCTGGGGGATGGAGCAGGGCATCAACGCCGGCGACGGCATGTTCGCCAATGCCCTGACCGGGCTCCTGGCACCTGGACCGCGGCCGGGACGCCGGATGCGCGCGGCCCACGTGCTCAGCGCGGCGGTGGTGCAGGTCGTCGAGGGCCAGTGCCTCGACCTGTCCCTGGAAGGTCGCGCCGGAGCGTCCCAGGCCACCTACCTCCGCCTGGTCACGATGAAGACCGGCGCGCTGCTCGGCGCTGCCATGGCGGCAGGCGCGGTGCTCGCCGGCGCGCCGCGAGGCGTCGCACAGCGATTTGACGCTGCCGGGCGGTTGCTCGGGCTCGCCTTCCAGGTCCGCGACGACTGGCTCGGCACGTGGGGCGACCCGCAAGTCACCGGCAAGGGCCGGAGCGGCGACCTGCGCCGGCGCAAGCTCACGTATCCCGTCGTGGCCGCGTACGAGGTGGCGACGCCCAACCGGCGCCGGGAATTGCGGCAGCTCTTCCGCGAGCGCGAGCCGGGCGGTGAGTTCCGCCTCCGCGCGCTCCTCGAGGAGCTTGGCGGACCGGCATTGACCGCAGGTGTCCCGATGGTCCTGGCGCGCGATGCCATCGCCGCACTCACAGGGCTCCCCGACGAGGCGCTGACCGACTTCGCGGATCTGGCGATCCATGTTGCTGAACGCAACCGCTAACCCGAGCAGCGACACGACACCAGGATCGCGCACGGCCTCGCGCAAGGACGAGCACCTGCGCATCAACGTCGACGAGGACGTTGCGGCCAAGGGCGTTGCAACCGGTTTCGACGACTGGCGTTTCGTGCACCGCGCCCTCCCGGAGATCGACCTCGACGACGTGAGCTTGCGATCGAACCTGCTCGGACATTCGGTCGGCGCGCCACTGCTTGTGTCGTGCATGACCGGGGGAACCGAGCAGGCGCAGGTCATCAATCAACGCCTTGCGCGTGTCGCGCAGGCGCACGGCCTCGCGATGGGTCTGGGCTCGTGCCGTGTGCTGCTGGAGCAGCCCGATGTGCTGCCGACATTCGACGTGCGCGAGCTCGCTCCCGACGTGCCGCTGCTCGCCAATCTCGGAGCCGTGCAGCTGAATCTCGGTGTCGGCGTGGACGAGTGCCGCCACCTCCTGCATGTGTTGCGCGCGGATGCGCTCGTCCTCCACCTGAACCCGCTGCAGGAAGCATTGCAAACCTCCGGGAACACCGATTTCGCCGGGCTGTTGGGCCGCATTGCGGCGGTATGCGCCGGACTCGGCGCGCCGGTGATCGTCAAGGAGGTCGGGTGGGGCATCGCCGATGACCTTGTGGTCCAGCTCTTCGATGCCGGGGTGGCGGCTGTCGATGTCGCGGGTGCGGGTGGCACCTCGTGGAGCGAGGTCGAGCGTCATCGCATGCGGGATCCGGTGCGCGCGCGTGTCGCCGCATCCTTCGCCGGCTGGGGCATTCCCACCGCCGATGCGCTCATCGCGGCGAGGGGTGCTGCTCCGAGCGGCGTGCTGATCGCCAGCGGCGGGGTTCGCGACGGCATCGACGTCGCCAAGGCGCTCACTCTCGGAGCTGATTCGGTCGGCATCGCGGGCCCGCTGGTTCGCGCCGCCGCAGCGGGCGACGACGCGCTCGAGGAGACGGTCGGCGTGATCCTCGAAGAGCTGCGCCTGGTCATGTTCTGTGTCGGAGCGGTGCGTGTCTTCGACCTCCGAAACGACGCCCGGCTCGTGCGTTGCGATGGGCGGGCGCTCTGATGCCGCAAGGGGCTGTTTCGCTCGAGGCTGCTGATGCCTACTGCCGCAAGCTCGTGGGGCACTACGAGAATTTCACCGTGGCATCACGGCTCTCGCCCCGCTCGCTGCGCCGCCATTTGAGCCGTGTCTACGCGTTCTGCAGGTACAGCGACGATCTCGGTGACGAGAGCGGCGACCGCGCAGTGGCGATGCGGCGCCTGCGACGCTGGCGGGACGAGACTCGCGAAAGCTTCGACCATGACGAGCGCACGCATCCGGTCCTGGTCGCGCTGAGCGACACAGTGCACCGTTTCCACCTGGACACACAGCCCTTCGTCGACCTGATCGACGCCAACCTCCAGGACCAGCGTGTCGACACGTACGAGGATTGGCCGGCATTGCGCGGCTACTGCGTGCTGTCGGCCGCGCCCGTCGGACGCATCGTGCTCCGGCTCTTCGACATTGGCGATCCCGCCGCGGTGCCGCTCAGCGACGACGTCTGCATCGGTCTGCAGCTCGCGAACTTTGCGCAGGACGTCTCCGTCGACACGCGGCTCGGCCGCACCTACCTGCTGCAGAGCGACGTCCGCAGCAAAGGCATCGATGGAGCCACGCGTGCGATGTGCGAACGTGCACGTGCCCTGCTCGAGTCAGGTGTCGCATTGGAGGCCATGGCACCGCCCCGGCTCCGCGTGCAACTCGCCCTCTATCGACTTGGCGGCAATGCGATTCTCGACGCCGTCGCCGCTGCCGGATACCGCACTGCCGCACACCGCCCGGTCGTAGACCGCGCGGCCCGGGTGCGCATCGCCGCGCTGGCGCTGTCCGCAGGCGTTCGGCGCGCCGATGCCGCAGCGATTGCGGCACCTGCGCAGGCTGCCGGAGAACGGCGTGCTTGACACCTCGAGCGCTCCTGATATCCGTGCCCTCGAGCGCTACTGTGAGGACATGGCGCGCCGTGAGGCGGCCAACTTCTATTGGGGATTCATCGCACTGCCACGCCGGCAGCGCACCGCCATCTACGCGCTGTACGACTTCGCACGGCAGGTCGACGATGACGCCGATCTCGACGGACGCACATCGCGCGACACGCGTCTCGAACATCATCGCCAGCGGCTTCGCACCACCCGGCCCGGTGACAGCACCGACCCGGTGATGGGGTTGCTCGCCATCGCGATGCGCCGCTATGGGATTCCGCTGTCGGAGCTGGACATGCTCATCGACGGTGTGGCGATGGACCTCACCACCACGCGGTATCAGACGTGGGACGAGCTGCGTGCGTATGCAAACCTGGTGGCCTCCGTGGTGGGCCGGATGTGCGTGCGCATCTTCGGTTTCCGCGACCCGATCGCGCTGACCAGGGCCGATGAGCTCGGCGTGGCGCTGCAGCTCATCAACATCCTGCGTGACGTGCAGGAGGATGCCTCGCGCGGCCGCATCTACCTGCCGCTCGATGAGCTCGCCGCGTACGGCATCAGCGAGCGCCAGATCCTCGAAGGGCAGGTCGCTCCGGGTTGGAACGCGTTCATGCAGATGCAGATCGCCCGCGCGCGCGAACTGCACGCATCGGGTATCCGTGTGACCGAGTTGATTCCCAAGCAACCGGCCGTATGCGTGCGCACGATGGCAGGCATCTACCTCGGGATCCTCGACCGCATCGAGGCCGCTCCCGACCTGCCGCTGCGCGGCCGGGCACGACTGTCCACGGCTGCGAAGCTCACGGTGATGGCGCGGTCCTGGCTGGCAGCCGTATGACCCGCCAGCCACGGGTCGCAGTCGTCGGCGCCGGCCTCGCCGGGCTCACCGCGGGCCTCGCGCTCGCCAGGCGCGGCTGGCACGTGGATCTGTACGAGCGTTCGCGACTCCTCGGTGGCAAGACGACATCGTTCGAGGTCGAGGGCCACGAGGTGGACTGCGGCCAGCACGTGGTCCTCGCGTGCTGCACCGCCACGCTCGAGCTGATCGACGAGCTCGGACTCAGCGATTCGCTGTATATCCAGCCGCGGTTCGAGGCCACAGTTCTCTCGCGCACCCGCCCGCCCGCACACCTGCGCGCATCGGACCTGCCGGCGCCGCTGCACCTGATGGGCGGCTTCGCCCGCTACCCGCATCTGACAACGATGGATCGCATCCAGGTTGGACGCGCACTCGTCGCAGCGCGCGGAGACCGGAACCCAAGCGGCGACATGGCCACCTGGCTGCGCCGCCACCATCAGGGACGGCGGGCATTGCGCGCGTTCTGGGAGCCGTTTCTCGTCCCGGCATTGAACGCGCCACTCGATCGCGTCTCTGCAGCGATGGGCCTCTTCGTGATCCGGACGGCGTTTCTCGGTGATCGCGATGCAGCCCGGATCGCGTACTTGAAGGTCCCGCTTGCGCGACTCGCGGAGGCGGCGGCCGCACGCCTCGACGGTGTGCATCTCCGTCAGGCGGTGGTGGGCGTGCACCGCGAGGGCAACCGCGTCACCGGTGTGAAGTTGAGCGGTGGCACCGGGGCAGCATGCGACGCGTGCGTCATCGCCGTCCCGCCGAGGCGGCTCAGCGCAATGGTTGCTGACGATCCGGCAATCGGCATCAGCGGACTTGACGCTTTCGAACCGATGCCGATCGTCGACGTGCACCTCTGGTACGACCGGCCCGTGCTCGGGTGCGACTTTGCGGCGATCCTCGACTCACCAGTGCAATGGGTGTTCGAGAAATCGCCGGGATACGTGTGCTGCAGCATGAGTGCTGCCGACAAGTACGTCCAGCGGCCCGAGCAGGAGCTGGTCGAGCTCTGCCGCGATGCGCTCGCGTCCGTCCTGCCGCAGGCCGGCCGCGCGCAGTTGCTTCGCGGTGCTGCGACCCGAGACCCGGACGCGACCTTCATCCCCGCCTCCGGTATGCGTCGCCCCGGCCCTGCAACCGCGCTCTCGAATCTCGTGATCGCCGGTGCATGGAGCGACACCGGGTGGCCGGCAACGATCGAGTCCGCGGTGCGCAGCGGCAGGACCGCGGCGCTGATGCTCTACAGCAATGCAGCCGGATGGACATCGGCATCGAGCGCACCGTCGTATGAGTTGAGACTGGAGATGGCCGATGCCGTCTGAAGCACTTCGCTCCGCAGTCGACTGGCTCCTCGACCATCAGGACGCAGCTGGATGGTGGAGTGGCGAGCTGGAGACCAATGTCACGATGACCGCGGAGCACGTGCTCCTGCTTCGCTTTCTCCGCGTGTCGCACGACGACATTCGCGACGGCGCGATCCGCCACATCCTGGGCACGCAACGCGCGGATGGCACGTGGGCGCTGTATCACGACGGCCCCGGCGACCTGAGCACGACCATCGAGGCGTACGTCGCACTCCGTGTGCTCGGCGTCGATGCCGGGCAGCCCGCGATGCGAAAGGCGCTGCGCATGATTCTCGACCAGGGCGGACTCGTCGAGGCACGGGTCTTCACCAAGATCTGGCTGGCGCTGTTCGGCGTCTATCCGTGGGACGGCGTGCCGAGCATGCCACCGGAGCTGGTGCATCTCCCCTCCTGGGCGCCGCTCAACCTCTATGACTTCGCGTGCTGGGCGCGCGGCACTGTCGCGCCGCTGCTCATCGTGATCTCGCGCCGCCCGGTGCGCGACCTGGGCGTCGACGTCAGCGAGGTGATCGTGCCGGACACCGCCCAGCGCATGCACCGCGTCTCTGGATCCGGCATATTCCTGCAGCTCGACAAGGTGTTGAAGCTGTACGAGCGTCTGCCGCGCCAGCCGGGCCGCGCGGCGTCGCGCACGAAGCTGGTCGACTGGATCACGGAGCGGCAGGAGGCGGACGGCGGCTGGGGCGGCATCCAGCCACCCTGGGTGTATTCGCTGATCGCGCTGCACCTCGAGGGGATGTCCATCGACGATCCGGTGATGCGTCGCGGGCTCGAGGGATTCCGGCGATTCTCCATCGAGGACGAGAACGGCTGGCGCCTCCAGGCATGCATGTCGCCGGTGTGGGACACAGCGTGGGCGATGCTCGCGCTCCGTCGCGCGGGTGTGCCCCGCGGGCACGACTCGCTGCGGCGCGCGGTCGACTGGATGCTCGGCGAGCAGATCCCCGGCGGCGGCGACTGGCAAGTGAAGGTGCCGCTCGAGCGCTGCGGTGGCTGGGCATTCGAGTTCGACAACGACATCTATCCCGACGTCGATGACACCGCCGTGGTCGTGCTCGCTTTGCTCGAGGCCGGGGATCCGGACCTTGTGTCGCCCGCAGTTGCCGAAGCGGTGCGCTGGTGCAGGGCGATGCGCTCTCGTAACGGCGCATGGGCGGCGTTCGACAAGGACAACACACGCGCGCTCGTGTACAAGCTGCCGTTCGCGGATTTCGGTGCGATGCTCGATCCACCATCGGAGGACGTCACTGCGCACGTCATCGAGATGCTGGCGGCCGTCGGCTGCACACCCGATGATCCCGACATCCCGGCCGCCATGGCGTACCTTCGTGCCGAACAGCGCCCGTGGGGCTCGTGGTACGGACGCTGGGGCGTGAACCACATCTACGGCACCTGGTGCGTCGTGAGCGCACTCGTCGCCTTGCATGCAGGCGCCGACATGGTTCGCGATGCAGCCGCCTGGATGCTCCGCGTGCAGAACCCCGACGGCGGGTGGGGCGAGACATGCCACTCCTACGTCGACGAGTCGTTCGCCGGTGTCGGCACGAGCACGCCGTCGCAAACCGCATGGGCGATGCTCACCCTCCAACTCGCGGGGCGGGGTGACGACCCTGCATGCGCACGGGGCAGGGCATTCCTGCTGGAGCGCCAGCGCGACGGCACGTGGGATGAGCCCGAGCACACCGGCACCGGGTTCCCCGGTGACTTCTACATCAACTACCACCTGTACCGGCACGTTTTTCCCACCCTGGCGCTTGCCGGTGGCGAATCCACCCCGACCGCCGAGCCCGCAACCGAGCGCGAGCTCGTCGCCCACAGATAGAACCGAGAGCTAGAAGGAGACAGTTATGGCGGTGCCCCTGCGACAGGCGATGAAAGTTGGAAGCTATGTGGCGCGGCAACGCCTGCGCCGCAACGAGAAGTTCGCGCTGGTCCTCCAGCTCGAACCGCTGTATCAGTGCAACCTGGCGTGCGCCGGCTGCGGGAAGATCCAGCACGAGGATGCCATCCTCCAGCGGCGTCTCACGGTGCAGCAGTGCATCGACGCCGTCGAGGAGTGCCAGGCGCCGATGGTCTCCATCGCGGGCGGCGAGCCGTTGGTGCACAAGGAGATCGACCAGATCGTCGCGGCGCTGGTCGCACGCAAGCGCTACGTGTATCTCTGCACCAACGCGCTCCTGCTCGAGAAGAAGCTGCACCTCTTCACGCCGTCGCCGTACTTCTCGTTCTCGATCCACATCGACGGGCTGCGCGAGCGCCATGACGAGTTGGTCTGCCGCACGGGTGTGTTCGACAAGGCGATCGCCGCCATCGCCGCCGCCAAGGCACGTGGTTTCCGCGTCACCACCAACACGACCTTCTTCGACCAGGACGACTCACGCTCGATCCGTGACGTGCTCGACTTCCTCAACGACGAGGTGCAGGTCGACAGCATGCAGATCTCGCCCGGCTACGCGTACGAGAAGGCACCGGACCAGGACCACTGGCTCAATGTCGAGCGCACGCATGCCATCTTCCGCGACGCATTCAGTGACGGACGCCGGAAGAAGTGGCGCCTCAACCACTCGCCGCTCTTCCTCGACTTCCTCGAAGGCAAGGTGGATTTCAGCTGCACCGCATGGGGAATCCCGAGCTACTCGGTCCTCGGATGGCAGCGGCCGTGCTACCTCATGTCGGACGGGTACGCCGCGTCGTATCGCGAGTTGCTCGAGACGACCGAGTGGGAGAAGTACGGTCGTGGGCGTGACGAGCGTTGCGGCAACTGCATGGCGCATTGCGGCTACGAGCCGACGGCAGTCGTTGCAACATCGGCGTCGTTGCGCGAATCGATTCGCGCCGCCAGCGACAGCCTCCGGCCTCGCGGAACCAAGCCACATCTGAACTGACGTGAACGCGGCGCAGGCAGGACCCGGCGACGGGGAGGTCTTTCTCACCGGAGCGTCGGGATTCGTTGGATCCCACGTGCTCACCGCGCTGCTGGCCCGCGGGTATCGCGTGCGCGCCCTCGTGCGCGGACCATGGGACGCGCCGCCCGGCTCCGTTGCGGTGATCGGAGATCTTCGCGAGCCCGGTGCGCTGCTGCCCGCACTGCGTGAATGTCGCTTCCTGATCCACACTGCAGCGCTGTACTCCTTCGCGCCGCGGGACCGGGCGACGATCGCCGAGGTCAATGTCCGCGGGACGGCGGGCATCCTCGAGGCAGCACGCATCGCGGGCGTCGATCGATGCGTGGTGACCTCGAGCTCTGCCGCGCTGCCGCCGGCGCCGAGAGCGCATCCCGCGACCGAGGATGACTGGGCAACCGCGGATCACAAAGGCTGGTCGTATCACTCGTCGAAGCTGGCCGGTGAGCGCACTGCCTTTCGTGCGCAGATCCCGGTGATCACCGTCCTGCCGACGGCGCCGATCGGTCCTGGGGATCGCCGTCCAACCCCGACCGGCAAGATCATCGTGGACCTGCTCCACGGGCGCATGCCGGCGACGCTCGGCGGCGGCATGAACATCGTGCCGGTGGAGGATGTCGCGGCAGCCCATGTGCTCGCCCTCGAACACGGACGGCCGGGCGAGCGATACATCGCGGGCGGCGTGAACCTCACGCTCGCGGAGCTGTGGCGGTTGATCGCTCGTACGGCGGGCCGTTCTGAGCGAACCTACCGCCTGCCCTACGCCATCGCGGTTGCCGCGGCGCGTGTCGATGGGGCGCGAGTCCGGCTCACCGGAGGGGTACCCGCCGTCCCGCTCGAGGGCGTCCGGATGGGCCGGCTCGAGATGTACTCGTCGAGCGCCAAGGCAGTCGAGGAGCTTGGATACGCGCCATCGAGCGCGTCCGACGCGGTGGAGCGGGCCGTGCGCTGGTATCGCGAGAACGGCTATGCCGCCTGACGCGCCAGTCGTGGCTGTCTGCGCGATGGGTGTGGAAGCCTGGGGCGTCCGGCGCAAGGCCCGGCATGTTCGCGTCCTCGAGGTCGGCATCGGCGGCCGGCCGAAGATGCAGCTCCCCGGGATCGTGATCAGCGCAGGGCTCTGCGGCGGCCTGCTGCCCGGCCAGATGCCCGGCACTGTCGTCATCCCCACCCAGGTGGTGGACGAGCGCGGCGTGGTCCACCCGTGTGATCCCGGCGTCGTCGCCGCGCTCACCCAGGCGGCGCGCTACCTGCGTTTCCCGGTCGCAGGCGGGTCACTCATCTCCACAGCCGCCATGGTCACCGGCCCCGCGCGCGCGACGTGGGCGAGCCGTGGTCACGTCGCCGTGGACATGGAGTCAGCGGCGGTAGCGGAAGCGGCGACGCGCTTCGGCGTGCTCCGGGTGATCCTTGACACCCCTGATCGCGAACTCTCCGACGCCTGGGCGCAACCTGCGCGTGCCGTCCGGCAGCCGTCGAACTGGAGCGAGGCGGTCTGGCTCGGGATCAACACGCCTCGCTATGCGCTGCGTGTGGGCGCAGTGCTAGAGGCGGCCTTCCTCGGCAATATCGACCCCGAGATATAGCTGCACCGCCCCGCGGAGCATCTGCGCGACTCCGGGGATATCGAAGTCCTGCGCCATCTCGTGGAGCGCAGAACGCTGGGCGTGGAGCGCCGCCTCGACCACCCGGCACCCCGCCTCGGTCAGGCCGACCCGCACCATCCGGCGGTCGGGCGCTGCGCGGAGCGTCCGGACCAGCCCGCGATCGTTCAGCTCGTGGACCATGAGGGACACCCGAGCTTCCGGCGCCTGGATGAGCTCGGCGAGATCGCCCTGGACGCATCCCTCGGTGCCGGCCGCCCCGGCCTCGAGGAGGAGGTGGTACTGCAGGGGGCTCAGATCATGCTGTGCAAGCGAGCGATTGATCTGGATCATGGCCTGCCGGAAGCCGCGCCGAAAGACCGCCGCGAGCCGCAGATCGTGGATCGTGGCGTCCTGAAAGAAGTCGGCGTCGCGGCTGTGGGGATCCGTCTTGGTGGCAAGCGTCACGCTTCCGACTTTACTCGGTGGTGCAGGGTGACTCAGGGTCGGGAGCTCAGTGGGCGGCAAATGTTTGTTTGCGAACCGTAAAGAACGGTGAAGCCGCCACAGCGCCGTTCCATCTCCTCAGGTGGGCGTTGTCAGGATGCTCGCCCAGGGGCCACAACTGAGGGGGGTTGCCAGCCAGGGGGATGGTTGCCTAGGGGGCGGGTCCCGCCGGACGGGAGCGCAGCCCGCATCAAGCGGGCTACGTCTCCCCCTTTCATCAAAGGGCGTCCGGTTCGCTCACCAGCTGCGCTCACGAAGCACGCTGATCAGGGAATCTCATGCCCAAGCGCGCGCAGCGCCCGGACGTACTTGGGAGTGCTGTCGGCCTCACCGGCCCCGGCCGACCGAAGCCGCTCCATGACGGCGTCGATCAACGCCTGGTCAGCACCGAAGAGCTCCACCTCCACCTCGCGAAACGTCTCGACGGTCCGCTCGCCAGACCGAACGGAGACACGGTCGTCAGCAACTTCCGCCCGCCGGGTGTCGCCGACAACCAGGTCGACTGTGTGCCGATCCGTCACGAGGGAAGCGACGGGATGCATCGCCACGTCGCCAACAGCCGCATGCACAACGTCCAGCGCCGCCTGCGGAGGTTCGCCGGGCGCTCCAGGAAAATCCGTCTCCTCACGAGACACTGCGTCGCCGATCATCTGCGCGCCTGCCTTGAGCGTCCACTTTCCGGTCTCCCCCGGAGCGCTCCGATACCGCAGTCCAAGCTTCGCGTGCAGCAGCGTCAGCTCGTCAGTGTCCCAGTACGTCGCCGAGAGCTCGACGTTCCCGCGATCGACGGCGCGCGTGCCGTCGACGACGCCGTCCAGGGCGGGCAGCACGAAGCCGGCGTCGACCGGGATCTTTATCTTCGCGCTCTTCAGGCATCGACTCCCACTCTAAGTGGAGGCGGGGCCGGTGCGGTGCGCGAGACTCTGCCCTGCAGACATGAGGCCACAGATGAGCGATGGCAGCGCCGGCCTGCTCGCCCTCGTCGGGGGCGGCGAATTCCAGCCTGGCAATGAGCCACACGACGAAGTGCTCGCCGCCTCAGCTCGCGCACGAGGTCCCGCGTATGTGATTGCGACAGCTGCGGCTCGGTCGCAGCCTGAGGCGGCGGTCCGGCACGCAACAGCCTGGTACCGGAGATTCGGTCTCGATGTCACCGAACTTCGCGTTCGTACCAGGACGGAGGCCCGTGCCCTCGCGACAGCAGCAGCTGCAGCCGAAGCCTCCTTCTTCTACATCGCCGGCGGGGATCCTGAACTCGTCGCATCCGTGCTGCGGGAGACGCCCGTCGGCGACGCGATCATCGGAGCCTGGAGGCGAGGTGCGGTGCTTGCCGGTTCGTCGGCAGGTGCGATGGCGATGTGCGAACACGTCTTGGTCCGCCAGAGATTCCCCGGGAACGTGGAGCGCCGGCCCGTGGCGGGACTCGCTGTCGTCTCGCGCTCGGCGGTCCTCCCACACCACGACACCTTCGGAAGCCGGTGGTTTCCGTCAGCGCGCGCCGCGCTTCCCGAAGCAGTCCTGATCGGAGTCGACGAGCGCACGTGCGCGCTCTGGGAAGCTGGGGTCTGGCGATGCCTGGGCGTGGGCGGTGTGACCGTCTATCCGCACGGCGAGTTGAGCGTGCGCTACGGCACGGGTGTGGTGGACGGGCTTCCAGAGTTATAACCGCACGGCGAAGCGCCGCTGGCGGGGCAGACGGAACCCCGGGACATAACCGCAGGGCGCGGCGCCGCATTGCGGGCGGAGGGGACCCCGGCTCCGCGCTTCAAACCGGACTATTCAGCCTCCGCCGGGGGTCCCTCCGCCCCATGCTGAGTCGCTCCAGCTTGTCAGAGGAATTCTTCGAAGCCGGGCCACGCTTCCACCATCTGCTGGCGCAACTCGTCCGACAAGCGGCAAGTAGGTTCCTGTTGCTTCGGCGACGACGCCGCCGTCGGGGAGCAGGACGCGTCCCTCGGTGTGCAGCGCACGACGCATCAAGTCGCGTGATGCGGCCCTCTACTCGGAGTTCGGTTCCTAGTGGGGCTGCGCGGCGGTAGCGGACTTCGAGGCGACCGGTCACCACCCAGTGGCGGTGCAGGGCTGAACAACGGCCCATGACGTCGTCGAGGACGGCGCTGATGATGCCGCCGTGTGCGAAGCCGGGGAAGCCGGCGTGGTCGTCGCCGGGCGTCCAGTGCGTGAACACGAGGCTGCCGTCGAGCTCGTACTGGAGGTGCAGGCCCGAGGGGTTGCGGAGACCGTGCACCCAGTTCTGCTGGAACTCGCTGCGGTCGTTGAGCCAGGCCGGGTCGATGTCCTGGTTGATCACGGCGCCGTGAGGCGGTCGAGACCACCGAGGTAGGAGCGCAGCGGTTCAGGGATCAGCACGGTGCCGTCTTCCTGTTGATATGTCTCGAGCAGCGCATCGAAGGTGCGCGGCACACCGAGCGCGCTGCCGTTGAGCGTGTGCACGTGGCGCGGCTTCTCACCCGGCGCCGGACGGTAGCGGATGTTGGCGCGACGCGCCTGGAAGTCTGCGAAGACGGAGCACGACGAGACCTCGAGCCATTGCTGCATTCCCGGAGCCCACACCTCGACGTCGTACTTCTTCCACTGCGCGAAGCCGAGGTCACCGGTGCACATGAGCAGCACGCGGTAGTGCAGACCGAGCAGTTGCAACACGTGCTCGGCGTGCGACGTGATCAGCTCGAGCTCGTCCATCGATGCTTCCGGCGTGGTGAACCGCACCATCTCCACCTTCTCGAACTGATGCAGGCGGATGTACCCGCGAGTGTCCTTCCCTGCGGCACCCGCTTCGCGACGCCAGCACGGTGTGAGCGCCACGTGCGCGATGGGCAGTTGTGCAGCCTCGAGAATCTCACCCGAGTAGAGGTTGGTGACCGGCACCTCAGCGGTGGGGATGAGGAAGAGCCCGTCGTCGGCGTGATATGCCTCTTCCTCGAACTTCGGAAGTTGTGCGGTGCCGACCATCGCCTCACGGCGAACCAGGAATGGCGGCGCAACCTCCGTGTAGCCGTGGTCGCGCGCGACGTCGAGCATGAACGACGTGAGCGCGCGCTGCAGGCGGGCGCCGTCGCCGCGCAGCACGACGAATCTCGAACCGCTGATCTTCACCGCGCGCTCGAAGTCGAACACGCCGAGCCGCTCACCGATCTCGTAGTGCGGTTGTGCTTCGAACGTGAACGTCGGTGCGCTGCCCCACGTCCGCGCGACCACGTTGTCCTCGGGACCACCGCCGTCTGGCACACTCTCGTGCGGAGGGTTCGGTATCTCGAGCAGCAGCGTCTCGACACGCTGATCCAGCTCCGTCAGACGTGCTTCGCCCTCCTGGATTCCCTGCTTGAGCGCCGTCAGTGCCGCGAGCTGTTCCTCGGAGGGTTTCCCCCGCACCGAGGCCGAGGCCGCGCGTTGCTCGGCTCGCGCCTGCTCGACCGTCGTTCGCAGGCTCCGTGCCTCGGCATCCACTGCGAGCAACTCGTCGATGGGCGCCGACTCCCCCTTGCGCCGTGCACCGTCGCGCACGGCTTCGGGATCGTCGCGGATGCGCTGGATCGGCAGCATCAGGCGTCACCACCGCGCTGCTGCGGGCGCATGGTCGGAAACAACAGCACGTCGCGGATCGTGGCGGAGTTGGTGAGCAGCATCACGAGCCGGTCGACGCCGATGCCGAGACCGCCCGCGGGTGGCATGCCCACCTCGATGGCTTCGAGAAAGTCCTCGTCGATCGGTGGGATCTCCGAGTCGCCGGCCGCGCGCAGACGCGCCTGTTCCTCGAAGCGAGCGCGCTGGTCGATCGGATCGTTGAGCTCGCTGAAGGCATTGGCGAGCTCACGGCCCGCGACGATCAGCTCGAATCGCTCGACGAACCGGGGATCGTCGCGGCGCCGGCGTGCGAGCGGGCTCACCTCCGCAGGGTAATCGAGCACGAACGTCGGATCCCAGAGCTCGCTCTCCACGCGCTGCTCGTAGATCTCGAGCAACACGGCGCCAGGTCCAAGGTTGCGAGCGACTTCGACTCCAATCCCGGCGGCAGCCTCGTGCAGGCTGTCCCACGAAGCGCGAGCGTCGATGCCGGTGTACTCGTGCACGAGGTCGACCATCGTTGCCGTGCGATACGGCGGCCGGAGATCGAGGGAGCGGCCGAACGCGTTGCGCAGCAACGGGTCTTCGCACGGCGCGCTGCCACCGTCATCGTCCTCCGCGACCTGCGGGCCGGCTGCGTTCGCCGCGGCGGTGATCAGTGACTCGGTGAGCTCGCGCATGTCGTCATACGTCGCGTACGCCTGATATGCCTCGAGCATCGTGAACTCCGGGTTGTGCCGCGGCGAGAGTCCCTCGTTGCGGAAGACCCGACCAATTTCATACACACGCGCATAACCACCGACGATCAGTCGCTTGAGATGCAGCTCGATGGCGATGCGCAGGTACACATCCGTGTGGAGCGCATTCCAGTGCGTCTCGAAGGGGAGCGCATGGCCGCCGCCGGGGATCGGTTGCAGGATCGGCGTCTCGACCTCGACAAAGCCGCGCTGGTCGAGCGTTGCCCGGAGCGCACGGATCAAGCGCGTGCGGGTCGCGAAGTGACGCCGCTGCGACGCGTTGCTGAGTAGGTCGAGGTACCGCTTGCGGTACCGCGTCTCCTGGTCCTGGAGTCCGTGGAACTTCTCCGGCGGAGCGTGCAGCGCCTTCACCAGCAGCGTGACGGTGTCGACGAGCACGCTTGGTTCTCCGCGCCTTGTTCGAGTCAGCGGCCCGGTGATGCCCACGATGTCGCCGAGGTCGAGCAACCCGACCATCGAATGCGCGCCACCGGGACGGTCGGCGCGGAACCACATCTGCATGCGCCCCGACTCGTCCTCGACGTGTGCGAACGCAGCACCGCCAAGATCGCGCAACTGCATGATCCGGCCGGCGACGGAGACGACCGGTCGATCCGGCGCCTCGACATCCGCATCGGGATGCTCTGCCTCATATGCGGTGAGCTGCAGGCGCGCCTGATCCATGGTCGCCGTGGGCGCGAAGTCGACACCGTATGACGGGATCCCGCGCGAGGCAAGCTCGTCGACCTTGCGCCGGCGCTCTGCGAGGAGATCGTCGGATGGCATCCGGCTATCTTCGCCGCCCGGGCTCGCCGCATGCGCGACGAACGCCGCGTGGCGCGCTAGTTGATCTTGGTGATCTTGACCTGGCGGGAGCCGCCGGGGCTCACCACATCGACGGTATCGCCGACGCTGTGACCGAGCAGCGCCTTGCCGACCGGCGACTCCATCGAGATCCGGCCCTCTGCGACATCAACTTCGGCGGGACCGACAATCGTCAGCGTCTGCTTGCCGAAGTCATCCTTGACCTCAACAGTCGTGCCAACGCTCACGATGCCGCTCTCACTGCCCTCTTCGATGATGACGGCGTTGCGAAGCATGTTCTCGATGACGAGGATCCGGCCCTCGAGCATTCCCTGCTCGTTCTTCGCCTCGTCGTACTCGGCGTTCTCCGAGATATCGCCGAAGTCCTTGGCGTACTTGATGCGCTCGGCCACCTCGGAGCGACGAACCGTTCGCAACTCATCCAATTCGTGCTCGAGCTTGACGAGACCGTCTCGCGTGAGCAACACAGGTTTGTCCATGGAATTCCCTGGTACGACACTCTTGGGCGGGGTAACCGCTGACCTCCGCTCTGCGGAGACCGGAGTATAGGGGAGCAACATCAGACGCGGCGTAACAACTTGTCGTTATTCCTTGACGGAAATCGCACTTGTTCATATGATCCGTCCGAGGTCACGGTCAGGGATCTCCATAACTGCCCCCCCTCTCGGGGCGTCTCTGGTTTCCAGAGGCGCCCTTCTTTTTTGTGTCTACCCTTCGCCGCTGATGAACACAGGCTTGAACCAACCCTCGGGACGTGGCCCGGCGGCGAGCGCACGGTCGAGCAGCGCGTCCAGCCGCTCGCGCGTGTCCATCGTCTGGACCTCTGCCCGGAGCCGCGCGGCGCCGGCACATCCGCGAATCGTCCACGCCACGTACTTGCGGCCGATGCGCAGCGCACGGGTCTCGCCGTGGTACGCACAGAGCATGTCGAGGTGGCGTCGTGCGAGGGCGATGCGCTCCGCAAAATCCAGGTCGGGGAGCAGGTTCCCGGTGGCGATGCGGTGGACCGCCTGCCGGACGAGCCAGAAGTTGCCGAGCATCCCCCGGGCGATCACGACGCCGTCCACCATCCCCAACTCGATCCGCTGCGCCAACGTGTCGACGTCTTCGACGTCACCGCTGCCGAAGACCGGGATGTCGACCGCCTCCTTGACGCGTGCGATCTGCACCCAGTCGGCGTTTCCCTCGTACTTCTGACAGCGGGTCCGGCCGTGGACGGTGACCGCGGCGGCCCCGGCATCGGCAAGGGCGCGAGCGAGCTCCGGGGCGTTGATCGAGGACGAGTCCCAGCCGAGGCGCATCTTCACCGTGACAGGGACCGTAACGGCGGCGACCATCGCCGCGACCACCGCTGCAGTCTTGTCCACGTCGCGGGCGAGCGCCGCGCCGCTCCCCCGGCTGACCACCTTCGAAACGGGGCAGCCGAGGTTGACGTCGACAAGCACAGCGCCGCGCTCCACGCAGACCACCGCCGCATCCGCCATGACCGCGGGGTCGCAGCCGACGAGCTGCGCCGCAACCGGGGCGACCTGCTCAGGGAAGTCAAGGAGGTGGAGCGCCGCATCGGTGCTGCGGACCACGGCCTCGGCGGCCACCATCTCCGTCGAGACGAGCCCTGCCCCGAACTCCCGGCAGAGCTCCCTGCAGGGCGCGTCGGTGATCCCCACCATGGGTGCCACCAGCACCGGGGATGAGAGTTCGAGCCCGCCGACACGCAGCGGTCGGACAGCGGTCGTCGCGAGAGCCATCGCCCCATGGTACGGGGCAGGTCGGCTCGGCTCAGCGATTCTGCTCGTGGATCAGCCGCAGCCCCACCAGGGTGAGACGCTCATCGACGACGTCGATCGTCGGGATCAGCTTTGCCAGTGACGGCGCCAGGCCGCCGGTGGCGATGACCTTCGGCTCACCCTCCATCTCCTTGCGGAAACGGTCCACCAGCCCTTCGACGAGGCCCACGTAGCCGAAGACGATCCCCGACTGCATGCTCGCGGTCGTCGAGTGGCCGATCGCCTCCGCCGGCGCGGTCAGCTCGACGCGGATGAGCATCGCGGCGTGGCTGACCAACGCGTCATGGCTGAGCTGGATGCCCGGCGCGATCGCCCCGCCCAGGTAGTCGCCGCGGGCGTCGATGGCGTCGAACGTGGTCGCCGTCCCGAAGTCGACCAGCACTGCCGGGCCGCCGTAGAGGTGATGTGCGGCGATGGCGTTGGCGATCCTGTCGGCACCCACGCGTCTCGGGTCGTCGTACTGGATCCGGATGCCGGTCCGGGTGCCTGGACCGACCACCATGGGCTGCAGGTTGAACGAGGTGTGGGAAAGTTCGTCGATGCTCCGCGCCAGCGTGGGAACCACGCTGCTCACCACCACCCCGGTGACCTGTCCGGGCGTGAGATCGCGCCGCCCGAGGAGCTCCACGAGCGTCAGCCCGAGCTCATCGCCGGTGAACCGGTCGTCCGTGTGGATACGGAAGTCCGCGACCAGCCGGTCGCCGTCGAAGACCCCGACGACGATGTTGGTGTTCCCGACGTCGATCGCGAGCAGCATGGCGGCGAGTGTAGGCATCATCGCCACGTGATCGCGCTCCTCGACATCGGCGGCACCAAGATCGCGGCCTCCGCGGGCCGCAATGCTGCGATCGGGACCACCCGGCGGATCCCGACACCCGTCGACTCGCCGCTCGCGACCCTTCGAGGACCTCATCGAGAGCGTCATGGGAGGCGTTCTGCCCGAGGCGATCGCCATCTCGGCTCCCGGCCCCTTCGACCGTGCCACCGGGGCGCTGCGCAACCCTCCCGGCATGCCCCCCTCGTGGCATGGGCTGGAGATGGCATACCTGCTCAGCCAGCGGTTCGACTGCCCGGTCGTTGTGGAGAACGACGCCAACTGCGCGGCCCTCGCGGAGGCCCGTCTCGGTGCAGGCGCCGGCCATGGCACCGTCGTGTACTGGACGGTCTCCACCGGCATCGGCTGCGGCGTGGTGCGCGACGGCCGGATCGTCGTCGGCCGGCACGACACCGAGGGAGGCCACATGGTGCTCTGGCCGGCCTGGCTCGGCGGCCCTCCCTGCCACTGCGGCGGTGCCGGCTGCCTCGAGGCCCTGGCGAGCGGGCGTGCCATCACACGCCGCTATGGCGTCGCCCCCGAGCACCTGAGTGACCCGGAGGCATGGGCCGAGATCGGCCGCTGGATCGGCCTCGCGATCGTCAACGTGACCACCGTGCACGATCCCGACGCCGTGATCTTCGGAGGAGGCGTCTGCGCGAGCTGGAGCAGATTCGCGCCCGCCCTCTTCGAGACCGTGCAGCAATCGCTCCATCTGCAGCCGGTCCCCGAGATCGCGCGCGGCACGCTCGGCGAGGAGCGCTCATTACTTGGCGCGTTGCTGGTCGCCGAGGACAAGGGCGAGGATCCGGCGAGACTCCTGACGGCGCGGTAGGCTACGGCGCCGATGCCCACCGTCCACATGGTGTGCGACAGCACCGCCGACCTCGATCCCGCCTTTCGCGCCGCCCACACGGTGCGTGTCGTCCCCCTCAAGGTGATCTTCGGCGACCAGACGTTCAACGACGGCGTGGACATCAACGCCGAGGACTTCTACAAGCGGCTGGCCGCGCCCGGCCCGTTCCCGCGGACGTCCCAGCCGACGCCTGCGGAGTTCGAGGACGTCTTCCGAGAACTGGGTTCGGACGGCGGGTCGATCGTCTGCACCACCATCTCGGCCGACCTCAGCGGCACCTACGCGTCGGCCACGCAGGCTCGCGCGGCGCTTCCGGATCTCGATATCCGTGTCATCGACACGCGCAGCGTGGCGGTGGGCCACTACGCCGCCGTTCGGGAGGCGGTCCGCGTGATCGAGGCCGGTGGCGACGCCGACAAGGTGGAGGCCGCCGTCGCAGCCGTCGGGAGCACCGATAGGGTGCTCTTCACCGTCGAGACCCTCGAGTTCCTGCGCCGCGGCGGGCGGATCGGTGGAGCGCGCGCGCTGCTCGGGTCCATGCTCGACATCAAGCCGATCCTCGAGATCCGCGAAGGAATCATCGAACCAGTCGGGCGAGTGCGGACCTACCCGCGCGCGATCGACCGGGTCGTCGAGGAGTGCACCCGTGCCGCCCAGACGTGGGGAGGCGTCCAGCTCGTGATCGCCCACGCCGACCGCCCGAAGATCGCCGCGGAGCTGGTCGAGCGTATGCGCCCGCTGGTCTCCGGCGAGCCGTCATTGACCGTGGTCGGCCCCGTTGTCGGCTGCCACAGCGGACCCGGCGCAATCGGCGTGGGATTCAACAAGCCCATCACCTGATCGAGGCGCAGTTCAAATCGCTCCGGCCGCGTTAGGATTGCCGATCAGGTTGAACGCGTGAGAGAAGTCGCCACGATCAACGCCACGGACGAGGCGACGACTGCCGTTGTGGTCGACATCGACGTCGACGGCCGGAGAAGTCAGATCGTCCGCGCTGCAGCTGCCGTGCTCGGCCGCCAGGGCTATGCCGAGACCTCGCTCAAGGACGTCGCTCGCGAAGCGGGCGTCGCGCCCGGCCTCCTCCACTACTACTTCGAATCCAAGGAGGAACTCCTCCTCGAGGTGGTGACCGTGACCGAGCGCCAGATGGTCGCCAACTGGAAGGCCGTCGTCGAGGCGGTCGAAGATCCCCTCGAGCGCATCGTGACGGGGCTCGACCACGCCGAGGCCCGCTGCGCCGAGCAGCCCGAGTTCTTCCGGCTGCTGCTCGATCTGTACACGGTCAGCCTGAGCAGCCCCGCCCTGCGTGCGCGCTGCGCCAGCCTACGGACCCATCTCGTCGATGAGATCGAGATCGAGCTCCGTCAAGTGCTCGGCAAACTCCCGGCGTACTCACTGGTCTCGCCTCGCGAACTCGCCGCCGCGGTCCTGAGCGCCATCGACGGGATCGCACTTTCCGGACTGGTCGTCCAGCAGCCTGCGGCCGCCCCTTTCCACGCGCTCAAAGTCCTGCTGCTCTCGCTCGTTGTGACTGCGTACGTGACCGCCGGCCAGGAACCGCCGATCGCGCGCCTCGGAGAGATGCTCAGCCGGCATCCGTAAGCCGCGAGAGCGAATTTGGCGGCGCCCGCTCCCAGGCTGAGCACGACCTCGGAGCTGAAGGGGTGACCCGTGTCACAGCGAATTTGGCAGCGCCCGAGCGAGTGCGACAATTTGCTTGCGCGAACGAGGGCGCTGACAAGCTGAAAGCTGAGCAGTGGCGCGGGTCACCCCTTCAGCTCCGCGGCACAACACGATGCCGAGAACGAGGTCGCCGACAACCGAGCGACTGTCACCCCGCGAGCCGAAGGAGCCTTAGCCGGCGCCAACTGGGAGGGGCGGTAGGAGCGCGACGGTAGCGCCGATCGGTCCGGCTTCTTCGCCCTCGGCCCGGCCCCAGTATCGGGAGAAGCGGCCGTCGTAACCGACCGCGAGGCCGCCATGGAGGGAGACCGGCGCTTCATCCCAGTGCGGGGTGTGCCCGTGGACGACGCGGCGCACACCGAAGTGGTCCAGGTATCTCTGGAGCCGGTCCGGATCGTCGAAGCCGTGGCGGCCGATCGTGAACCACAGGGATTGGAAGGCGCCGCCGTTGGTGGCGAGCCAGCCGTGGGCGGCGGCATTGACTTCGTCCACCGTGTTGCCGATCTCCGCGTAGCGGTCGTCGTCGGTGTGCTGCGCCAAGGTTCCGTCCTCGAGCTTGATCAGCATCGGGAGTGCTCGGAGCCAGGCCTCCAATTCGGCGTCCTCGTCGACGGCGTGGAGGTCGGCCCAGTCGCCGCGGCGGCTGAGCCAGAGATCCTCGATGCTCATCCCGTCACGGGTGCGGAAAGCGCCGAGCTGGTCGCCGCCTCGTGAGCGCTCGACCATGACCAGGAGGAAGAGGTCGTGGTTGCCGAGGACCGAGCGGGCGTTGCGCCGTGTCATCGCAAGGCGAGCCGCGGCCGCGCCTCCGGCGGCGCCGGGCTGTCCACCCTGGAAGAAGTCGCCGAGGAAGACGGTGTCGACGTCGTCTTCGGGGAAGGGCTCGAGCGCATCGCGGAGACGGTCGACGTCACCCTGGACGTCGCCGACGATCAGGGTGGGTCGCGTCACGCGTTCAGGATACGGGTGCTGTATCAGTCAGCCGCCCGCGGCCGCGCGGCGGGTCCGGGCGATGAGCGTCCGGGCTCGCGTGAGCTGGCGGCTCACCGACTTTGGACCTGGACCGCCTGGGACGTCGCGGCGGCGGAGCGCCGCGTCGGGATCGAACAGGTCGATGACACCGATGTCGAAGTGCATCGAGGCGGCCTGCCACTCGTCGAATGTCAGGTCCGCGAGCGTGCGCCCGGTTTTGAGGGTCTGCGCCACCACTTCGCCGACGATGGTGTGCGCTTCGCGGAAGGGAACCCCGTTTGCGACGAGGTGCTCGGCGATGTCAGTGGCCTGGAGCGCCGCGTCTGATGCGGCGCGGCGCATTGCGTCAACGTCGAAGTGGATGACGGTGATCACCTCGGTGAGCAACCGCAGCGTTGCCGCGGTGGTGTCCACTGCATCGAAGAGGGGCTCCTTGTCCTCCTGGAGGTCGCGGTTGTACGTGAGCGGCAGGCCCTTCAGGACGGTGAGGAGTGCGACCACATCACCGATCACGCGCCCGCTGCGGCCGCGCGCAAGCTCGGCGACGTCCGCATTCTTCTTCTGCGGCATGAGCGACGAGCCCGTTGCGTGGCTGTCAGGGAGGCTCGCAAAACCGAACTCTGCGCTCGACCAGAGCACCAGCTCCTCGCCGAGACGCGAGCAGTGGATCATCGTGAGTGCGCACGCTGCCGTGATCTCGACGGCAAAATCCCTGTCGGAGACAGCATCCATGCTGTTGGATGCGACGCGTGCGAAGCCGAGCTCGTGGGCGACGCGGTCGCGGTCGAGCGGGAGCGTTGAGCCTGCGAGTGCGCCGCTGCCGAGGGGCAGCTCGTCGCAGGCGGCACGCGCCGCGCCGAGCCGGAGCGCGTCGCGAGCGAACATCTCGACATAGGCGAGCAGGTGATGGGCGAGCGACACCACCTGCGCGCGCTGGAGGTGCGTGTATCCGGGCATCGGGTCTTTCCGATGCTCTGCCGCGCGCGCCACCAATGCGTCCTGCAGACCCGCAAGCGCGATGAGCAGATCGGTGCACGCGCGCCGCGCCCACATGCGCAGATCGGTGGCCACCTGGTCGTTGCGGCTGCGGCCCGTATGCAACATGCCGGCCACCGGGCCCGCGATCTCGAAGAGCCTGCGCTCCACCGCTGTGTGGATGTCCTCGTCTCCCGGAGCGACGCCGAATGTGCCATCGGCAAGCTCAGCGGCGATCGCGCGCAGACCGGCATTGAGCGCGCGATGCTGCGCCGCTGTCAGCACGCCGATGCTCCGGAGCATGCGTGCATGCGCACGCGAACCTGCGACGTCGTCGGCGCCGAGACGACGGTCCACGGCGAGGCTCGACGTGTACTGCTCGACACGCTCCGATGTCGGTGCGCTCAGACGGCCGGCCCACACCTTGGGTGCGCGCGCGCCGCCGCGCGCCCGCTGGTCAGGCGTCGCCACGCCGCTGGGTTCGCCGGTCGACGTGCAGCGGCGCCGTGTCCTCGAGCGCTCCCTGCACGCGCGTCTGGGTGCGCAGCGGCAGACCGAACAGCTCGATGAAGCCGCGCGCCGCCGCGTGGTCGAATGTGTCGCCCGCGCGGTCGTACGTGGCGAGGTTGCTGCTGTACAGCGAGCGATCGGCACGCCTGCCGACCACCTGAGCGACGCCATCCTGCAGGCGCATCCGCACGGTCCCTGTGACATGCACCTGCGTCTCCTGGACGAAGGCGTCGAGTGCGGTGCGCAACGCTGAGAACCAGAGACCGTCATAGACGAGCCGCGCCCACTCATCGGCGACGATGCGCTGGAATCGCGAGACGTCGCGGGTGATCGTCAGGCTCTCCAGTGCATGGTGCGCCGCGTGCAGCGTCACCGCCGCCGGCGCTTCGTAGATCTCGCGCGACTTGATGCCGACCAGGCGGTTCTCCACATGGTCGATCCGTCCGATGCCCCGCGCCCCGGCAGTCGTGTTGAGCTCGGTGACGAGAAGCTCCCCTTCGAGCCGGCGCCCGTCGATGGAGACCGGGACACCCCGTTCAAAGCCGATCTCAACGACAACACCTGGTTGGTGCTTGTGCGCTGTCCATTCGTACACATCGTCGGGCGGCTCGATCCACGGATCCTCGAGCACGCCGGTTTCGATGCTGCGGCCCCACAGATTGGCGTCGATCGAGTACGGCGATGCCGAGGTCACCGGAACCTCGATGCCATGTCTCGCCGCGTACGCCAACTCGTCCGAGCGCCCCATGTCCCAGTCGCGCACCGGGGCGACCACACGCAACTCTGGGGCAAGGGCGCCGACGGCGACATCGAACCGCACCTGGTCATTGCCCTTGCCGGTGCACCCGTGCGCGACTGCACTGGCACCCTCCTCGCGGGCGACGTCCACGAGCAGCTTGGCGATGAGCGGACGCGCCAGCGCAGTGGCCAGCGGATAGACGCCTTCGTACAGCGCGCCAGCTGCGAGAGTCGGAAAGCAGAACGCGTCCACGAAGACGCGGCGCGCATCCGCGACATGAGCGCTCAGTGCCCCGGTGCGAAGTGCCTTCTTCGCCACCGCGTCGACGTCTTTCGATTCACCGAGATCCGCGGTGAGCGTGATGACGTCGTATCCAAGCTCCTCCTGCAGCCAGCGGATCGCCACCGATGTGTCCAGGCCCCCGCTGTATGCGAGCACGCAGCGTTCGCGAGTGCTCACGCCTCCTCCTCGGACATCGAGTTGAGGCGCAGCAGCAGCCGTTGCGCAGCCGGCCGCGAGCGCGCGATGACCAGGACCGTGTCGTCGCCGGCGATGGTCCCGGCGACCTCCTCGAACCTGGATCCGTCAAGCGCACCACCGACCAGCGGCGCGCACCCCGGTGCGGTGTGCACGATGCCGAAGAGGTCGACGAACTCGATTCCCTGGACGTGCTCGCGCAGCGCGTTGCGCAGGCGCTGCATGGTCTGTTCGACGTCGAGCTCGGCGACCGGCGCCATATAGCGCGGGCCGGCGTCATCGTGGACGCGGAGCAGCCCGAGCTCGCGAATATCGCGGCTCACGGTTGCCTGCGTGACGGGAAACCGCCTGCGATGCAATTCCGCCACGAGATCCTCCTGGGTTCGGATGACGCCGCCTCGAACCAGCGCGAGGATGGCACGGTGGCGCGCCGGCTTCGCCGCGGGCCCCGCAACGCGTGCGGCCGAGGCACTCATCGCTCGCCCCCCGCGGCGGCGACGGATTCGAAGGCCGCGCCGAGACGCTGCACCGCAAGGTCGACCTCGTCGCGGCTGATGATCAACGGTGGGACGAGGCGGAGCGTGCGCTCCCCGATGGCATTGACGATGAGCCCTTCCTCGAGAGCCGCAGCGGCAACATCGCGCGCGACGTCGTGCGTCAGGGCGATCCCGAGCATCAAGTCCGCGACCGCGAACACCGGCGATCGGTGCACCGCTTTCCGCAAGCGCGCTCACCGACTCGGCGAGGTAATCGCCGACTTCGGCAGCGTGTTCGACGAGCCCCTCCCTTGTGACCGTTCGCATCACTGCGACTGCGGCAGCGCATGCAAGCGGGCCGCCGCCGAACGTGGATCCATGGTCGCCTGGTTCGAAGACATCGGCCCGTGGCGAGGCCAGGATGGCGCCGATCGGCACGCCGCCGCCGAGCCCCTTGGCCACCGTCATCACGTCCGGTGCTGCGTCTTCGTGCTGGTACGCCCACCACCGGCCGGTGCGTCCCATGCCGGTCTGCACCTCGTCGAGGATGAGCAGGACGTTGCGCTCGTCACAGAGGCGGCGTATCGCTGCGAGCCGGCCCGGTGCGAGTGGCACGACGCCGCTCTCCCCCTCGATGGGCTCCAGCATCACCGCACAGGTCGCGCTGTCGATCGCCTGCTCAAGCGCCGCGAGGTCGTCGTACGGAACGTGCACGAACCCTTTCGGCAGCGGCTCGAATTGCTTGCGGTAGCGCGGGTTCGCCGTCGCCGCGAGCGCTCCCATGGTCCGTCCGTGAAACGCCCCCTGCGCGCAGACGATGACGTGCGCACCGTCGCGATGAAGCTTGCCCCACTTGCGCGCGAGCTTGATCGCGCCCTCGTTGGCCTCGGCGCCGCTGTTGCAGAAGAACACCCGCGACGGGAAGGCGGACTCGATGAGCAGCTCCGCGAGCTCCAGCTGCGGCGCCGTGTAGTACAGGTTGCTCGTGTGCATCAGCGTGCCGGCCTGTTCCGCGATCGCCTGATGCAACGCCGGGTGATTGTGGCCGAGGACGTTCACCGCGATGCCGGCGACGAGGTCGAGATACTCGCGCCCGTCCTCCGCGGTGACCCACACGCCGTTACCGCTGCGCAGCGTGATCGGCTGGCGCTGATACGTATCCATGAGCGAAGCCTTGGCGCGCTCCGCGATCGTCGCCGGCGCAGACGCCGAATGCGACGTCATGACGGCTCGGCGTCGGTGAGCATCGTGCCGACACCACGCTCGGTGAGGAGCTCGAGCAGCAGCGCGTGCGGCACGCGCGCATCGATGATGTGGGTGGCGCATCCGCCGTCCGTTGCCCGGATCGCCGCCTCGACCTTCGGGATCATGCCGTCGTGGATGACACCGTTGGCAAGCAGCTCGCGGCCGCGGCCTGCGTCGAGCTGGCTGATGAGCGCACCGTCAGCGTCGCGGACGCCCTCGACGTCCGTCATGAGGATGAGCTTGCTGGCATGCAGCGTCACGGCAAGCTCGGCGGCGACGGTATCGGCGTTCACGTTGTACGCCTGGCCGTCGTACCCGAGACCGATTGATGCCATCACCGGGATCCGTCCCTGGTCGAGGATCGCCATGAGCGGCTCACCGTTGACCTGGGCGACGTCGCCGACAAACCCGAGGTCGGCGCCACCGGAGTCCGAGCGCGGGCGGACCAGGAGCGTGGGACCGTCCTCACCGGAGAGGCCGATCGCTCCGGCGCCGAGTGTGTGGATGCGCGCGACGATGTCCGGTCCGACCTTACCGGTGAGCACCATCTTCGCGATCTCCATCGTCGGCGCGTCCGTGACCCGCAGCCCGTTGACGAACTTCGTCTCGATGCCCATGCGCTGCTGCCACGCGCTGATCTCCGAGCCGCCGCCATGGACGATCACCGGACGCATTCCCACGAAGCGCAGCAGCACCACATCCTCGAGGAGAGCGTCGAGATCTGCCGCGACACCCGCGGCGCCCCCGACCTTGATGACAAGGATGTGACCCGAGAAACGCTTGATGTACGGCAGTGCCTCGATGAGCACCTGGGCACGCTGGATCCGTTCGTCGATCGTGTGTTCAGGCATGGGAAATTGGTGGTTGCTCCGTGTCAGGTTGTGTAGTCGGCGTTGATGCGAACGTAGTCCGCGGAGAGGTCACACCCCCACGCGTGGCCAGTGCCATCGCCCGCGCCGAGGTCGATGGCGATGTCGATTCGCGCTTGTGAGAGTGCGACGCGAATATCCTCGGCGTCGACCGGCTCGGGAGCGCCGTGATCGAAGACGACGAGCCCGCCGATGGCGACGCGGCAGCGATCCAGCGTGAAGGTGGCGCCGCTGCGGCCGAGCGCCGCGACGATCCGCCCCCAGTTGGGATCGCCACCATGGATCGCCGTCTTGACGAGCGGGCTCGCTGCGACGATTCGCGCTGCGACACGCGCCTGATCCGCATCGGCGGCGCCACCCACCTCGACACGGAAGTGGCGTGTCGCGCCCTCGGCGTCGGCGACGAGCTGTTCGGCGAGCGAGTCACACACTTCGAGCAGTGCTGCTTCGAACGCGGCCGCGGCGGCCGATCCTTCCGCAAAGGTCGCTCCGCCCGCTGCGCCGTTGGCGAGCAGGATGCAGGAATCGTTGGTCGAGGTATCGCCGTCGACGGTGACGCAGTTGAAGGTGCTGTCGGTGACACGCGTGAGCGCCGGTTGCAGCAGCGACGGTTCGACCGGCGCATCCGTGGTGATGAACGCCAGCAGCGTTGCCATGTCCGGATGGAGCATCCCCGCCCCTTTTGCCGTGCCACCGATGGTGTACACGATGCCGTGCACGGTGAAGGTCGCCTCGGCAACCTTGGCAACCGTGTCGGTGGTCATGATCGCGCGTGCGACGTCACCGCCCGCAGCCGCCGACATCGAGATCGCCGCTGCGCGGATACCGCGCACGACCCGGTCCATCGGCATCGGCCGCCCGATGACGCCGGTGCTGCAGACGAGCACGTCACCCGGGTCGAGATCGAGCGAGTCCCCGGCCGTGGTGCACATGACCAGGGCATCGCGAAATCCCTGCGCGCCGGTGCACGCATTCGCGTTGCCGGCGTTGACCACCACGGCGGAGATGGGCGCGCCGCGACGCAGCGTGAGCTGCGAGATCACAACCGGAGCGGCTTTCACCGTGTTGCGTGTGAAGACTCCCGCAGCAGCGGCAGGGGTGTCCGACCGGATCACGGCGACGTCGGTGCGCGTCTCATCACCGTCACCGCGGATCCCCGCTGCAGCGACGCCGCCTCGGAACCCGAGCGGCGCGCAGACACCGGCGCGGGCCTGCGCCGCAACGGGCGCGCTCATGGCCACAGGACGCGGGACTCCAGCCCGGCCGTCTCGTCAAAGCCGAATCGGATGTTCATGGCGTGCACCGCCTGGCCGCCGCCACCCTTGCCGAGGTTGTCGATCGCGACGGTGACAACGGCCATGCCGTCCTGCCACCCGGCATGGATCGCGGCACGGTTGGTTCCGGTGACGGTCTTGGTCGCCGGCGGCTGGTGCGCGTGCTCGAGAAACGGGCTCGTGGCGCAGAAGGACTCGTACACGTCGTGGAACTGCGCTTCCCTCACGCCCGCTCGCGGACGCAGGTACGCGGTGGCGAGGATGCCCCGCGTCATCGGAATCAGATGTGGCACGAACGTGAGCTGCACGTCGCCGCCTGCCGCGTCTCGCAGCTGCTCGAGCATCTCCGACTTGTGGCGATGTCCAGAGACGCCATATGCATGCACGGACTCGTTCACCTCGGAGAAGAGATTGGCGACCTTCGCGTCACGACCCGCGCCGCTGACGCCGCTCTTGGCGTCGACGATGATGTCCGCCTCGATCAATCCGGCACGCAGCGCAGGGACGCATGCGAGCAGCGCTGCGGTGGGATAGCAGCCCGGTACCGAGATGAGGTTTGCGCCGGTCAGGCGCTCGCGCTCGAGCTCGACCATTGCGTACACCGCCTCGCCGAGCAGGTCAGGTGACGGATGCTCGACGCCGTACCACCGGCGATATGCGGCGGCATCGTGGAGGCGGAAGTCGGCCGAGCAATCGATGACGGTGGCGCCGCCCGCAAGCCACCCCGGCGCCAGCGACGCAGCGACGGTGTGGGGCAGCGCGGCCATGATCACATCGACCTCCCCGGGGTCGACGCCATCCTCGATAGTCAGGTCGACCATGCTTCCCGGGACGACGTCGGCGTACCGCTTGCCGGCACTGCTGTTCCCGAGGACCCGCGTGAGTGACACGTTGGGATGCCTCGCAAGCAGGGCTGTGCACTGCATGCCGATATACCCGGTGGAACCGGCGACAGCAGCGCGGAGCGGGGTCGCCTGGGGCATGACCGAACAGTATACGGCCAGGACTGCATACTTATGCAGTCTCGGCTGCCGCCAGGCCGCGGCGATCAGCTCTTGCGCAGTCCCTTCACGCCGAGCGTCCGCTGCCGCGCACGCTCCATGTTCACCGCTGCGCCGACCAGGGCCAGATGCGTGAACGCCTGTGGGAAGTTACCGAGGAGCTGGCCGCTGCGCACGTCCACCTCCTCCGAGAAGAGCGCGAGCGGCGAGCTGAAGTGGAGCAGGCGCTCGAAGCGCCGCTCCGCCTCCTCGAGCTCACCTGTGTGCGCGAGCGCGTCCACCAACCAGAACGAGCTGAGGAAGAACGCGCCCTCCTGGCCGCGCAACCCGTCCTCGCTCTCGTCCATACGGTAACGGTTGACGAGCACGCCGTCGCCGAGATGTTGCGCGATCGCCCGCACCGTCGAATGAATGCGCGGATCCTTGTCGGCGAGGAAGCGCACCTGGCTGATGCGCAGGATCGATGCATCGAGCGCGTCGTCGTCGAACTGCTGCGTGAACGAGTTCCGATGCTCGGACCATCCCCGTGATGTGATCGCTCGATGGATTCGCAGCCGCGCCCGCTTCCAGATCACCTTGTCGTAGGGAAGGTTGTAGCGATCGGCGATGCGGATGCCGCGGTCGACGGCGACCCAGCACATCAGCTTGCTGTACACGTATTGACGCCGCTCGCTGCGCACCTCCCAGATCGACGAGTCGGGCTCCTCCCACCGTCTGATCGCCATCTCGACGATGTTGCTCAGCTCCTCCCACAACGTGGCGCTGATGACCCCACCGAATCGCGCGAACACGTACGCGCTGTCGAGCACCTCGCCGTACACGTCGAGCTGGAGTTGATTGACCGCAGCGTTCCCGGTGCGCACGGGTCTCGATCCGCGATATCCCTGGAGATGATCGAGCGTGTGCTCTGGAGCACGCGCGTACCCGCTCAGGTTGAAGAGGTTGGGGATATCCATCGCCTTGCGATCGGCGATGTGACGGTGCGTGAGCCAGTCGAAATACGCGGTCGCCTCCGCGGTGAGCCCGAGCTGGAAGAAGGCGTACAGGGTGAACGCGGCGTCGCGCAGCCAGGTGAACCGGTAGTCCCAGTTGCGCTCTCCGCCGATGTCCTCCGGCAAGCTCGTCGTCGGCGCCGCGACGATCGCTCCGGTCGGGGCATAGGTCATGAGCTTCAACGCGAGCGCCGACCGCCAGACGTGCACCTGGTACGGCCCGTGGTAATCCACCTGACCGATCCACAGCCACCAGTACTGCTGGCTTTCGCGGAGTAACGCGCGCGCACGCTCGACGCTCCACGGCTTGGCGCCACAGCGCCCGAACGGGCCTGTATGGAGCGCGAACGCTGCCGCCTGGGTCGCCCGGAGCACGAAGGTGTCGTCGGGGCCGTCGAGCTTGACCGTCGAGCTCAGGCAGAGATGCAGCTTCTGCGTATCGGCATGGATGTGCTCGCGCTCGACGGTGAGTGTGACCGGCGTCCGAGCGAACCCCGGGGCGGGGTCGAATACCTGGTGCATGGTCATCTCGCCGGCAAGGCACTCGACCAGGCGGATCACGCGAGGGTGGTTGTGCGGCTTGGCGTGCTGGACGACGCTCCGGTCGTCCACAGGCATGAAGTCGGTGACCACGACGACACCGGTGTCCGTTGCGAACACGGTGTCGAGGAGGTTGGTCCGGTCGCGGTAGCGCTGATGGACCTCGTGGGGCTCATCGGGATGCAGCTGCCAGCTGCCGCCCTTGTTGGCATCGAGGATGCGCCCGAACAGGGCGTCGTTGTCGAAGCGCGGCAGGCAGAGCCAGTCGATGCTGCCGTCGACCCCCACGAGCGCGGCCGAGCGGCAGTCGCCGATCAGCCCATAGGCTCCGATCGGAAGGTACCCGTCAACCCGCTCGTGGGAGACGGTGCGGCCCTTGGGCTCGCGACGGCTAGTAGTCGTCCTCGGGCCGCGAGTCATCGTCGTCGTCGTTATCGCGGGCAGGTGGAGCGTCCTCGGCGTCCAACTCGAAGGTGCTCATCCCGAGCTCGCCGAGATCGTCCTCCGTCTCGTCCGCCACGGGGCGGCCGACGATCTCCTCTCCGTCGTCATCGAGCGGGCTCGAGTCGATCTCGCGTGCCGCGAGCAGCGAATCCTTGGCGTAGGGACGGAACTCCTCGCGCCGGCCGCCCTTGGCGAGCGGGAAGGACGACTTCCTGGCGTTCTCGGCCGCCTGGTAGGTCTCCCGCAGGATGATCTCGACCCGCTCGTCCTCGAGCCGGGCCACTGCGGCCGAGTACCGGTTGCCGGTCTCCATGAGCGGGACCAGGCGTCGGGCGATCTTGGTGTCCACCTCGCCGAGCGAGACCCCGCGCGAGGTCTGGGCGCGCAGTGTGGATCCCTCGCGATAGAGCTCGACCACGTCGCCCGGGGCGATCGCCACCGTGGCCGACTTCGAGGGCGCGCTGAGCACGGTGATGGCGCTCTTGCCCGGCTCCTCGGTGAAGAGCTCGACGTCGATGGCGGCTGCCGAGCCGGCGGCGGTGCTCTTGCTCTCCAGCATCGCCGTGAGCTTGCGGACGTTCTTCTGGGCGATCAGGTTGAGGGGGTTCATCTGGAGCGAGTTCGAATACGAGGCGAGCGCCTCCTCCCGCTGACCAAGCTCCATCAGCGCCTTGCCGATCCGGTTCAGCGTGTCCTCGTCGGCGCCATGACGCTCGACGAGCTGCTGATTCACCGCCAGCGCCTCCGGCCAACGGCTCTCGAGCGCGAGCGCGATAGCCTCATCAACGAACAGGCTGCGAGGCTTCACACGTTCTTCAGACACCAAACACCACTCCGGATTCAAGGGTCAATGACCGCTGCGAGTGCGCTCGCTCCCGACCCACGGCCGAGAGAGGCAATCGGGTTCGCTATGATACCTGCTCAGTGAGGCGCGCCCGTTCCCTTTGCGACTTCTTGACACCGCGCCAGCCATGACGCGGATCATTTCGGTCGCCAATCAGAAGGGTGGGGTCGGCAAGACGACCACCGCCGTGAACCTCGCGGCAGCCATCGCTGAGGCCGGCCCGAAAGTCCTCGCGATCGACCTCGATCCCCAGGGTCACCTGACCATCAACATGGGCTGCCGGCGGCCGGATGAGCTGGAGCGGACGATCTACGATCTGCTCACTGATCACCGCGTCAACGTCGAGGACGTCCTGCTGCACTCCGACAGCATGGGGCTCGATTTCATCCCCGCCAACATCGATCTGAGCGGCGCCGAGCTCCAGTTGGTCACCGAGTTCGGCCGCGAGTCGATCCTCAAGGAGAAGCTGGAGCCGATCGACGGACGCTACGACTACGTCGTCATCGACTGCCCGCCGTCGCTCGGGCTGCTCTGCATCAATGCGCTCGTGGCGTCGACGGACGTGATCATCCCGCTGCAGTGCGAGTACTTCGGCATGAAGGGGATGCAGCAGCTGCAGCGCACCATCGATCGTGTCCGCGCGAAGCTCAACAGCCATCTGCGCGTTGCGGGCATCCTGCCCACGCTGTACAAGTCGCGCACCCTGCACAGCCAGGAGGTGCTCGACCTCGTCAAGAGCGCGTACCCCGACCTGGTCTTCCCGATCACCGTCAACTCCTCGATCCGGTTCGCCGAGACGCCGCTCGCGGGCCAGTCGATCCTCGAGTACGCCCCGAACTCGCCTGGGGCTCGCTCCTACCGGGCTCTCGCCAAGGCCGTCATCGCACAGGATCGCGGCGACGACGACTCCATCGAGGTCGCCGGGAGCGCGGAACGTCCACGCGAGCGGGTGCGCGCGGCACGAGCGTGATGCGCGGATTTCGCCGCGCCCAGCTGCGCGGCAGCGATGAGCTCTTCCGCTCCGCCGAACCCGAACAGCTCGACGCACCACTCTCGCCCGGCGTCACCGAGGACGCGGTCCATCCCGTCCCCACCGCGCCCGCTCCCCACATGCGCTCGGTGCGGCTCACCGACGACGAGCTGCGCATCCTCTCAGAGGCGGTTCAGCACCTCAAGTTTCCGAACAAGTCGCCGACACGGCCGTCGGTCGATGACTTCGAGAAGCTGGAGGTCCTCCGCCAGAAGCTGCTCGACGCCCTGTGACGCTACGAGGAGGGGATGGTATCGACGGAGGCGGGCCGTCTCGGAGCCGGGGCTACCCCCCCCGGCGAGAGCGAGGGGCGGAACGGCGAAGGCGGTCCGACCCCGTGCCCGCCGCAGTCGATGCCGTCCCCTCCTCGTAGCGTCACATGGTCATCGGCACGCTGACGGTCACCATCCAGGTGCCGGATAGCGAATCCCTCAAGGACAAGCGGCAGGTGGTGCGCTCGCTCACAGCAAAGTTGCGCAACACGTTCAATGTCGCTGTGGCGGAGGTTGACGACCAGGATCTGTGGCAATCGGCGGTCATCGGGATCGCGTGTGTGAGCTCCGACAGCCGTCATGCGGACGAGATGTGCCAGAAGGTGCTGCGCTTTGTCGACGACCACGGCGAGGCGCTCGTGACCGGCTCCCATTTCGAGTTGATCCACGTCTGACTCCGAGCCGCTGACGCGGGATCTCATCACCGCCTACCAGGCGACGCTGCCGTTCACGCTCGACGAGTTCCAGCGTGAGGCGATTGAAAAGCTCGAGCGCTCCCGTGGCGTGCTCGTGAGCGCGCCGACGTCGAGTGGCAAGACGGTGGTTGCGGACTATGTCATCTGGCGGCGTCTCGATGCGCCCGCGGCGCTGCGACGGCCGATCACCGATGCCGCCGATGTCGTGTACACGACGCCGCTGAAAGCCTTGAGCAACCAGAAGTATCACGACCTGTGTGAGCGCTTCGGCGAGCACCGTATCGGCCTGATCACCGGCGAGCACACGCTGAACGACGGCGCGCCTGTGCTGGTGATGACGACCGAGATCCTGCGCAACGTCCTGTACGACGAGCCTGCACGTGTCGACAGAGTCGGTGATGTCGTGCTCGATGAGGTGCACTACATCGACGACTATCCGCGTGGCACCGTATGGGAGGAGCTGATCATCGAGGCGCCGCACCATATTCGCCTCATCGGACTTTCAGCGACGATCAGCAACGTCGGCGAGGTGGCTGCGTGGATGTCAGGGTTGCGCGGCACCATCGAGACCGTCACGCGCACGGAGCGTCCGGTCGCGCTCGAGATGTGGCTCGCCATCGACAACGCGCTGCATCCACTCTTCGACAAGGCGGGCAACGCCGCACGCGGCACCCTCGAGCTGGCGCAGGCCGATGCGGTGCAGCAGCCACGCTTTCGCGAGGCGCGGCACGCACCCGACAACGACATGCTCCAGGTGGTCGACGTGCTCCACCGGCGCTCGATGCTGCCCGCCATCTACTTCATCTTCTCGCGGCGCGGATGTCGCGAGGCGCTGCAGCGTTGCGGTGTCCACGGCGTCGACCTGACCAGCGATGACGAGAAGGAGCGTATCGATATCGCGATCACCGAGCGCATGGCCGCGTTGAGCGATGAGGACGAGCGTCAGGTCGTCCTCCTCGAGCTCGACCGGCGGCTGCTCCGCCGCGGTCTCGCGATGCACCACGCCGGCCTGCTGCCGTACGCGAAGGAGACAGTCGAGCGACTCTTTCAGCAGGGGCTCATCAAGGTCGTGTTCGCCACCGAGACGCTGTCCCTCGGGCTCAACATGCCTGCGCGCTCATGCGTGATCTCGACATTCACGAAGTTCGATGGGGTGAGCTTCGCGTCCCTGACCAGCGGCGAGCTCACCCAGCTCATGGGACGAGCCGGCCGGCGCGGCATCGACACCGTCGGGCACGGGGTGATCCTCAAGGAGAGCGACGTCGACCTGCGCGACATCTACGACGCGGCCATCTCCGGTGAGTTCGCAGTCGACTCCAAGTTCTCGCCCACGTACACGATGGTGCTGAACCTGCTGCGCACGCGGTCCGCCGAGGCCGCCGAGGAGCTCCTCGACAGCTCATTCGGCCAGTACCAGGCGGTCGAACGTGCCGCGCGATGGGAGCACCGCAAAGCCAACCTCGAGGCCGAGCTGCAGGACCTCCGGTTGCGCCGGTTCCAGCATCCCCACGTGCCATGCACCGAGCGCACCCTGACGTCGTTCCTGACGACCACGACACAGCTTGGCGAGGCGCAGCTCGCGCTCCGCAGAGTGCGTCGCGGCCACTGGACCGACGCCCGCCGCGGCCGGTACGGCAAGGCCGGTTCGGATCCCGGGCAGCGCTACGAGGCGTTGCGCCGCACCACCCGCTCGCTCCAGGAGCGCCTCAACGAGTCGCCGTGCCGTAACTGCCCTTACTTCGGCGAGCACCGCGCGCATCACCACCGCATCATCGACATCGAGACGACGCTCGCCGGCGCGGAGGCGGAGCTCGAGCGTGCGCAGCATCGGTTCCGGAGTGAGTTCCGCGCGCATCGGGCGGTGCTGCGCGCCGCCGGTTTCCTCGACGGCGACGAACCCACCGACCTCGGACGGCTCGCCGGCTCGCTGTACGGCGAGAGCTCGTTGCTGGTTGCGGACGCGATCGCCTCCGGATTGCTCGACGGCCTGAAACCCGAGGAGCTGGCCGCGACTCTGGTCAGCCTCGTGTCCGAGGATCGCGGCCGGGAGCGCCCGCAGCCGTCCCGCCGTCACTTCCCGACGCCGCGCATCGAGGAGCGTCATCGCCGCCTGCGAACCGCCATGCGCCGCTTCGTCGAGCTCGAGCGCGAGCACGGCCTGGAGACGATGCCGCCGCTGTCACTCGAGCAGATTCGCCCCGCGTATGAGTGGGCTTCCGGTGTGCCCCTCGCGGATATCGAGCCTCCGCCCGGCGCGGACACGGGAGACGTCGTGAAAGCGGTGAAGAGCCTGTACTCGCTGCTCCGCCAGATGGAGCAGGCGCTCCGCACTCACCCGCTCCACCCGGTGGTCGCACTTGCGCGCGAGCGTGTGGAGCGCGATCTCATCCGGCGTATCTGACGAACCTGGCGGAATACTCAGCTCGCAGTTGACCCCGTCACTCAATTCAAGCGTTCGCGAGTTGAAGAAACCGGATGCGACCAGCTCAGTTCAGGGATTCGTCGACGTGATCACCTGGTCCACGGCAGCCACCACGCACAGCTGCTGCGTGGGGCACACGACGGCACCTCCCAGGTGATTGCGTGCCCCGACCATGAACTCCTTCCATGTGGATGCCGCGCCCGTCGGATCGTCCGACCACGTGATGTCGCTGGCGACGTCTTCGCCAACGCACAACGTCGCCGTCGGGCAGGCAAGACCGTCGAGGGTGATCGGCAATCGGGTGTTGGTCCATGCGGCGATCCCGCCGGTCGGGTTCGTCGAGCTGAACACATGCGCGTCGCTCTCCACGAAACACAGGCTCGCGGACGGGCAGGATGCAAGGCCGATGGTCCCGCCCGGTTCGAAGGCGGACGTCACGTGCCACGCCGAGGGACCTCCGGTTGGATCCGTCGAGGTGAGCAGGTTGCCGGCATTGTCACCAGCCACGCAGAGTGCGGCGCTCGGGCACGCCATGCTCGCGATCGGCACATCGCCGTCGACATTGGTCGTGGTCCACGCCGTACTGCCGCCGGTGGGGTTCGTGCTCGTCACGATGTTGCCGGAGATGTCACCCCCGACGCAGAGGGTCGCGCTGGGACAATCGATCGTGTCCAATTGCTTGTACAGCGGCTCGCCGTCGGCCTCGCTCGCGATCCATGTGGCTGCGCCCCCGGTCGGATTGGTGGAGACCAGGGCATTGCCGCCCTCGTCAACGGCCACGCAGAGCGTTGTGGTGGGGCAGGAGATGTCTTCCAACGTCGTGTACAAGCCCTTGGTGTCAATGGGAGTCACCGTCCACGCGGATGCGCCGCCCGTCGGGTTCGTGGACACGAGAGCGTTGCCGGCGCCATCCACGGCGACGCAGAGCGTCGTTGATGGACAGGACACCGCCGCGATCGCACTCGGGTCGGTGAGGTTCGACACCGTCCACACCGGCGCATGTGGCGTCGGTACCGGCGTCGCCTTTGGATGCGTTGGCGCGCTGGTCGAACCGCATCCCGCGACAGCGAACGCCACCACGGCGAGGAGCGGCAGGGATCGGCTTGGCTTCATCGCGTTACTCCCCTTTGGAGTCGGTTTCCTAAGCTGAGGAACAGCCCGGTTGGGTGTAGCTCGCCGTCTTCTTGTAGAACGTCACCGACGGTGAGGAGAAATGGAAGATGAACACCTGCGCCTCAGCATTCCCGGTGATGAAGAACGAGGCCAGGTACTTCGAGCAGAACATGCCCGCGACGGCGGAGCCGGTCACCTGGCCGATGGACACGATCGCCGACACATAGAACAATCCATTCAACGCCCGGATGCCGAGACCGATGCCGACCTTCAGTTGCAATCCAATCTCGATCGCCGACGCGCCCAGCGTGATGGATGGCTCTGGAATGAAGTTGCCGTTGATGTGATAGCCGGAACCCGACCCCAGGACGGTCACCGACCCTGGGGTGGACACCGTCCCTGAACCGCTGAGTGTCGTCTGGAGTTCCGCCGCCCATGGTGGAGTTCTGCGCAGAGATCCCCAGCTTCACAAAGAAATTGAGCTGCACCTTGGTGTAGAGGGGCACCCCGCCGCATGTCGCAGGGCAGACCGGCATCTCGTACGCGAACGGAATATCGAAGGTTGGCGGCGAGGCGCCAACCGGGGCACCCATCGCACGAACAGCGATGTACTTGACAGTGAGCGTGGCACTCAGGCCCTGGAGCGTGAACTTGCCGGACTTCAGAGCGCCGCCTGCCATGACCAGGTTCGCGGTCTCCGTCGTATAGGTGAGCAGCCCGGTGATGGTCCCCTGGATGGAGAGCCCCGTGTTGCAGTTCGCGGATCCGGTCCCCGTGTAGCAGAAGGTTCCATTCAGGGTGATCCCTGCAGTCGAACCTCCCAACGTGACCGAGAACTTGTACCCGTTGTTTTGCCCGGTTTTTGAGAAGCCGTTTCCGGAGAACCCATCGAGCTCGATGCCACCACCCGCTCGCGCGGCCGGACGCCGGCCAGGAAGGAACAGGGATGTTGTGGCTGGGGACGCCGAGGGAGTGGCGCCGTCGTCTGGTGACGTCCCGGGCAGCGGCGCTACCTCCGATGCAAAGGCATTGCCAGTGTCCGGCGGAGCATTGACGTCGATCGTCCCGGACTGGATGAGCTGCGGCAGCGACGCCGGGGTCGTCGTGACGACCAGGTTGTTCCCGCTGTGCTGAACGCCGGTGACAACCGCAGCGTCGAGGCCCTCCAGGAGCATCACCTTTCCCGGCGCGAGGTTGCTGAGCGGACTGGCGTCACCGGAAAAGGTGTAGGTCGAGCCGTCAGGGGAAAGACCGATCAGACTCGACCTGACGAGCGCCGGGCTCACCGCGACCGTATTGGGCGTGAAGGTGACATGCGCGCTCGAATGAGCAGACTGATCACCGTCGAACGGGAGCGGGCCCCATGCCGACGGTCGCCCGGCAATCGAGTGACTCGCCACGGTGGTGGTACCGGTGCCCCCGCACGCAACCACCAGGCTCGTGATGGCAAGTGCGACGAGCACCGAGAATGGATTCGCACCACGAAGCATCGCCGTATCCCTTCGAGTGATGAGGGGGTCGTCTTCGTGGGCCAGGTGACCCTCGACTTACGGCCCTCACTATAGAGGGACTCCGGCGTGCCGACTGCGACAGTGAACGCTCAGGGTTCACGAGGTTGGCAACACTCAGGCCGCGCGGCGCTCCTTCTGTGTCACCAACCTCGTGAGAGTTCTGCCTAGAGGGCTCCGCGCCCCGTGATGAGACCGGTCATGTTCGGCGTGCCGATGCCGGTCGCCTCGTCATAGTTCGGGGTCACCGGGTAGTGGCCGTTGTTGTTGCTCACCTGGTTGTGACCGGTGATGTCGTGGAAGTACAGGGAGTAGCTGTGCGGCGTGTTGAAGAGCGCGTACAGCTGCTCGTTGGCGTTGCCCGTCCGCGCCCCGTTGTAGGCGTCGCGGTCGGCAAAGATGGCGGCCATCAGCGGCGCATCGAGGCTGGTACCGCCGATGTGGAACCACCCTGGCGCACCCGGGGTGAACGGCCTGATGGTGAGGCAGGCGCTCGTGTACGCGATTCCCGGCGGGTTGTCCTTGGAAAGGTTGACGTTCGATCCGGGGCAGTACTCCGCGTATCCCGTGAGTGGATCGCCGTCTGCCGAGACATCAGGGACCTCACGGCACGCTTCGTGCTTTGTCGCGAGCGCGCAGTTCGCCGTGCCGGAGACCGTGTCGGGGTTGATGACACCCGGCCCCTGCTGGTAGGCCGGCATGGGCCAGAAGATGCTGTGGCCTCCTCCACCAGCGCCGTACGCGCCGCAGTTCGAGATCCCGTTTGTTGATCCGCTGCAGAGGTCGAGCGTGTTCCACACCGCCTCAACGCCCGTGGGATAGCTGGGGTTGCTGTTCTTCCCGGGGTTGAAGGTCTCGAAGGAGGTGCCGCCGACGCTGGTCACCCACGGCTGGGTGCCCGGGTCCAGCTGCTCGAGCGGTGGCCAGTTGTCGAACGTGCCATCCCTGATGCACTCGAAGGCGCCGGTGTCTCCCGAGGCGGCGAACATGCTCTGGCCCTGAGCTGCCATCTGCTCGAAGATGATGTTCTCGGCTTCGGCGTAGCTCTGGCCGGCGTCCGGCTCGCACTCGCCCCAGCTGGAGCTGACCGAGTTCGGCGGAGTCCTGGTTGGCGATCCTCGTGTACTCGTCGAGCGAGGTCTGGCCGGTGAAGTCGTTGGGCGCGTTGTAGACGAGCAGGCGATGCACGTCCGGCGCGATGCTCAGCTCCTCTTCGATGTCCGCCTCGACCTCGTCATCGCCGCCGTATCCGTAGACGCAGGTGTCGCCGGTGGGGCAATCACCCGGGGTGGTCGGACCGCCGTCGATGTTGATGTTCTTGACGGGCGGCGTGTAGCCGGAGCCGTAGAAGGTCTGCGCCCACGTCGTGATGTCACTCCTCGTGTATGCGGAGAGCTCGAACACGGCAACAGTGGCGCCGCGTCCCTGCGCCGTCGGGCCGGCATTCGGGGCGTTGTAGATGCTGTTCGTCTGCGCCGGCGTGAGGCCGCTGCATCCCGGTCCGCCACCGTAGCCGTTGAACGGCTGGCCGGGGGCGGTGATCTTCTTCAGCTGCTTCAGCGTCTTCGGATACGGAACCTCGCAGCTCGGCGCGGCGGCTGCCGTGGCGCTCTGTTCGGCGGCCTGCGCCAGTGGCTGCAGCCGGACGGTGTTGGTGAGACCGACAACGCCCAGCACGCCGGCAGCCAGTGTGCGTGGCAGCGAGGCTGATCTGGTGTTGGAGAAGAAGCTCGTGCCGCCGGCGCTGCGGTAGTTGTCGATCGAGGTGCCGAATGCTGCCTCGATCTGGGCGCTGGTGCCGGCGGCGCGGAGCAGGAATGACGACGAGGTGGATCCGACTGACAGCCCCCTGCTCGCCAGGTAGGTCCTGATGGCGGCGAGGGTGGCCGCGCTTGGCGCGAACTCACGCTGGAACTGGCCCGCAGCAAGCCACTTCCCGTACTGCGCGCTCCCCTTGGTGTAGAGGTTGTTGAGCAGGCTCGTGATGCCCGCCTGGTTTCCCGGCCGCATGACCACCTCGACGCTCATCGAGGCGCTGCGATACGACCCCGTGACCGTCCCATCGGCCGGAAGATAGCTGCCGGGAATGGCCGACAGCGCAGCAGACGCACCGGCCGCGCTCACGCCCCCGGCTTCGACGGCTGTGCCTGCCAGCCCCACTGCCGCGATGGCGAGGGCAGCTCTCAGCCTGACGATGGGTCGACGCATCGTTGCTCCTCCTCTCAGGTGGTCGCGGCCACCATGAGATGGCCGTGCACGTGGATTCGGGCCGGAATCTAGGTCGACCAAAGATGGATCGTCAAGATCCATTTTCTGCACACGTGACAAGGCCGCTTGCGAAGAAATGCGGTCTCCGTGTTAGCATGCCGCCACTGTGCTGACACCAAGAGTCGTGCTCGCAACCATGATCATGCCCCGCGGAGGTTTCCGAACGTAGGGGCACGCGCGCCCACGTTGGGAACCTCCCGGACAACAAGCCCGGGAGGTTTTTTTTATGTCCACCATCAGCCTGCTCGAACGCTACGGACGAGCCCCGTCAGGGGCGCACGTCAGCTGTCTGGTCTGCCGCGCCTGCGGTCACGAGACCCCGGTCGAGGCCACCAACATCTGCGAGCGCTGCTTCGGCCCGCTCGAGGTCCGCTACGACTACGAGGAGGTGGCACGGCGCATCTCCCGCGAGAGCATCGCCGCCGGTCCACCGAGCATCTGGCGCTACCGCGATCTCCTGCCGGTCGACCTCGATACAGCCGAGCCGATCACGCTCGGTGAGGGGTTCACGCCGCTCATCCACGCGCGCAACCTCGGCGCCGACCTCGGGCTGCGCAACCTCTACCTCAAGAACGACACGCAGAACCCGACCGGCTCCTTCAAGGACCGTGTGGTGAGCGTCGCGGCGACGTGGGCGCGCGAGCACGGCCTCACGACGATCGCGTGCGCCAGCACGGGGAATCTCGCCAATTCCGTCGCCGCGTACGCGGCCCACGCCGGGTTGCGCGCCGTGGTTGTCGTGCCCAGCGACCTCGAGCCCGCGAAGATGATCGGCACCTCGATCTTCCGGCCGACGATCATCGCTGTCGACGGCAGCTACGACGACGTCAATCAACTCTGCACCGAGCTCGCCGACTGCGTCGACTGGGGGTTCTGCAACCTCAACCTCCGCGCGTATTACAGCGAGGGCAGCAAGACCCTCACCTTCGAGACCGCCGAGCAGCTCGGATGGCGTCTGCCCGACGAGATCGTGGTGCCGGTCGCCTCGGGATGCCAGTTCGTGAAGCACCGCAAGGCCGCGGGCGAGTTGATCGACCTCGGGCTCGTCGAGAGCGGATCGCACCTCCCGCGCCTCACCGGCGCACAGGCGCTCGGCTGCTCGCCGGTGGCGACCGCGTTCGCAGGCGGCGAGACGGCCGTCGTCCCGGTGCGGCCGGCGACCATCGCCCGATCCATCGCGATCGGCAACCCCTCGGACGGCGCCGACGTGCTCCGGATCGCACGCGAGACCGGTGGCGTGGTGGCCAGCGTGACCGAGGAGGAGCTGGTCGAAGGCATCGAGTTGCTGGCGGCGAGCGAGGGCATCTTCGCCGAGACGGCAGGCGGGGTCACGGTCGCCGTGCTCCGCAAGCTCGCCCGCTCCGGGCGCTGGCAGGGAGACGAGACAGTTGTCGCGTACATCACCGGCGCCGGGCTGAAGACCGCCGACTGCGTCGCGTCGAGGGCCCCGGAGCTGACACCCGTGCCCGCATCGCTGCGAGCCGTCAGGGAGCGCTACGCCGGTCTGATCTGAGCCGCGCCTGAGCGTCGGTTTCCCCCGCCTTCTGCCGTGGCATAGTGAAGGCGATGTATCACCAGATTGCCCGCAACAAGCGCAAGAGCGTGATCGTGATCGTGTCCTTCTTCATCATCTGGGCAGCGATCGGCTACGTGATCGGCTTCATCGCCGGCGGCGTCAGTGGCGGCATCGCGGGGATCGTCATCGCGGCGATCGTGGCGCTTCTCGTCGTGCTCTGGTCGGTCACGCTCGGCGCGCAGTCCGTCCTCGCCCTCTCGGGAGCACAACCGGTCACGCAGCAGCAGGCGCCGGTGCTCTACGACATCGTGTCCACGCTCGCGATCGGCGCAGGGTTGCCGATGCCGAAGGTCTACATCATCAATGACCCGTCGCCGAACGCATTCGCCACGGGCACGAGCCCGAGCAAGGCGGCGATCACCTGCACGACAGGCCTGCTCGCGATCATGAATCGCGAGGAGCTCGAAGGTGTGGTGGGCCACGAGATGAGTCACATCCGCAATTACGATGTGCGTCTCGTCCTGATCGTTGCGACGTCGATCGCGCTCGTCGGCCTCATCGCCAGCCTGCTGTGGCGCTCGCTGTTCTTCACCCGCGGTGGCAACAGCCGTGACGGCGGCTACCTGATCATCATTCTCGTCGCCGCCGCAGCACTGCTCTCAGTCGTTGCCGTCATCGTCGGACCGTTGATGCAGTTCTCGCTGTCACGCTCGCGCGAGTCGCTGGCGGATGCGAGCAGTGTCGAGCTCACGCGCAATCCCGCCGGACTGCTGCACGCGCTGCAGAAGCTGCAGCAGAACGACAAGCCCTTCTCGAAGATGACGCACGCCACTGCCGCGATGTGCATCGACGACCCGTTGCAGCATCATGGTGGGTTCACCCATCACCTCTTCGACACGCATCCTCCGATCGAGGAGCGCATCGCCACCCTCCAGGCGATGCTGGCGGTCAAGCAGACCTAGGACACCGGAGCTTACGCGGGCGGTCCCGCACTCAGCACGGTCGCGGCGGTGTGTGTCGCACCAGCGGCATCGCGCCAGACCACCGTCACGCTGTCGCCCGGTCGCCGGTCCTGCATCACCTGATTGAAGTCGGTCATCGTCGGTACCGGGATGCCGCCGACGCTCGTGATCACGTCACCGACGATCAATCCTGCTGTTGCCGCGGCGGCTCCGGGAGTCACCGCCGTGACCACGCAGCCTCCGGTCTTCGTTGCGACCACGACACCGAGGATGCCGCGGTGTCCCGTTTCGACATATGGAGACGGTGTCCCTGATTCGATCTCCTGCGCAATCGACATCGCGCGCGTGATCGGAATCGCGCAGCCCCAGTCGGCACTGGCGCCCGTCGCGGTGGTCAGCGCGCCGGCGGTGTCCATGCCGATCACCCTGCCGTCCCGCTCGAGCAACGGCCCGCCAGAATCGCCGGGTCGTATCGGGGCGTTGAAGCAGACGACGCCATCAAGCGTTTCCATGATGGTGGCGTCCTCGTCCTCGACAAAGATGGTCTCGTCGAGCGAGGTCACCGTCCCGGTTGCGGACAGCGGCGCGCCGTCGAGCCCTCCCGCGTTGCCGCGGCCGGTGACCGGGTCGCCGACGGACAGTGACCCGGAGAGGTCGAACGGCGTGACGGGAAGTCCCTTCGCCCCTTCCAGCTGGATGACCGCGACGTCCTGGGTTGGATCGACGCCGATGACCACCGCCCGGTAGATCGGCCCGCGTCCCGCGAGCTGGCCGGTGAGATCCGTCGTGTCAGCGACGACGTGGTTGTTGGTCAGGACGAGCCCACCAGATGTCATCACCATGCCGGTGCCGGCGATGTACCCGCCGGGGATCTGCCCGTTGATGTTGACGATGGCGTTATCGCTGACCGTCTTCGCGGCGGCCTGCTTCGGCGCAGCTGTGTGCATCCCGCTCAGGACGAGCCATCCGATGGCGAGCAGCGGAATCGCCAGCGCGGCGACTGCGAGGCCGATCACGTACGGGCGGTTCGGGTTCGACGCCGGCGGTGGTGGCGGTGGCGGCGGGTCCGGCCAGAGCGGCGGTGGCAGCGGCGGAGCGAACGTCCCGGTGGACACGCTCAGGAGGTGGGCGGGACGACGACCGGGGCGGGCACGATGACGTCGGTGGCGTTGGGCGACACGCCGAGCGTCACGCTCACCTTCCAGGAGGAGATGGTGATCACGAACAGCTTCTGCTGGCTGGTGTCGAGGACGTAGGCGTGGGTGCCGTCCGGCGCGAGCACCACCTCGTCAGGGCGCGTGCCAACGGCGAGCGACTTCCTGGTCGCGAGAGTCACGGGGTCGATCAGGAGCAGCGCGGCGCCGGAGTTGTCGAGCGCAAGGATCGTGCTGCCATCGGTGGTTTCGACGGCGTCGACGATGTTGGCAGTCTCGCTCACGCTCTTGGTCACCTTGTTGGTGGTCGTGTCAATCGTCTGCAAGCCGTTGGCGTCCACCACGAGCAGGCTGGTCCCGGTCTGCGGCATCACCAGAAAGCGAGGGCTGTCAACGCCGATCGGGGTCTCGAGCGTGAAATCGGGGAGCTTGACGGGAACGATCGCTGACGAATACCCGCACGCAACGAAGAGCTGCGTCTCATCAGGGGCCACAGCGAGTCCGGTGGGCTCACACGGCAGCAGCAGGACCCCTTTGACCTTCCAGTTGGCGATGTCGATGACCACCACCGCGTTGCCCTGGTTGTCCGTGATGAATGCGTAGTCGCCGGTCGGCGAGATGGTGATGGAGCCCGGGGCGACGCCGACACTGATCGGAGTGCTCAGCTTTGACGTGGTGGTGTTGATGGAGACGAGCTCGCCCGAGTGCACGCCGTCCCCGTAGCTGAGGACGAGCAGCGAGCTGCCGTCAGGGGTCAGCTTCAAGTCCGACGGCGACTCGAACACCTTGATCGGCGGACCGGCGCTCTGGCCGGCGGCGTTGATGCGCTGCACGGTGCCGGTGATCGAGTTCGCGACCCAGCTCGTCTCGGAGCCGGTGCCGATCATGAGCTCCGGGCCGTTGCCGACATGGATCGATCGGCCGAGGGGACCGGTGGTCCCATCGAGGAAGTTCACGCTGCCGTTCGAGCTCGGGTACAGCACCCATGCGACGCCCGCCGCGGCCGGCAGCGCGAGATCTCCGGGCGCGTTGTCGAGAGTCACCGGGGTCCCGGCCTTGTTGGTGAGCAGATTGACCGGCACCAGCTTGTGGTCAGGTGCAGACGCCACCCATGCCGTCGTGCCGGTGGCGTCAACGTCCAGTCCGGTGGGCGTCACTCCCACCGGGACTGTCGCAACGACTGTGCGCGTCACGAGGTTGACGACGGAGGCGGTGCCGCTCGTCCCGTTGCCGATGACGACGGTCTGGCCATTCGGTGTCAGCGCCCAGGTCTCAGGCGCCACACCCAGCGTGATCGGGGTGCCGGGCTTGTGGGTTGCCACGGCAACCGGGATCAGCGTGCCCGGGCGGTTGTTCGCGCCCTGCTCGATGATCCAGGCCGTCGTTCCGTCCTTGCTGTAGAAGGCATAGTCAGCGGGCTCGCGTGCCAACCTGCACGGGCGAGCCCGTCCCGCTCGACGTGTTGTAGAAGTAGATGACACCCGGCTGTCCGGGGCTCGTGTCAACGCCAACGATGGCGCTCGACGAGGTTGGTGAGGGCACGTAGAAGTCCACGCCCTGCGTCAAGGTCTGCGCAGGTTCGGCGCGACCCGTGGCGACGTTGATGGGGATCACCGTGCCGCCGAGGTTGTCCGTGACGTAGAGGGTCGAGCCGTCGGCCGATATCTCCTCGTCCACCGGGAGCTTGCCGACCGGGATCGACGCTCCCACGTGGCCGGTCACCAGATTCACCGGGATGACGTCGCCATGGGAGGTATCGAGCAGGAACGCCTTGGATCGATCAGGCGTCGAGAGGATGGCGTCCGGCGATCCAGGCAGCTTCACGGTCCTGTTGGTTCCGTTGCCGGCGAGCAACTCGAGCGCGAGCTGCGCCGGACCGGAATGCACGACGGCGACGGTGGACGGGAGCGCCGTGCTGAGCGGGGTGACCGCCTGGCCATTCCTCGTCATGAGGTAGATGCCGCCGCCGGCGATGGCCACCACGAGCACAGCCACCAGCCCGATTGCTGTCATCGCGCTCCGTGGCCTGCGCGCGTCGACGGGGACCGGCGCGACCGAAGGCGGTTCCAGCGGTGGTGGCGCGGGCGCGCCACTGAAGCCACTCGGAGTGGTCAGAGGCTCCACAGGAGGCGGCGGCGGTGGTGGCGGGACCGCGACCGGAGCGGGAGCGGCGTCCCAATCCGGAACTGTGGACTCGCGCACCCGTATCGACCATCCAGCGCCTGGATCGAAACCCGGCTGCCCGGACGGCTGCCCTTCATCTGCCATGGAGCACGACGCTAACGGAGCCCCGGACGCGCCGATCAGCGGTCAGCAGATCGTTGCAACCTCGTATCGAGGCGGCGTCGCTGTCAGCTCGGCGGCGGCGCGGGAGGAGCTGCCGTGGCCGGCGGCGGTGTCACCGGTGCCGCCGGTGTGAACGAGACCGTGGGCGCCTGCCGCTCGGCGTCCGCCACCTGGAAGAAGGCGAACGGCTGGAAATGCATGATCTGGCCGTAGATATTGGTCGGAAACGTCTGCAGCGCAGTGTTGAAATCGCGGACGTTGCCGTTGTAGAAGCGCCGCGAGAACTCCACCTTGTCCTCGGTCGTCGTCAGCTGCTCCTGCAGGTTGAGGAAGAGCTCGGATGCCTTGAGCTGCGGGTAGTTCTCGGCGACGGCGAGCAGCTGCCGGGTGGAGCCCGTCAGCGCGTCCTCGGCTCCGGCCATCGCGGAGGGATCGCCTGACTTCGACGCCGCGAGCGCGTTCGTCCTCGCAGCCGTGACTGCCTCGAACACACCCCGCTCGTGCGCCGCGTATCCCTGCACCGTGTTCACCAGATTGGGGATGAGGTCGTAGCGTCGCTTCAACTCGACGTCGATGTCCGACCACGCCTCCTGGGTTCGCGTCCGCAACCGGACGAGCCGGTTGAACCGGTACGCGACGTACAGGACGATGAGCACGACGATGATCAGGACGATCAGGAGAACGGTCATGACCTCAGTGTCTCACTCCTCGCGCAACATCGCTTCGGGGACGCTGACCACGCGGTACGGCATGTCGGTGATGTCGTAGTAGCGGATGGGTTTCTTGAGTTGCTTTGCGATGCCGATCTGCACCTTGACACCGAGCGACGGGTTGCCGAAGACCCACATCTGGTCGCACCGCACGATGAGATTGTTGAACGCCTCACGCACCACATCCTTCGGCACGGTGTGGACCAGGTAGTAGTCGAAGAGCATGAAGGGGACGATCGGCACCTGACCCTCGTCGAGGACGAATTTCGTGATGTGCTGGCGCCAGTAGAAATTGCGGTTGCTCAGTGCGCAATAGATGAGCTGCTTGGGCCGGCGCAGCGCACGCTCGGCCTGCTCCGCCGGACTCGCTTTCGGCGTCGGCGCGAAGATCCGTTCGAGAATATCCTCGGCATTCTTGACGGCCGGCTCTGCGGGCGACGCGGCCTCATCGCGAATCAGCGGTGTGCTCTCACGACGCCGAATACCACGTTGGCGCAAGCTTTCTCCCCGTCACAGCAATACGAGCGAATGCCGATGATAGCATCGGAAAACCCTCACGAAAGCGGGCACTGGTGCGCAGGGATCAACTGTGGCTGCCGGCCCACGTGACCATCTCGTGCAATCGCACGATCGCCTTGTCCAGCAGCGCAACGCGCGCAGGATCATTCAGCCAGCGGCTCTGTCCCGATGGATGGGGCAGTGGCACGAGGACCGGGACCTCGGCGGGCGTCGCCGGTATCCGCTCTCCCGCCTCGGTGAACGCAGCGCCGATCACATCGTCGAGGCGCTGACCAGGAAGAAATCGCTCGAGCGCCAGCGATCCGATCGGGATGATCACGCGCGGGCGGAGCAGCGACAGCACGCCGTCGAGCCACGGCGAGCAGAGTGCGACCTCGGCCGCGCTTGGACGCCGGTCTCCCGCGCCGTCCGGACGGCGGCCGGGGAAGCACGTGGTCATCGCGGTCATGTAGATGCGAGCCCGTACGTCGTCCTCGTCGCTGAAACCGGCGCGGATCAGCCAGCGCATCAACTGGCGTCCCGCTCGTCCCGCAAACGGCCTGCTCTGGTCATGCTCGACCGGCCCAGGCGCCTGCCCCACGAGCATCACCCGCTGCCCTGCGTGACCGCTGAAGACCGGATGCGCACGCTCGATGTAGCCGCGCTCCTCACATCTCGTGCAGGCGCGCTGGGCACGCTGGAGGGACGGAAGTGAGCGCGTCTGGACAGGTGGTTTCGGCATGGCGACCCGACTCTTGACTCGCCGAGGTGGCGTCGCAGTAGCCCAGGCGATATCATCTGTGCACCGCTCATCGTCCACACGTCACAGCAGAGCGGCCGTCGTGGTCAGCCGTCGTACTACGAGGCTCCATGTCCGACGAGTCTTCTCGCTCCGCCCGGCCATACGGCCAGCGACGAAACGACGGCGCCCCCACCTGGTGGGGAGCGCTGGATCGAACAGACCTTCCCGATAACGAGGTCGAACCGTCGGTACAACGCCGCTGGTACGAGGAGGCTGAACAGGTCGCTCCTCGAGCCGAGGTTGCCGCCCCGGCACAGCATGCCCTGGGGCATCGAGGATGGCTGATCGGGCTCATGATCGCGCTCGCGATCGCCGCAGTCCTGGGCATCGCCCGGGCTGTGGATTCGACCGGCCAGGTGCTGATCGTGACCCTCTTGATCGGCACCCCGGTTGGGCTTGCCGCAGCGGTCACGATCTTCGTCGCCCGCCGGAGCATCTGACCTCGGGCGTCGTGCCCACGAGCACGTCGTGAGCGACGACCCGCCGCGTCGCGGGGATCGTGCACGGCGGCGCCGGCGGCCTCACCTCGACCCGATTCCCGGGCTCGCCCTTCCGGCGGGTGACGACGAGGCCGCAGCGCCTTCGCTCCGCGCCCGGTTCGAAGCCGCCATGGCGCCTGGACCCGCGGACGGCGCAGCGCCGAGGGACGTCGAGATCGCCCGGATGCTCGCGGAGGCGCCGATCGAGCGCATCGCCGAGGTGGTTTACGGGAGCAACGGCGTCTTCCTGATCGAGCTCGACGCACCGGACCCAACCCGCCCCGCCGAGCCGTTGCGCGCTGTGTACAAGCCGGTTCGTGGCGAGCGCCCGCTCTGGGACTTCCCCCGCCGCACGCTGTATCTGCGTGAGGTCGCCGCCTATATCGTCGACGCCGCCCTGGGCCTGCACCGCGTTCCGGTGACGGTGCTCCGCGACGGCCCGCTCGGTCCCGGCTCCGTGCAGCGCTTCGTCCATGTCCTTGAAGAGCAGCTCAGCCCGGAGCGCGCCACCAGGCTTGAATCACCGCTCCGCGCCGTGGCGGTGCTCGACGTGCTCATCAACAACGCCGACCGCAAGCGGACCCACCTGCTGGTGGTCGACGGGCCAGATGTGAAAGCGATCGACAACGCGCTGAGCTTTCTCCCCTATCCGCGCCAGCGCACGGCGCTCATCGCACTCGGCGGGTCTGCGCTGCCGGCGCGGCTGGCCCGGCGGGTCCAGAGCCTCGCCGCGGACGAGACCCGGATGGCGTCGCTCCTCACCCGGCTCGGCAGGCTGCTCGGAACCGCAGAGGTGGAGGCATTCGGGCACCGCGTCCGGGAGCTGGCGGATGACCCGACGTACCCGGTGCTCGACGACTGGGACGGACGGCCGTTCGAATGGTGGTGAGGGCGGCCCGCCGCGCCCGGCGGGCCGCCGTGAGGGAGGGAAGGGGGGCTTAGCCCGTCGTGCTGCTCGAACCACCCATGTTCGGGCAGTTGGTCGACGTCGATGGCGTCTTGGTCGCCGGCGTCGTCGTCGACGGCGTCGCGGTGCTCGCCGTCAGCGTTGCGGCGTTGGCCGACGCCGTGGTCGTGGCGGCATGCGCGATCACGAAGCTGCCCACTCCCGTTCCGGCGAGCAGGCCGACCGAGAGCAGCGCGGTCGCCGCGATTTTGCGCATGCCCGTCCGTCGCCGGGCCGGCTCTTCCGGGGGCGGGGGCGGTGGGATGAACTGGTCGTCCATGGTTGTGTACCTCCTTGGTGGACTGACGTTTGACGTCGTTCAGCGTCGCGCCGGCCCATCGGAACGCCGTGGGCGTGCCCTGGGAGATTGCTCAGAGTTATGAACGGCGCCTGCATGGCTACCCTCATCACGTGTACTCGCCGCGGTCCCACCGATGAGCTTTCTGCTCAGCAACGCCGGCGATGCGCTGCGGCTGGCGTTCGACATGTTCTGGGCCGTGCTGTGGCCGCTGGCTCTCGGATTCCTGCTCTCGGCCTGTGTCGAGACCTTCGTCTCGAAGCAGGCGGTCTCGCGGCTGCTCGGACGTGACGGGATCCGTTCTGCCGGCCTGGCGACGCTCTTCGGCGCTGCCTCGTCCTCGTGCTCGTATGCGGCGGTGGCACTCGGGCGGACGCTCTTTCGCAAGGGATCGACGCTTCCCAACGCGATCATCTTCGAGTTCGCATCGACGAACCTGGTGTTCGAGCTCGGCCTCGCCCTCCTGATCCTGCTCGGGTGGCAGTTCGTCGCTGCCGAGTTCGCCGGCGGTCTCGTGATGGTCGTGCTGCTCGCTCTCGCCTTCAGGCTGACGCTGTCGCGCCGGCTCACCGACCAAGCGCGAGCACAGGCGGATCGCGGGCTCTCGGGAAAGATGGAGGGACACGCGGCGATGGACATGTCGGTGACCGACGGGCCGGTCCTCCACCGACTGCTGTCTCGCCGCGCGCTCACCTCGGTGAGCCACTCCTTCTTCATGAATGTCTACGGGCTCTGGTGGGACCTGTTCCTCGGCTTTCTCATCGCCGGAGCCATCGGTTCCTGGGTGCCGGAGACGGTGTGGTCGCACCTCTTCTTCAGCGGACACGGGTTCCTGCCGGCGCTCGCGAGCGCGCTGATCGGGCCGCTGGTGGCGCTGCTGAGCTACGTGTGCTCGGTGGGCAACGTCCCTCTGGCGGCGGTGCTCTGGCACAACGGGATCGCCTTCGGCGGGGCGATCGCGTTCATCTTCGGCGACCTGATCATCATCCCCATCCTCACCATCTACCGGAAGTACTACGGCGGGCGTGTCGCCGCCTACCTCTTCGTCGTGTCGTACCTCACCATGGCCGCAGCGGGACTCCTGGTTGGTTCCGTCTTCACGGCATTCGACTGGGTACCGGTGAGCCGCAGCGTTGCCGCGTTCGCGACGACCATCTCATGGGACGCGACCACCTTCGGCAACATCGCGATGCTCGCCGTCATCGCCTTGCTGCTGCTTCGCTTTCTGCGCACCGGTGGCATCGCGATGCTGCGCATGATGGACATGCCGCCCGAGCAGATGGCGGTTGCCCATCACGGCTCGAGCGCACCCCACGAACCGGTGGCCGGTTCCTGAGCGCCATCGCGCCCGGCCAGCGCGAGCAGCGAACCCGGTGGGGCATCGCCGATGACGGCGAAGCAGGCGACGAGCCGTTGCGCCGCCGCCTGACGCTCGGCCGCCGAGAGCGTCATGCCACCGCGTGTCTGGACGAGCCGCTCGGCCGCGGCGCGGACCGCGTTGCGGTTGAGCATCCCGCCGAGGTGCACGGGCTCGTAGACGGGCAGCTTGCAGCGCGCCTTGGCCTTCGGGTCTCCAACCGCGTTCTCGTCGATGATGCAGGCGGCACAGTATTCGGCCGCGGTCGGGTAGCTCGCCTTGCTCACCTGCGACCACGGACGATCGCTGACGCCGGTCACGATCGCCCCTGCCACCGGCGGCTGAGCGTGCGAGCCGATGCCATACCAGTAAGTCTCAAACCTCAAAGCACCCGTGACGGGGACAAACCGCGGCTAGGACATCACACAGTCCACGCTTGACTTGATCACAAACCACGGAGTAGCCTCCTGTGCGAAACGGGGGTCCCTCGGATCGGTGACCTGCAACCCCGCCTGGCACGCAGGTGGTAAGCGGTCGGCATGAACTCTGCGCAACGATCTTTTGCCGGGGTTACCACTGCTACGCCAATCCATCACCGGAGGGGACCAGCCATGCTGCGCGCTACTCGGCACTCGACACACGGTCAAGCTCCCGACGTACAGACGCATCCGAGCAACATCGCCCTGAGAGTCGGCTATGCGGCGCTCGGTAGTGCTGTGCTGTTTGGCACGCTTTCGACCCAAGGCGTTGCTGCGTCGTCGACTTCTCAGGGACCACGATTCAACTGCTCGGCCAGTTATGACACCTACGCTGTGTCAGCATCGACGCTGCGAACCTGCGGGGTCGGTTCGTATCCCCTGGCTGGAACCGTAAAACTCAGCGATGGCGGGCTCTCGTATCGCTACGACATCATGGGCCACGTCGCCTGGCAGAACATTCCGCCAGCTCATTTCAATGCATTGACAGCGAGCCCCACCGAGTTGGCGCTCTACGGTATTCCGGCCGAGCCTCCCGTCACCGATGCAACCGCACGGGCACAGTGGATCCACATGGCGACACATCTCAACTTTGTAGCGCCACCAAGTGAGATGCACACCGTTCCGGGTTTTGTCTCTGAGGACAGCAAGATCGCGAGCACGCAACTCCAAAATGCTCCGTCCTCCACGTATCCAAACGGCTCGACCAATTGGTCTGGCTACGTCGCGTACGGGCAGGACTACTCGACGGTAGGGGGTTCTTGGGTAGAGCCCATTCTCTCGTCGTCACATTGCAAAACCAACTCCGTCGCCTTCTGGGCCGGACTCGGCGGGTACAACACTGCGGCGCTGGCGCAGGATGGCACGGCGGAATATGCTCCTGGCCTCCAAAAGGATCAGGGTTGGTGGGAGATCCTGCCGAAGACCTACACCCCGATCGCTAAGTTCGAAGCGACCGAAGGACAGTGGTTCGAGGCGTCAACCACCCACGACAGCGGGAACACATTTACATTCTTCTTGTACAACGCCTACACCGATCAAGGCGTGTCGGTTGGAGCGACCGGAACATCGACTGACCTATCCACTGCTGACGTCATCGTGGAGCGCCCTACACTGAGCAACGGGCAACTGTCCAACCTGAGTAACTTCGCAACGATGGAACTCGAAGCGACCGCAGACAGTGTCCCGATGAGTCATTTCTCGAACTGGGACATGTCGATGTACAACACGAACGGCGGGCTGATGGCTCAGCCGTCACTTCTCTCGACCACGGACGGAAAGACATTCCTGGACACACAACACTCATGCGACTGACGGCTGTCAGGGTGTAGTCGGTCGCAACGACCGGCGATGTGCCGGATGGGCCCCGGGCTGGACGAGGTTTGGGGCGCCCTCGTAGGGCAGAGGGCGCCCCTGCTCAGCAGCTCAACATCGCTCCTGCAGCCCGGGGCCGCTCGATTCGACGGACCGGAAACCCCGGCGAGCGCCAGAGTGGTACGCCCGGAGGGACTTGAACCCCCGCACCCGGCTCCGGAGGCCGGCGCTCTATCCAACTGAGCTACGGGCGCCCGTCGCGGCTCGCCGGGACAACCGTGGCCAGTATACGGCTCAGTCCGAATCGTCCTCGGCGGCGAACATCAGGCTGTCCTGGACGTCGTACAGCGCGTCCATCCACTCCGAGATCATCAGCTCCTGGGGAGCACGACCCACGAGGTGGACATCCCCGCTGACCAGGGCGACGGCCCGTCCCACGAGCTCATATGGCACCTCGACCTCGTCTGCGAGGTTGAGCTTCTCGAACTGGTCGATGAGCTCATCGATGTACCGGATCTTCTGCCGGCGCGCATTGCGCGCTTCGCGAAGCGAAGTCCAGCGAGCCTCAAGCTCGCCGATCTCCACGCAGGTCTCCTGGATCATTGGATTACCACCCTCACAACCTCTACCCCTGTAATAAGTTCCATCGTATGTCGCAGGATCGAGCCGGTCAACAACCGCGTTTTCCAAGCCTCCACGTGATGCCTGTTGCGAGGACCGCCAGCACCCAGGAGGTGGTGCTCCGCGCCGCTCGTGAGGGCGCCGGCGAGGGGTTCGCCTGCCTGGCCGCAGAGCAGACCGCCGGCCGTGGACGCCAGGGCCGCACCTGGGTCGCTCCCTCCGGCACAGCGATGCTCGCGTCGGTGCTGCTCCGCCGCTCTCCCGCCGTGGCGACCGGGGTCCCGTTCGCGGCAGGCCTGGCACTCGTCGATGTGCTGGCCGCCCGGTACGGCGTCACCGCGGGGCTCAAGTGGCCCAACGACGTGCTGTCGACGGTCGCAAGCTCGCGGGGATCCTCAGTGAAGTCGAGCCCATGACCTCTGCGGCCGGTCGCGTCGCCATCGCGCTCGGCATCGGCGTGAACCTCACGGTGAACACCTTTCCAGACGGCATCGAGGCGATCAGCCTGCACACGCTGGTCGCGACTCCGCCGCCTGCCGGCGAGTTGCTGGCCGCGTGGGCTCAGGCCCTCGGCGTTCGGATCACCACCCTCGAGAGCGGCGGGATCGGCGCCCTGCTCGATGACTGGCGCCGTTGCGCGGTGGGTCTCGGTGGCCCGGTCACCGTTCACGCAGCCGGCGGCACCGTCGACGGGGTGGCGATCGACGTCGGCGATGACGGCGCGCTGCTCGTCGAGTTGTCAGGCCGGACGCACCGATTCCTTGCAGGCGACGTGCATCTCGGCGGGAATGCCTGACGGGACGTCACACCCCGGCCCTGGGTACCGGGCGCGGTCGCTAGGTCGCCGGTGAAGGCGTCGCGGACGCGGAGGGCGACGGCGACGTGCCTGGAGACGGCGACGTGCCCGCGGCCGGGGGTGCTGCAGCCGCTCCGGTGACCGTGATCTTGCCCTTCATGTTGGGGGCGTGAATGGTGCAGAGGTAGTTGTACGTGCCGTCCTTCGTGAACTTCACGGACCAGGTCGCTCCCGGCGCGAGCGTGGCATCGGTCAGGCACGCATCGTCGTTGTCCTGGAAGGTGACGGTGTGCGTCACCGAGCCGGTGTTCTGGAACTCGAGGACGTCGCCGACAGCGATGGTGGACGTGTCCGGCACGAACACAAGGTTGTCAGTCGCTGCAACTGTTGCGGCGGGGGTCCCCGGGAATGTCACGGCGGCGGAGCCATTGCACGCCGCAGGACCGCCTGATCCCCCGGAGCTGCCTCCCGGCGCACCGTTGCCGCACGCGAACAAACCGATCGCGACACACACTCCCAGGCCGGCTGCGAGAGTGCGGAGATGAGTCATGCGCATGTTCAACCGCATCTTAAAGGATGGGTCCGCCGGTGCGGCTTGGCATCAGCGGAGCGCCTCCGCGATGCGGTCGGCCGCCAGCTCCTCGTCCTTGCCCGGGTCCGAGAAGAGGCGGAAGAACACGATGATCACCGCGATGAAATAGACGATGTTGCCGACGCCGAGCATGATCACCCCGCCGTACTGCTGGTCGGTGAGCGCGGAGATCCCCCAGAGACGAGGCGCCTGGACGTAGAAGCTGTACAGCGGCGCCGGCGCCAGGGCGAAGATGATGCCGAGGATGGTCGGCGGGATCCCGGCGAGCGTCAGGGCGGCAATCTTGGTGAGCGGGCTCACCGTGACCGTGCGCTCGTCACGGATCGGATCGACGATCGACCACCAGAGGATGACGCCCACGGTGATGAAGCTGAGGTGCTCGAGGATGTGGATCGGCACCACGCGCAGCGTCGTGTCGTACAGCGACGGCACGTGCCACACGAGGAGCACGGCGTTGAAGATGATCACGGCGGGCCACGGCCGGGTGACGGCCCACCAGACCGTCCGCACGCTGCTGTGCCGTTCTCGCGGTGACTGACGCGCGCCCACGATCCCGAGCAGCAGCAGCGGGGGTGCCACCATCATCAGCAACATGTGCTGGACCATGTGCATCGAGAAGAGGTAGTAGTCGCCGGCGTAGTCGATCGGCGACTCGAGCGCGATGAAGGTGATCAGCAGGCCGGTGAAGAAGAAGACCGGCCGCCAGCGCTGATGGCGAAACCACGGAGTGACGTCGTCCCCCGGCCCGATCGTGCCGCGGCGCATCGCGATGATGTATCCGGCGGCCACCGCGACCAGGCCGCAGATCACGGTGGGATCCCACGTCCAGTCGCCGAACCCCAGGTGTGCCGTCAGTGCCCTCCGTCCTCCGGGAGCTCCAGGTACTCAGCTCTCGCGCCACGGGCCCAGAAGAAGCAGGTGACGATGAGGTAGATCAGGCCGACGCCCCACATCAGCGGTCCGACGTCCGCCCGGATGTCGGTGAGGAAGCCCGTCAGCGTGATCGCCAGTGCCAGTGCCAGGTTGATCGGGACAAAGCTCGGCGGCGGCAGGTGGGGATGCTCGTGCGGTTGATCGCCGTCCGCTTCGTGGGTCGCCGTTGCGACCGTCTCGTCGCTCACTTCGTCACCGCGAGGAAGATGGCCGCCCAGACGAAGGCGGCGCCCATGAGGATGAGCAACATGATGAACATGGCGACGCCCATTCGCATGTTCTTTCGGGCGAGCTTCCGGTTCACAACGCGTCCTCCTCAGAGCCCTGTCACACGGTCGACCGCCATGACCGCGAAGAGCAGAGCCAAGTAGATCATTGAATGGTAGAAGAGCCGGCGTGCCGAGCGTGCTGACGGGTGCCGGGCGGCGACCACCGCATCGGTGAGCAGGACGGTGTCGAGCACCGCGGCCCCACCCAGGTAGACGGCGCCGAAGGAACCGGTCAGCACGGGCAGGACCGTCACCAGGCTGAGCACGATGGTGTACAGGACGATCTGATAGCGCGTCTGGCGGTCGCCCTGCACGACCGGCATCATCGGCACGCCGGCACGGGCGTAGTCGCCCTTGATCAGCAGCGAGAGCGCCCAGAAATGCGGGGGCGTCCAGTAGAAGACCACCGCAAAGAGGAAGAGCGCGGTGATGTCCAGGCTGCCGGTCACCGCCGCCCAGCCGACCAGCGGCGGGATGGCGCCGGCGGCTCCGCCGATGACGATGTTCTGCATCGACGAGCGCTTCAGCCACATCGTGTAGACGAACACGTAGAACAGCAGGGCGAGCAGCGCGAGGCCGGCGGACAGCAGGTTGACGGTGGTCGCCAGCAGCACGAACGACGCGGCGCCGAGGCCGACGCCGAACGCCAGTGCCTGGCGCGGCTCGATGCGACCGGAGGGCAGCGGGCGGCTCCGCGTGCGCCCCATGTCCTGGTCGATGTCACGGTCGAACCAGCAGTTGATCGCGTTGGCGCCGGACGCGGCGAGCCATCCCCCCGCGACGGTGAGGAGCACGAGCCGCCAGCCGGGCCAGCCGCGGTCAGCGATCACCATCGCTGCGACGGCGGTGACCTCGAGGAGCACGATCACCCGCGGCTTGGTCAGCGCCAGGAAATCGCGGGCGACATCGCCTGCGCGCCGGCGCGGGAGCGCGTCGAGGCTGACCGCGACGGTCACGACTGCGCCACCCGTGCACGCGGCAGGACCGAGTCAGACGGCGGTGGTGCGGATTGCGCGGGAGCGGTCTCCCCCACGACCTGCAGGCTGAGCAACGCGACCGCGACGACCGCTCCCCAGAGCGCCGAGGCGAGCGCGATATGCAGCGCGCTGAGCCCTGCCGGGAGGTTGAAGATCGCATCGAGCGCTCCGGCCGCGACCTGCAACACGAGCAGCAGATTGACTGCCATCACGCCGATACGCACCACGCGGTCCCCGCGACGGCGCCGCATGATCATCGCCATCAAGCCGCCGAGCATGATCACCACCACGCCGGCGATGACACGGTGGGCGACATTGATCGTCGCGGATTGCGTCGTGGGGATGGAGAAGCCACTGCCGCACAGCGGCCAGCTGCTGCATCCACCTGTGGAGTTGGTTGCCACCAGGAACGCGCCGCTCAACGCAACGACATATGTCGCCACGACGGCTGTCACCACGGGGACCCTGAGCGAGGCGTTCACCGCCGCGCCGAACCCCGGCGACTGCCGTGCGGTGCCCACCGTCGTGCTGACCACTGCAACGTAGATCAGCACTGCGAAGAGGAGCAGCGCATTGGCGAGGTGCAGCATCACGACGCCGCCCGGGAGGTTGGTTTCAACGGTGATCGCGCCGAGCGCGATCTGCACGACGAAGAGCCCCGCAGCAACGCTGGTGCCGACCAGGATCTTGCGCTGGTGGCGGTGCCACACCCAGGTCGCGATGGTGAGGATGACCACCAGGATCGTGCACACGGATGCGATCCAGCGGTGCGTGAATTCGATGAGCGTGTTGAGCTGCCACGCCGGGAGCAACGACCCGTGGCACAGCGGCCATTGGTCAGTCGTCCCGCATCCGTTGCCGCTGCCCGTGACGCGAACGATGCCGCCCCAGATGATCAGCAGGTACGTGATCACGGCCGTCCACACCGCGAGACGGCGGAAACCGACCGACGGCCGCGAGCTCACCTTGCCACCTGCCCTATGCGGGCGCTCCCGACGCTGCGGCTCCTGCGGCTGCGGCCCCTGATGATGCGGCGGCGGCGGCCGCTGCCCGCTTGCGCGCGATGCGCGCGTCACGCACCGGCCGGAGACTCATGACCTCGGGCTCCTCGTCGAAGTTCCATGCGGGTGGCGGCGACGACGTCGCCCACTCGAGCGTGTTGCCCTCCCATGGATCGTCCGGCGCCGTCTTTGGCGCGCGCATGCTGATCACGAAGTTGATCATGAACACCGTCACCGAGATGGCGATGACGAATGCACCGAAGGTGATCAGAGAGTTGAGATCTCCCCAACCGCGGTTGTCGAGGTACGTGGCGATGCGCCGTGGCATTCCGAGCAGGCCGAGCGCGTGCATCGGCAGGAACGTCAGGTTGATGCCGATGATCATCAGCCAGAAGTGCAGCTTGCCGAGCTTTTCATTGAGGAATCGCCCGGTGACTTTCGGGAACCAGTAATAGAACGCGGCAAACACGCCCATGACGCTGCCACCGAACAGCACATAGTGAATGTGCGCGACGACCCAATACGTGCCGTGCACGAGGCGGTCAACAGCGAGGCTGCCGAGATACACGCCATCGATGCCGCCTATCAAGAACATGAGGATGAATCCGCACGCGAAGAGCATGGGCGTGTCGTACTTGATACTCCCACCCCACATCGTGGCAAGCCAGCTGAATATCTTGACCCCCGTGGGCACACCGATGACCATGGTCGTGAAGGCGAAGAACGTCTGCACGACGAGCGGCAACCCGGTGACGAACATGTGGTGCACGAAGACGATGAAGCCGAGGAATGCGATCGCCACAATCGACGCCGCCATCGCCTTGTAGCCGAAGATCGGTTTTCGGCTGAACACCGGGACGATCTCGCTGATGATCCCGAACGCAGGCAGGATCATGATGTAGACAGCCGGGTGTGAGTAGAACCAGAACACGAACTGGTACAGCAGCGCACTGCCGCCGTTCACCGGGTCGAAGAAGTTGGTGCCGATCTGCCGGTCGAGCAGGTTCATCGCGAGACCGGACGCGAGGAATGGCGATGCGAGGACGACCAGCGCTGCGGTGACCTCCTGCGCCCACACGAACAATGGGAGCCGGCTCCACGTCATGCCCTTGGCGCGCATGTTGTGGATGGTCGCCAGGAAGTTGATGCCACCGAGCATCGATGACACACCGACGAGATGGAGCCCGATGATCCACAGGTCCTGGCCCATGCTGCAGCTGTAGTGGCTCCCGGTGAGTGGCACGTAGCCGGTCCAGCCGGCATCGCCAGGACCGCCCGGGCAGAGCAGGCCGGCATGTGTGGTTGCCGGAACAAGGAAGCCCGAGTACATGACGATGCCGCCGAGCGGGAGCAGCCAGAACGACAGCGCGTTGATGCGTGGGAACGCCATGTCGCGCGCGCCGATCATCAACGGGACCATGTAGTTGCCGAGCCCGGCCCACACCGGGATGATCCACAGGAAGATCATCGTCGTCCCGTGCATCGTGAAGATCTGGTTGTACTGCTCGGGCGTCAGGAACGTGTTCTGCGGCTCGGCGAGCTGGATCCGGATCAGCAGCGCCATGACGCCGCCGAGCAGGAAGAAGAAGAAGGTCGTGAACAGGTACATGATCGCGATCTTCTTGTGGTCGACAGTCGTCATCCAGCCGAGGATGCCCTTCGACTTGTCGACACGGGCAAAGCGTGCCCGCGGAAGTGTCGCGTCCATGACCGCCATCAAGATCCTCCGAGGTTGCAGGCTTTGCTGGTCGTGTCGATCGTGCCGCTGGGATTCCCGAACACACACGACTGGAACTGATTCGGCGGCAGCGCGATGACTTCGAAGGTCATCGTGGCGTGGCCGACGCCGCACAACTCGGTGCACTGTCCGTAGTACGTGCCCTGACGCGCCTCGATCGGCGCCGTGTTGACGTCACCGGGGATCGCGTTCATCTGCTGACCCAGCGCCGGTGCGAAGAAGCTGTGGTTGACACCGCAGCCCTCGTTCGAGATCGCCTGCGCGAGCGAGCTTCCGGAAGGGATCGCCGGACTGGCGTTGCAGGGCGGATCGGTCGAGATGACGTCCAGACCGACGTCGGTGTTCGCGGGAAGGAAGAGCTTTCCGTAGCTGCGGATGCGCGTCCCGCTCGTGGTGGCGCCGTAGTCGAACGTCCAGCTGAACTGCTGGCCGATGACCGTGACGGTGTATGCCGAATCAGCGTGGATGTTGTTGATGAACGGCATGTTCGCCGCGGTCAGCCCGAAGAGCGACAGGAAGGTCGCCAGGGGGACGAGCGTCCAGGCGATCTCGAGCTTGGTGTTGCCGTGGAACTGGGCCGGTTCGTCATCGTCGCTGCGGCGGCGGAACTTGACGAACGCGTACAGCAGGAGGGCCGTGACGATGACGCCGAGGACCACCGACGCCCAGAAGACGTAGGTGTAGACATTGAGCGCGCGATCGGCGATCGTCCCGCCGTCGCCGAAGGCACCCGCATTGGTGACGCAACAGCTGGAGAGCAGATTCATCGGCAGCGCAGGATGATCGCATAGCGGCGTTCAGACGGGCAATCCGCGCTTCGCCGGGCCGGCCGGAACACCCCCCGGATCACCGCTGCCACACCTTGGTCTTGGTGTTGATCTGGCGCTTCACCAGCTCGGTGATATCGGTGTTCACAAGTGCCGCGTCGTCCCACGAGCCGCGGTTTCGCGGTGGCACCGACGGGTCGGGCAGCACCTCGCCGGTGGCTGCCGATCGCTGACGGCGGCGCAACCGGTCGAAGATCGATTTGCGGCCTTCGGTGCTCACAGGCGGAACATCCTGCGTTGCGCGGCGCGCTCCAGGTCACCCTGGCCCATGGCGACGGCACTCTGGTACGCGTCGATGATCGAGCTCGCCCAGACGAAGAGGCCGGCGAGGAACAGGCCGATGAACAGGAAGACCGAGACGAGCGCGATGAGCAGGAAGAGCGCGCCGGAGTGGTGCGTCAGCAGGGTGTGGCCGATGCTCTGTCCGGCCATGATCAGAAGGACGGCCGGGCCGATGGTGAACACCGTCCAGGCGAAGTAATAGACAGCCTTGCGCGGGTACCAGAGGAAGAGCTGGCCGAGCCCCGGGATGATCGACAACCCGGCGGCCACTCCCGGGTTGGGGCGGCGCAGAGGGGTGACCCCTCCGGCCTCAGACGCCATCACCGGCGCGGCGACACGTCCGGAGGGCGCGGCCGCCCAACACAGCACTCCCAGTCATCGGCCGACGAACGCCCGGTAGAGGTAGTACGCGGCAAGCAGCAGCGTGCCGAAGGCCCAGATCCCGACGAACAGGACATCGCCCCAGCCGGCTTCGCCCGGGTACAGCTCCGCAAGAAACGGGAGAGGCATCGTCTCAGTGCGCCTTGAAGTTCTCGAGCAGGAACTCGCCGTAGATCAGGATGAAGGTGAAGACGAGCAGGCCGAAGAACACGAGGATCGTTCCGATCAAGTCGCGCGCGAACGTGCTCCGGCGTTTCATTGCATGGTGCTCATGGGAGGGTCGTGTAGTCCTCCCAGTGGCGGATGAACTGGATGAGGATGTTGATCTGGGTCTGGGTCAACACTGGCGACGTGTTGAGCACGGCGCCCGGCCCGGGCGGGTTGGCCGTCTCGTTGTAGTCACTGGCGATCCCGCCCCAGTTGGGCATGATGCTGCCGTAGTGCTCGAAGTCGGTGAAGCCGTACTCGATGCACCGGTAGTAGTAGTCCTCGTTGAAGTACCCGAGACGGTCCTGGTTGTTGAGTGGCGGCCCGGCGCCGCCCTCACCCTGGCCGCCGTGGCACCGCGCGCAGTTTGCGTAGTACAGCTGGGCGCCCTCGGTGAAGGTGTACTCGGGGTTGACGATCAGGTTCTGATGCGCGTCGGTCTCGTCGAGCCCAAGGCGGTTGCCGTTGTGGCAGACGATGCAGCCGATCTGGTCGATACCGAGCTCGCCGGTGGGCACCCCTGACACGTTGCCGTAGTCCGTCGACGGATCCAGGAACGATGGGAGCGGTCCGGGCTGCTCGACGGTCACCGGCGCCGCAGTCGGCGCGCCGGGAGCCGTGTACGGGGTGTACGTGAACGACGTGAAACCGTCGGGCCCGTACTCGTCGTAGCTCTCCGACGCCGGGTAGTTGCTTCCAGTGAGGCTCACGTACGCGGGATGGATCCCGGTCAGGTGATATTCCGCGGCCAGCTGCTTGGCGTCAGGCTCGTACTTGAAGAAATCCTGGCTGAGGCGCTGGGCCGCCTCCACCGGGCCGATCGTCGCGATGTCGGGGACGTGGCACGAGATGCATCGCTCGACGCGATACGTGTCGGCGTCGATCGTGGCGTCCGGGAAGCTCGGGAAGAGCTGCTGCACCTGGACGTTGAAGTCCGAGGACGGGTAATCCTTGAGGTACTGCTGCTGAATCGCGATGTAGGAGCGGGTGCTCGTGTCCCTGAATGCCGCCCACGCCACCAAGCCGAGAAGCACCACGCTCAGGCCGACGAAGATGATTCGCGTTCTCATACCGGCGAGCTCAGACCTGGGTGGCCGAGGATCAGCGTCCAGTCCCAGTTGAACGCCTCACCGCGGAAGAACTCGCCGATGATGACGAACGCGACGGCGAGGCACACGTAGACCGTGAACAGCACGATCGCCACCTTGCGGTCCTGCGGTCTGCGGCTGGGATTGCGATCGAGGTACGGCGTCAGGATCATGAAGATGATCACGAAGCTCGGGAACGCGACGCCGGCCATGATCGGTGGGAAGCGCTCGAGCAACTCCTGCAGGCCGACGAAGTACCACGGCGCCTTGGCCGGGTTCGGGGTGATGGAGGTGTTCGCGCGCTGCAGCAGCGGTGCATTGATCTGAATCGACACCAGCAGCAGGAAGCAGAACGCCGCGAGGCCCGCGAGGAACTCGCGCCACACCAGGTACGGGAACGTGACCACGGTCTCCTCGTCCTCGCGACGGCGGATGACCAGTGGCGTGCTCGCCAGTTCAGGTCCCGAAACGGGTGCCTGCGGCCGCGGCGTGACGGCGCCGCGCGGGTCGCGTCCTCCCTCGACGACAGTTGCCATCAGAGGCCTCCAGTGAACCCGTCTTTACGGACGCGCCAGAAGTGTACGACCATCAGCAAGAAGCCGACCAGGGGCAGGGCGATCACATGTAAGACGTAGAAGCGAATCAGAGCACCTTGTGCTACCTGGTCGCCACCGAGCAGGAGGTATCGGGTGTACGGGCCAACGATCGGGGCGTACTTCGCCATGTTGGTGCCGACGGTGATCGCCCAGATGGCGAGCTGGTCCCAGGGCAGGAGATAACCGGAGAACGAGAGCAGCAGGGTGATGAGCAGCAGGAAGGTGCCGATGACCCAGTTGAACTCCCGCGGTGGCTTGTAGGCGCCCTGATAGAAGACGCGAGCCATGTGCAGCCAGACGGTGATGACCATCGCATGGGCAGCCCAGCGATGCATGTTGCGGATGATGTCCCCGAAGACGGCGACGAACTGCAGATCCTGGACGTTCTGATACGCCGTATCCACCGAGGGGATGTAATAGAACATCAGGAAGAGCCCGGTGATCGTCAGCAGGATGAAGAGGAAGAACGAGAGACCGCCGAGGCACAGCGTGTAGGAGACGCGGACGGCGGACTTCTTCACCCGCACCGGATGGATGTGCAGGAAGAAGTTGGTCAACGCGGTACGAGCGGCGACCTTGTCGTTGGTGGGCAGGCCATGGCGGAAGACGGATCCCCAGAGTTGCGCGACGAACGCGCGGACCGGGTTTGCCTCGCCGGGGGTTGCGCTCATCGACCGAGACCCCTCATTCGCGTAGCCCGCCTCCTCATTCAGACCCCCAGGGTCTTGCCGTTACTTTTCTTGCTGCCGACAAGCAGCCGCCATTCTGGCGCTTCGTTGTTCCCAGGCCCACGTGTCGCCACAAGCGTCGCCCGGTCGACCGCGAAGAACCCGTCCGGCGTGACCTCGATGTTCACCCAGTCCATGGGACGAGGCGCCGGTCCGTAGAAGTTGGTCGAGTTGATGAAGTACCGGCTGCCGTGGCAGGGGCACGCCCATCCGTTGGGCAGGCGCTGGTCGCTCGTGCGCACGCCGCGTGCTTCGGCAACCGTTGGCGCGACCCCGGATCCGGTGGTCACATCGGTGACGTAGTTCGGCGTGCAGCCGAGGTGCGTGCAGACCAGGTACACGGCGTAGATGCCGGCGTCGTCGAGCACCACGGTGACGCGCTTGTCGGTCTCGGAGAGCACGTTCACCGGCGTCACCGCCTTGCCGTTGACGACACCACCCGTGAGCTGCTCAAAGGTGAACGCGGTCTTGAACAGCGCTGGGGCGTTGCTCGACGCCTGCGGGAACATGAACCGGAGGACTTCGATACCCCCGAACAGGCTCGCCCCCGCCGCGGCGAGACCACCCATGATCATCAGGAACTGCCGTCTCGTCGTCTCGGCACGAGCACGCAACTTCCCGCGCGGCGTTTCGTACGGATTCAGCGCCATGCAGTCCTCACGAGGGGGCTCATTTGTGGGGCAAGTTTAGGCGTCCGCGGCCTCGAGGCCGCCTGACCGGGAGTCGCGTCGAGCCTCATCCGCCTATAGCAGAGGATTGCTTGCTGGCGGCGTCAGGATGTTGGCGAACACGATCGCCGAAATCATGATCACGACGAATGCCACGATGATGGCGAAGCATCCGAAGTCGGTGCGGAGGGCGACGATGAGGCGTTCCATATCTCTCTTTCGGAGCGTCAGACGGCGGAAAGGATACGTCACGGCGGGGGTCGTGCCGCTTGCCGGTTTGAGCATGCCCATCGCGGCCACCGGAGAGTAGCCTGTGAGGCCTGTGAGCGGATGGCGTGAGGTCGAGATCTACGGCACCTTCATCCGGTTGACGGGCGAGCTCGAGGTCATCGGCGCGGAACGCCTCAGCGACAGCATCAACCGATTCGGTGCATTCCTTCAGGTCAGGAATTCGCGTGCCGAGCCGCTCTCCACCAACTACCCGGTGCTGAGCCGTCTCGAGCCCCGCGTGACCATCGCCAAGTCCGGCGTGATCCTCGTCTCGCCGCTCGAGGAGGTCCCCGACGGCAACTCCGCGATGTGGAGAGAGACGGTGCCGTATGCGGCCTCCATCAACACCTCGGCGATCTCCCTGGTCGGCGACGTGCATCTCTCCCCAGGGAACGACCTCCAGGACCACCTCGAGCGCCACCCGGGCGACTTCCTGCCGGTCACCAACCTGTCGGCCCTCTGGATCACGGCGATCACCAACGAGACCCACGCGGTGCAGCGCGCCTTCGCGCTGTTGAACCCGGCTTCGATCCTGTCGTTCTCGCTGCGGTAGACGCTTCGCAGTCACATCGCCTCGTGGTGCCGGCGACAGGGGAGGGGCGGCACCATGCTCAGATTGACCGCTCCCTCCGTTCGCGCAAGCAGATTGTCGCGCTCTCTCCGGAGCGGTCAAATTCGCTGGGTGCCGCCCCTCCCCTGTCGCCTTACAGGCTCTTTGCCGTAGTCCTTCGCTGGGCCGAGGGTTCCACACCTCGCCCGCGCTCGCTCTGGAACGGCCAGATTCGCTGGTGCGCCCGTCCCCTGTCGCCTTACAGGCTCTTTGCCGTAGTCCTCGCCGGGCTGTCGCTGCCTCGGGTCAGGCTCTGGCAGGGACCTTGTCGGAGCGCGGGCCGTCGGAGAGCACTCCTTCCGTCAGGAGGCTTTCGCGGATGGCTCGGTTCTGGCGGGAGGCGCCGGCGAAGCCTATTGCCATGCAGATGACGGCTATGAAGGCGAAGCCCATGCTGATGAAGGCGTTGATGCCGCGCTGGCTGATGCCGTTCTGGGCGAGGGAGTTCAGGGTGAGCCAGGTCTTCTCGGCGGGGGCGGCCCAGACCGTTCCGATGAAGGCCATGAGCATCCAGATCACTGCGAAGAAGTGCCAGATGGCTGCTGTGCGGGTGACGCCGTGGCGGGGCTTGGCCGTGAAGTAGAAGCCGGCCATGGCGATCACCATGAGCACCACGTAGGCGTTGAACATGACGAAGACCAGGAGGAAGGAGATGATCTGGGCAGTGGTGAGCCCGCCGAACCCGCTGATCGAAAACGGGAAGGGGTTGGTGACCGCGATCAGGCTCCCGAGCATCTCGACGGGGAAATGTACATCAGTCCAACGGTGACGTAACCCCCGGCGCTCGCCTAAGCTTCTGTCGAGATGGCGATCCTCCACGCCCCGACTTCCGCGCCCATCGGAGTCCCGCCAGGCAGCACCAGGACGGCCGCCATCCTCGGGGTGGCGTCGTACGTGCCGGACGAGATCATCACCAACGCACACCTCGAGGCGATGGTGGAGACCTCGGATGCCTGGATCCTCGAACGCACCGGCATCCGCGAGCGCCGCAAGGTCGCGTCCGGCATGACCACGTCGATGATGGCGGCCGAGGCCGGCCGTCGCGCGATGGCAGCTGCCGGCGTGGACAGCGTCGATGCGCTGATCGTCGCGACCGTGTCACCCGATTCGCCGCTCCCCTCCACCGCGTGCCTTGTGCAGCGCCGGCTCGGGCTTGCGGGCATTCCCGCATTCGACATCGCCGCGGCGTGCGCGGGTTTTGTCTATGGCGTCGCCGTCGGGCGGGGGCTGATCGTGTCCTCGGGCATGAACCGCGTGCTGGTCATCGCGGGCGATGCGCTCACCTCGCTCATCGACTACAAGGACCGCTCCACGTGCGTGCTGTTCGGCGATGGCGCCGGCGCGGCAGTGCTCGGAGTCTCCGACGACGGTGGGATCGAGGGGGTGCAGTGGGGCGCCGACGGCGGCGAGGCGGATCTCATCTACTACGGCCCGAAAGCCGGTGAGGAGGAGGACGGCGAGAACGGCCTTCGGATGTATGGGAAGGGAACCTTCCGTCTCGGCGTCGAGCGCATGGCCGATGCAGCGCGCTCGGTGTGCGCCGAGGCCGGCTGGTCGCTCGAAGACGTCAATCTGCTCGTCCCCCATCAGGCCAACCTGCGCATCATCGAGGCGGTCGCGAAGCGGCTCAACCTGCCGCTGGATCGCGTGGTCATCAACATCGACCGCTACGGCAACACGAGTGGCGCATCGATCCCGATCGCGCTCACCGAGGCCGTGGAGACCGGCCGGATGCGCCAGGGCGACCGTGTCGTCTGCATCGCGTTCGGCTCGGGCGTCGTGTGGGGTGGCCTCGCTCTGCGATGGATCGCCCCGAACTCGGTGACGTCGCGGCGCCAGGCGCCGCGAAACAGGCTGCAAGCGCCCGGACCCGAGCTCCGGCCGACGGCGCCAACCACCGGCACCGTGGCATGCCCGCGGTGCAAGCGACGCTTCGTTGCGGAGCGTTATGCCGCGGACCTGAACGTCTGCTCCGAGTGCGGCCACCACGGCGTGGTGAGTGCTGCGCAGCGCATCGAGCAGCTGTCGGACCCGAACACGGCGGAGACCCTGTTCATCGAGGTCGGCGACCGTGATCCGCTCGGCTTCGACGATGGCGTCCCATATCCGCAGCGCGTGGAGCGCGCCCGCGAGAAGACGGGTCTGCACGAGGCATTTCTCACCGCCACCGCGTCGCTCGCGGGCAATCCGGTGGTGCTTGCGTGCATGGACTTCGGGTTTCTCGGTGGGTCGCTCGGCAGCGGCGCCGGCGAGATCTTCGCCCGCGCATGCGAGACCGCTGTCGCGCAGCAGCGAGCGCTCGTCGCGGTGTGCACGTCCGGCGGCGCCAGGATGCAGGAGGGCATCGCCTCGCTCGCGCAGATGGCACGCTGCTCCGCAGCCGTCGCCGAGGTCATCGGCGCACGCCTTCCGTACATCAGCATCCTCGGCGATCCGTGCTTCGGCGGTGTCACCGCCTCGTTCGCAGTGCAGTCGGACGTGATCATCGCCGAGCCGGGCGCGCGGATCGGGTTTGCCGGCGGCAGGGTCATCGAACAGGCGACGCACGACAAGCTTCCCGACGGCTTCCAGACGGCCGAGTTCCTGCTTGCGCACGGGATGGTGGACGCCGTGGTCGAACGCGGCCGTCTGCGCGACACCGTCGGCACGCTGATCCGCATCTACTCGGGGCGCGCATGAGCACGACCATCGAGACGACAGAACGCGAGCGGCTTGCTTTCGCTGCCGTCGAGCTGGCCCGCCATCCGGAACGCCCGCGCGCGCTGCAGGTGATCGCGGCGATCACCGGCGGATGGACCGAGCTCCGCGGCGACCGCCTCTTCGGTGACGACCGTGCCGTGGTCGGCGGCCCCGCGCGCCTCGGCGGACGCTCGGTGATGGTGATCGGCCAGGAGAAGGGCACCGACCCGATGACACGCGCGCTCCACAACTTCGGGATGCCGCACCCCGAGGGATATCGCAAGGCCGTGCGCCTCATGCGTCAGGCCGAGAAGTTCTCGATGCCGGTGGTGTGTCTCGTGGATACGCCGGCAGCGCACGCAGGGATCGGCGCTGAGGAGCGCGGTCAGGCGTGGGCGATTGCCGACGCGCTCCTGTGCATGCTCGGACTGCGCACGCCGACTGTCAGCGTCGTGCTGAGTGAGGGCGGCTCAGGCGGTGCGCTCGCGCTGGCCCTCGCTGATCGCGTCCTCGCGCTCGAGAACGCGGTCTACACCGTTGCTCCTCCGGAGACGTGCGCAGCGATCCTCTACCGCGATGCGGGGCAGCGCGCACGCGCCGCAGCAGCGCTCCGTCCGGGCGTCGAGACCGCACACCGGATCGGACTCGTGGATGAGCTGATCCCGGAACCACCGCCCGGTGCGCATGCGCATGCGCCGCTGGTCATCGCCGCCATCCGTGGTGCGGTGATCCGCCACCTCGACGAGCTCAGCGGGATACCGATCGACGAGCTGGTCGCGCAGCGGCAGCAGCGCTATCGGGCTGCGGGCGGCTGATCGGCCCAGGCGGCGAGCAGCGCTGCCTCGCGCTCCGGCGTCATGCCGGTTCGCGCGCGGTTGGCAGTCACGATCTGCATCCACTCGGGATGCTCAGACAACCACGACCAGGTGTCCTGGACGGTGTCGCGCGCGGAGCGGCACGTGAGCCCGGATCGAAGCGCGAGCGACGAGTCGCACGTGTAGAACGCCGCCATGTCGCCGATCGGCGGCACCCAGATGGGCAGCTCCGTCCACGGTTCGACCTCGTGGTCCAGCAGGAACTGCGCGTCGACCCAGGTGTACGTGGCGTTCGAGCCCGTGACCTCGCGGCACAGCGCGAGCACCTCCGCCATCGTGGTGTGGCCTGGACGGCTCAGCACGTTGACGGCGCCGTGCAATGTGGTGTCGATGGCGAACGCAGCGAGGTCTCGCGCATCGATGTACTGGATTGCGAGGTCCTGCGGCTCCGGCGCGATCACCTCACCACCGGCAGCGACGCGGCGCAGCCACCACGGCAACCGGCCGATGTTCTCGCGCGGTCCGAGGATGAGCCCCGGCCGCGCGAAGACGGAGCGGTCCGCGCCGAACACACTTTCAATGGCAAGCTCCGCACCGCGTTTGTCGGCGGGGTAATCCTTCGCATCGGCGTCCGGTTGCGCATCCACGGTCGGTGACGCCTCGGTGATCACGCCTTCGTGCGCCTCGGCGTAGACCGAGATCGTCGAGATGTAGACGTAACGATCCGCGTGCGGTTCGAGCGTTCGAGCCGCATCGAGCACAACCCGTGGTGCACGTGACCACGCATCGACGACGATGTCCCACCGATCGGCGGTGAGCGTGTCGAGGTCTGCGGGGTTGGTGCGGTCGCCGTGGATCACGCGAACTCCGTCCGGCGCCGAGCCGGTCTGTCCGCGGTGAAAGATCGTGACGTCGTCACCCTGCGAGAGCGCAGCCGCAACGACGGCCGGGCCGACGAAGTCGGTGCCGCCGAGGACCAGGACCTTACGCGACATCGAGGTGCGCCATGTTCCCCGGGCCTGTCACGGCCTTCTCGGGCCGGCGCAGGAACAGCGCCGGGATGACACCCAGGAGCGTCAGGATCGTGATGAACGCGAAGGTTCGATCGAACGACGTGCTGAGCGCGTCCGCGGCATAGGTGCGGCCGAAGCTCGCGACCACCGGAGGAACCGCTGCAGTCGTGGTGGGCTGTCCACCGTTCTGGATGAGCTTCGAGTATTGCGTTTGCAGCGTGCCGCAGAACTCAGCGGTGGTCAGCTGATGACCGGGCGCCGACGCGGCGCTCAGCACCGCTGCGGACGGCGCGCACGACGCCTGTCCGATCGCCGTCGTGAACTGTGCCGCGAGCACGGTCACCAGCACCGCGATGCCGATCGATGATCCGATGCGTTGCAGGCTGTTGGAGATGCTCGATGCACTCGAGCTCAGGCTGTGCGGCACGCGCGCCATCGCAGCCGCCATCGACGGCATCATCGAGAAGCCCATCGCGAAACCGCGCAGCAGCAATGCGCCCACGACGAGCCAGTTCGACGACGTGGGATGAATCTGCGCGAGCAGGAATCCGCCGCCTGCGAGCATGACCATGCCCGTCGCAACCACCGGGCGCGGGCCGATGCGGTCGGTCAGATAGCCGCCGAGCGGCATCGCGACAGCAGCGGTGATCGCCTGCGGCAGCAACAGGAGCCCCGTCTCCAGCGGGCTGTATCCGTGCACCTCCTGCAGATACAGCGGGAGCAGGAGCATGCCGCCGAAGAGCGCGGTGACGATGATGAAGCTCAGCCCCATCGACCACGAGAACGTCGAGTCGCGGAACAGCCGCAGCTGCAGGAGTGGCTCCGGATTGCCGCGATTGCCGATCACGAGGTTGACGATGGCCAGCGCAGCGCCGACGAACATGATGATGGTGTCCATCGCAGTCCAGCCATCAACAAAACCGTTGCGCAGCGCGATCAACAGCGCTCCGGCCGCGAGCGGGATCATGAGCAGCGTTGCCGCGCGCCGGCGGCCGAGCTGCGACAGCACGAACGCCGTCAGCAGCACTGCCGCGCCGACGAGCAGGCTGATCACCAGCAGCGATGTCCAGCCGAGGGTGATGCTCTCGTTGACGGCATACATGACTGCGACGGCTGCCGGTGGTGCGGTGAGCAGACCGAACGTGTCGAGCCGGAGGCCGTGCGCCCGCTTCGACTCGGTGAGGAAGCGCCACGCCGAGGCGAACGCGATCAGGCCGATCGGGACGTTGACGTAGAAGATGAGGCGCCAGGAGAAGTCCTGGACGAACCATCCGCCGAGCACCGGTCCGACAGCCGGGGCGAGGAGCATCGGGATCCCGAAGATCCCCATGACCCGTCCCATGTTCTGGGGTCCGACCGCTCGCATGATGATGGTCATGCCGATCGGCATCAGCATGCCGCCGCCGAGCCCCTGCAGAACGCGGAAGACGACAAGCTCCGGCAGGTTCGTCGCGATGCCGCAGGCCATCGACGCGAGCGTGAACAGCGCGATGGTGATGAGATAGAGACGCTTTGTGCCAAAACGGTCGGTCGCCCAGCCGGCCATGGGGATGACCGCACCCTGCGCGAGCATGTAGCCGGTCACGACCCACGAGATGTCGGCATACGAGCCGGCCTTGAGGTCGACCTGCAGCGTGGGGATCGCGATGTTGACGATGGTCGCGTCGAGGATCGTCATGATGGTGCCGAGCAGCACCACGGCGAGGGCGACCCACTTGTAGTCGAAACGCCCGGTGCGCGCCGGAGCGATGCCGTCGTCGACGGGAGCGAGAACCGCTGTCGACGAGTCGGGCCGGTCGAGGACGTCAGTCATGTGCACCTTCCTTGCTGTGTCCCGACTCCGGCCAGAGGACGATCTTGCCCATCAGGAGAACGAGTTGTTCGAGCTCTGCGTCATTGAGAGGAGCCAGCGCCTCGAGCGCGACGGTCTTCCTCGCCTCGTCGAATCGATCGAGCATCCGCAGCCCGAGCTGCGATGGAACGATGTGGATGATCCGGCGATCCTCAGCGTCGCTGACGCGCTCGGCGAAGCCGAGGCGGATCATGCGATCGACAAGCGCGCTCGCCGAGCTGAGCGCGCACTGCTGCATGCGGGCGATCTCGTTCATCGTCAACCCGGAGGATGTCTCGGTCGCCGCGCGAAGCTGCTCGAGCGCGATGACCTGATACCAGGTCACTGCTCCGAACTCGCCCCGCAACTCGTCGGGGACGCTCGCCATCAGGCGGCGCTTGACACTGTTGATGCAGCCGAACAGCAGGTCGGCAAGCTCGTCACGACGAGCATCGGCGATCTTCCGGGAGGGGACGGTCCGCTCCACCGCAGGGGCTTGGCTCACACGCATCCTCAGGTGATGCACCCGAGTATGCGACTCGAGTGTTCGATAAACGAATAGTTCGAGTGTAGAACTATTCGTCAGTCGATGTCAACTCGAAGCGGTGTCCCGTACGCGCCGGAGCAGGCGCGAGCGCCCGGTCAATTCGGGCTGCGACTTGGCTGCGTCAAGCTCATTCGACGCCACCTCGAGGAGCTCTCCGACATCCTGCGCATCGGCCGGGTAGACGGAGATGCCGGCCGAGGCGGTGACGCCGGATCTGCCGAGACCCTGGTCTCCCGAGGTGTTGGCGGTGAAACGCTGCTGGATGCGCGCCGCGACTGCGGCCGCCTGATCGCGATCCGCGCCCGGGAGGACGCAGACGAACTCGTCGGCACCGAAGCGCGCCGCGCTGTCCTCGCGCCGGAGGATCGAGCGGAGCACCTCGGCGAACGTCTCGAGCACGCCGTTGCCGGTGTCGTGACCGAAGCGGTCGTTGAGCTCGCCGAAGCCGTCGATGTCGACCATGATCAGGGCGAGCGTGCTCTCGCGCCGCGAGGCGCGGGCGAGTTCCTTGTCGATGACGGCAAGGAGCTGCGGGCGAGTCGCCATCCCGGTCACCGCGTCGAGGAGCGCGCGCCCCATCTCCTCCTCGTGCCGGCGGGCGCGCTCGATCGCCCGAGCAGCCTCGTCGGCAAGCGCTTCGATGACCGGAATATCTGCGTCGGTCCACGTGTGCTCGTGTTGCTCCGAGGTCAGCAGGATGGCGCCGATCGCGGTCCCGTCGACGGTCATGGGCGTGCCGATCGCAGACCGGATGAACCCGAGCTTGGATCGCCGGAGCCGCACGCGATTTGCCTCGCGAAGGCTCGCCTGGGCCATCGACGCGGACAGCGTGGTCGGCCAGACCTCCGCGTGCTCGGCCACGAACGCGACGCCGCCCAGTCCCTCACCCGGAGCGAGCTCGTAGGCGGGACCGCCGGATCCCACACCGGCGGAGGACAGGAACACGCCGGGCGATTTCAGCAGCCCATCGGCGGCGTCGTTGATCAGGACCATGCCCGTCGAGGTCTCCGGAAAGATCTCGCGGCACGCCTCGAGCACCGCTGACGCGACGGAGGTCACGTCCCGGGCGACACCGAGCTTGCGACCGAGGGTCGCGTAGACATGCCCGCGCCGGGTGTCGTCGTCGAGCCGCCCAAGGCTCCGCTCTGCGCTGCCGGCGACGAGGAGCTTGATGCCCACCATCGCGGCCAGGGCCACCAGCAGCGATGGAATGTCAGATGCCGGCGGAGCAGAGCTCAGCCAGAGCGCGACGAAGACCACCACCACGGCCACTGCTCCTGCCAGCCCGAACGGCGACGGGGCGCGCGTCACCCCGGCGATCGTGCGGTTCGCGGATGCGCGCGGTGCGTCCGTGTCGAGGCCGACCAGGATCGCCGCGAAGGCGACCGCCGCGACGAGCGTGAAGTCCGGGAGTTGACCGGCGACCGAGCGCAGACCGACAGCGGCCACCACGGCGAGCGCGACCGATCCGGCAACCGATGCTGCCTGGCGGTGGCGATCCCACGCGGGCTGACGGCAACGTCAGCGCCGCACCGATCGCGACCGCAAGGACTGCCAGCACCACGTCGAGCGTCCGGATACCGGCCGTCACGGGCAGCGTGAGCACCCGCAGCACAATCGCGGCGCCGACGATGCCCGCTCCTGCCTGGCTGAGACGCCGCGACAAATGCAATTGCAATTCCACCTGATCCCCCACCCGCTGACCCGACTGAACCCCGCGCCTCCGGCCAGGGCAAATCATCGTCGGTTCCAGTCAATTGTGCCAGAAATGCCGCCCACAAACCTGTGATAGGCTTGCGAACTGACGTTCGCTCTCAGGTCTCATCTCTCGGCCCCAGCACCATGACGACACGTCTCCTCCATCTCTCCGACCTCCACCTCGATCGGGTGTTCGCCGCCATGGGCTGCCAGGGCGAGCTCGCCCGGCGCCGCCGGCAAGGCCTGCGCGAAGCGCTCACCGCTGCCGGCCGCCTGGCGATGGAACAGGGGTGTTCCGCTGTCACCATCGGCGGCGATCTCTACGAGCACGAGCGGGCGGGCGTGGACACCGGCCGGTTCCTCGCCGAGACCTTCGCCTCATGGCGCCCGATGCGGGTGCTGATCGCGCCCGGCAACCACGATGCGCTGCTCCCGGGGTCGCTGTACCGCCGCGTCGAGTGGCCGGACAACGTCACCGTCTTCGGGAGCACCGAGCTCGAACCGGTGGAGCTCAGCGACGGGCTGACGATCTGGGGGCTCGCGCACCGCGAGCCGGCCTGGCAGGGCGATCCGCTGGCCACCTCCCCTGCAACGTCGGATTCCGGCGTGCACCTCGCGCTGTTTCACGGCGCCGAGATGGGATCCCGCCCCGAGGGAAAGTCCATTCACGGGCCGTTCCACGCGGAGCGCATCCGCGCCGCGGGCTTCGCCGCAGCACTGTGCGGCCACTATCACGGCCGCCGCCTCGACACCACCACGGGACTCCTCTATCCGGGGACACCGGAACCGCTCAGCTTCGACGACGAGGGTGGTCGCGGGCCGGTCGTCGTTGAGATCAACGGTTCCGGCTCGGTTCGGTTCATCCCACAAGACACCAATCGATGGTCGGTGTTCACGGTCGAATGCGATGCCGAGGAGTGCGGTTCGGCCGATGCGGTGATCGATGAGGTCACCGTCCACTGCGCCTCGATGGGATTCAGCGATCCGGAGCGGACAATGATCCGCGTCGACCTGACCGGGGTCATCGATTCCGCGATCTCGCTTGACGCGTTCACGGTCGAGCTTGCCGTGCGGGAGCGCCTCGGCCTTGCGGCGGTCAAGGTCCGCGACCGCACCACGCCGTACATCGATCTCGAGGCTGCCCTTGTTGAGGAGAGCACTCGCGGCGCCTTCGTTCGTGCCGCCACCGAAGCGGCGAAGGACGCGGATCTTGACGAGGCGCTCGTCCTCGAGGAAGCGCTCCGGTACGGCCTCATGGCCCTCTCCGGCGCCGAGGTCGGGCTTCGATGATCCTCGAGCGCGTGGAGATCACCGGTTTCGGCTGCCTTCACGATGTGACCACCGAGCTCCATCCGCGGATCACCGTCGTCACCGGACGGAACGAGTTCGGGAAAGTCAACGCTGCTCCGCGCCGTGCGAGGAGCCCTGTACGGGATCGACGCAGGCGGACAGGGGCGCGCCGTCGATCGAAGCGACTGGGCGCGGTATGAGCCCTGGAACCGGGGCGGGTACGGTCTCGCGCTCACGTACAAGCTCGACGATGGGCGCCGTATCCGGGTCGCCCGCCGTCTCGAGACGCGCGAGCAATCGGTGCAGGTCCTGGAGCTTGGCGGGTCCGAGCTGACCGACGAGTTGCGCAGCGGCAGAGCCGTCACGCCGGGACGGTTCCACCTCGGGATCGACGAGACCGTGTTCTGCGCCACCGCATGGCTCGGCGACGACGGGCTTCGTATTGACGCGCCCGAGAGCGCCCGGCAGCGAGCAGGACAATTGCAGGAGGCGATCGAACGCCTGGCGGACACGCGCCGGGGAGTCACCGCTGCTCAGGCCCTGGTCCGGATCCGGGATGCCATGGAGCGGGTCGGGTCCGAGCGGCGCGCCACCAGCCCGCTCGGGGTTGCCACCGCGCGCTTGAAGACGCTCGAGCGCGACATCACAAACGCGCGGACGAGGCTCGCCGCCGTCGCGGTCGACCAGGAGCGGCTCACGTCGCTCGACGCAACGCTCAGCGCCGAATCCGAGCGCTGGGTCGAGGCCGAGCGCGCGCGAATCTCGGGCCGCCTGGCCGAGGTCGCGAGCCGGCGCGTCCGCCTCGCCGAGATGGTGCGCGAGGCGAAGGTGCTCGCAGCCGAGGTCGAAGCCACGGCCTCGTATGCGCGATTCCCTCTCGATGTCGAAACCGAGGTGACAGCCCTCGGCGGCGAGCTGGCGCAAGCGAAGTCGAATGCGACTGGAGCGGAAACGCGCTGGCAGGCCGCCGTCGAGCGGGTCCGTCCCATCCGCGCGCGGCGCGAGGTGATCGCGTCCGGGATCGCCGCCATCGGTCCTGGGACCGCGTTCGGCAGCGATGTCGGCGAACGCTCGCAGCGGCTTCGCGGCGAGTTGACCGCGGTCGCGAGCGCAGCACGCCGCTCGGGTGGTGACGATGCCCGCGAGGCCGCGCTGCGTCGCGAGATCGCGGCAACCGGTCTCCGCCGCCTCCCGGCGACGGTCATCGACGAGCTGCTCCCCGAGCTCGAAGCGGCCGGACGCGGTGGCTGGCGGTTCGGTCTCGGCGCCGTTTTCGCGGCAGGTATCGGGGCAGCGGTCGCTGCTGCCTTCGCTCACGCGCACGCCCTCGCCGGCGCGCTGGGTGCCGCTGTGCTGGCGGCGCTGATTGCCGGCGCATGCGCGTGGCGCGCGTGGACACAGGCATCCGCCGCATCGCGTGCTCGCGCCAATGCAACGGCGCTCGCGCAGGAGGCCGGCATCGATCCGGCGGAGCTGCAACGGCTGCAGGACCGGCTGCCCGCGCTCCGAACGCTGCACGAGGCCCTCGACGACGCTGAACGCCGCACGGCACGGCGGCGCGCGGACGCAGAGGCGCTCCAGGTCTCGCTCGGATCCCTGCTCGAACGTGCGCTCGCGCTCGCCGCTGAAGCCGGGATCGACGCGACGACGCGCGGGTTCGACGCAACCACCGAGGCGATGATCGCCAATGCCCAGCATCTGCTCGACCGCGTCGATGCAGTCGTGCTGCAGGCCAGGCGTCGCGAGGAGCTGCTTGCTGAAGACACGCTCCTCGCCGCCGAGGAGTCGGCGTGCACGCAATCGCGCGAGGATGTGGACCGGGCTGAGCGCGCCGTGGCGAACCTCGAGATCCGGCTGCGAACAGTGCTGAAGGCCGGGGGTATCAGCATCGCGGACGCCGATGCCGCCACTGCAGTCGAGGGCGTCCACCATGCAAGCGAACGCAGACGCACGTACGACGCAGGCCGCCGGCGCCTGGATGAGATCCAGCACTCAGTCCATTCCCTGGGCGGCGACGCGGCGACGCTCGAGAACCTCGAGACAGCGCTTGCGGATCAGCTCATGCAGTACGGCGGCGACCCGGACGCTGCGCTCGCCGCATCACCGCCTGACGCCGCGGTCCTTCAGGCACTCGACCTCGAGGCCGAGCGGGCGCGACGCGCCGCGACATCAGCCGGCGATCAGGCTCGCGAGCTCCGCGCGCGGCTCGGTGGCGTGCTCGAGACCCTCCCCGTCATCGCCGACCTCGAGGACGAGCGAGACGCATGCGAAACCGCCCGCGACCGCGGACTGCGGCAGCTCACCGCGCTGCACCGCGCGGCGGAGCTCATCGAAGCTGCGTCACGTGTCACGCACCGCGAGATCGCCCCGCGGCTCGCGGACTCGCTCGGCAGCCGCCTCAGCCTGCTGACAGGCGCGCGCTACGTCGAGGTCAACGTCGACACCGATCACTTCGCGCTGGGGCTGCTCAGTCGCGAACGGCCCGACATGGTGCCGCTCGACGCCGTGTCACACGGCACCCGCGACCAGGTTGCGCTGCTGCTGCGCCTCGCGCTCTGCGAGGTCCTCGGCGGAGGCGGCGAGCACACGCCGCTCCTGCTCGACGAACCGCTGCTCACCTCGGACCCGGTGCGCCGCGACCTGTTCATCGAGTTTCTGCACGACCTGTCTGCAACACATCAGGTGCTGTTGAGCAGCGCCGACCCTGCGATGGTGGAGGCGGTGACCCGCGTCACCGCCGGCGACTGCTCGGTGGTGCGCCTCGAGGATCCACCGGTCCTCGATGTGATCGGCGATGCGCATTCCCTCGGGCGCCACAGTGCCCGGATGCGCCTGCTCGCCGGTCAGGGCTGACCCGCAGCAGACCGGCGACGCCCGCACGTCTGGTCAGAGCGTTCTCGCGATACGCACCAGCCCTTCCAGCTCGGACACCTCCTCGCTGAAGAGCGGCATGCGCACGATGGGAACGTCGCCGAGGCGGCTGAGCTTCGCGAGCTGACGGGTCTCCCGTCCCGCCAGCGTGCTGCGATTGAGGTACGTCGCGCCAACGAACCGCGCAGTGTCGGGGGCAACTCGCGTGCCGAGCGTGGTGCTCAGCCAAGCCGCGACCTTCGGATCCTCGACGAGCGATGTCGCCGCAGCGATTCCCCCCGCGTCGCGGAACACGTCGGGAAGCACCCGATTCACCACCATCGCGCGCAGCGGCATCTTGAACTCGCGCAGCTTGGCGCAGAAGAACTCGGCCTCACCGAACGGCCCCTGCTCGAGCGTGGTCACCACGACGAAGCCTGTCTGCGGACTGCGCAGGAGCCTGTAGACGGAACGCGCGCGCCCCTGGATCCCGTCATAGAGGGACTGCAGTTGCCGGACGAAGTCCGAGACCTCGGCGAGCACCTCGGCGCCGAGGAGCCGGTCCGCAAGACGGAGGAACGGCGCGGCCGCGAAGTTCATCGCTCGAAAGCCGAAGCGCGACGGACCGCCGGACAGCAGCGACAGCAGCCGCGAGCCAACGTAGTCCGTCAGCCGGCTCGGCGCCTCGAGGAAGTCGAGCGCGTTGCGCGACGGCGGCGTGTCCACGACGATGCAGTCGTACTCGCCCGCGTCGTGGAGCTCGTACAGCGCCTCCATCGCCGCGTACTCGTGGGATCCGACAAAGGAGTCCGTGATGCGCTGATAGAGCGGGTTGCGGAGGATCCGCCGCGCGGTTGCGCGGTCCGGCGCGTAGCGCTCGATCATCCGGTCCCACGCCTGCTTCATATCGAGCATGGCCGCCTCGAGCTCGCCGCTCAACGTGATGCCGGCCCGCTGCAGGCGCGCCTTCGGGATGCGCACGGGCTCGGCACCGATGCCCTTGATCCCGAGCGCGGTGGCAAGACGCCTGGCCGGGTCGACGGTGAGGACGAGCACACGCTTGTCCTCCGCAGCCGCGATGGCGAGACCGAGCGCCGCACTGATCGTGGTCTTGCCGACGCCGCCGCTCCCGCAGCAGATGACGACCTCGAGCGACGCCAGCTGGCGGCCGAGCCCGGCCGGCTCCTTGCGCACGCTGCGTCTGCGCTCGGGAACGGGTGCGACGTCCTCTGCGCTCATGCGAGCCTGGCGCTGAGCGCGTCGGCGACTGCGCGAGTCGTTGTGAGCCCGGTTCGATCGACGATGAAGGGCACCGGGACAACCGGCATGGGGAGCTTGCTCCGGAGCTGGCGCACGTAGCGCGTCGTGGTTTCGTAGAGGTGCTCCTGGAGGTCGAGCCCGGCCTCGATCGGCGCAGGTGAGCCACCCAGGTGTTTGCTCACGGCGTCCGCGTGCTCCGGATCGATGAGCCCAGCCATCAGCCGCCGATGTGCGGCGGTCACCGGCTCATCAACGGCGCGATTGAGCACACACAGGTCAACTGCCACGCCCGAGCCGTTGCGCAGGCGCTCGTTGAGCTCGATCGCCTCGACGACCGGCATCTCCTCGGGCAGGGCTGTGAGCACCACGCACGTCCGAACCGGGTCACGGATGAGCGCTGCGATCCATTCGACCTGAGCCCGGATGATGCCGCCACGCACCAGGGTCAGCATCGCCTTCGGCGCCGCGAGGTGTGACTCGACCTGACCGCCCGCAGCGCAGTCGACGAGGATGAGATCCCAGACCCGCGATTCAGTTCCCGGCTCCTTGCGACGCTCCTCGTACGCGATCTTGCCGACCACGAGCATGTCGCGCGGACCCGGCACTCCCGTTGCGATGAAGTCGAAGACGCGCGAAAGGGGCGTCAGGCGCGTGACCCGCGGGACCTTGAAATAGATGTTCAGGTATTCCTGGAACAACTTGTCGGTGCGCAGCTCGAGGACCGAGAGGTTGTGCTGCACGACGTGCGGCGCAAATCCTGCGGGCGGCGATCCCAACGCTGCCGCGAGATCGCCCTTGGCGTCGACGTCGATCGCCAGCACCCTCTTGCCCGCGCGCGCCGCAAGCAGCGCCAGCGCCGCGGTCATCGTGCTCCGGCCGGTTCCACCCTTTCCCGCGACGAAGACGACTCGCCGCGCGAGCAGCGTCGCGAGGTCGATCCGCTCTCCGGCGATCGCGCGCCTAACGGCCGTTGAGGGTCTCCAGGACCTCTGCGGCGTGCCCGCTGGGCTTGACATCCCGCCATTCGCGCTCGATGGTGCCGTCCGGTCCGATCAGCAGCGTCGTGCGCGCAACACCCATGTACTCGCGCCCCATGAACTTCTTCTGGACCCACAGGCCCTGCGATTCGATGAGGCGCCGCTCCGGATCGCTGATCAACGGAATGCCCAGCGAGCACTTGGTGGTGAACTTCTGATGGCTCTTCGCCGTGTCGGGAGACACGCCGTACACATCCACGCCCGCCTTGGCGAACGCGTCGTTGAGCCGGGTGAACTCCTGCCCTTCCAGCGTGCAGCCGGGCGTGTCGTCCTTGGGATAGAAGTACAGGAGGGTGCGCCGGCCCTCGAGGTCGGTGTTGCGCACGCGGCCTCCACCGGTCGTCTCGAGATCGAACTCAGGGAGACGTGCCCCGACGGTCATGGTTCCCAGTCCTCCGTGCGCAGCCGCAGTGGTCGCCAAGTGTAGGTGAGCACCCAGTGCCCGGGACCGGCTGGATCTGGGGTGCTCATCGCCGTCCCTATACTCGGGCGGTGCCATCCAACTCCCGGCCGGCCGCGGCCACCAAGCGCAAGGCAGCCGCGCCGCGGCGGGCGCCGGATCCCACCCAGCCACGGCCGATTCCGATCCTGCTGCGCTACATCTCCTGCGGGCTGCTGTCGCTCGCGGGCGGCGCCACGTGGCGGTTCACGCTCTCGCCGAATGCGGTGGGGATCGTCACCGCGTTCGCCGGGATCTTCTTCCTGCTGCTGGGGTTTCTCGTCGGTGGCCTCTTCTGGTACTGGCACGATCTGCGCGTCCGCAAGCGGACCCCGGAGCTCATGCCCGACGAGCGGATCGTCTTCTCGTTCGTCGTCTTCGTGATGGTGCCGTTCGCCGTGCTCGTGTTCGTCGGCATCATCTGGCTGATCTCGCTGCTGATCGGGGTGCACTGAGCGCACCGCCACATGGCGAAGGTCAGTTCAGGAAGGCGCGGAGCCGGCCGGCGACCTCGGTCATCGGGGTGCGATCCGGACAGTCCTCCGGCGCCTCGTCGAGGTATGCGGTGATGTCGTTGAGCGCAGCGACGACCCTGCCCATCCGCCACAGCAGCAGCCCGCGGTCACGCCGTTCCGCCGGCGACGGGACGAGGTCCACACAGCGATCGGCTGCCCGGAGGGCCTGGTCCCAGCATTCGAGGCTCGTGTAGCAGCGCCGCAGGTTGCGCGACATGCGCGCGAGCATGTCCCGGGCGCTCGCACGGGCCACCTGCGCGGGCTCGAGATGCTCGACCTCCCGGCCGGTGGCCGTCGTCACCAGGTGCTTGACATCCTCCTCGTCGAGCGGCTCGCCGCTGGCCACCGTGTCGAAGAGATGCCCGTCGACGCGGACCACGAAATGCCCCGGGAGGTTCACACCCTCGACAGGGATCTCCGCGCGCGCACCGACGGCGATCCAGATGGCGGAACACGCGATCGGGACGCCGGCGCCGCGCTCGAGCACCGTGTGGAGATAGTGGGCGCGAGGATCGCCGCCGCCCGCACCACGAAGACGGAGACGGTCTCGCAGGAGTGCGCCGACGAGCGGAGCGTCCGACGCGTTGCACCCGCGAAGGCCGCACCGCGAGCGCAGCTCGCTCGCCAGCTCATCGAGGCGTTCGAGCCAGCGCTCGGGTTCGACTCCGGGGCAGTCGTCGGCCGCGAGCCAGAGTGCGCCCTCGGCGATATCGCCATCCCGGGCGGCGCATTCGAGCACCGCCTCGCGTGGCTCCAGTCCCTGCATGGCCGGTAATCATGCTCCGCGAACCTTGCGTCGGCGCATTCCGGGGGAGCCGTATCGGGCCTCCTCAACTAGACTGGACCATGTGCTGCTCGAGGAGATCGCCGGCCCGGACGACCTGCGCGGTCTCGGCCCCGAAGATCTGACCCGTCTCTGCGCCGAGATCCGCGAGGAGCTGATCAGCGCCGTATCGAGGACCGGTGGGCACCTCGGACCCAACCTCGGGGTTGTGGAGCTGACGGTCGCGATGCACCGGGTGTTCGACAGCCCGCGCGACGCGATCATCTTCGACACCGGGCACCAGGCCTACGTGCACAAGATGCTCACCGGCCGTCTCGGTCTGTTCGACACGCTCCGACAGCAGGGCGGCCTGAGCGGCTACCCGTCGCGCCGCGAGTCCGAGCACGACATGATCGAGAACTCGCACGCGTCCACCGGGCTCAGCTACGCGCTCGGCTTTGCCACGGCACGCGAGCTGCGTGGGGAGAGCGGCAAGGTCGTCTGCGTGATCGGCGACGGCGCGCTCACGGGCGGCATGGCGTACGAGGCGCTCAACAACATCGGCCAGCTCAAGCCCGAGATGGTGATCATCCTCAACGACAACGGGCGGAGCTACGCGCCGACGGTCGGCGGCATCGCCGAGAACCTTGGTCATCTCCGCCTCTCGCCCCGGTACGAGGCGGCCAAGGACGCAGCCGGAAGCGCGTTGCGCTCGCTGCCTGCCGTGGGGCACTCCGCATACGAGACCGCACGGCGCATGAAGAACTCCCTCAAGCAGCTGGTCGCGCCCATCTCCCTGTTCGAGACGCTCGGCCTCAAGTACGGCGGTCCGATCGACGGACACGATCTCGCCGCGGTCGAGAAGGCCCTGCGTGACGCTGCACGGATCCGCGGTCCTGTGGTGGTGCACGTCGTCACGAACAAGGGCCAGGGCTACGGTCCCGCAGTTGCAGACGAAATTGACAAATTCCATGGGGTCTCCACCTTCGATCCGGGCAGCGGCACCGCGACCAAGAAGGGCATCGACTGGACCGACATCTTCGGCGAGGCGCTGTGCGAGGCCGCAGAAGCGGACGAGCGGATCGTCGCGATCACCGCTGCGATGGCATCCTCCACTGGCCTGCTGGAATTCGCCCGTCGCTTCCCGGACCGTTTCTTCGACGTCGGCATCGCCGAGCAGCACGCGGTCACGTTCGCCGCCGGACTGGCGATGCGAGGTCTGCACCCCGTGGTCTGCATCTATTCGACGTTCCTGCAGCGCGCGTTCGATCAGATCGCGTGCGACGTCGCGCTCCACAAGCTGCCGGTGACGTTCGTCATCGACCGCGCCGGCATCACCGGAGCAGACGGCCCTTCGCATCACGGCATGCTCGACCTCGCCTTCCTGCGCTGCATCCCCGGCATGACCGTCTCGGCGCCGAGCTCACCGGACGAGCTGCGCAGGATGTTCGCCACAGCCCTCGCTTCGGACGGGCCGTTCTCGCTCCGCTTTCCTCGTGGCGCCGCGCCGGCGACCAGCACCGAGCCGCTCGAGCCGGTGGAGGTGCCGAGCATCGTCATCCGCCACCGCGGGCGGGATCTCGCGCTGTTCGCCGTCGGCAAGATGGTCGACGTGGCGATGCAGGCGCAGGAACAGCTCAGTGCACACGGGATCTCGACGACGGTGGTCGACGCGCGATTCGTCAAGCCGCTCGCACCCGAGCTGAGCGCGATCGCCGCGCGCCACCGCGCGGTCATCACCGTGGAAGACGGGGTCGCGAGCGGCGGCTTCGGGTCCGCCGTCACCGATCTGCTCGCCTCTGATGGAGTCGCCGTCCCGATCGTCCGGCTCGGTCTCCCTGATCGTTTCATCGAGCACGGCGCGCAGGCGGCGCTGCTCGGACAGCTGGGACTCGATGCGGACGGCATCGCCGCCGCCGCCCTTGCCCTGCTGCCCGCGACCGAGGTGCTCGCGGGCTGACCGGTCGCACCGTCAGCGCAACGCCATGAACGACGTCTGCACGCCAGTGATCGTGCGCCAGGTCCCGGTCGAGCTCGTTCGCCCGCTCCGTCATCGCGTGCTGCGCGCCGGCTTTCCGGAGGAGTCCGTCCACACCGAACGTGACGATGATCCGGACACCGTGCACCTGGCGGCTTTCGCCGGTGACGATGTCATCGGTGTCGTCACGATGTTCCCGGAACCGTTTCCGGAGGCGCCCGGCAGAACCGCGATGCGGTTCCGATGGATGGCGGTGGACGAGACGAGGCGCGGATCAGGCGCCGGGACAGCGCTGCTGCAGCACGCAGCAACCATCAGCGAGGACCGTTCCCTGGAACTGATGTGGGCGCACGGACGCGACACAGCGCAGGGGTTCTACGAGCGCCTCGGATTCCACGTCTCCGACTACGGCTACATCGACGAGATCACCAATGTGGGACATCACCACGTCGTCATCGAGACGGCACAGATGGCAGGCCGGTGATCACCTCGGCCCGCTGGATATCCTAGCCACCCCCATGCCGAATCCTGAAGACAGCGCGCCCGGGTCTGACGATCCGAGCCTGAACGTCACGCTCCTGCAGCACGAGCTCGATGAGGCGCGTCTCGAGAACGTCCGTCTGCGCCAGTCGCTCCTCGAGCCACCGTACTCGCAGCTCCGCTCGGTGATCCGGCGCTATCCGCATGTGTCGAATACCGCGATCAAGGCGCTCAACGTCGCGACCGGGACGGGACGGATCAACTTCCATCGAAGAGCGTTCTCGCGCCTGCAGTTCCCTCGCGACCTGCGCGAGATGGAAGGCTCCGGACTCTTCGACGCGGCGTGGTACGTCGCGAACTATCCCGATGTGGCCCAGTCCGGGATGGATCCGCTCCGTCACTACGCGCTGATCGGCGCCGCAGCGGCGTGGGACCCGGGGCCGCGATTCTCCACCGAGTTCTACCTCGAGCACAACCCCGACGTGTCTCGTGGCACCAATGCGCTGCTGCACTATCTGCGCCACGGGAAGGCGCGCGGCAGCAAGATCGCGCCGTCCACCGTTGAACGCCAGTGGCTCGGGCTGACGCTCGACGAGCGCTTCCCGAACCTCCGCCCGCTCCCCGTCTTTGCAAATGCGTCAGCGCCGAAGCGCATCTCGATGGTGACCGACAGCATCAACAGCGGCAGCCTCTTCGGAGGCGTTGGCACAGCGCTCATCTTCGCGACGTTGCTGGCACGGCGCATGGAACGACCGCTGCGCATCATCACCCGCTCGGAGCCGCCCACCCCTGCCAACTGCCGCACCGTGCTCGAGGCAAATGGCATTGCGTGGCAAGGGGATGTCGAGTTCGTCTTCTCCTCGCGCGACACGTCGAACGGACGGCTGATCGACATCACGCCCGGCGATCTCTTCGTCACGACGTCCTGGTGGACGACATGGGCGACACGCGAGTCGGTCGACCCTGCAAGCATCATCTATCTCGTCCAGGAGGACGAGCGGCGCTTCTACCCGGAAGGTGACGATTCGATTCGATGCGCCGAGATCCTCGCGGACCCGCGCATCACGTGCATCGTCAACTCCAGGCCACTCTTCGACTATCTCTTCGACGGGCCGGACACGCACACGCACGCGCCGTCGTGGTTCGATCCGGCCTTCCCTGCGTTCCTGACTCCGCGCGAGGCTGCTCCGCAGGGCAAGCGCAAGTTCATCTTCTATGCGCGGCCCAAGAACCTCCGCAACCTGTACTACCGCGGGCTCGAGGCGATCGCCGGCGCGATCGAGAGCGGTGTGCTCGACCCCGCGGGCTGGGACTTCTTCTTCATCGGCAGGGATCTGCAGCCGGTCTCGCTTCCTGGAGGAGTCCGGCCGGCGCTGATCGAGAACCTCGGGTGGCACGACTACCAGCGCCTGCTCCGAAGCATGGATCTCGGGCTGTCGCTGATGGCATCGCCGCATTCGAGCTATCCGCCGCTGGATCTCGCTGCGGCAGGCGCTGTCGTGGTCACCAACACCTTCGGCCCGGAGAAGCAATCGCTCGCGCAGTATTCCGCAAACATCATCTGCAGCGACCCGTCGCTTCCCACGCTGATCGCAGGGATCGCTGAGGGCGTTGCCCTCACCGCTGACGCCAAACGCCGCGCGGCCAACCATCGGAACAGCACCTTCCTGACCGACTGGAGCGCCGTCTTCGCGCCGATCTGCGATCAGCTCGCCGGTCAGCTGTCCGCGACCAAAGGCTAGGGGTGGCTCGGACGCCGGCCCTGCCGGAGTTTCCGGATCCGTGGGCGCCGAGCCTCGAGGAACGCGTCCGCACCATCACCGCAGCGACCGGGCACACCGTCGCATATGTCTACGAGGTGCCCGACACCAGCACCTTTCGCTATCGCATCTTCAACATGGTCGAGGCGCTCGGCGCGGATGAGTCCGCCGAACCCATCGCCGCCGCATGGTTCACCCGAGCGGAGATGCCGATCCTCGAGCGACTGATCGGCGACATCCGGACGCTGGTCATCTGCCGCTCGCGCTACACGGCGCGGCTCGACAACCTGGTCACCCGCGCCCGTGCCTCAGGGTGCCGGGTCCTCTTCGACGTCGACGACCTGATCTTCGACAACCGCTACGTGAGCCTCGTGCTCGAGACCCTCGACCGGCCGTCGACAGAACCGCTCCTTGACGAGTGGTTTGCCGCCATATCGCGTCTCGGAGCGACGCTTCGACTCTGCGATGGGGCCATCACCACCAACACCTTCCTCGCGGAGCGCATCGAGGATTTCGCGCAGGTGCCGACATGGGTGGTTCCCAACTTTCTCAACGGTTTGCAGCTGGAGCGATCGGCGGAGGTCCGGCGCAAGCGCCACGCATCCGCAACGTCGCGTGGCGTCACGCGCATCGGGTACTTCAGCGGAACGCCGACCCACAACCGTGACTTCGAGCTCGTGTCGACGGCGCTCGCCAATGTGATGACCCGGCACACCGATATGCGCCTGCTCATCGTTGGATTCCTCGACATCGGCAGCGCCCTGCGCGGGTTCGCGGACCGCATCGAGATCCTTCCGCTCACGGATTTTCTAACGCTGCAGACACTCGTCGGTGCGACAGGGCTCAATATCGTGCCGCTGCAGACCAACATCTTCAGCAACTCCAAATCGGAGCTGAAATATTTCGAGGCGGCGATCGTCGAGACCCCAACGCTTGCGACTCCCACATACACATTCCGTCTCGCCATCGAGGACGGGGTCAACGGCTACCTCGTCGACGCGTATGACTGGGAACGCCGTATCGAGCAGGCGGTCTGCGGCGCTCTCGACCTCGCAGGCGTGGCAGCGCGTGGTCTCGAGCACGTCCTGCGCTGGTACACGCCGGCCGCGCAGGTGGGCGCCATCCGCCGCGCAGTGCTCGGGACTCCGGTCTCCGGCTAGACTCCGGCCATGTCCCTTCGCTGGCAGAACATCGTCATCGACTGCACCGACACGCTCCTGGTCGCGTCCTTCTGGAGCGAGGCGCTCGGGCTCGAGTTGCACGGCCCCGAGGACGGCGAATACTGGATCGAGCCCGGCGGCGAGAGCCCCGACATCCTGTTCCTGCAGGTTCCCGAAGGGAAATCGGTCAAGGACCGGATCCACCTCGACCTTCGCCCCGACGACCAGGCCGCCGAGGTGGAGCGATTGCTGTCACTCGGGGCCCGCAAGATCGACATCGGTCAGGGCGAAGTCACGTGGGTGGTGATGGCCGACCCCGAGGCCAACGAGTTCTGCGTGTTGAGCGCAAGGAAACCCGAAGCCGCTTCCTGATTAAAGAAGGGAGGGGCCGGGTCGAGGTAACCCGGCCCCCCTGTCCAGGAAGGAGTGTGCTTGCTAGATCCCGAGCGAGGGCTCAGGCGTCGTAGTACAGGGCGAACTCGTAGGGATGCGGCCGCAGTGCCACCGGATCCACTTCGTTCTCGCGCTTGTACGAGATGTACATATCGATGAGGTCCTGGGTGAACACGCCACCCTCGAGGAGGAAGTCGTTGTCGACCTCGAGCGCGTTGAGCACCTCGGTGAGCGAGCCGGGGAGGTCCTTGACCCGCGCCTTCTCCTCACCCTCGAGCTCGTAGAGGTCGGCCTCGACGGGCGTCGGCGGCTCGATCCGGTGCTTGACCCCGTCAAGCCCCGCCATCAGGCAGGCCGAGAACGAGAGGTACGGGTTGCACATCGGGTCCGGCGAGCGGAACTCGAGGCGGCGGGCGGCCGGCGCAGCGCTGTACGTCGGGATGCGCACGCATGCGCTCCTGTTGCGCGCGCTGTACGCGAGCTTGATCGGTGCCTCGTAGCCCGGGCACGAGCCGCCGGTAGCTGTTGGTGGTGGGCGCCGCGAACGCGAGCACCGCCGGCGCGTGCTTCAGCAGTCCGCCGATGTACCAGCGTGCAGTGTCGCTGAGCAGCGCGTAGCCGTCCTTGTCGTAGAAGAGCGGCACGCCGTCCTTCCACAGCGACTGGTGCGTGTGCATCCCGGAGCCGTTGTCACCGAAGAGCGGCTTGGGCATGAACGTCGCGGTGTAGCCGTTCTGGTAGCAGACGTTCTTGACGATGTGCTTGTAGATGAGCACCTTGTCGGCCATGCTCACCAGGGAGTCGAAGCGCATGTCGATCTCGGTCTGGCCGGCGGTTCCGACTTCGTGGTGGTGGACTTCGATCTGCACGCCGGCGTCGATCAGCGCGAGCACGATCTTGCTGCGCAGATCCTGGAGCTTGTCGATCGGCGGCGTCGGGAAGTAGCCCTGCTTCAGCTTCGGACGGAAGCCGAGGTTTGCGGTGCCGTTCTTCCCGGTGTTCCAGATGCCCTCGTCGGAATCGATGTGGTAGTAGCCCTCGTGCGTGTTCTGGTCGAAGCGCACCGAGTTGAAGATGTAGAACTCGAGCTCGGGTCCCCAGTACGACGTGTCGGCGATGCCCGTGCTGAGCAGGTACTCCTCGGCCTTGCGCGCGACGAAGCGCGGATCACGGCTGTAGTCGGAGAGGGTCAGCGGGTCCTTGATGTCGCAGACCATCGCCAGCGTCGGGATCTCGAGCGTGCTGTCGACGAAGGTGCGTCCCGCATCCGGGAACAGCAGCATGTCGCTCTCGTAGATCTTCTGGAAGCCGCGGATGCTCGATCCGTCGAAGCCGATGCCCTCGGAGAACAGCGACTCGGTCATCTCGCCGACCGGGATGCTGAAGTGCTGCCAGGTGCCGAGGAGATCCACGAAGCGGAGGTCGACGATCTTGATGCCGAGCTCTTTCGCGTTGCGAATGACGTCGGATGGCTTGGTTTTGGATTTGGTCGTCGGAGACATCGAAGCAGACCCCTCTAGTACCCGCACGGCTAGCGACTCGTCGACTGCCATAGGACTCCTTCCGCGAGACGGCTGGCTGTTACGCCGCCACCACCGATCGGACCCTCGGTCGCCGCGGCACTCCTTACGTGACGAGACTAGGGTTCTCGCGGGCTCGGAACTATGGACTCCCAGACCGATGGGTTCCCTGGGTTGGTTGTGCGCGGCGCACAAACCACGTGGCGCCGGGTCCGCTCAGTTCGCGGCGGGGGGCTTGATCTCCGCGACCTGGGACCGGGCGAGCGCCTTGTCCTTGAAGTACACCTTGTTGATGTCGACGAACGCCACCTGCGTCTCAGGCACGTCCTCCTCGGCGTAGATGGCGTCGACCGGGCACGGGTCCACGCATGCGCCGCAGTCGATGCACTCGTCGGGATCGATGTAGACCATCCGGTCCTCGGTTGCCTCGTGGATGCAGTCCACGGGACACACCTCGATGCAGGACTTGTCCTTGAGGTCGACGCAGGTCTCGGTGACGATGTAGGTCATGGGCTGCCCCGGAGTCTAGCAAGGCGAACTCCTCGCGCTCTCCATTCCGCCTCGAAACGGCGTAACCCGCATCCGTACTGGTTGGTTGGCGCTGATCAAAGGCGGCCTGGGGAAGGCTGTCCGGCGTCGAAGGAGAGACGCAGTGAGGGGAAGTCACATCCTCGGACGCGCCGCCATGATCGCGGTGCCCACAGCAGTCATCGCACTCGCGCCGGCCTTCGGTTTTGCGTCAGGGCCGTTCATCGGCGGCCTGACGCATGTCACCACGCTCGGCTCGACGGTGCCGCACAACGGCGACGTCAACCCGTACGGCATGGCGGTCGTCACCGAGGATTGGGGAGACCTGGTCGCAGGCAATGTGCTCGTGAGCAACTTCAACGCCGCCTCGAATGAGCAGGGTACCGGCACGACCATCGTGCAGATGACTCCCCACGGCGGCCGATCGGTCTTTGCGCACATCACCGATCACGACGTACGCGGGATGTGCACGGGCGGTGTCGGACTCACCACCGCCCTCGCGATCCTGCAGCACCAGTGGGTCATCGTCGGATCGCTGCCGACATCGAACGGCATGTCGGCCACCGCCAAGGCCGGGTGCCTGATCATCCTCGACAGCGACGGCAACGTCGTCGAGACGCTGAACAACGTCGATGGCATCAACGGCCCCTGGGACCTCACGGCCGTCGATCGCGGCGCCAACTCCGACGTCTTCGTGACCAACGTCCTGAACGGCACGGTCGCCGCGGATGGAGCGGTGGTCAACCGCGGCACCGTCGTGAGGCTCGTGCTCCACACGGCCGGCAGCGCTGCCCCCTGGGTGGTCTCGAGCACCGTGATCGGCTCGGGATTCGCCGAGCGGACCGACCCTGCGGCACTGGTGGTCGGACCCACCGGTGACGCCGTCAGCGCATCCGGAACCCTTTACGTCGCAGACACCGCTGACAACCGCATCGCCGCCATCCCGGATGCGTTCACCCGGATGCACAGCGCGCTGACTGGCACCGACGTCACCAGCAACGGCTGGCTCAACGCGCCGCTGGGCCTCACGCTGGCGCCGAATGGCGACATCCTCACCGTCAACGCCGGCGATGGACGGATCGTCGAGACCACACCGAGCGGCGCGCAGGTCGCCTTCCACTGGCTCGACAAGAGCGGTTCACCTCCTGGCAACGGCGCCCTCTTCGGCCTCGTCGTGACACCCAACAAGACCGGTGTGTACTTCGTGGACGACGCGACCAACACGTTCGAGTTGCTCCACTAGAAGTTCCCGCCGCCGACCCAAGGGCGCTCAGCTACCCGGGACTCCCTCCGGCTCTGGCTGAGCGCCCCGAGCGGCACCCGCCTGCAGGACATCGCGAATCCGCAGGCAGAGATGCAGGTTCAGCCTCGTGGCCGGGTCGTCGAGCCGGAGCCGGCCGACCTCCTCGATCCGCCGCAATCGATACAGCACGGTGTTGCGATGCAGCTTCAGGCGCTGGGCTGTCTCGGTGGGCGACCCGTTGGCCTCGAAGTACGCGTCGAGCGTCGCCATCAGGTCGGCGTTCGACCGCTCGTCGTAGGCGACCAGGTCGCCGACCGTCCCGCGGAAGTAATCGCTGAGCTCCGGGTGCTGCGCCATGGCGAAGAGGAGGCGGTGCAGCCCGAGATCGGCGAAGCTCGCCTGCCTTCCTGGGCCGAGCAGGCGGCGGCCCATCTCAAGCGCGTGCTCCGCCTCGCGGAACGACTGACGGACGCCTGCCGCGCCGTCATGGGTGCGGCCGAGGCCGAGCGAGGTGCTCGCGTCCCCCGTGGCGCGGGCACACTCGGTGCGCAGCAGATCCGCGAACCGGTAGAGGGTGTCGGCGGCGGCGTCAGGCTCCGGCATGACCACGACGCAGACCGCGTCCTCGTGCGGCGCGACCAGTGCCTTGACCTCGCGGCGCGCGACGACGTTCTGCGCGGCGCGGAGCGCGCGCGTTTCCCAGGACTGCGACGAGATCGCGCCCCGCAGCGCAATCACCGCGACCTGCCGGGAGAGGTCGGCACCGAGCCGGCGGGCGCGTTCGAGCGCGACCCGTTCCGACGAGTACGAGCCAGTCAGCAGTGACGCGATGAATTCGCCCTCGAGCTTGTCGCGCGTCTCGGTGACAGCGCGTTCGCGGTCGAACTCGATTGCGCAGGCGGACGCCGCCCTCGCAACGGCGAGACGGGCGATCTGATCGAGGCGGTGCTCCTCCCCGATCACGCACACGAAGCCCCCGACGCCGCTCCGGATCGGCACCGGGCTCACCAGTGACGCGAGCCCGTCGCGCCCCACGGTGAATTCGTGGACCGGGGGATCCGCACCCACTGCAGCGATCGTCCCGCCCCAGCGGCGGAGCGCATCGGCGCCGGCCTCGACGTCGGCGAGCAGTCGAGCATCCGTCACGGTGAGGTGGCGCACCTCGCCCGCCTCGTCCAGCCATGCCGCCGGGAGCGCCGTGACCTCGGCGAGCCGCTCGATGATCTTGTCCGGCCCGGCACCGCCGAGCGCGAGATCCATCAGCGAGAGCTGGAGCTCCTGGGCGCGCTCGTGGAGCAGCGCGCGCTGGTCGAGGATGAAGCGGACGCAGGTGTGATGCGCGTCGGCCGCGTGGATGCCGTCGGGCAACCGGAGCAGCGGCATCATCAGGCGATCCGCAGCGGCGATGCTCTCGACGGACACGTCGCCGACCACCGCCACGGCGACACCGCCCTTCTCAGCGAAGCTGACCATCACCTGGGGCAGATCGAGCCGCTCGTCGAGCAGCCGGATGCTCTTGACCGGCACGAACGCGATCTCGCCGCCTTTCACCGCCTCGAACGCCGGTGGCCGGGTGCGCAGCGCGCACGCCCACTCGACCCTGCGCTCGAGGCCACCACCACCGCCGAGCAGGTCGGTGCCGGGCGGCAGCACCCCCCGCCACACGTCCTTGACGGTGATCGTCGGCGAGCTCATGGCGCGAGCATGGTCAGCAGCGCTCGAGGTACTGATCGATCTCCCACGGGGTGACCTGGCCGCGGTACGACTGCCACTCGAGGCGCTTTGCTGCGATGAACCGCTCCGCGAGATGGTCTCCCAGAGCGTCGATGACCACCTCGTCCGCCTCGAGCGCATCGACTGCGTCCTTGAGGTTGTCGGGCAGCACGCCGACGTTGCGGCGCTCCAGCTCCACCTCGTCGAAGCCGTACAGGGATTCCTCCACGGGAGGCGGCAGCGGCAGCCGCCGCTCGATGCCGTCGAGGCCGCAACGGAGCATCACCGCAAAGGCGAGGTACGGGTTGCAGGACGGGTCCGGGCTGCGCAGCTCCACGCGCGTCGCCTCGGCGCGGCCGACGTGCGGCACACGGATGAGCGCGCCACGGTTGGTCCGCGCCCACGAGATGAAGATGGGCGCCTCGAAGCCGCGCACGAGCCGCTTGTAGGAATTCACCAGCGGGGCCAGCACCGCGCTGATCCCCGCCGCGTGGTGCAACTGCCCGGCGATGAAGTGCTGGGCAACCTCGCTCAGCCCGTAGGCGTCATCGCCGGCGAAGGCGTTGACCTGGTCGCGCAGGCGCTCGAGGCTCTGATGGACGTGCATGCCGCTGCCTGGCTTGCCGTCGAACGGCTTGGGCATGAAGGTGGCGATCACCCCGGACTGCTGCGCGACCGCCTTCAGCGCATACCGGAAGGTGATCAGGTCGTCCGCGGCCTTCAGTGCGGGAGCGGCGTCGATATCGATCTCGTGCTGGCCGCCGGCGATCTCGTGGTGCGACGTGTTGACGGCAATGCCCATGCTCATCAACGCGCTGACCATGCGCTGGCGGATGTCGCGGTTCCCATCGCTCGAGAAGTCGAAGTAGGAGCTGCGGTCGTTGCGGATGGGGACGAGCGTGCCGTCACCGCCTCGCTCGAGGAGGAAGAACTCCACCTCCGGGCCGACGCGATACTCGAACCCGAGGCGCTCGGCCTCCTCGACCGCGCGCCGGAGCACGCCACGCGGGTCGCCCTGGTACGGCTCGCCGTCGGGGGTGGTGGCCCAGCAGATCAGCCGCGCCGTCGGCTCATCGCCCCAGGGCAGCACCTGAAAGGTCGAGGCGTCCGGGACGAGGTACATGTCCGACTCCGCGGTGCGAGCGAACGAGTCCACCGACGAGCCGTCGAACCAGGTGCCGTGCGCGATCGCCTCGGAGAGTTGGGAGGCCGGGATCGTGACCGTCTTCACCCCGCCGATGACATCGGTGAACTGGAGGTCGATGTGGCGGATGTTCGCCTCCTCCACCCTGGCGAGAAGGTCCGGAGGTGCTTCCCTCGGAGTGGACGGTGGCAATGGACGGCCTCCAACTGGGCGGAGCGCACAAGGGTGTGGCGCTCAGCGGAGCATATCGCAGTCTTCGGTTTCGTCAGGCGGCAGAACCGCCGCCATATCGTCGTGCGCGGCGCACAGAGCGCTGGCGCAGATGATGCCCAAGCCGGTGCCGGCGACCGGTTTGCGCTCGAAGCTGCAGATGCCCAGGGCCATCCCGGTGGCGCTCGATGCGGCCCGCGACGTCAGGAAACGGCGACCCCCATCCCGCCGAACGTGGTCAGCGCAGCCGCGAACGCCTGCGTCGTCATCGTTCGCTCCACGCCATACAGGACGTCAACAAACGTGATCGTGTTCTGGACCGGGTCGAAGCCGATCACGGGAACGGCGTGCTCGCCGATCGCCCAGGGGATCCGCTTCCCGTCCCAGGCGGTCCAGTAGCGCGGGATGTGCGCCTTGAAGTCGGAGGTCAGCCACACCACCACGGAGTTGCCGAGACGCAGCTGGGCCTCGATCGCGGCAACGGTCCAGCCTGTGTGGCCCACCGCAGTTGCTCCGAAGCGCTCCGCGGCGGCGACGATCGGCGGGTAGTAGACGCCGTAGCCGGTGTAGCTCGGCTCGTAGCCGTTCACGTCACCGACGAACGCCACATACGGATCCCCCCAGCGTTCCGGGTACCCGTCGGCGCCGAGCTGCACCGGCTGCGGCTGCTGCGGAAGGCTGTAGAAGATCGTGTCCTGCGGGACGTCGATGTTCTTGACGGCGAGCGCAACCTCCAGCGCCGCCGACTCGCAGTCGAGCGCCAGGTCCTGCTTGATGATCGGCGCCTGCAGCGACACCGCACCATTGCTGATCGACGGCGTCGCCGTTGCGGCGGAGGTCGTCGGGCCTGGCGCGATCGTTGGGAACGCCCGCGATCGCGTGCGACGTCGTGCCGTCCGCAAGGGTCCAGAGCGGCAGCGCAACGGCGGCCGCGAGGATCAGCCCTCCGGCAGCCGCCATCGCCGGCCGGCGCACGCGGATCATCGGTCTCTCCGTTCCACGGTCATATCACTCTAACCAGCGCCCCGGGAACTGGTTACAAGGCGCTACTGCGGAACGTTGATCCGGCCGCCGAGCTCGCGGAACTCCAGCGACTTCTCCTCCATGCCGATTCGCACCGCCTGATCAGCGCCCACCCCGTGGTCGCGGGCGTAATCGCGGATGTCCTGGGTGATCCGCATGCTGCAGAACTTCGGACCGCACATCGAGCAGAAATGCGCGACCTTCGCACCCGCGGCAGGGAGCGTCTCATCGTGCATCGACCTCGCCGTCTCCGGGTCGAGGCTCAGGTTGAACTGATCCTCCCAGCGGAAGTCGAAACGCGCCTGGGACAGCGCGTCATCCCACTGCTGCGCCCCGGGATGACCCTTGGCGAGGTCGGCGGCATGCGCTGCGATCTTGTAGGCGATCACACCGTCCTTCACGTCCTGCCGGTCCGGGAGGCCGAGGTGCTCCTTCGGCGTGACATAGCAGAGCATCGCGGTGCCGTACCAGCCGATCATCGCCGCGCCGATCGCCGACGTGATGTGGTCGTAGCCGGGTGCGATGTCGGTGGTGAGCGGACCGAGCGTGTAGAACGGCGCCTCGTGGCACACCTCCATCTGGAGGTCGACGTTCTCCTTGATCTTGTGCATCGGCACGTGGCCGGGACCCTCGATCATCACCTGGACGTCGTGCCGCCATGCGATCTGCGTGAGCTCGCCGAGCGTGCGCAGCTCACCGAACTGGGCTTCGTCGTTGGCGTCGGCGATCGACCCGGGACGGAGCCCGTCGCCGAGCGAGAACGACACGTCGTACGCGCGCAGGATCTCGCAGAGCTCTTCGAAGTGCGTGTAGAGGAAGTTCTCCTCGTGGTGCGCGAGACACCACGCCGCCATGATCGAGCCGCCGCGCGAGACGATGCCCGTGACGCGCTTCGCGGTGAGCGGCACGTAGCGGAGCAGCACGCCGGCGTGGATCGTGAAGTAGTCGACACCCTGTTCCGCCTGCTCGATGATCGTGTCGCGGTAGAGCTCCCACGTGAGCTGGTCGGCGTTGCCGCCAACCTTTTCCAGGGCCTGGTAGATCGGGACAGTTCCGACAGGAACTGGCGAGTTGCGCATGATCCACTCACGGGTGGCGTGAATGTCCTTGCCGGTGGACAGATCCATGATCGTGTCCGAACCCCAGCGGGTCGCCCAGCGCATCTTCTCGACCTCGGCATCGATGTCCGAGAGCACCGCCGAGTTGCCGATGTTGGCGTTCACCTTCACGAGGAACCGCGTGCCGATGATCATCGGCTCGGCCTCGGGGTGGTTGATGTTCGCGGGGATGATCGCGCGGCCGCGGGCGACCTCGTCGCGGACCAGCTCGGCGTCGACGCCCTCGCGGATGGCGATGTACTCCATCTCGGGAGTGATCAGCCCCTGGCGCGCGTAGTGCAGCTGGGTGACGGCGGCACCGCCGCGAGCGCGAAGCGCATCGCCGCGCACCCCGGACACCGTCTCGACATCGCCACGCTCGAGGATCCACGGCAGGCGCACGCCGGACAGCCCGGCCTTGGGATCGACGGTCACCGCCGGGTCCCCGTGCGGGCCGCTCGTGTCATAGAGGCGCAGCGGCGGATTGGGGGTATCCCCCGTCGCGCCGCGCGTCGGCGCCTGCAGGATCTCTCGGAAGGGGACGCGCAGATCAGGACGTGAGCCCTGCACGTAGACGCGGCGGGCAGAGCCCGTGGCAGCGGCGATTGGCAGGGCTACGACGCCTTCGCGGTCGATCACCTCGGTCATGTCGGCCTCCATGTGACACGACGCCCGGAGAGCCGCCTTCTGGCAGGCGGAGCGCTCCCTGCGCCGGCATTACCCGGATCAGGTTCCACGGTCGGCCGCCCGCAGCGACCCTCTCAGCCCGGTCTCGCCGAGCTCCCGCGACCTCGATGGTACGCCGCCTGTCACGAACTGGCGACAGGGGGTTGCAGAGATATCTCTCGAGAGATATACTTCGATACATGGATGTCGATACGAATCTCTCCAAAACCCCCGTTGAGCCGCAGGACTCGACGCTGCCTGATCTCGAGCCTCGCAAGATCACGGACCCCAGGGCGATGCGCGCCGTCGCCCATCCGGTGCGGATCGCGCTCCTCGAGGTGCTCGGCACCGAGGGTCCGCTGACCGCAACCCAGGCCGGCGAGCTCATCGGTGAGAGCCCCACCACGTGCTCCTTCCACCTCCGCCAGCTGGCCAAGTACGGCTTCATCGAGGAGGTCTCGGGCGTCGCCGGACGCAAGCGCCCGTGGCGTCTCGTCAACACGGGGCTCACGTACTCCGACGTCAGCGACGACCCGGAGACCCGCCTGGCGGCGAACGCCCTCAGTCGCGTCCTCCACGACTTCTACCTCGACCGGCTGAAGGAAGGCCTCGAGCTCCGGCGCGACGTCTCGACGGAGTGGCAGAAGGCCACCGGTGCGAGCGAGTTCCTGCTCTACGTCACCCCGGAGGAGTTGCGAGTGCTCGACGAGACCATGACCGCGCTGGTCAGGCAGTACGTCGACCGGATCGGCAACCCGAAGAAGCGGCCCAAGGGCTCGATTCCGATTGAGCTGCTGCTCTTCGCCTATCCGCGCCCGGCGCATCGCGGGTCGCCCACCGGCAACCGTCGCGCGCACTGACCCGAATCACCACCAAGACAAACATCAACACACACCAATAAAAGGAGGTAAACGCCATGACCAACTTGCAGAACATCGAGCTGGCTCGCTCCATCGAGCGCCGGCGCATCTTCTGTGCGGAGCACGAATGCTCGAATCGCACAGTCCTGCATCGCGTCACGACCGTGTTTCACACGCTGTCGGATCGCCGTGACCGCAGCTAATGCCGACACACCGCGTGCGGAGGCACGCATGAGCGTGCCTCCGTGCCGGGTGCGGGCCTGATCCTGTGATCGCGCTGCTGCGCGACCGCAATGGACGCCGGTATCTCATCGGCCAATTGCTCTCCGTCTTCGGAGACACCGCGCTCTGGCTCGCAGCGGGCATCTGGGTCAAGACCCTCACCGGGAGCAACGCGCTCGCGGGCCTCACGTTCTTCGCCTTCAGCGCGCCGACGGTGCTTGCGCCCGCGGCGGGGCTGTTCGTCGACCGCATGAAGAAACGGCCGCTTCTGGTCGCGACCGACCTGGCACTGGGAGCCGGCGTCCTGCTGCTCCTGCTGGTGCACGGACGCGACCAGGTGTGGCTGATCTACCTCGTGATGGTGCTGTACGGCGTGGCATACGGTGTGCTCGGCTCAGGCGAGTTGGCGCTGCTCCGCGAGATGCTGCCCGAGGAATTGCTCGGCAATGCGAATGGCCTGCTCCAGACGTTCCGTCAAGGCATCCGGCTTGTCGGGCCGGTCGCAGGCGCGGGACTCTTCGCGTGGAAAGGTGGTGGCGCCGTTGCGATCGTCGACGCGTGCACGTTTCTCGTCGCCGCCGTCGCCACCTTCTCGCTGCACGTCAACGAGGAAAAACCCGCCCGCAGCGAGCATCACTGGTTCGATGAGGTGACTGCGGGCATCCGTCATGCATGGACGACCACGGTGCTTCGTCAGATCCTCACCGCGTGCCTGCTGATCGTGATCCCGCTCGGCTTCTTCGAGACCATCGCGTTCGCCGTTGTCGGGATCGGACTGCATGAGCCGCCCACCTTCCTCGGCATCATCGCCTCAGCACAGGGCGTGGGCGCAATCGCCGGCGGTCTCACCGCCGCAGCGGTCATGAAGCGCACCAACGAAGGCGCACTCTTTGCCTTCGCCTGTCTGCTCTTTGCCGCTTCATCACTGCTGCTGACACTGCAGTGGATCCCCGGGCGTGCTCGCCGGTGCGATCGTGATCGGCGCATGCCTTCCCTGGGTGCTGGTTGCGCTGTTCACGCTGGTCCAGCGGCGCACGCCACTGGCGTTGCAGGGCCGCGTGTACTCGGCATTCGACACGCTGATCGGACTCCCGCAGACCATCTCGATCGCGGCAGGTGCGGGACTGATCGCATTCGTCGACTACCGTCTCCTGCTCGTCTTCTCGGCAGTGATGGGGGTGCTCGCGGCGGTGTATCTGCTCACGCGTGACGAGCAGCGGCGGACGCCACCGGATATCACCGCTGCACCAGAGCAGATTCCCTATCCCGAGGACACCGTCACGCTGCCGGTCGTCTGAGGGACGCCGCTGTCCGGCACTTCGCGAGTCCTGCACATCTCCGCGAACAGTGCAGCGCTCGGCTTCGGGATGCGCTCCTGCGTGTCGCGGTCAACCGCGATCAGTCCAAAGCGCTTCGTGAATCCCTCCGCCCACTCGAAGTTGTCCCACGCCGTCCAGTACAGGTAGCCGCGAACATCGACGCCCGCATCGATTGCGTCGGCCACTGCGCTGAGGTGATCACGCAGATATGCCGGGCGCAGCTCGTCGTTCTCGTCGGCGACTCCATTCTCGGTGACGATGATGGGCACGCCCAGCTCGCGCCAGAGATCTGTGAGCGCGGTGCGCAACGCTGCTGCGTCGATTGCCCATCCGGCGCTCGAAAGCGGCAGCCCGGGTACTGCCTCGTGCCGCGCGAACAGCATTCCGGGGGCGCCCAGATCCAGTGACACCACTTCGCTGGTGTAGTGGTTCAGCCCGAGGTACGTGAGCGACCCGGCAAGCCCGGGGACTCGCTCGCCATGCCCGACGGGACGGAGCACACGGCCTGCGATGCAGCTGCGAAGGAACCAGCGGTTGAACAGGTAGTCCGGGACACGGCTCACGGCTCGATCCACCGCTGATGAGGGATTGCGCGGCAGGAGGCGGCGCTCGTGATGCGCGATCGATATCTGCGCAGCTCGTTGATGTTGCTGCGACACGGCGTTGATGGCGCGCGCCGCGGCCGCGTGCATGCGGAGCAGGCCGCGGAGCGCAGTCAGCGTGCTGCGCAGGGAGCGCTCACCTGGCGGCCACAACCCCTCGAGATGACCGAGGACCGCGACGACTGTCGGCTCGTTGATCGTGATCCACCATGTGACCATGTCGCCGAGCGCCTCGGCGCACGCGGCGGCATACCGTGCAAAACGCATCGGCGCGTCGGGAGCAGCGAACCCACCCGACTTCGCGAGCCACACCGGCAGGGTGAAGTGCTGCAGCGTGACCACGGGTTCCATGCCGTTGCGCCGGCAGGTGCGCACCACATCGGCGTAGTGCGCGAGAGCGTCGCGGTCGAATGTGCCTTGCTGTGGCTCGATCCGCGCCCACTCGATGGAAAAGCGATGCGCGTTGTGATGCATCGCACCGAGCTGTTCGAGGTCCTCGCGATAGCGACGGAAATGATCGATGGCGACGACCGCGTCACCACCGCCCGTGACCGACTCCGGGTGCTCCGCCACCCACCTCGTCCAGTCGTTGTCGATGCCGCCCTCGACCTGGTGCGCGGCCGTCGCGCATCCGAGGAGGAATTCCGCCGGCAGCTGTCTCGGTGTCACCCGCCGGCCGCCGGCGCTTCGAGCACGAGGCGCCGATAACCGTCCCCCGGTTCATCCGTGATGATGGTGACGCCGTTCTTGCGGCTCCACGCGCGCACCGCAAAGGCGTGCTCCGCAATTGGCGAGCGAACCTCCAGACGGCCTCCGGGCTCGAGCTGCGCGTAGGCGCGCCGCACCCGCTCGAGGGCTCCGGGTTCGGTGCACAGCTCCTCTGAGACGCTCAGGTCGAGCACCGCGCTCTCAGGCATAGAAGCCTGGCGCCGGCTGCTGTCGAGGGGTCCGGCCGATCACCGCACCAGAATACGTTTCAAGGCGGGTGGGACTTCGCGCGAAGGCGCGCCCAGCGCTGGCCCGGCGGGCCGCGCATCCGGGGCCTGTCCCGCAGCGGCCCATAATGCGGTGATGCCCACTCCACAGCCGGTACGCCACGACGATGCTGAAGTCGGTGAGGATGAGAGTCCGCGCCGGGTCGCAGGCACCGTCCGACTGATGACCGAGGATCCGTTCGAGTTCGACGACGACCCGGACGCCGGGATCGCTCAGCGGTTCTCCTCGATCGCCGCCAAGAGCCCGTGGATCATCCCCGCCGTGCTGGTGGGGATCGGCGTGGCTTTCCTGGTGCTCCGCCGCCGGCGCTGACCTCGAGGCCTTCCCGAGACACCGCCGCCACCAAGGGAGGGCTGTCCGCCCTTGCGAAGATGTCCAGCATCAGCGCTTCGAACGCGAGGCGAGGCTGCGCGTACATCGCGACCGATTCGGCCGTCTCGAGGATGCGTGCCAGGATCTCGACGATCCGGGTGAGGTCGAGGTCTTCCGCCCAGGCTTCGAGCGCCGGACGGTACGCCTTCCAGACAGCGAGCTCCGGTGCGCCCGAGGCGAAGCAGGCCGCGTCACGCACGAAGGACGCCCAGGCACCGAGGGTGATGAGGGCCTGCTCGCGCACCTCGGCGCTGCGCTCGGTCCCTGCCGCGGCGGCAACCGTCACCGATGCCGCGGCTCGAAGCGCACCCTCGGCGCCTCCACCCCCGGCGCCGAGGAATCGATCGAGCGCGTCCAGCTCGGCCTTGAGCGCGCCGGGTTCGGTGGCCAGATGCAGGGCTCGACCGGGTCGTCCCGCCGCCAGCGCCGCTGCGGTGGACGCGTCGTGCTCGCTCACGTGATGGACCCTCACCAGCCAGGACTCGATTGCAGCCGGTGGTACCGGTCCGAGCACGACGGTCTCGCACCGCGATCGCACCGTCTGAGGGAGTTGCTCCGGGTGCGCTGAGGTGAGGATCAGGTGGGCACCGGGGGGTGGTTCCTCGAGCGTCTTCAACAGGTTGTCCGCCGCCTGCTCGGTGAGCCGGTCGGCGCGGGCGATGACAGCGATTCGCCGGCCGCCGGCGTAGGCCGACAGCGAGAGGAACTGCTGGAGCGAGGGGCCGGCCTCCTCGTCGCCGGTCTTGCGTTTCGGCGAGGGCCGCATCCGATCGATACCGACGTTCTCCGCGGGCGAGTCCTCGAGCCAGAAGTCGGGGTGCGCCTCGAGCCCGCCCGGCCATCTGGCGGCATCGAGGAGCTCAGCCGCCAGCGCCGTGGCGGCGGTGGTCTTGCCCACGCCCTCAGGGCCGATCAGGAGCAGCGCATGGGTGAGCTCCTCATCGATCGCCATCGCTGCCAGACGCTGGAGGACGGGACCGTGGCCGATTACCGAGTCCAGCGTGGTCACGGGATGGATTGTGCAGAATTGCCCGCGGTGACTCAGTCCCAGACGCCAGCGGAGGCAACGCTGCCGCCGCGTCCGGTCGAGAGCGGGCGCCACTACGCCGCGCGAGTGGTCCTCTACATGGAAGCCGCCTTCCTCGTCCTCATCGCGTTCGGTTTCTTCAGCGGCACACAGGGGACCGGTCTCCTGACGGTGGCCGGCGGTGGCGGGCTCTGCGTCGTGGGCGTGGTCATCCTCGGCGTTGGCGCGACCCGGATGCGGCACGACGTGCCGGCGGTCCGCGACCCCACTGATCCCGATCCCAAGGTGCCGTGGGACTGGACGGACTTCCTGATGTTCTGGCCCGGCTGGTTCAGCGCGTTCCAGTTGCTCGGCTCGCTGGCCGTCGTCGTGACCGACGTCATCGGCACCAACTCCGATCCGACGGTGCGCAATGCGATCGAATCATCGGTGCTTGCGGTCTGCCAGTACGGCGCGATGCTCTTCAACATCTTCGTGCTCGCGTTCATGCGTCGTGGCGGCACGCTGCGAGACCTCGGATGGCGCGGGTTCAAGTGGTGGTGGCTTCCGGTCGCACCGATTGCCACCTACGTTGCGCTGGTCGGCGCCAGCTATCTGCAGACGTTCAACCAGAGCCTCTTTCCGAGCGTCTCCAACGGCCAGTGCCAGGAGGTGCAGCACGACTACAGCCATTACTACGTGCTGGCGATCATCGTCGTCTGCGTCATAGCGCCAATCTCGGAGGAGACCATCTTTCGAGGCTTCATCTACGGGTGGCTGCACCGCTGGGGGCCGGCAGTGTTCGCGATACCACTCAGTGCAGCGATCTTCTCGGCCCTGCATCAGCAGCTGGTCCTGTTCCTGCCACTGTTCTTCGTCGGCGCCGTGCTCGCCTCGCTGTATCAGGGATCGCGCAGCATCGTCCCCGGCATTGTCACGCACGCGCTCTTCAACTTACCCAACATCATCGCGATCCTGAGTACCACGACCACCTGTTGAGTGCGCGCTGCGGCGCGCGTCCCGCTGCTGTATGTTCAACGTGCCCAGAGGGAATTGGGCATGAACGCACATGGCAGGAGTGTCGATGAGCGACGATGATCGCGACACGACAGACGGCCGGCGCGCCGAAGCTGAAGTCGCTCGTTGGGCGCACATCGAGAAGGGCGTGCGCCAGGATGCGGCGCGCCTCGCGCGTCTCGTCCTCGACGGGCAGGGCGACGGCTACGAGGCGAAGTTGCTGGCCCGCCGCATCGATTCAGTGCGAACCGACGGGATCGGCGCCGAATACTGACGCGAGTGTGCGCTCAGGTGACCGACTGGATCTGGCCCCCGTCGACGGCCAGCGAGGTGCCGGTCACAAATGATGCTGCGGGTGAGCAGAGGAAGACCGCAACTCGGGCGATCTCATCAGGCTCGCCGACGCGGCCGAGGGGATTGACCTTACCGGCGCTGGCGAAGAACGCCTCGAGGTCGGTGACGCCCGCGCCTTGCGCGATCTCGATCTGACGATCGGTCCGTATCGCCCCGGGGAGCAGTGAGTTGACCCGGATCTGTGGCGCGAGCTCGTTGGAGAGCGTCTTGGCGAGGCCGCTCACGGCACCGCGGATGCTGTTGCTCAGCGTGAGGCCGGCGATCGGCTGCTTGACGCTCGTGGATGCGATGAACAGGATTGCGGGCGAGTCCGATTGACGGAGGGCTGGGAGCGCGGCCTGGACGAGATGCACAGCGCTCATGAATGTGAGTTGATATGCGGCGTCGAACTTTTCGTCGTCGAGCTCCGCGAACGCATCCCGTGGCGGACCACCGGCATTGACCACCAGCGCGTCGAGCCGCCCGAACTCTTTCAGAGTGCGCTCGACCGCGAGCCTTGCCTGCTCCGGGTCCGCGACATCCGCGACCGTCGCGACGACGCGGCCTCCTTTCGCGCGAACGGATTCGGCGGCGGTCTGCAACGTCGCTTCGGAGCGGGCGCACATGCCGACATCCGCGCCCTCGGCTGCGAACTGCTCGGCGATCGCGCGGCCCATCCCCTTGCTCGACGCGGCGACGAATGCGACGCGTCCTCGGAGCCCCAGATCCATGGGATCGGACCCTAGCAGCTTTGCCTGCACCGTTTCGATGACGTCCGTGCATTGTCCGCTCGGGTGGCATTCCGGCGGCCCATACTGAGTTCGATGGCAGGCGAATCGGGAAGGGAATGGTCGCTGCCGCTGCTTCCGGCTGGAATCAGCGTTTTCGAGTCGCTGCCGATGAGGTGCCCTGGTGCTCGATGCGCTGGCTCCGGTGGTCGGCAACGGCATGATCACGCTGAGCGATCATGAATGTGAAGGTGTGCTCGTCGTCCGCGACGGCAGGGTTGCCGAACAGGTTTGGGTGGCCGGCGGCGCGCGAACTCATGGTGACGGGGCGCTCGCGTCTGATCCGCTCCGCGGATACCGCAATGGTGTCGGCACGCAGGCTTTCCGACGAGGCGATGGGGCTGCTTGGCACCGCTGCTGGAGGGAGTTCCGTACTACGCGGATCTTCGCCTGGAGTGGGTGGCCTGGCGTCAGTTTCTCAGCGAGCTGTGCGAGCGCGGTGGCGCATTCGTTGTCGACGTAACGTGCGCCCTCGGGTCGAGGCGTCACGTACATCAGGGACGGAAGGCAGGTTGCCACGTTTACCGAGTCGCACCCGTCGCTGGGAGATGCGGGCCTGCTCGACGACATCGCCGCAGGAGGTGTTGGCACCATTCGAGTTCTCGTCGAGGATGTTGCAACGGAGCAGCGAGGACCAGCGGTCACACCTGTCGTTGCCACTTCAATCGCCGGGTCCCAGGAGCCGGAGTTGCCCGCGGCAGTGGCGCCGGATGTCGATCCGGCACCGCACACCTCCGTGGACGCGGCTGGATCTGCCGCGCCGGGATCGACGGCGCCGGCGTTGCGCGCGGCATTCGACAATGACCTTCGATCCGCCCGACCACGTCCGCTCGCAAGACACGGCCGGATTCGCCACGCTCCGGACCATCGCGCTCGGGGCTGCCCGCTGTCGACGATCCCAATGCGACCTTCTCTGCAATGTTCGGCCTCCAGCAGAACGCTCCAGATGAACGGCGTGTCAGTCGCCGTCGACGTGTCGCGAGCGGGCTCGGAGCGCGACGTCGCCTCCGTGTTGCCGCAATTGAAACTCCTTGTACAGACCCGCCTGCAGCGGTCGTCGGCGTCCGTCGAGGAAGTTGTCGACAGTGCGGCGATCGACCATCAAAGCGTCGGATGGCTTTCGGATCGTGTGCGGGTGATGACGATGCGAGGCTTCCTCCGCTCGACATTCGATCAACTCGCGGATGACATGCTTGCGCTCGCTCGCCGCGACGCCGGCTGACACTCGCGGTCTCCCTCGCAGCACAGACTCATGTCCGAGTGGTGTCCGGCGCTCTGCTGCATCGTCAGATGACTGATGGCTGCAGCTCCCCGGCCGCGAAATCACGCCTGGCGCGACCTCGTCGCAAGCGCCGCGCTGGTTGCGCTCTGGATCGCTCCCTGGCTCCTCCTCACCGTGGCGACGTGGACTGCAGGTGGCCATCCGAGTGCTTCGCCGTTTGGGTTCGTCAATCCTGGCGACATCGTGCGTCGCATCGCATCCGAACACGGTCCGCTTGACTGGTGGGTGCTCGTCGCTCCGGCGTCTGCTGTCATCGCGTGGAAGTTCTGGGGAAGCATCGCGCTGATCCTCGCCGGGGGAGCCGCCGCATTCCTGATGCTGCGGATGCTGGTTGCACGCATGACGCACAGCTGGTTCAGTCGCCTCATGCCGGCAGGCCGCGGGGTGACCCGGACGGCGCACTGGGCTCGTGCAATCGACCTCCGATTGTTGCGCGGCCGCCCGGGTCGCGGCGGTGTGTTCCTGCTCGGCCGCCACGGCCGCCGTATGCTGGTGACGCAAGCGCAGACGAGTGTCCTGGTCATCGGCCCCACAAGGTCCGGTAAGACGTCGGGACTCGTCATCCCGAACCTCTTCGAATGGGACGGTCCTGCAATCGCGACCAGCACGAAGAGCGAGCTGGTGGACATCACTGGAGGGCGCCGGCAAGCGCTCGGCCCAGTCTACGTCTACGATCCGACCGAGCGCAATCGGAGGAGGGCGAGTCCGGACAGTAACGTGGTCGCCGATTGCCGGCTGCGATGACCTCGATCGTGCATGGATGGTTGCGTCGTGGCTCTGCGCGTCGCTGCAGCAGGGCGGTGGTCGCGGCGATAGCGACTGGTCGCACTGGGCTGAGTCAGGGAAACTCCTGATAGCGCCGCTCCTCTACGTTGCAGCTGTCACGCAGCGCACCATCGTCGATGTCCGGAACTGGATCCACGGTTTCGATCTCGCGACACCGCTCAGCATCCTGGAAGACATGCTGCTCGATCCGTCGGTCTCCGGCGATAGCGACCCGATCCGCGCGATGTCGATGCTGGCATCGGTTGATCAGCGACCGGAGCGCGAGCGTGGCACTGTCTTCTCAACTGTGATGCGCATCTTCAACGTGTTCACGGAGCGCGCCGTCGCGGAGTTGGCCTTGTCGAGCCGCTTCGACGCTGAGGACTTCCTACGGCGGCGTGGGACGCTGTATCTGTGCACACCGCGGCAGAGTCCCGAGCGGGTCGCGAGCCTGTTCGTCGGCATCCTCATGACGGTTGTCACCGCTGCATATACCCTCTCGGACTCGGATCCAGGTCATGGCAGCAATCCCGTCCTTGGCCTGTTTCTCGACGAGCTCGCCAACGTTGTCCCGATTGAGGATCTTCCCGCTCTCGCCTCGCAGGGAGCGGGACGTGGCGTCATGTTGTTTTCGATCGTCCAGGATCTCAGCCAGCTCAGGGCACGATACGGATTGGAAAAAGCCAACACCATCCTCAATAATCACGGATGTAAGCTGATCCTGCCCGGGAACAGTGACCCCGAGACCGCCGAAATACTCGGAAAGCTCGTCGGCCGCAGCGACTTCACCGAGCAGCAGATGAGCGTCGGCGCGGATGGACGCGTGAGCCGGTCGTACTCCATCCGCCACGATGCAATGGCCACCCCTGATGCGCTGCGACAATTACGCGCCGGGAGCGCGATCGTGATCCACCGGGACAGTCCACCGGCGTTCGTCCAGCTTCCCTACTGGTTCCGGAGCGCACGCTATCGACGGTTCGCGCGGATTCCCTACTTTCGATCCGCCGAGCACGTGCCGCGCTGAGGCGAGCCAACCGCGCTCGCAGGATCTGCCGAGCAGGTGCTGACGTGCCACTGCGAACAACCGCGTTCGCAGGATCCGCCATCGAGCGTGAGGGCCCGGCAATCAGTGCCACTGGAAGGCGGTTATCTCGAACACTCAGTGTCCCAGCGGAAACGGAATCGGGATGACCGTGCTCCCGACCGGGACGCCGATCACGATCTCGACCCCGTCGTCATACCGTCGTTGCCAGGTTCTGGTTTTCTCGGTGAACCGATCCGTCGACGTCAGCCGGACCGATCCCACCTCGTAGACGCACGTCTCGACCGACCCGGTCGCGTTGCTGCGAAGCACGCATCGCCCTGTCGCCGGCGTGCCATTCCATGTCATCACTGCGCCCGCCGTGATGACCCCCGACGACGCGGTATGCATGACGACGGTCGCATCGCCGGTAAAGGCCGTCACCGACGCGGTGGATTGCGACACGCGCATCAGGGTGATGCCATCGATGTGAATGCCGGCTGTCGTCCTCACCAGCCTCGAACGGGCGAGGAGCGACCGAAAGCCACACGCCGCTGGCAGCACACGCGAGTGCCAGGATGAGCACAGGCACAGATCGATGTGTGCGCACGGTGCGTCGCAGCCAGGTCGAATGCCGGCGAACTGGGGCGAGACCGCCCAGCGGGATCGGCAGCGTCTGGATGGAACGTTCGATCGGAAGGTGAGACGCCGGTCGCGCATCTCTGCGGTCAGCCACGACGAGGCGCCACCTCGGAGACTGCGCAATCGATGATGTGCAGCGGATCCAGCCCAATGTGGAGCATGACTCGTAGGCGACGTCCCCGCGCAGGGACCACACGTCCGCTGGCCGTCTCGCGCGCGCACCGATCGTCGAACTCCAGCGTCGCCAGCACCGGTTGAGCCGGTTCCAGCAGATCCCCTTCGATCCGGAGATCACCGAAGGCACCGAAGTCTGGACGCATCGCGTCGCCCGCCTCGAGGAATGGCTGCAGCTCTCGCTGCAGCTGCGCCATGAGCACGTGATCAGCCGAGCCGTTATCCACCTCGTGACCAGCGATGAGCATTCCGAGCTCGTACGTGAATTGCTCGACTGCATCGCGGATATCCTCCAGTCGCCGTTCCCGAATCGCGTGCTGGTTCGTCCGATCAGATGCACCTCCGGATCGCCTCACGGCCGCAAGCACCTTGCTCATTTGTCGACCGCCTGTGGGGCCCGAACAATCGCCTCGGCGAGCTCCCGGTACGCGGATCGCAGCGGAGACGAGACTGTCTCGACCGGAACGCCTTCCATGCCCGCGTAGCGCACTCGCTCGGCGTCGTCGGGGACGTCGACGACGCGGTACACGCGCTGCGCGATGGCGGTCAAGTAGCGCTTGGTGAGCGGATGCTCCCGGTTGCGCCGCGTCCGCGGCACAAGGGAGGCCACGATCACCGGTGGAAGGTCGCGCACATCCAGGTAATCCAGTACGCCGTTGAAGTCCTGCTTCGATGCGGCACTCGGGAGCACCAGGACGTCGGCGTGCTCGAGCCAGTAGGCGGCCGCCGCTGCGGCGGGGCCACCCGTTGGGTCCGGCAGCCGGTTGCTCATGTCAACGATGACCAGTGGATATCGTGATCGAACTGTGCTCCATCATTTTGTGAATCCCACTGATCGCGACGGCCGCTGGTATCAGGAATTGCGCTGAGGTGAGGAGTGGATTTGCAACACGTGCGAGCACTTGCTGCGAAAGAGGATCAACCGGTGATGCGGCGGTCAGTGCGGCGAGCACGTGAAGGGTTGCGGTGACGGCAAGTACCAGCATGGCGGATGCTCCTCCCTCGGTCTGGACTAGCCCGCTCGGGGCTGGGTGTTGAACTCTAGAGTTGCCGTGCGGACAGATTCGGGACAGTTCGCGGTCACAGCGGACGACGTCACACTCGGAGTGGGCGACGCCAGGCCCGGCGACGAGCGCCTGACACGTTATGCCGACGGCGACGGCCTACCATTCAGGCGGGTGCAACAGGCTGATGGCGCAAAATCGGGGCAACGCCTGTCTGCGCCCGCTTATGGAGACATCTGATGTTCACAAGCATCCTGGTTGGCATCGACCGTTCAGAACACGCCCGCGTCGCACTAGCGCAGGCCGCTGATATCGCGCGCACACAGAGCGCCTCGCTCACCGTCCTTGTCGCATATAGCACGTTGATGCCCTGGGGTCCCGTCGCGCCGCTGCCGCAGAGCGCCGTCGACGAATTTGTGGCAGGCGTCCGAGCCGAGGCTCAGGCGGTGGCCGACGAGGCCAGGAGCGCGATCCCGGCGGGGATGCACGCCGAGATCCTCGTGGTCGACGCTGCTCCGGCTGAGGCGATCCTCGATCAGTCGGTCACGGGCAAGCACGACCTCATCGTGGTTGGCTCAAGGGGCCGTGGCGATGCCGAGTCATTCCTCCTTGGGAGCGTGAGCCACGCGGTGCTCAATCACAGCCGGATCCCCGTGCTCATCGTGCACGTTCCCGCCGCGGAGCGCGTAGCACCCGAAAAATAGACGGTCGATCCGCGGTCCCCGCCACGTCTCGGGTCGAAACACCAGCGAAATGTTCGTGTCCAACCCTGGTGCCAATGTCCATCCATGGCTCACCACGAGCCAGACACCAGGAGGCGCGGATCAATGGCCGACCTATCTCTCAGGAACCTCGGAATCGGGCTGGCGAGTTCGTTACTCGCTGGATCCGTCTCCCTCGCCGCGTCGACCGGAGTTGGTGCCAGTAACACCAGCGCGTCCTCCCACGCTTCGTACGTCTATACCGAGAGCAATCAAGGCTCCGCGGACGGCGGCAACGCTGTACTCGCCTACTGGGTAACCTCGGGTGGCGGACTTACCTCCATCGGAAGCTTTGCGACTGGTGGTGACGGCACAGGGGTCGGGCTAGGGTCGCAGGGTGCTGTCACGCTTGCCGCCGGCGGGCACGCACTCCTCGTCGTCAATGCCGCCTCGAACACGGTGTCCTACTTCCGAATTCTCTCGAACGGGACGCTCCGCCTCGTCGACGCGGCCCCATCGGGTGGCGCGGATCCCGTCAGTGTCGCAGCACATGGGGCTTGGGTTGACGTCCTCAACCAGGGCAGCAACTCCATCGGCAGTTTGACGCTGACAACCAGGGCCCTTGTGCCATCGTCGCGTGCTGCGGTCTCGCTCTCGGCGGCGGCTGAGACACCGGTGCAGATTGGCTTCACTCCTTCGGGCTCGCACCTCATCGTCACCGAAAAGGTCAGCAGCAGCATCGATACATTCAATGTCACGTCGGACGGCCGACTTGTTGGTCTGCACCACACTGGCTCTACAGGTACCGCTCCATACGGATTCGGCTTCAGCTCTGGCGGAGAAGCGATCGTTTCCGATGCAGGTGGTGGAGCTGGCGGGGTCAGCGCTGCGACGTCGTACCGAGTTGGCGTCGCGGGTGTCCTCCACCCCATCAGCGAGGTGGGTGAGTTCAGGCCGCGGCATGCTGGCTGGTCGTGAACGCCGCGGGTACTCGGGCTTATTTGGCGAACGCCGGCTCCGGCACGGTGTCTTCATATGGCATCGGGTCGGGCGGACGCCTTGTTTTGCGATCTGCCGTGGCCGCGACGGTGGGTGTGCACCCGATCGACGAGGTCATCGGCGGCGGCTGGTTCTTCGTCCTCACAACGACCGAGATCGCATCCGCCCCAGTAACGGCCGGTGGGAATCTCGGGTCAGTCAACGAATCGGCTGCGAGCGGCTTGTCCGCAGCCGCGACAGGCCTTGCCCTCCTGGCTGGGTGATTCTCACCTAGGAACCAGCAACGCCAACCAGTACGCGTCCGGATGCCGTGCGGTGCCGTGCCGCACGGCATCTCGACGACTTTCGCAGAATGGTGGAGCAGTGACTATGGAGACACCACCGTCGAATGGCCCCACAATTCGGGCTCGCGCTCCTGCGGTTGGAGGCGGAGCGGCCGCGCTCGGTTCGCCCATCCTCGTCGTGGAGGATGACCAGACGACGTGCGATGTCATCCGGGCGTATCTGGAGAGCGCCGGCCATCGCGTTGTGCTTTGCCGGACAGGGAGCGAAGCCCTTGACGTCGTTCGCCGAACTGCGCCTCGCTGCCTGATCCTCGACGTGATGCTCCCTGGCAAGGATGGGTTCGAGATCTGTGATGAGATCCGTCGCGCCGGATCGATCGTGCCAATCCTCTTCCTGAGCGCGCGAAGCGGTGAGCCAGACCGCGTCGATGGTCTTCGCGTCGGCGCCGACGACTATCTCGTGAAACCGTTCAGCCCTCGTGAGCTAGTCGCCCGCGTCGATGCTCTCCTCCGTCGTGCGGAGATCGGTCCGCACCCCCCTCCGTCCTCCGGCTGGGCAACGTCGAGCTCTCACCAGGGGAACGTGAAGTCGCCGTGGAAGGACAGCGCGTCGCGTTGACACAAGTCGAGTTCGGACTGCTTGCCGCGATGCTTGAGCGCCCTGGATGGGTGCTCACCCGCACCCAGTTGATTGACCGGCTCTATTCGAACGATCGTTTCCCTGCGTTGGAGCGGACTGTCGATGTCCACGTGTTCCGGCTCCGCGAGAAACTTGTTGCAGCCCGATCGTCGGCTTCTATCGTGACAATACGCGGCGTGGGTTACAAGATCACCGCAGAGGGTGGTTGACTGCAATGCGCGGCGTAGTCCGGCGACTAGGGGCAATATCGGTGCACCGCTGGCGCGCCTTAGGACTTCGATGGCAACTCGTTGGACTGAATACTTTCGTTGTCGCAGTAACCGTTGTGCTGATCGTCGTGTTGATGCACAACATCGCACAGCAGCAATTCATGGTGATCATGCACGCCGCCGGGCAACCAGTCGACCCCGCAGCCGGCCAGCGCGCGTATGACGCAGCAGTCGAGGCACAAATCTATCCAACTATCGCCGTGGCCGCCGTCGTCGCCATCGGTCTCAGCTTCCTGGCGGTGACCCTCGCACTCAGGCCGCTCACCGCCGTGAGTGAGGCAACGCGGCAGATGGCCCGTGGAGATGCACCGGCAAGGGTCGCAACCAATCGTCGCGACGAGATCGGCGGCGTTGCCGACTCGTCAATGCGCTGGCGCAATCATTGCAGCGTCTGGAGGAACTCCGCCGTCAAGTGACCGACGATGTCGCTCACGAGTTGCGGACGCCTTTGCACAACCTGCTCGGGCTGATCGAGGGTATGCGCGATGGGGTCATTCCGCCTTCCCCGGCACGCCTGCAGCAGGCACACGGCGAGCTCGCGCGACTCATTGCGCTCGTGGAGGACCTTCGTGGCCTCGCCGATGCGCAGTTGGCGCGTGATCGGATGGCCCATGAGCGTGTGCATCTCGAATCGGCGACACGCGAGGTCGTCCTTGGATTCAGCGCCAGTATCGAACGTCACGGTCTGACATGGGGGATGCACGTGCCCGAGCAGGATCTCGTCGTGGAGGGCGATAAGGGGCGGCTCGGACAGATTGTCGGGAACATCCTCGACAACGCCATCCGCCATGCGCGGCGTGGAACCGTCATACAGGTAAGCATCCTGCGCCGGGGTTCGCGAGTGCGCGTGTCAATCCATGACGTGGGTGACCACGTCGACGATGCAGCACTCCCCCACCTCTTCGAACGATTCTTCCGCGCCGACCCAGCCGAACGCGCGGCAGCGGCGGCGCCGGCATTGGCCTCGCGATCGTCAAGGAACTGGTCACGGCTCACGGAGGCGACGTCGGTGCAAACGACGAAACCGACGGCGTCACCGTCTGGTTCGAAGTCCCGCTCCGAGACCCGCTGCCGACAGAGCCCACGCAGCCTGACCCAGCACGTGTGGTCCTTCCGGTCGATGCCGCCACCCGCGCATAGGGGCGTGCGGCAGCGTCGCCATCCTCAATAGCCCTCCGCCTCAGATGCCGCGCGACCGCCAATCCTCACCCATCGGGTGAGTCATCTGGCGCCCGTGACTGCCATCGCACCACTGGTATCGGCGCAACCGAACGGATCTGACCATCGTCACCACGCGCAAGCTCCCAGCCACCTTCGTGCACGAGCCAATGATGTCGGTGACACAACAGCACAAGGTTGCTGAGATCTGTGGGTCCGCCATGCGCCCAGTGCCTGATGTGGTGCGCCGCCGTCCATGATGCCGGGCGATCGCATCCCGGCCACTGGCATCCGCCGTGACGGGCATGCAAAGCACGCCGCGTCGCTCCCGAGGGCAACCTGCGAGCCCGGCCCACGTCGACCACCGCTGAATCCGACCCGAGAAGGACACGAGTGACACTCGCATCACACGCCAGACGTTGCACCGTCGAGGTAGCGACGGGCCCAGCTCGTTCGAGCATTCCTGCCGGCGCACCGACCTCGCCGACGAGCGTCTCGAGACTGGTGGTCAGCTGCAGATGAGGACGCTGACCGCCAACGCGCGGGAGAATCGCCGCATCGAGTCCGTGTCCAGCAAGCTCCACGAGAGCGTCGGCGTAGCGCCGCTGCCGTGAACGGTCGTCGTCGCTGCCCATGCGGCGCGCAAGCGGGTCAAGAGCCGTGCACACGGCAGCGCCACCGACCGCATCGAGAAATCCCTTGATGAACACTGCCCCGCCTTCCCCCGTGCGCACCTCCAGCGTGCGCGCTTCCACGTCCTGCAGTTGTTCCGCCTGGAAGGCCTCAGCGTCGTGAGCGTGGCGAACATGGGCGCAGTCCGCCCGAAATCGACTCAGCTCGTGGCTCATCGCTTGCTGCAACAGCGGTTGCTCCTCGAATGCGGAGGCCGTCGGCGACTCGCGGAAAGCCTTCGCCGTCCCCGCTATCAACGCCAGGTGTGCGAACCCGAGACGGCCGTCCTCCACCGCTGCGACGCTCTCGGCGAGCTCCTCTGCGTGTGCGCCGATGGCAACGGCGCTCGAGGCGGCGGCCGACGTCATCCCGCATTCCACTCGCAGCCACTGGATCGGACTGAGACAGCCTTGCCACTCCTCCTCGGCCGTCTCCGCGAAGGCTCCGGCCACGAACGCAAACTCAAGCTCAACTCGATCGATGACCCGCCGCAACCGGCTCAGGTCGTCACGCAGCGAAGCCGGCGCCATCGTCCGTGATCGCCGGCGCACACAGTCGGTAGCCAGGGCGAGATGCCCGATCTCGTCGTCACCCTCCCGACCGCCCTCCGCGCCGCTGCTATACATTTCTGTAGCATACACAAATCCGTGTAGTCCAGCCGCCCCACGACGCCTCATTCCGCAACCGCCAAACCAAGCACCGGAACCCGGCGACGTCCCCGCCCCTAGGTCTGGCTGACCGGCTCGCTCAGAACCTCTTGACGCGCGACCACACGCGCGGCAGACGGCTTGGCCGGGCTTCCTCCGCGAAGCCACGATGCCGTCGCACCGACCAGCATCATGATCACGGAGAACGCGAACGTGATGTGCATCCCATCGATGAACGGGTTGCTGATCAGGTTCGGAAAGAACGTATGCCCGGACAGGAACGCAGCCTGGCTCGCGCTCAGCGTGTGCAGCGATGGCCCGAGCAACGTCGTGATCGGGTTGTATCCGAGAAACGCCGCGAACAGCGAACCGACCGGCGGAAGATTCGCAACCTGATGCGCGACGGTTGGGGACACGCCATGCGCAGTCAACCCTGCGAACAGCGTCGTGGGAAGCGTCGAGCTCAGCCCCGCGATCATCAGCGAGAAGAAGATGCCGATCGACAGCGTCATGCCGCTGTTCTGAAACGTTGCCAGCATTCCCGAAGCAACACCGCGGCGGTCAGCCGGTACCGAGTTCATGACGCCGGCCGTGTTCGGCGCCACGAACATTCCCATCGACACACCGACGAGGAACAGCAGCAGCCCGAACGGCAGATACGAGAAGTTGGCCGGCAGCAGCATCAACAACCCGAACCCGGCAGCGGAACAGATCATGCCCGCAGTCGCGATGCCGCGCGACCCAAGGCGATCAGAGAGGAATCCCGAGGACGGCCCTCCGACCAGGAAACCGGCCGTCAGGGGCAGCATGAAGATCGCAGCCCAGAACGGCGTCAACTCATAGCTATACCCGTGCAGTGGCAGCCAGATCCCCTGCAGCCAGATGATCACCATGAACATGAGTCCGCCGCGGCCGACGGAGCTGAGCAACGCGGCCACGGTCCCGAACGTGAAGCCGCGCAGCCGGAACAGATTCACCCGGAACATCGGCTCCGCGACGCGGGTCTCGACGACCACGAACACAACCAACATCGCCGCGCCGCCGATGATCTCGACAAGCACCGACGGATTGGTCCAGCCCATCGAATGTGTGCCGTACGGCTGGATCCCATAGGTGATGCCGACGAGCACCGATATCAGCCCCACCGCGAAGAGCACGTTGCCCCACCAGTCCACGCGCGAGCGCTTCACGATCCCGGTCTCGCGCAACTTCAGGTACGCCCAGCCGGTCCCAAACAGGCCCACCGGTACGGATACCAGGAACACGAGGTGCCAGTCCGTGGTGCTCAGCAGGCCGCCGACGATCAACCCGATGAACGAACCCGACACTGCCGCGACCGCATTGATCCCCAGTGCCATGCCACGTTCGCGCTGCGGAAACGCGTCGGTGAGGATCGCCGTCGAGCAGGCGAAGATCATGGCGCCACCGACGCCCTGAATCAGCCGGAAGAAGATCAACTCCAGAGCGGCGGTTGGTCCTGTAGAGAAGACGAGCGAGAGCAGGATCGACCCGACCGTGAAGACGAGAAAACCGAGGTTGTACAAGCGGACTCGGCCGAACATGTCGCCGATGCGCCCGAGGCTCACCACCAGCACGGCGGTGACGACCATGTACCCCATGATCATCCAGAGCAGATAGCTGACATTGCTCGGAACGAGCGGATTCAGCTTGATGCCACGGAAGATCGCCGGCAGCGAGATGAGCACGATCGACGAGTTGACCGTGGCCATGAGCATGCCGATCGTCGTATTGGAAAGCGCGACCCACTTGTAGTGGGGACCGACCTCGCCGTGCTTGCGTGAGGTCTTGGGGGTGGGGTCAGTAACTCCCGTGGTCGTCACGCCGCTGGCTGCGCCTGCTTCTCGCGCTCACGCCGCTCGCGCTCGCGCTGCCAGATGCGCACGCTCTCGAGGTCGAGCGGCAAGCGCTCCCGCTTGAGCTCGCCGACATTGGGGTTGCGTGCCAACCAGGAGAAATGCTGCCACAGCTCCACCGCGCCATCATCGTCTGGAATCTGGCTGATCACCGGTCCGAACATCTGCGGACCTTCACCGCCGTCGAGCACGATCGTCGGCACGCCGAATGCCTGGTGCAGCGAAACAGCCTCATCGTGCTCACGCTGCACCGCGTCCCACGTCGACGGGTCGGCAAGCGCCTGCTGCAGGAGTTCCGGCTCCACGCCGGCCTCGCGCAGTGATGCTTCGATCACGGCATGGTCATCAAGCGCGAGCCCGCGCTGATGGCGCGCATCACTGAGCGCCTTGTAGAACGCGCCGACCGCAGCGTTGCCGTGCGCCGCGCGAACCGCGATGGCGGTGCGGAGCGACGGCGCGGACCCGGTGTCCGCAGCCGCCCGCCCCTCGTCACCACCGTTGACGATGGCCAGCGAAAACACGCGCCAATCCACTTCCACCACACCGAGTTCATCGAGGCGTCTCGCCCAGCGGGACGTTTGATAGCACCACGGGCAGAGCGGATCGAAATAGAAGCGAATGTTTTCAGCCATCGTTCATAAACCTCAGATGTGAATGCTACGCGCTCGCGCCCGCTGCAGCCCCAGCAGCTGCGGCGTCGGCTTCGGCAGGCTTGTCCTCGGTGAGCTCGCCGTCGATCTCCAGCTTCACCTTCTCGCCGACAAGGAGGCCGCCGCCGCCGAGCGGGACGTTCCAGTTCAGACCCCAGTCGGACCGATTCATCGTGCCGGTCAGCGTGCCGCCGGTCTTGGTGTTGCCGAAGGGATCCTGCACCACGCCGTTGTGCTCGTAGTCGAGCACGAGCTCGTGCGTGACGTCTTTGATCGTCAGGTCGCCGGTGACCTTGAAGTGGTCCCCTTTGGGTGCGATCGACTTCAGCGTGAACACGATGTCCGGGTACTTCTCGACGTCCAGGAAGTCAGCGCCCTTGAGGTGTCCGTCGCGCATGTCGGAGTTGGTCGTGATGCTCGCGGCCTTGATGGTGATGGTGCCGCTCCCGGTCGTCGGGTCGTTGGCATCGTTCAGCTCGAGATTCGCGGTGACATCGGTGAAGCTCCCACGGACGGTGGCAACGCCGAGATGCTTCGCGCTGAAGCTGACTGCGGTGTGATGCGGGTCAAACTCCACGTCATTGCGTGTACTCCTTGAATGCCAGGAGTGCCCCGGGCGGCCTCGGACGTGAAATGTCCGATAGCCGCATCATGAAATAAAGTGCTATAGTTTGTCAAGTACAAATCCCACCCAAACTTCCCCCGGGAGCCGGGTTAAGATCTGGAGCGGGATGGAGGAACGACCCTATGGATGCTGAACGCGACTACTGCCCAGTCCACGAAGCGATACAGATCCTTCAGGAGAAGTGGACGATGCATATTGTCCGCGCCCTGCTGGACGGTCCGCTCGGGTTCAACGAGCTCGGCCGCTCCGTCGGCGGTTGCAACCCGGCAACCCTCAAGGTGCGCCTCGATCGCCTCGAGGATGTCGGCGTCCTGCGCCGAACCGTGCACTCGCAGATGCCACCTCGAATCTCCTGTGACTTTACCCCGGCGGGCGTCGCGCTGCAGCAGGTGATCGATGCCATCGACGCCTGGGCGCGCGAGCATCTCGAGGCGTGAGCGCGAGTGACGCTCCTGAGGAGCCCGCCGCCGCTGTCGGCTGAGCGCGCGTCCGGACTTCCGTCGCCGCGCCGTGCTCGCCGGTGTTGCGGCAGTCATGGTTGCGTGCGGATCCGCCTCTCGCCCCACTGCGACCGCCACGCCGGAGTCCACCGCGGGCATCGTGACCGCGACCCCGTCACCCACCCAACCCCTGCGTCGCGCCATCTGACGAACCGGCTCCGAGCGGCACGATCCCCGCGAACTACGCGACAGCGCTGGCCTTCGCACCCGACGGCCGGCTCTTCTGGGCGCAGCGCTCAGGCACCGTGCGGGTCTGGCAGAACGGGGCGTCCAAGGTGTTCGCGACTGTGCGGACCGTGACCACCGAGCGCAACGGCAGCTACAGCGAGCGCGGGCTCCTCGGTCTCGCCATCAGCCCGACATTCACCACCGACCGTTTCGTGTACGCCTTCTACTCGGATGCCAACTACACGACCCAGCACGTGATCCGCTGGTACGACTGCGACGGCACCGGGATGGACCCGACCATCATCGCCACCTTTCCGGCGAGTAACGACTGTACCACAAGGGTGGTCGCATCGCCTTTGGACCGGACGGCAAGCTCTACGTCACGCTCGGCGACGAACACGATGCGCCGAGCGCACAGAACGTTGATGACGTGCGCGGGAAGATCCTCCGCTACAACCCGGATGGCACCATCCCGTGGGACAACCCCTTCGGGCCTACCAATCCGGTATGGGCATACGGCTTTCGGAATCCGTTCGGCATCGCCTTCTCGCCGACCGGCCAGATGGCGATCACCATGAATGGACCCTCCGGCGACGCCGGCAGTCCCGGCACCGGGTACGACACGCTCTACCTCGACGTGACGCGCGGCGCTCACTATCAGTGGCCCGACTGTTACGGCTACAGCCACCCCCTCGCGGCCTCGACCTGTGGCGGCGGCCAGGCCCCGAGCTGGAGCAGCGAGACGAGCACCTACGTCCCCACCGGCGCGACCTTTGTAAACGCCAACGGCCCGGCCGGCTACGCGGGGCACCTCGTGTTCTGCACCTACGACAAGGGGATGGCGATCGTCACCGACGGAAGTCCGCACGCATCCGTCCGCCTCGGACCCTCCGGCTGTCGCTTCGACGTCGTCGAAGGCCCGAACCACGCCCTGTACTACTCCGACGAAACCCACATCTACGAGCTGGCCTGAGGAAGCGATACCGGAGCTGCTCTTGACCTGGCCGCCGATCGGCCCCCGAACACCCACCCGGCGTCACCAAGTCGAAAGGTTCGCGCTCCTAACCTCCGTGTGGACGAACCCGAGGAGGTTTGCGATGCATCAGGACAACTTCACCGACACGCCCCCGTCCGACGACCAATCGCCTCGACGCAGCTTCGGTGGTCTCGGCCGTGGCCCTGCCGCGCTCCTGCTGGCGGCTGGCCTGCTTATCGGCGGAGGCGTCGGCGGCTTCGTGGTCGCGACCAACGCGCGAGCGACAACCTCGGTGACGACCATGGCCTCCTCACAAGCGGCGTCGCACCCGTGCCCGAACATGGGCGCATCGACGGCGAACTAACCCGGGCGGTCACCGCCAGGGGGTGACATCACCAAATAAGCCTCCCTCCCAAGACGGCTCGCCTCCCAAGGCGAGCCGT
>CAWHWM010000003.1:0-147198 GCA_963833055.1 Candidatus Dormiibacterota bacterium | reverse complement strand
AGGGCGCCGAGGAGCTGTACGGCTTGGGCACCCACGAGGCGATCGGTCGCGATCCGAGTAAGCTCTTGAAGTCCGAGTTGCCGGAAAGCCCGGAGGCGATCCTCAGCGTCCTGCGTGCCGCCGGCCGGTGGGAGGGTGCCATCGTCCAGACGACGAAGTCCGGGAAGCGCATCAGCGTCGCAGTCCGCTGGGCGCTCCAAAAGGACAACGTCGGCACTACCTCGACGCAATAATCGAGATCGGTCGCGATGTCACCGCCGACAAGGTTGCTGAGGCCGAACACCGCGAAGCGCGAGACGTCGCCGAGCAGGCCTCTCGGCCAAGAGCAATACCTCTCGCGGATGAGCCACGAGTTGCGCACCCCGCTCACCGCGATCCTCGGGTACAGCGATCTTCTGGAGATGCGCGAGCCGCGCGAGGATCAGACCGAGGCGATCGCCGCTGTGCAAGAGGCGAGCGGCCACCTGCTGAGCCTCGTCAACGACGTGCTGGATATCGCCCGGATCGAGTCCGGACGTGAATCGTTCGCGCTGGAGCCGGTCGCGCTCGAGGCGGACGGTGGAGGAGTGCGTGCGGCTGGTGGCGCCTTCGGCGCTCAGCCGCCACATCAAGATCACCCGATCGATGGCGGACTGCGCGGGCGACTACGTGCTGGCCGACCGCCAGCGTCTCGTCCAGGCGCTGCTCAACCTGCTCTCCAACGCGGTCAAGTATTCCGGCAACGAGGCGCACATCTTCGTCGAGGCGGCGAGAGAGTGGGAGACCATCGGCACCGCGGGTCCCCGGACGTCCAAGGGCACGAGCAGCGAGTTCATCCGCATCTCGGTCCGCGATACAGGTCCTGGGTTCACCGACGACGAGAAGGCGCGCCTGTTCCAGCCGTTCGAGCGGCTCGGCGCGGAGCGCACCACCGTGCCGGGCACCGGCCTCGGTCTCGCGCTGACACGCAAGCTCGTCCGGGGATGCACGGCAGCATCGGTGTCAACAGCGAGCATGGCGTCGGCAGCACCTTCTGGATCCGGCTCACCCGATCGCCGGTTGCCGCCAGCAAGCCGCGCATCCGCCGCAAGCCGCCGGAGCCAGCACCGATGATCGCGTGCGAGCGCACGGTCCTCTATGTCGAGGACAACCTCGCCACCATCGGCCTCATGGAGGAGGTGTTCTCCATGCGTCCTCAGATCCACCTGCTGACGGCGATGCAGGGCGGCCTCACCCTGGAGCTCGCGCGCGAGCATCGGCCCGACCTGATCGTGCTCGACCTGCACCTCCCGGATATACAGGGCGATGAGGTGCTGGCGCAGCTCAGGGCCGATCCGCGCACCGCCGGCATCCCTGTGGTGATGTGCAGCGCCGATGCAACCGAGCGACGGCGCAAGCAGCTGCTTGCCGCAGGCGCTCACGCATACTTGACCAAACCCGTGAAAGTACAACGCTTTCTGCGCATGCTCGACGAGGTGCTCAACAGCATCCCCGTCATTCCTGCTTGAGCATCCGACGATGCCGCCGGACTATCAGGTCCTGAGCAACTCGACGACGGGTGCACCGGTGGGAGCGGAGGTTCCATACGGGCGGCCACTCCGCTTTCCTGCGTCGCCGCGGCCGTATGTCATCGCGAACTTCGTGGCGTCGATCGACGGTGTGGCGTCATTGGGATTGACCGACGGGACCAACTCGACAACGCTCAGCGGCAGCTCTCGGGCCGACCGCTACATCATGGCCCTGCTCCGCGCGAGCGCTGATGCAGTGGTGATCGGCGCCGGGAACTTGCGCGCGACCCCCGGTCATCAGTGGACGCCCGCTGCCGTCGCCGGTGACGATGCAGCGGTTGTCGATGCCTACCGCTTCGAGCGGACGGGCGCTTCCGAACCACCAGCGCTCGTGGTGGTATCGGCGAGCGGCGAGCTCCCTCCCCATGTGGCGCTCGATCGACCGGACACCAGTGTCGCGGTGGTCACGTCAAGCGCCGGGGCGGACCGAGTGCGGGCCGCGCATCCGCGTGCAACGATCATCGAAATGGAGGGCGAGGAAGGTGTCAGCGGAGCGGGGGTCGTCGCCGCGATCACCGGAGCAATGGGGCCTGGGCTGCTGCTCTGTGAGGGAGGGCCCTCACTGTTCGGCCGCATGCTTGCGGACGGGGCGGTACACGAGCTCTTCTTGACCATCTCGCCGCGAATCGCCGGTCGTGATCACGACGAGCAGCGGCCGGGAATCGTCGACGGGTGGGCGGCTGCTCCGCGAGCGCTGCTCGGCGCGGCGGTGGAGTCGGTGCGGCGGTCCGACGACCACCTGTTCCTGCGATATCGCCTCACCGGCTGACCGCCGCATCCGGCTGACGACATCGTCCAGCAGATCCTCGACGATCTGCCCGGTCTCACCGGCGCCGCGACTGGCGAACTGGAGCAGCTCAGGGTTGCTCCGAAGGAAGCGTGTCGCGGCGTCGATGATCACGGTGTTCTGTGCCATGCCCCTATCGTCGGGGCCTGTGGCGACAGGTGCCTGTCGTCAGTCCTCGGTCTTTTCGGACGGCGACTCGCTGCCCGCGAGGAGCAGATAGATCTTGCGACGAGCGTCGTGGAGGATCTTGCGAGCCTCAGTGATGTGGGCCGCGTCCCCTGAACGGCCGACCTGCGCGGTGGCTGCCAGGAGTTGGAAGACCTGTTCGCGAAGATCGCGATGATCTCCACCGATGGAGCCGGCCGCCTCTGCCCACGGGGCGGGACCTGCGGCGAGCTTGGTTGCCTCTTCCTTGCCGGTGTCGGTCAGCTCGAAGACGTGACGGCCGCCATCGGCCTCGACGGCCCGGACGAGACCTTCATCCTCGAGTTGCTGCAGCGTTGGGTAGACGGATCCGGGGCTTGCGCGCCACGCGCCTTCGCTGCGGCGTTCGAGCTCCTGAATGATCTGATAGCCGTGCGACGGCTTCTCAGCGAGGAGCACGAGAATCGCTGCTCGGACGTCACCGCGGGCGGCACGCCTGCCGTGGCCGAAGCCTCCGGGACCGCCGAAGCCGGCGAACCTGGGATCACCAGTCAGCCTGGGATCGTCAAAGGGGGACCATCCGCCCCGGTACCGTTCGCGCCCACCGCGCTCGATGTGCTCGCGGACGTGATGGTGGAATCGCCCGGCGGCTTCGCGCAGGTTTGCCACCGACTCCTCGTGGCGGCTGTGTCGGGTTCGTTCTCTGGTCATGTCGTTTCGCTCCTAAAGCGTTGATCCGATGTACCAACGATATATCGAGACCCGTCGCTTGTCAACTCTCCCTCAGGAGCTCGCTGTCCAGTCCGAGTTCATCTGGGCGAGCATCGCCGCTGCCACCGCGGGTGCCTCGGGAAGCTCGATGTCGAGCTCGTGGTTGCGAGCGAACCCTCCGCCGGACCAGTTGGCACTGCCAAAGAGCACCGACGTTGCGTCGGCGACGATCGCCTTCGCGTGGAGCAGCTCTCCGTGGCTCCGATACCAGCGCACATGGATGCCATCGCTGAGCAGCGCTGCGTATGCCGGCGCGCTCGACGGCTGTGATGGATCGAGCAGGATCCGCACGACCACGCCGCGGAGCGCTGCCGCCTCGAGCGCGTGCACCACGCCCGTGTCGGTGAGGACGAAGAGCTCGAGGTCGAGGGAACGGTGTGCGCCGTCGATGAGCCCGAGAGCGAGCGGGCGGATCTCCGCACCCGGCAGCGTGGCGGCGACCGCTATCGACCTATCGGGCACCGCATCGGCGACGGCCACGTCACGTCCGCACGTGACCAGGTCTCGCGAGAAGACACGATCAAGGTTATGGACAACCGGGCCGCTGAGCTCCGCATCGTAGTCATGGTTGGCAGGAGAGTTGACGCCCCAGTTGATGCCACCAACGACTGCAACTCGAGCGTCGATGACCATGAGCTTGACGTGGTCGATCATCTCCTTGCGCACCGGGTAGTCGACGACATCGATGCCGGCGGTGCGCAATCGCGCCGCGGTGGCGACGCTGCTCAGCTCGGATGGATCGTCGATGACCGTGACGGCAACACCGCGAGTTTCGGCGGCGATGAGTGCATCAGCCAGCTCGGGTTGACCGAATTCGTAGATCTCGACGTGGATGCTCGCTCGTGCCGAGTCGATGAGCGATTTCAGGCGCGCGAACGTCGCCGCGCCGCTGCGCAGGAGCGTGACCTGATCCATGCCGACCATCACGGGAGGCGCAGGCCCGAGGAGCGGTGCTTGCGGGGGAGTCCGCACCGCGGATGCCTGGATCTGGGCGCACCCGACGACCAGCCCAGCCGCTGCCAGCGCGGCGAGCCCACATCGCCACGCGGCCTTTAGCGACATATGCGGCACAGACATTTCGTGGACACACTAGCACAAGCCTGTGTAGGTCCGAGGCGCCGACAAAACGCGAATGCGCCAGATCCGAGACGGCATCGCGGCGGAGCGGGTCGCGCCGTTGCACCTATACTCGGGCCGATGCGTTGCCAAGGAGGCGTTGTTGCGTGAAGACGGTTCTCACCGTGGCCCAGGTGGTGATCGGGGTGCTCGCGATCCTTGGCATCCTCCTGCAGACCCCGAAGTCAACCGGTCTCGGCGGCACGATCGGTGGTGGAGGAGACTCGGGCGGCGGGTACCGCCGCCGGCGCGGACTGGAAGCCAGCCTGCTGCGGTTCTCGGCCGCGATGATCGCGCTGTTCGTCATCGTCTCGATCCTCGCCACCTACGTCAGCAAGTAAGGTGGCTGCGCCGGCACCGACCGATTGAGGTCATCGCCGGGACGCTCCTATCGCTGGCGGCAATCGGTGCGATCGGGTTTGCGCTCTCGCTGCATTTCGGGCTGATCGGCGGCGCCCAGTTCACCGAGGGGTTGGTCGTGAGCGAGCGGCCGATGTCGTTGAACCCACTGGTCGACGCATCGGATCCTGCCGTCGTCGACATCGGGCACCTCCTGTACCGGTCGCTGCTGAAGCTCAACAGCAGCGGGTATCCGACCACCGATCTCGCCTCGTCGTACACGGTGAGCGGCAACGGACTCGTCTATACCGTTGACCTCCGACCCGACCAAGAGTGGTCCAACGGCACGCCGATCACACCTGCTGATGTCGTCGCCACCGACGAGTTCGCGCTGTCGCCGGAGGCAAGCGATCCCACGCTCCTGACGGCGCTCCGCGGCGTCAAGGTTGCCGCCGATGCGACTGGGGTCACCTTTACGCTGGCAACGCCTCGCGCGTCGTTCGCGGCCACCCTGACGCAGCTCCCGATCCTTCCACTGGGCGATCTTCCCGCCGCCAAATTGCAGGAGACGCTGGCGCACCCGACCGTGGCGATGCCCACGTCCGGCTCATACGACGTGCAGTCGAGCGCCGCCCTGACCATCGCGCTCCAGCCCAACCCGCACGCCGCGGTGCATCCGAACATCAAGAGCTACGAGCTCCGCCTCTTCGTGAGGTTTGCCGACGCGGCATATGCCTTCTCCCAGGGGACCATCAACGCGCTGCTCGCGAGCACGCCGGAGGAGCTCTCCACTCTCCTTGCGGTCAAGGGAGCGCAGGCGGAGACCATGACCACGCCCAACTTTGTCGACCTCATGTTCAATGAGCGGGTTCCGGCGCTCGCCAATTCAGTGGTGCGGCACGCGATCGGCATCGCGATCAATCGGAGCGCGGTCGTGGCGGGCGCGCTCGACGGGCGCGGAGGTGAGGTGCAGACGAGCCCGTTCTCGGCAGGGATTCCGTGGGTCGGGCCGCCCGCGATCGAAGCCATCTCACCGACCGTGGCGGAGGAGGTCCTGCAGGCCAACGGCTGGCTGCCGAGGCCCGACGGTGTGCGCCAGAACGGCTCGACGCAACTGGCCTTCACGCTCGACGTGCCGGATATCAATCCGCTGCCCTCGGTCGCTCGCGAGGTCGCCGGGCAGCTGGCAGCCATCGGCGTCAAGGTGACGGTGGATCCCGTGGCGCCGGAGACCTTCCTCAGCGGCACCCTCGAGAGCGGGCATTTTCAGCTGGCGATCGATGCCTGGAACCCGGTCCCGGACCCCGATGTGAGCGCCTTCTGGCGGTCCAACGCGACGCCGCCGCACGGCTACAACGTCTCCGGCGGCGCCCCCGACCCGTTCCTCGACGCTGCGCTGGACATGCTCGCCGAATCACCAGCCAAGGCTGCGCGGGTCAGCGCTGCCGCTCAGGTGGCCGCCCTCATCGCTGACGATGCCCCTGCGGTCTTTCTCTACACGCCCCGCGTCTCGATGGTCTTCCGGTCGCCGGCGCCGACGGCACCGATCCCCTCGATCGGACCGGAGTCCTCCCGATACGACGACATCGCTTCGTGGCAGCTGCACTAGGGCATTCCACCGTCGGGAGCCGCTGCTACTATCGTCGGGCACCTGGCCGAGGTGGTGGAACTGGTAGACACGCAGCGTTCAGGGCGCTGTGCTCGTAAGGGCGTAAGGGTTCGATTCCCTTTCTCGGCACCAAATTCTTCCGCATCAGTGCGGGCAAACGTGACTACTTAGTCCGTTGGATCAAGTAGCGACCTCATGTAGTCGTCCATCTTGTCCCAGCTGCTTTCCTGCCCGTCGAATCGGGTCATGTGGTCACGGCCGGCCTGATCACGGAACGCGAGCCTGACCGTCATCTTTGTCACTCCGTCAGTCTCCTGCAGCTCCGTCGTCTCCAGGGCCTCCGCATCCGGCCAGCCATCGAACAGCCATGTGCCGACGATCCGCGTCGGCCGCTCAAGCTCCAGATACGTCCCGCGAAACGAGCACTCGGTTCCGTCGGGGGTGACGGTGACCATGTGGTACTTCCCCCCGACCCGCAGGTCGATGGAGCACTTCGTCATCTTGTCGTCCCACGCAGGGAACCAGTTGCTCACATGCTCCGGCTTCGTCAAGACGTCGAAGACGAGTTCGATCGGAGCCTCGAACTCTCGCGTGGTGAGGATCTCGAGCGCGCTCGGGAACTCTATGACTGCCGATCCATGCCGTGTCGATGTCACCGAAGCTCCCCCTGTTGTTGCAGCGCTTGCGATCGCATAGAACACCTCAGACGTCGTGGAAGATCGGGCCACGGCTGCATCATATATTCCTATATCGGCATATATAAAGCCACCGGGAGCGCTCGGTCATTGGCACTCTCCGACGACATGACTTGCCCAAGGCCTGGATGCTGCGACCGAATTGCCTTAGAGGTGCGATCGCCGGCGCCGCGCTCCCCAGATGGTCAACCCACCGAGCAACGCCAGCAAGCCTCCGAAGAGTTCTTGCGCCGGCGTTGTAGCGCTTGCAGAGCCGGTGGAGGGCACCGTCACCGCGGCGTCGACGGTCTCGGTGAGCGCGAGCACACCACTCGTTGCCGCGCTGCTGGCCGCGTAGTCTGCGTTCCCGCTGAACGTCGCGCCGATGACGTGTGCTCCCGCTGCGGCGTACTCGGTCGAGCAGGTCGCCTCACCGGTGAGTGGGTTGACGGCGACTCCAGTGCACCCAGCGATCGCCACGCCGTTCGCGGTGAAGGAGACAGTCCCGCTGCCTGGATTGGCGGTCACGCGGGCTGTGTAGACGACGGCTTGACCCGGGGCGGCCGGGTTGCGTGATGACGTCACCGTGATCGACGTTGCGGCAAGGGTGACCGTGAGCGCCGTCGATGCTGTCGAGCTCGCGTAGTCAGCATCACCGGAGTAGGTTGCGGTGATTGCGTAGACGCCGGGCGCAAGAGAGGCAGCGGTCGTGCACGCAGTCGCAGGCAGGGTCGCGACGCAGAGTGTCGCGCCACCAGCGACAAAGGTCACGGTTCCCGTGGCTGCGCCCGGCAGTCCAACCGCAGCCAGGCTTGAGCCGGTACCGAACGCGACGCTCGGTGGGCTTGCGCTGGAGGTGAATGGCGTAGATGCCACCGAGATGGTGAGGGATGTCGCTGCGGTCGAGCCGGCGTCATTCCCGTCTCCAGCGTAGGTGGCGGTTATGGGATATGTCCCCGCACCAAGCGAAGGAGCGGTGCTGCAGCTGGTCGCCGGGAGGATGACGGTGCAGAGGGTGGCGCCACCCGACGCAAAGACCACGGTTCCGGTCGCGCCTCCCGGTAGACCGGCCTCGGCGAGCGCTGAGGTTGCGCCATATGTGACATTCGCGGGTGTGGCGCTGGCCGTGAAGGATGTCGCCAGGCGCGTGACGGTGAGCGACGTCGTTGCTGTGGATCCAGCGTAGTCCGCGTCACCCGAATACGTTGCAGTGATGGGGTAGGTCGCTGCGGCAAGGGTCGTGGCGGTTGAACATGTCGTCGCCGGCAAGAGGACCGTACACAGTGTGGCGCCTCCCGATACAAATGCCACCGTCCCGGTTGCGCCGGCGGGAACGCCGCTCTCTGCGAGCACTGAGGCGGTGCCGTACGCAACGCTCGCCGGCGTGGCACTGGCGGTGAACGATGTCGTGTCAACGGTGATGATGAGCGACGTCGTCGAGGTCGCACCCACATAGTTCGCATCGCCCGAGTACGTGGCAGTGATCGGGTATGTCCCCGCGCTAAGGGTCGTTGCAGTTGGACATGTCGTCGCAGGCAGAAGGGCGGTGCACAGCGTCTGCCCACCGGACGCAAAAGTAACGCTTCCCGTCGCATCGCCTGGAAGGCCCGCCGCCGCCAGCGCAGAGCTCGTTCCGAACGACACGCTCGAAGGTGTCGCGCTCGCGGTGAACGAGGTGGCCGTGCGCGTGACCGTGAGGGACGTTGAGGCCGTGGAGCCTGCGTTGTCCGTGTCGCCGGAATAGGTGGCAACGACTGGATACGTGCCCGCGCCGAGTGTCGAGGATGTGGCGCAACTGGTGACGGGGAGCATCGCCGCACACAGCGTCGAACCGCCGGATGTAAAGGTGACCGTTCCTGTTGCAGCGCCGGGGAGTCCACTCTCGGAGAGCGATGATGTGCTTCCGAACGAGATGCTCGACGGTGTCGCTGCTGCGGTAAAGCTCGTGGGGAGTGGCGAGACGGTCAACGAGGTTGTCGCCGTTGACCCTGCGTTGAGGCCGCCACCGGAGTACGTGGCGGTGATCGGGTACGTCCCCGCAGACAGACCTGCCGATGTCGCGCAGCTGGTCGTGGGGAGCGTGACTGCGCACAACGTGGCACCGCCGGAGGCAAAGGTCACTGTGCCGCTCGCACCGCCTGGCAGGCCCGTTTCGGCAAGCATCGAGGTCGATCCGTACGGAACAGTCGATGGCGTGGCGCTCGCGGTGAATGACGTGGGGACTGGCCCGACGTCGGTCAGGGTCACCGAGTTGCTGAGGTAGTTGATGACGAAGTCGGCGCCGTTGTTGTCCTGGATGATCGTGCCGTTCGGATCCCCCGCGAAGGTCCCGGTCAGCGCCCCGGTACTGGTGAGGATCGTGTAAACGTTGCCGAGGCTCGAAGGGCCGTCGACGGGCTGCAGAAGCGTTGCTCCGTTGAGGTCCACGGGACCGAGGACAGCGACGCTGCCGTAGTTCGAGTAGCTTGCGTCCTCCACCTGAAGTCCAAACGCTGGACCCAGCGTCGGCTGCGAAGCGATCGTGAGGATGCCACCGGCTGCGTTGTTGTTGACCGTCGATCCACCGAGGATCGTGCCACCGGCGGCGACACCGCCGATGATGCTTGTGCCCTCAATCATGCCGCCACTCGGCGCACTGATGATGGTGCTCGGCATCGAGCCGGTCACGTCAATGATCTGCCGGGTCCCGCTCGTCAGCACGATGTTGGGGACCGTGTTGCCATTTGCCGAGAAGAGGAAGGTCTCGGGTCCGTTGAGGTCAACGGCGCCTGTCCCGACCACCGGAGCGCTGAAGGTGGGTACGCCAACGCCGTAGGGGTTCGTGATCGTGAGGGTATAGGGACCAACATTGACCACGTTCTGGAACGTCGGCTCGGGTCCAACCGTCGCGTTGCCGGCCAGGGTGACCGTGCCCGTCAGGAGTACTGGCTGACCGCCAAGCTGAACGGCCTGAGAACCACTGATCGTCAGGTTGTTGGTGATTCTCCAGTAGTTGTTATCCAACACCGCGCCGTTGGCAACGGTGATCGGCCCATTGCCGTAGCCGCCCTCGCCGGTGTCCTCCAGGATGCCGGAGACAACGTTGATGGCACTCGCTGTATATGTGGGCGGGTACGTGAGGATGGTGCCCCCGTTGGTGCCCGTGATGTTGAACACTCCCGTGGTTCCGGTAATCTGGCTGAACGCGACCTCCGAGCTGAACGTTGTCGCCGTGGTCACGCTCGTCGCGCCGGCAAAATTGATGGGATTCTCGAAGTACGAATTCGTGCCGCTTACCGGCTGTGAAATCGTCGCGTTCCCGACGATGTTCAGCGGCGCCCCGACTGGGAAAAGATAGTCGCCGTCCAGCGTGATGTTGGTGACGGTCGCGATCACATTCAGGGTGACGGTCGAGGGCGCGCCCGCTGGAAAGACGACATTGTCACCACTCGCCGGCACTGTATGCGCGGCCCAGTTCCCCGCCGTCCCCCAGTTGCCATCCCCGGCCGCGCCGGTCCAGGTATCAGTGCCGCTCGCACTTGCCACGTGTGGCATCAACACAACGGTGCCGAGCGAGGCGAGCGCAGCCACGACCGCCATCGCGATTGGGCGGCGGCAGGCGCGCGAAGAGGGAAGGGGCATGAGCACTCCGTGATGGGAGGGGATTGCGCGGCTCTCGAGTGTGGCCGGGCGGAACGGCCATCTCCCGGGCATAGCCTGCTTCGTTACGAACGCGTGTGCCATTGCCACGGGCGACGCACCCTCCGCGACGACCACTGATCTGTTGGTATCCTCCGCCGTTGAGAACCCGATCGCGGCCTCATGGCGTGAGGAGGAGTGAGACCGCGAACGCTCGGGATCGACAACCGGTCGACCATGTGGAAGTGCGGCGGCACCATCCCGGCCGGTAAGGCAGCCGGAAAGCCCGGCAAGCATGCGGTGGTGGCCAGAGACAGCAATGGAACGGGCGAAGGGACCGCGGTGTTCACGCTCACCTAGGAGTCCAGCGCCGCCTCAGTCGAGCAGCGCGATGAGCTTCTTTGGCGCGAGGACGCGATAGCTCTCGATGACAAGGTCAGTGATCTCCTCCCAATTGGCGCGGCGGGTGAGCACCACGCCGATGCGATCCCGACCGGCCGATGGGGCAAAGAACGGGTGCCCCATGGACAGGAGCGCCTCACGCTCGCCTTCGGTGGCGCGCAGGATCAGGAGGGAGAACGGCTTGCCCGTAGCACCCTCGCGTGCCACGAGGAGGCAAAACGACCTTCGGCGGATATCAAAGGAGTACGCGGTGGATCGAGCTCTGGTTCGTGAGTAGTCGACCCGTACAGTGACTTCGGGCAGCGCCAGACACATCGCGCGGACGAGGTCGAGGATGGCCTGCGGGATCTCGACAGGCTCGTCGGTGGTCACAACCTAAGCCTCCAACTTCAGAGGTGCCCTCCGTGAGCGGCATGTTCATGCCCGGGTTCAGCTCCGCGGACGCAGGCGTCTCGCCGCGACAACGGTCATGAGACCAAGGAATGTGAGCACACCGCCGGCCAGCGGTTCCCATGGGTTGCCTTCCGGCCCAGCCCCCGTCGTTGGCACTGCAACCGCCGCATCGACAGTCTCCGTCAGGGCAAGCCCACCGGTGGTCGCCGAACTGCTCGCCGCAAAGGCGGCATTACCGCTGAAGGTCGCACCGATCCTTTGCGCGCCGGCACTGGAATATGACGTTGTGCACGCCGCGCTCCCTGAGGCCGGGTTGATGCCAACTGCGGTGCAGCCGGCGATTGGCAGGCCGTGAGCGGTGAAGGTGACCGTCCCACTCCCTGGGTTGGAGACGACGTCCGCGGTGTAAACGACGATCTGACCGAGCTCGGCCGGGTTTCGTGACGACGTCACCCTTGTCGACGTCTCAACGAGGGTGACGGTGAGCATCGTTGTCGCTGTGGAACCCGCGAAAGTGCTGTCTCCACCATAGGTCGCGACGATGCCATATGCACCAGCCGCCAGGGATGCCGCGTACGCACATGTTGTGGCCGGTAACGTCGCAATACAGAGCACTGCACCTCCAGATGTGAAGGCTACTGTGCCCGTCGCAGTGCCAGGGAGTCCAGTCTCGGTGAGATTGGACGTGCTCCCGACAGCGACGCTCGGCGGCTCTGCGCTTGCAGTGAACGACGTCAGCGCCGTCACGGTCAGTGCGGTGGTGGCGCTGGAGCTCATCCATACGACCCCGCCGGAAAGGGCGCCGGAAAAGTATGCGACGATCGGATAAGCGCCGGCTGCCAACGCCGGCGATGTCGTGCACGAGCTCGCTGGTAACTGGACCGTGCAGAGCGTCGCGCTACCGGAGAAGAAGGTCACCGCTCCATTGCCGATCCTGTTTGCCGGGAGGAGGATCTCCGAGAGCGTCGATGTGCTGCCGAACGGGACGCTTGCTGGTGTCGCGTCCACAGTCAATTGCGTCGGCAAAGCGACGTCCGGCGTGATCGTCGTCGTAGGCGGGGAGACATGGCCGCCGGGGTGTGTCGTACCGGCTGCGTGCGCGATGCCTGGCATGAGGGCGGCTGTGCCAAGCGAGGCGACTGCGGACACGACGGCGATCGTGATCGCGCGACGACAAGCACGCTGAGAGAGATACGGCATGAACGCTCCGGGGTGGCGAGAGAGAGACGGGGACCTTCGGAGTGTGGGCACGCGGGACGCGACTCTCCTGAGTACTGCCCGCTTCGTAACGTAACCGTCTGCCAATGAGAGATCGGGGTTCGAATCCCTGTCTGGGCAAACACTTTCCGCCCTTCACCTTGCAGGCGACGTCCTATCAGCGTTGCAGCAGCATCCAAGGATCACCGAAAACGTGTGCCGACCTGGCGTCGCGAGCCAGCGGACTATCTGAGATGAAGCCCGGCATTGCCTTCAGGTTCCGTCATGGAGGGTGAGAGCGTAGCCGTCCGGGTCAACGAAGGTGAACATCCGCCCGAACGGTCCATTTGCCGGCGGTGAAGCAATCGGCACATCCGCGGCCGCCAGCTGATCGTGGAGGGCTTGCGCGTCATCGACGAGGAGCCACAGCGAGACGCCGACGCCTGGCCGAGGCCTCGCCGCCTCGAGGTCGGTGCCTGGCAGCGGCTCTCGGACCGCAAACGGCACTGGCTTGGTGTCGAACACCACTGCACCGGGAGGACTTGCGGGGATGCGCCGCAGTCCGAGGTGGCTTTCGTAGAAGGTGGCGGCACGATCCAGGTCACGCACCTGGAGGGCGATGAAGTCCGGTCCAGTCACTGCCATGAGTGTCTCCTCGTCGATGTCAGGTTCTTGACATCTGACTATATGTCAGGATACTGACATGATGCAAGTCGAAACCGTTGGTCCGTTGGACGAGTCCGTCGGGTACATGCTCAAGCGGGCGGCCACCACGCTGCGATATGCCCTGGACGCGACACTGCGTCCGATGGACCTTTCCGTGCCGCAATACGCCTGCCTGGAGCTGCTCGGTCGCCAATCGGGGTTATCGAACGCGGACCTCGCCCGGGGAGCCTTCGTGACACGTCAATCCATGAACGGCGTGCTGCGCGGTTTGGAGGAGCGCGGTCTCGTGACTCGGCCGGTGACCGCTCCGAGCGGTCGAGCGCTGCCCGGTCAACTCACAGCGGCTGGTCGTCGCCGGCTCCGGGTCGCGAGCGCGAAGGTCCGCTCAGTCGAGAAGCAGATGCTCGCCGGCCTTTCCCCGGCTCAGCAGAGCCGGCTGTGCCGAGACCTCACGGCCTGTATCTCCGCGCTCTCCCCAGACGACGCCGGCGGTCTTATCGAAGCGTCATAACCCTCAGGGCTCTGCCGACAACATGGCTCCTGGCGGAGGCGGCTCGCGGTCACATTTCGCTGTAGCCGCCGGTCATAGAGGTGACGAACGAAACAGACCACCTGTGAAAGGAGCGTGGGATGACGCCTGTGGCAGAACCCGCCCGTATCGATCAATGACGCCTCCAATCCTCGTCACCGGCGGTACCGGCCGCCTGGGGCGACACGTCGTGTCCCGACTGGTCGATGCCGGTTGCGACGTTCGTGTGCTCGCCCGCCGCCCGCGCGACACCCCGTTGCCGGCGACGTTCTTCACCGGAGACCTGCTGCGAGGGGAGGGCATCGATCCCGCGGTGAGCGGTGTCAGCGCAATCATTCATTGCGCCACCAGCACAAAGGGGGACGCGGACGCGACGAGGAATCTGGTCAAGGCAGCGATCCGGAGCTGCACCCCGCACCTCGTGCAGCCGTCCATCGTCGGCATCGACCTGATGTCGTCATGGGGATACGTCAAGACGAAGCTCGAGGTTGAGCGGATCGTGGAGAACAGCGGCCTGCCCTGGACAATCCTTCGAGCCACGCAGTTCTTCGACTATTGCTTCGACAACTCCCGGAAGCTCGCGAGAATCCCACTTGTGGCACCGGTGCCGGCGGGTTTTCGTGTCCAGCCGGTCGATGCCGACGACGTCGCAGCGCAATTGGTAGCGTTCGCCCTTGGGAAACCCGCTGGTCGCGCGCCTGACGTCGCCGGCCCGCAGGTATCGACCTGGTTGGAGCTGTTTCGCAGTTACCTCGCCGCCACGGATCGCCACCGATGGGTGCTCCCTGTGCGGATTCCCGGAAGCAAGGCTGTTCGCAACGGTGCACTGCTGCCACCACCGCGGCACACCGTCGGAACCAGGACCTGGGACCAGTACCTGAGCGCGCGGACGCAGAAGCAGCGCGGCGACCTGGCGGCACCCACGGATTGAGTCGTTCCTGCACAGCAGGACACGCAGAAGACGACGCCACGGCAACGGGAGTAATCCTGTACGAGCGCGCCGTGGTCAGTCCGCCGGTGTGCGTCGTACAGACCTCGAGCCCTGGAACACAGCCAGCGCACCAGCGATGACGAGAACCACTCCGACCCACAACCAGAACGTTTCCCCGGTCATGGAACTGCCCTTGAGCACGCCGATCCCCTGAAAGAAGAACACGATGCCAACAAGGATGGCGAGGACCCCGACGATGATCAGACCACGTCTCATGGCCGCACCATCCTGTCGTGTGTGTTCTTGAGTGGACCTTTCGCCACTCCATGGGTTCCCGTCTGCGGGAGAGCGTCTGCCAGCATCGTCCGACCTCCAGTGCCGTCTCTCTGAGTGATGTGGCCATTCACCGGCCAGCTCACGTTGTTTCGTTGTGTGCGCGCTCATGGCGCAGGACCACGTCGAAGCCGGGAGGCGCGCTGTCATTCAGCACTCACCACGGCTTCTTCGGGGTCAGGTTCACCGGTCTCTTCACGGAGCCATGCAGGAGCGTGGCGAGCAGCCCATCCTTTCGACACCCAGCCGCTGAATATCGATCGCATCGCCTCGGGATGCGCGAGGGCAAAGGCGATGTGACCGATGACCGCAATGAAGATCGCCACAGCCATGAGGTCGTGGACAAACGTTGCACCCATGCGCCAGCTGACTGGGAAGAACTGAAACCACCGCAACACGATGCCGGTGATCAGCATGACCACGATGGCGCCGCCGACGAAGATGGAGTTGAGCTTCTGCCCCGGATTGAATTTATCGACGACGCGAGGGGCCCTTCGCCCCAGGGCCCACAGCCAGGCAATCTCATCTCTCGTCCAGCGGTTGACGCGCCGCAGGTCGCGGCGCATGCGAGCGCCCCATGGGCCGAGCAATGACACGAGGATGGGGAGTGGAAGGGCAATCCCCGTCCACACATGGATATTCACCACCAGCGCGCGCCGCCCGACGATGCCCGACAGTCCAGGGAAGTACAGGAGCAGCGCCGTGACCATCAGGATGCCGAAGAGCAGGGCGTTCGCCCAATGGGCGGCTCGCTGCACGCGGTCGAATCGCAAGATGCGGGAAACGGTTTGCTGGTATGCGTCAATCCGGACGCTCACTGCGCTCCACCCGTCAACGCCGCATCGGTTGGTCCCGTCGAGCCGTCCCTCCAACCGTTGAGCGGGTAGCCGTTCTGTTCCCAGTACCCCGGGATGACCTGGTCGACGACGCGGATCGCTGACAGCCATTTGAGCGACTTGTAGCCAAACATCGGTCCCACGTACAGGCGAACCGGCCCACCGTGTGCGACGGTGACCGGGGCGCCGAGCATTCGATAGGCCACGATGACGTCAGGCAGGTGCGCCTGATCGAGGGTGAGGCTCTCAGAGTCAGCACCGTCATAGGACTCGAAGCTCAGCGCCACGGCGCCTGCCTGCACGCCGACCTGATCGAGCAGATCGGACAGCTTCACACCTTCCCACTCGACATTGGGGACGCTCCAGCCGGTGACACACTGGAACTCCTGGGTGAACGCCGTGCTCGGCATCGCCTTGAGATCGGCCAGCGTGAGGGTCTGCGGTTTGTCGACCAGCCCGGTGATCTCCAGGCGGTATGCCGATTCGGAGATCTCCGGGTATGAACCGGAGATCGAGTAGATGCGAAAACCAGGCCAGAACGGAAGGAATGTTTGCAGCGCAGAGTTGAGGACAGTCTCGAGCCGAGCACCGAAGGCGATTCCCGCCACCCCGAGTGCCGCCATACCAAGAAAGACCCGTCGTCCCACAGCGACCGTTACCCCCGCCTTTGGGTCGGGTTCGTCCTCAGCGGTGGTGGTCACGTTGGATTACCTTTTCTTGAACCGGGGGACCCCATGATCCGCTGTTGCTCGTCGTCGCTGGCGAGCAGAACGTGAGGACCCAGGTGCGGCGCACGACAGAACACCGAAACGCACGGACACGGAATACGTGGTCAGGTGACACCTGACATCCCCGACTCCCTGTTTGTGCAACCCCATTCCAGCCCACGTCTGTATCCTCACGCACCGATCAACCGCGCTCGAGGAGAGAGGATCGTGACTGCCACCTATACCTTCGACGTCTTTTCCAGCCTCGATGGATTCGGAGCCGCCGGCGGCAATTGGGGCGGGTACTGGGGCAAGCAGGGCCCTGAGTTGCTCGACCGTCGCTTCGCGTTGTATGGCGGCGAGCAGCGGATGGTCTTCGGAGCGAACACATATCGCGCGTTTGCGCAGATGCTGGCCGCGAGCACCGAGGATTCGGACGTTCGTGACCCCTGGGTCACTCGGATGAGGAACATGCCTGCAACGGTGGTGTCGACGAGCCTGACAGGGACCGCTGGACTGGCCGGACGCGACGCTGGTGAGTGGTGATGCAGTCGACGTCGTCGCCCGGCTCAAGGAAGAGTCCGACGTGCCGCTGCGCTCGCACGGCAGCCTGTCGATGAATCGATCGCTCATGGCCGCCGGCCTGGTCGATCGCGTCCAGGTGACGCTCTTCCCGGTGATCACGGGGAAGACCGGATCGGACCCCATCTTTCGCGGTGCGGACGACTTCGACCTTGAGCTGCTCGAGAGCAGGACGCTCGACGGGAGCATCCAAGAGCTCATCTACCGACCGAGCCCGCACCTCTAACCAGATCCTTCAGTTCGCCTCGTGTCGTGTGCGTGGCGTGGACCAGGCCGATCGCTATCGCGGCGGCTACGCCGAGGATCCCGGCAATGGCGTAGATGGCCCGCGGGCTCAGCGCGATCGCGACTGCGCCACCGATCAGCAGTGAGGCGCCTTGAGCGCCCCCGATGGCGGCATTTGCGGCTGCGGCCACTCGTCCCCGCGCCGAGTCAGGCGTGCGGCGGACGAGCAGCGTTGAGTAGCAGGCGGCCGCATAGCCGTTCCCCAGACCACCGATGATCGACAACGGCACGAGCATCCATACCGCGGAGACCACCGCGAATGGGGCAAGGGCGGCGCAGGCGACGCCGGCGCCGGCGATCGTTGCCCACGCCTGAGCGCGCTCAGTTACGAGCCGACCGGCGCCGAGCGACCCGGCGACCATCCCCGCCATCCATGCGGCCATCGCGGTTCCGTACCAGACGCCGCCGGCGTGGAGCGTCTCGCGAATCAGGAAGACGAGCACCACGTCGACCATTCCGACCAGGAGGACCACCAGTCCCAGGCCGACAGTGAGCGGCGCCAGTACCGGGTCGCTGCGCAGGATTTCGAAGCCACCCCGAGCGCGTCCCGAGGGAGCGTCGGCCACCAGTCCAGCCGGTCGCCGCCGTGTGCGAACCAGCGCCGCCGCCAGCGTCAAGACAGCGAACGTGACCGCATCGACGGCCAGGGGCAGCCCGGTTCCGAACGCACCGGCGAGCAGGCCGCCGACAGCAGGGGCGCCGACGAGGACAAGGGCATTCAGTGACTGCTGAGCCGCGACCGCCTTGCCGACATGGTCCTCGCCAACGATCCGCGGGACGAGCGCGGTCCACGTGGCGGCGGTCACCGACGCAGCCGCGCCAAGCAATGCGACCAGCAGCACGATGACCACGACGGAGTGCACGAGGATCAGCGGCACCGTGCATCCCACCTCGATCAGACCGGCACCAACGAGCAGACGTCGTGAGTCGTGGGTATCCACAAGGCGACCCACCGGGCGGGAGAGGAAGAGGAGTGGGATCACGCCGGCGGCGAGCAGCACGCCGACCTCGTACGGATGGGCACCGTCAGCTTGAAGACGGAGGGTCAGGGCGACCAGGGCAACCTCGTCGCCGAAGGTCGAGATCATTCGTCCGCCGAGCGCCACGATCAGGTCCCGGCGTCCTGCCGTAATATTCAGCATGTGTTGAACAGTATTTGCTGAACAACTCGGATGTCAAGGAGTAGGCTTGAGCTCGATGCCAGAGGAGGATGACCGGGTGATCTCACGCGGGGACGGTGCCCCGCTTCGGGTTGACGACCCTCGGGGCATCCGCGCCTGGGCTCATCCAGCCCGGCTGGCAATCCTCGACGCGCTTGTCGGCGGGCGATGAGCTGACCGCCACCGAGTGCGCTGCCGTGACCGGTCTCAGTGCCAGCGCGACCGCGTACCACCTGAAGTTCCTGGAGCGCTACGGGATCATCGAACCAGCACCACCGCGGCCGGACGGTCGGGAGCGCCCCTGGCGGACGGCCGCACGGCCGATCACGGTCGACCTGGACGCCTCGACGCCGGCCGCAGCATCAGCGACGTCCGCGGTGACGGGCGTCTACTTCAACTCGACACGAACGGTGGGCATGGAATTCATCGAAGCCGCGCACACCGAGCCCGAGGAATGGCGGAATGCCGCTGCGATGAACACTGCGGACCTCTGGCTGAGCGTCGAAGAAGTCCAGCGGGTTGTCGCAGGAGTTGGGGGCGGTGCTCGACCCGTATCGAGGGCGGACGCTGCGCGGCACGCGGCCCCGGGGAAGCCGCCGGGTCCGGGTGATGAACGTTGTCGTCCCTCACCGGCGGACCCAATCCGAGGTGGGTCCCTCATAAGCACCGGTAGCTCCCGCGGTGGGAATCACTCTCCCTGCAGATCTCGCCGGATGAAGAGCACGCCTCCAGCGGCACTGATTCCGGCGGCGATGACCAGCACGACGAGATTTGTCGCCCAATCGGGTGACGCTGCCGGAGCGAAGACGATGTGGTGCAACAACGACGTGTCCTGAATCCAATCTGGAATGTTGATCCCGCTGCTCAGCATCACGATGAGGAACGACCACCCGAGAACGGCGTACGCGACGATGATCGTCCGGCGCGGCCAGATACCGAAGGCAAAGACGCCCGCGGCGAGAATGAACAGCGCGGGCCCCATCGCATTCGCGCCGGCTTCGAGGAGGGTCGTGAACGAGACGCCGCTGTTCTGACTGCCGAGACCGAGCCATGCTCCGAGCGCACCGGCAACCCCGGCGATGACGATCACGACAGCGACGACAGCCGTTCGCCCTCCGAGCCACCGGAGGCGACTCACGGGCTGGACGAGAAGATTGTCCAGCCGTCCTGACGCCTCCTCGTCCCGGATGGCTCCGACTGCGGTGGCCGCATAGACGCACATCAACGTCAGGAGGATGAAGAAGGCGAGACCGAGGTATGCCCGTGCGAACGCCGCGCTGTTGACATGCACGAGGTGTTGAAAGATCTGCTGCGCACTCGACGATGTGGCCAACGACGAGACGGCGCCATTGGTAAAGGACGCGTACAGCGCTCCGACCAGCAGGAGGACCACAACCCAGAGCACGCTCGAGACACGCGTCAGCCGCACCGCCGCTGCGAGTGGACCGCCCAGCAACCGCGTGTGCGGCCGCGAGGAGTCGCTCACCGTGAAGACGCCAGAACCCAGGTCTCGCCGGCCGGCGAAGAAAACCGTCAGCCCTCCGCAGACGACGATGAACGCCAGCGGTGGAAGGATCCAGAAAGACGACGTGTGCGTCAGCGGAGAGATCTGTTCCAACCAGCCCAACGGGGTGATGTCCAGCAACCAGTGCGCCGACGTGATATCGCCCATCGAGCGCAGGAGGAAGGAAACACCCAGGACACCGGCGGCCAAGCCGGCTGCACGCCCACGTGCCGGGAGGAGTTGGCTGGTCAGTGCCCCGACAGCCGCGAACATCGCGCAGCCGAGCGCCACGGCAAGCGCCAGGAGAACCATCGGCCCAGGACGGACGTCCACCACTTTGTCGGCGCCGGCACCGATGAAGAGAATCGCTGAAATCGCGAAGAGCAACGCCGTGCTGACGAAGAGTCCGCCGAGGGCGTTCGCCGCCGCCAAACGTGCAGTGGTGGGACCCGTGACCAGGATCTCCCAGCGCCCCGCATCCTCCTCGCCACGGAAATACTTTGTCGCAGCCAGGAGCGCCCAGATGGCTCCGAGGGTGGCCATGATCTGCAGCACGTTCCACTGGATCTCACCGGACAGCGTGCCGAGATAGAGGGGACGGCCGATCAGCGCGTTGATCCCCGCGTCACTCGAGAGCTGCTGCGCCGCTGCACGTAACGCGGCAGGAGTTGGATACACGTCGGCGGCACCGATTGCCTTTGACGCTGCGTAGATGCCGAAGATGACGGCCCAGATCGCCGCGGAACGCCACGTCCGGCGGGCAACCAGACGGCCGATCACGGTGGCCGGCGAACGAAATGCCGTGCGTGACGGCCCGGACCGGCTGGTCGCAGTCACGGTGGTCATTGGTGATCCGGCGCCGGACTGCCATCAGGCGCTCCATAGAGCGCAAGGAAGAGTTCCTCCAGTGACGGCTGGCGGCTCAGCAGGGTAATCGGATGATGGTCGGCGATCACCCGGAGGACGGGATCAACGGCACCACGGACGTTGAATGTGACGTGGCTCCCCTCGACCTGCACGTTGCTGACACCCTCGACATGATCCAGTGGGGGCGGGGCGCCTTCGAATGTCGCTTCGACGGTCAGGGCGGAGAGATGACGCATCTCCGCAAGCGTTCCCAGCTCGATGAGCTTGCCGCTCCGAAGGATGCCGATGCGGTCGCAGAGCGCCTCGAGCTCCTCGAGGATGTGCGACGACAGAAAGATCGTCTGCCCGCGCCCCTTCGCCTCAACGACGCTGTGCCGGAAAGCCTGTTCCATGATCGGATCCAGCCCGCTTGTGGGCTCGTCCATGATCAGAAGATCGGCGCGCGTCGCCAGGGCTCCGATCAGGTTGATCTTCTGGCGATTGCCCTTCGAGTAGGTGCGCACCTTGCGAGAAGGATCGAAGTCGAAACGTTGAATCAGCTCGTCACGAAACGGGATGTCGACGCTGCCGTGGACCTTGCCGAGCAGATGCAGAGTCTTGATCCCGGTGAGGCTCGGCCAGAAGCTCGCCTCACCGGGAACATACGCCACCCGCTTGTGCGACTCGACCGTCTGTTCCTGTGTGTCGATACCGAAGATCTCGGCGCTCCCGGACGTCGGCCTGATCAAGCCGAGGATTGACCTGATGGTCGTCGTCTTGCCGGCACCGTTGGGACCGAGGTACCCGAGCACCTCACCCTGCTGAACGTCGAGGTTGAGCGAATCCAGCCCGACGACCGATCCGTAGTGCTTGGTCAAGTTCTCCGTATGCAGCGCGGCAGTCGCCGATGTCATCGCTCACTCCTTCCCGGCAATTCGCCGAGTTCATCAACTGAGAGGCCGTCACGATCCACAGTTCCAGGCCGTTTGCCATCTCCGTCAAGTGACTGCGAGCCGGGGCGATCGAAGCAGCCTCGGCGCCCTGCCGAAGCTGTTTGAGGAGCTCGTGCATCTGGGCAGCTCGCGCAGCGAAGATGGCATCAAGCGTGTAGAGCGCTTGGTAGCGCACGCGACGTGACCCTCGTCCCCTGAAGCGCGCGCAAGCCCGAGCGCAACGAGCTGGCGTGCCGCAATGGACGCACCACTCTTTGAGACATCGATCAGAGCCACCATCTCGTCAAGATCGGTTGGCGCCGACTGCAACAACAGCAGCCCGTAGACGCGTCCGGTGGTGCGCGGCAGGCCCCACGACACCATGAGCTGGGCCATGTCTTCGATGCACTGCTCTTCGGCGGCTTTCACCCGTGTGCTCCTCGCCGGTTGCGCCGTGCCACCGCGTGCACCGGCGTCGGATGGCCCACCGCCTGCACCACTGCAACCGCCTCCATGGAGGGCTCCTGCCTTCGGTATCTTCAGCGCGTGCTGAATATGATGAATATACTGCGTCGGTGGCTGCGCTGCTGCGACTCCATACCGAGGCTGGACACTGATGACGGCCTACCGGACTGACCCGCGCGTCGACGCCTATATCGATCCGCTTCCCCTGTGGCAGCGCCGCGTGTGCCACGAGGTTCGCGATCTTGTGCATTCCATCGATCCTGAGGTGACGGAGACGATCAAGCGCACTGTCCAGCCGTATTTCGTGCTCAGCGGCAACATCTGCGCACTCCTCGCGGCGAAGGACCACGTCAACGTCTTTCTGTATGACGGCGGTATCGTCGCGGATCCCCACGGCATCATCACGGGCGGCCATGACAACAAGACAGGCCGGACCGTTGCGATTCGTGAGGGTGAACGGCTGAACCGCGACGCGCTTGCCGGTATCTTCCGCGCGATCGTTGCCAACAACCGGGCCGGTGGCTGGCGAAAGCTCAAGTCCCCTCTGTAGGTTTCGCGGCCTGCTGTGCGGCGCCGGCAAGGGCGCGGGCCGTCGTCGATCCAATCAATACAGAAGAGGGATGCCGGCTCCAGCCGGCACCCCTCAATTGCTGTGGTGAGAACCAGCGGGTCAGCTCAGGACCAGCGCCAGTTCTCTGGGTAGATCTGCAGGAGCGGATCCAGCGGCTGGGTCCCCTTGAGATCCTTGTTGATCATGTTCAACTGCGCGTAGTTGACCGGCATCCAGATGACTGGAAGGTTCTTGGCGAGGTAGTCCTCGTACGTGTACATGGCCTGCACGTTGCTGCTCGTCTCGGTCGCTTCGATATCGCTCTGCGCCTGCGGGTCGCAGTACCCACCGTAGTTCGAGCCCGCGTACTGCATGTTGGCGCCGGTTCCGGTGCACGACCAGAGCTCATCGCCTGTCGGCTCGTAGTCTGGTGCGTAGATCCACCCACCACCCCAGAACTCCATGTCCCAGTTGCATGCCTGACCGGTCTTGCACGGCGCTGCGTTGCCGATGACCGTGTCAAACGGTGCGGTAGAGAGGTTGATCGCAATGCCCGCCTGCGCGAACTCGGTCTTGAACTGCGCCATCTCCTGGTCGAGAGCGGGTGTCCCGCTCAGATACTGGAGGCTGAACGAAGCCTTCGCACCCTGCTTGACGCCGGCGCCGCACTGGCCTGTTCCGGTGCCTGGGTTGGTGCACGTGCTGACCCCGCCGACATCGACGGTCCATCCGTTGGCCTTCAGCAGTGCAATGGCCTTGCTCGGGTCGTACGGATACGGATTGCTCTTCTCGAACGAGTCGACGAAGTTCGAGGATGGCTTGGTCGGCACCGGTCCATACGTCGGATAGCCGTATCCGAAGAAGGCTTTCTGGATGAAGGTGTTCTGATCGACCAGATCCTGCATCGCCTGTCTGAAGTACAGCTGCCTGAAGATCGGACCGCTGGTCGGGTTGGTGAAGTTCTCCGGGAAGTACGTGATCTGCCAGCCCGGCCACACTGAGAAGTTGTAGATATTGCTCAGCGTGCCCTTCTGGAGCACGTCCGCGTCCGGAATGTACCCCCAGTCGATCGTTGTATTCGTCACTGACGTGGCCGACTTGAGCTCGTCGAACTCGGCGGTGTCCTTGGTGAACGGAACCTCGTTGAACTGCTTGAGGGTCGGCTTGATCGGTCCACCGTACCCGAGGTTCGGGACCATCGAGACGTCGCCCGCGGTGTCCATCGACTTCAGCTTCCACGGACCCGACACGACCTGCCAGAGCGGGTTGGTGTCATAGGTCGAGATGGACTTCGACTGCGAGTCGAGGAACTTGTAGACCGCCTGCGCGCCGGCCGGGGTCTCGTCGTAGTTGCCGACAGGTCCGGTGGCTGACTCCTTGTCCCAGACGTGCTGGGGGAGCGGGGTGATCTGGCTCAGCTCGTTGTACGTGAAGAAGTACGAGCCGTACGCCTGGCTGAGATTGAACGTGATCTGCAGCGGGTTGTTGGGGTTGATCGTGGTGCTGAGCACGTTGTCGGGATACTCGCCAGGCGAGTAGCCGGCCAGTTCTCCTTGTTGGCTGTCACGAGGTTCTGCCAGAACTGGATGTCGCGCGCGGTGATCTGGGTCCCGTCCGACCACTTCCATCCCTTGAGGGTGATGGTCACCTGCTTGCCGTCCGCGGAGTACACGGGCGGATCGGCGAGGCTCAGGCTGCTGTTGAGCTGGACCTGACCGTTGTCGCCGAACCAGTACAGCGGCCGGTACATGAGGTACTGGAACTGGCTGAGGTTGGCGACACTGAAATATCCCAGCGACGTGAGCGGGAAGATGTAGTTCGGCTGGGCACCAGGGCCTTCAGCGAACGTCGCCGACGTCTTGGTGACAGCAGGCCCGCTGCTACCGGTGGTGCTCCCGCACGCTGCGAGAACGACTGCCGCCATACCGGCGACTCCGACAACGCTCCTCCTCACCCACAATCGTTTCGAAAGCATATGCGCCTCCTGAGAACGTGCGAATGACACTTGACTCGAAAATACATACCGGTTTCACGCAGCGCTAGAGCGCAGGCGAAAATTCACACCAACGGGTGAGGGGATTCGGATAATGGCTCGTAAACACGACTGTGTTCGAATGCCGACGGTGTGCCAATTGTTGAAAGCAGACCGACAGGTACATGGCTTCGCGTGTCGACGCTCGTTCTCGCTACAGCCATCAAGGAGCACAACGCTGATTGGCACGGAGTTTGTGCACGCACAGGTGATGCGCGTTCGTCAGACAGTGGTCGCAACCGGCGTACCTCGAATCGAGTTCGCACGAGCAGCGCCTACCTGTCAATCCGCCTGCGCTAGGAGGTTGAGCTGACGATCAAGGTGTGACGCTGCGCTTCGCTGCGGTGACCGGCGGGGGATCGGCGACAGCAGGCGCCGGTGGTGGAGGGGGATCCATGGGCCGACGGCGCTGGAAAGCATCGATAAGTTGGGAATGCTCAGGACACCGGAGTTCGTGCTCACGGTCACGTACGTCAGACCCATCGCGAGAACGACACCGTCAAATTCACCGCCGAGCGCCCCGGAGCGTATCCGTATGTGATCGCCAGGGTTGAACGGTGTGCCACGAGCAGCACCACACCGGCGAACGTGTTGCTGAGGGCCTGCTGGGCGGCAATCCCCAGGATGACGCCCATCACCGCTCCGCCGAGCAGCACCGTTCGAAGGGGAGACCGAGCATTCCCAGCCCGACGACAGCGGTCAACGTGTACCCGACGACGCTGACCACGAGGCGTACCACGCTGCCGGCCGCCACCCCGCCACGGGCGGCGGTGACCCGGTACAGCCGCCCGAATGCTTCGAGTGGCCAGCAGCGCGAGGATGACGAACAGCACCGCCGCGGTGATGGCGATGACGCGGTCGCGAACGTTGCTGGTGCCGACACCTCCGAAGAAGGACGTCAGCGCGAGGCACACCACCGCGATGACCGCAAGGGCTGCTCCATCCAGAAGCGAGGCGGTTTCGCGAGGCTCACGGGTGGCGAGGGATGTTCCTCGCGGAGGTGCTTGAACAGCTTTGGCATCAGCGAAGCCTACCCTGCTCTCCTGATAGTCGGAATAAGAAGTGCACCACCGTGTGGGATAGGTGTTTCTCTGGGAACGGCGGAAGAGTTGGCGAGCATTGTCAAGCGTTTGGGGTCCTCGCGGCCAGTCCAGGTCGTGATGGTCGAGCACATGCCATGCGAGCAGGCGCACGGCGTCCTGGGTCGGCTCGCCTCGGGCAACTCAGCCGGTGGAATGCCGGAAGGCGACGCTAACTCGCGGCCCCGCTGCCGCGACCTTGGGAACTGTATGGAGCCATGTGCGCTGGCTGCTTCCTCCCATGACAACGAGGTCGCCCATGCCAAGCGCAAGCGACAGCCCGGTCTTTCCCTCGCGTGGCTTCATCGCAAAGCGGCGGGGGTGCCCAAGCGAGACCGTCGCGACAACCGGATCGACGATCCGGGCGGGGATGTGATCGCCGTGCCATGCGACCGAGTCGCGCCCATCGCGATACAGGTTCGCAGCCACCGAGTTGAATGGACGCCGGTAGCGCGCCACGAGCAGTTGTCTCATGCGCTCGATGACAGGGGGCAGCGCCCTGATGTCATCGGGCGTGGCCCACCGTGCGACCAGTCGCGGTGTGACCATGACCTTGCCGTAGAGCTCCTGCGTCGTCGCCTGCCACGGGGTCGAGCGCAGCAAATCCTCGAACAGTGCATCTGCTCCGTCGAGCCAGCCGGGGACATGATCCACCCACGCCGTCGAATCGAGTTCGTGCCGGACGAGCCCTGAGAAGTCGGGGTCGGGATGTGCCTCGCCCTGTGCGAAGAGCGATGGCTGCCAGAGTTGTTCGCGAGATTCCACGACGTTTTGATACCGCGCACACCCTCCTGACCAAACGATGACGGGTCAGCTGTCACGCGCGATGATTGCGCCGGCGCACGCGCACCGATTGCACCTGGTTGTCGCTCGCGGCTCGATCGCGTACCCTGCGCTGCGGTGACCACGAGACGTTTGTCCCAGGGTCGGAAATGAGTCGCGCCATTGACCGTCAGTCCGCAGGGACCGACGATGCAGTGCGAGCAGCGCTTCGCAACGACCTTATCGCTGCGATAAAGGCTCGTCGGTCAGGTGCGATCACTGCTCTCCGCACGGCTTTGGCCGCCATTGAAAATGCCGAGTCAGTTGTCGCCCCGGTCGAGAACGCCGGGGCATCAGTGGGCGGGCGGATCGCCGGCGCGACCTCCGGGCCTGGCTCGACGGAGGCGGCGCGCCGCGACCTCTCCGCAAGTGACGTCCGCACCATCCTGCAAGCTGAGATCGACGAGCGACTCTGCGAGGCTGATCGTTATGAGCAGCATGGGCACTCGGATGCCGGCGCCCGCCTTCGACGCGAAGCAACTGTGCTCATGAAGTACGTGTCAGCGGAGCATGTCCGCGAAGTCATCCGATTCCACGTCAGACGCTCCCGAAGGCTAACGACCATGCGCGACGGTCCCCGCAGAATCCACCAGGGATTAATGGGCACAAGGAGACGACATGTCTGACACCACCGTCCCCCAGCCAGGAAAGCAGGCGCCGCCGCCGGCGTCCGAGAAACTCTCCCTGTTTCAGCGAATCGCGGACAGGGTCAGCTACGGGATGGGCACGCCCACAAATATCGCGGTCTGGATCGTGCTCGTCGTCGGCTGGACGCTGCTCTTCGCCTTCGGTGGAACAAGGATTGCCAGCGGCACGTGGCTGCCCGTCTGGTTCACGTCCACCGGTTTCAACTTTCCGCTCAACCTCGTGACTACCGTTGCGGAGCTCTACATCGGTTTCCTGGTGGGAGCATCATCCAATCGCTCCGAGCGCAACCTGGAAGCCACACTTGCGAGCATCGGAGCACAGGGGCGGCAGATCCGGGACGTCGAGCTCAAGCTCGGCCAGACGCTCGAGCTGAACACCAACCTCACGCGAGAGGTCCACGAGCTCTCCAAGCTGATCCACGCGGTGGTCACCGCGACGAAATGAGGGAGGATTTTCCCGTCTCGTTTTGATAGGGTTGTGCTGCAACGTTGGTTAGTTCGTAGTGGTACAAAATTGGACATAGGCGACGATCTCGCTCGGGCGATGAAGGTCCAACGGCACCCTGAGCGCGCGGTTGCTGACCGCGCCGCTGCGCTCGCCATCCTCGACGAAGGGCTGATCTGCCACGTCGGGTTTGTCGCGGATGGCCGTCCATGGGTCATCCCAACCATGTATGCCCGCGATGGCGAGACGTTCTACCTGCACGGCTGCCGGCGAGCCGCATGATCCGCGGTCTGGCCTGCGGCATCGACGTGTCGGTCACGGTGACCCTGCTCGACGGTCTGGTGCTCGCGCGCTCCGTCTTCTCGCACTCCATGAACTATCGATCCGTGGTGATCGCGGGCTCGGCAACCGAGGTCGTCGGTTCCGTGGCGAAGCTGGAAGCCATGCGCTGCCTGGTGGAGCACGTGCTGCCGGGCCGCTGGGACGAGGCACGCCAGCCCAGCCGCAAGGAGATCGCCACCACGCTTGTGCTCGCGTTGCCGCTCGACCATCTCTCCACCAAGATGCGCACAGGAGCTCCGAGCGACAGCGCCGCGGACCGAAGTCTGCCGGTGTGGGGCGGCGAGATACCAGTGAGCCTTGCGTTTGGCACGCCGCGCGCCGATGCGCTGGTTGCGGACCCAGCGCTGCCCGCGAGCGTCGTGGATCAGATGGCACGAGGCGCGCGCGGCTGAGCGCCGACTACGGCTTTGCGTGCGGCGGGCTCAGCGCGGCGACGGCCTCCGCGACGGACGCATAGACGATCGACACCGAGCAGGTTGAGGACCGAGCCGTGCTTGAGGTCGTGGTGCACTAGGTGCGATGCGCGGGCAATCCCCACCACGATCTTCCGCTGCGCGAGTTCAGCGATCAAGCCGCGCAGTGTCTGCAGCGCGGTGTAGTCGATGTCGGCAATTGCGTTCGCGTCGATGATCACTGCATGCACCGGAGCCGGCGCCCGGTTGACAAGCTCCTCGATCCGCGAGCGCACGTAATCGGCGTTGCCGTACCAGAGCGCCGCATACGCGAGATACACGACAACGCCAGGCACCTCCTCTGTCTTGCGGCCGATGTCGCGTGGGATCCAGTGATCGGTGCCAGGCTCACGGCCGAGCTCAGTGTCGCGTGGCCGAAACGATCGCCTGGTTGGCTTTGGCCAGTGAGAGCGCCATTGCGACCAGCACACCCTGCTCGATCCCCACAAACGCGACGACAAGCAGCGTGACTCCGGCTAGAAGAAACTCGATGCGGGCGAAGTGGAGGATGGCGCGCAGCTCGCCGAAACGCAGGAGCTTGGTGGCGAGAAACATGAGCGTCGCTGCAAGCGTCACCTGGGGCAGGTTCGCGAGCGGGCCGGTCAGCGCGAACGCGCAACCGAGCACCACGACAGCTGCCATCGCATTGGTGAGCTGTGAGCGACTCCCGGCAGCAGTCGTGACCGCAGTGTTGGGCGGGCTCGCATCCACCGCGAAGGCGCCGGCCAATCCGGCCGCGATACTGCCCGCGCCGACGCCGATCAAGTCGCGGTTGAAGTCGCTGGGGCTTGGTGCGGTGGTGTCCTTGGATACACGGATGGTCGCCGCTGTCTGAGCGATGCACAGGAAGGCCACGGTGAGCACCGTGGGGAGCAGCTGCGTCACGTCGGACCATGCGGAGAGCGGCAGCTGAAAGCGGAGCGATTCCCCGTGGACGGTGCCGATGACGGAGACACCGTGATGCGTGGCCAGGTTGAGCGCGACCACGGCGAGGATGGACAGCACCACCGCGAGCAACGGCCCCGGCAGGCGCTGGCTGATGGCCTGCGCCACACCGATCACCGCGAGCACCCTGATCCCGACGCCGAGCGTCCACGGGTTGACCTGGCCCAGGTGGTCGAACGTTGTGCGGATCGCGTCGAGAGTTGTCGTTGCGCCGGTGCCGACGCCGAGAAGGACGGGGATCTGTCGTAGGACGATCGGCATGGCGATCCCCGCCAGCACTCCCGTGGTGACGGGTGTCGACAGCAGCTCGGCAATCCATCCGAGACGGGCCACGCCGACCAGGACCAGAAGGACGCCGACGAGCAGCGCGGTCAGCGCCATCGCAGTCACATAGTTGGTACTCCCCGCCGCTGCGACTGATGCCACGCCGACGGCCAGCACCGGGGCGATGGTGGAATCCGCTCCCACCGAGAGGTGCCGATCGGTGCCGAGGAGGGCGTAGAGCAATGACCCCGCGAAGAAGGCGTAGAGGCCGACCACCACGGGGACCTTGGCCAGCTGCGCAGTGGCCAACTGCGACGGGAGCGCCACAGCGACCAGCGAGAGGGCGGCCACGACATCAGCGCCAACCCATGACGGGCGGTATCCGCGCAACGTCGGCGGGATCCACCACAGGCCCATAACCGCATCTTTACGCAGCGGACAGGGTGGTAGCGCGGGTATCAGGTAGACTTACACTAACCAGTGGCAGTGAGAGCTGGGAGTGAGGCCAGAGCGCGGCGCCCCGAAGGAGCTCTCCCGGACAGCCGCGCGCGGGCCGCGGCTCGAGCAGCATTGCGCCGCCGGCGCGCGAGCGCCTATCTGCACCTGCGAAACCCTCGAACACCCAGCCGGGTCCTTCGCATCGTGCTCATCGCGATCACCGTGTGCGCGACCGTTGGCGCGGGCACGGTCGGCGCAGCGTTCGCGGGATACAACGCGTACTCGAGCCAGCTGCCCGATGCGGCGACCATCACCAACATGGAGCCCCAGATCGACACGGACGTGTACGACTTCACGGGTGGCCCGATCCACGTCTTCCACAACGAGGGATACCGGCATATCCATGTGGATCTCGACCAGATCTCGCCGCTTTTCAAGGAGGCGATCGTCGCGATTGAGGACCACGACTTCTACAGCGAGGGTTCCTGGGATCTCGCCCGTCTCGTGGAGTTGGCGTTGCTGATGTCACGAACCAGGACGGCACCCTGCAAGGTGGGTCGACGATCACCGAGCAGCTGGCGAAGATCAGCCTTTATGGTGGCGCCGATCCGCCGCAGAGCATCGATTACAAGATCAAGGAGATCGTGCTCGGCAACGAGATCTCCCTCAACTTCACCAAAGACCAGATCCTCGACATGTATGTCAATCGCATCTTCTATGGCAATTACGCGGTCGGCGTGGGCATTGCGGCGGAGCTGTATTTCCAGATCCCTGCGAGCCAGCTGGATCTGGCGCAGGCAGCGTTGCTCGCGGGTCTTCCAAAATCGCCCACCTCCTACAACCCACTGATCCACAACGCGCACGACGCCATCAATCCACTTGCGAAGTCACGGCAGAAAGCAGTCCTTCAGGCGATGGTCGCGAGCGGTGACATCACGCAAGCACAGGCGGCCGCCGCATACAAGGAAGCGCTGGTGGTGCATCCGTGGACCCAGTCCGAGCCCAACGACGACCCCGACTTCATCTCCTACCTCGAGACCTACTTGAACGCGAACTTCCCGCAGTACGCCCATCCCGGCGGGTACCAGATCTACACCACGATCAATCAGGCCGACCAGGACCTTGCACAGAGCACGGTCACCAAGGTGGTGTCCCAGGAGCGCCTCAAGGAGAACATGGGCGACGGTGCGTTGGTGAGCATGGATCCGCAGAACGGTGAGGTCCTTGCAATGGTCGGCACGTGGAACTACAGCGATCCATATTTCGGTCAGGTGAACGAAGCGGCGGCTGTCCAGCTGAACATGGGGTCGACCACGAAGCTGTTCACGTATACGGCCGCGATAGCATCGACGAAATTCACGATGACGACGCCGCTCCTGGACGCCATCTCACCCGTTTCCCATCCCCGGGAGCCCCCCGTATCGTCCGTACGACGACGACCGCCGGACGCATGGTGTGTGCGAGCTCAAGGACTGTCTCGGCAACTCGTTCAACATCCCCGCAGTCAAGACGGAGTACGCAACGGGCACGCAATACATCGCCAACACCGAGCTGGCGATGGGCGCGAGCTCGCTCGATCAGAACTGCGGTCCCGACGACCAGGATGTGAACTGGCCGACCCAGTACCAGTGGGCTGCAACGCTCGGATCGCTCACCTGCGGCATCACGCTGCTCGATCTTGCCGACGGTGCCGCCACGCTCGGCGATCTGGGGGTGCAGCACAACCCCATGCCGGTCTCACGGATCACAGCGCAGGTCACCGGGAAGACGGTCTGGACCTACAACCCCGCGGCGGCCGGCCATCAGGTGATCCCGGCCAACGTGGCGTACATCATGGATGCGATCACGAGCAACGACAACAACCGCCGTGAGGAGTTCGGCAAGAACGGACTGCTGACGCTGAACCCGCGCCGGGTCAGTGCCAAGACCGGCACAGCCGACTACTACATGGACAACCTGACCGTCGGCTGGACGCCGGACTTTCTCACGGCCGTCTGGGTCGGCAACGCGCAGCGGAGCTGTCTGCAGCCGAAGGACTACGCGTACATGGCTGCGCAGATTCGCAAGGGACACATCGTGGAACCGGGTGAGGTGGACAATACGTATCCGTTCAGCCCCAGTGATCTTGCCAAGTACGGCCTCAAGCCGGCGCACCCGGACTACCCGGATTGTGGACACCTCGACGGCGTCATCTCGGGGTATAGCGGTGCGGCACCTATCTGGAACGTGTACATGTCAGCGGCGCTCAAGGGCGTGCCGGACACCTGGTATCAGGAACCACCGGATCTTGTGGCGGTCAGCACCGGCCAGGGGTTCGACGACAGCAACTTCTATCTCCCCGGCACGCAGCCCGGCGCCTCGCGGAATTGCACGTATCGCGGCGTGACCCCGCTGCCGAACCAGACCTGCACGTACGAAGGCCCCTGATCTCTGATCGATGTCTGCAGGTTCGCTACCGAGAACAGGTTCCCGTCGACGGTGGTGCGGATCAGGAATGCGCGACGGCCGTCTGGGTGTTACGCGACCTCGTTTTCCGACGGTGGGAGGTCTTCGAATCGCGCCGCTGGGACGGCGAGGTCGCGCGCGCGCATCGGTTCGCTGATGAAGTAGCCCTGCGCGAGATCGCACCCGATCGCCGCGATCAGGTTGAGGGCCCCGATATCCTCGATTCCCTCCGCCACCACTCGCATGTTCAACTTGTGTCCCAGCGCAATCGTCGCGCGAACGAGAGCGAGGTTTCGTTCGGTGTCCCCGGTTGCGAATTGGACAGGAAGCTCCGGTCGAGCTTCAGTTCGCTGGCGGCGAGGCTTCCGAGGTACGCAAGCGAGGTGACGCCTGCGCCGAAGTCATCGATCGAGACACCGAGTCCAAGGGCTCGAAGCTGGGTGATGACGTCCTTGCAGAGCTCGAAGTCGCTGATGATCGTCGTCTCGGTGATCTCAAGGATGAGCGAGGTTGGTTCGATGTCGTAGCGGGCAAGCAGATCCATCACCGATTGGCTGAAACCGGAATCGAGGAGGTTGGTCGCCGAGACATTGACGGACACCGACAACACGCGTCCGGCAGCTCGCCAGGCGGCGCATTGGGCAACCGCGCGCTCGAGCACGAGCGCAGTCAGAGATTGCATGAGCCCCGCTTCTTCCGCAAGCGGGATGAAGTCGAGCGGAGGGATGAGTCCAAGTCGCTCATGGGGCCACCGCACCAAGGCCTCCATGGCGGTCTGCTCGCCCGTGACGAGGTCGATCTGCGGTTGGTAGTACACCTCGAGGTGGCCGCCGACGATCGCGTCACGCAACTCGTCGACCAAACGCAGGCGGTTGCCGTCATCGTCGAGGTCGCGGCGATAGATCTCGTACGGATCCGGTCCGAGCTTGGCGCGATACATGGCCAGGTCGGCGCAGCGCAGCAGTCCCGCGCTGTCGGTGGCATCGGTCGGCGCGTTCGCGATGCCGATGCTGGCGCCAACTCGGACGCTGATCTTGTCGAGCTTGAACGGCTGGTCAAGGTCGGCGATCAGCCGCTGCGCGACACCGGCCGCGTACTCGGGGTTGGTGTCCGGTATCAGGACCGCAAGCTCATCGCCGCCGACCCTCACGAGGACGTCGGTGTCCCGAAGACGAGCGATGAGGCGCGGCCCCAACTGCCGGAGCAACTCATCGCCGGCGGAGTGGCCGAACGAGTTGTTGATCTCCTTGAAATGATCCAGGTCGACATACAGGAGCGATAGCTGGCCATCCGGCGTCTCCGGGTCAGCGTAATCGGCGAAGTAGGCGTCGAGCAGATCGAAGAGCTGCCGGCGGTTGCCCAGCCCCGTCAGGTCGTCCGTGATGGACTGACGGTGCCGCTTTTCCGTGAGGATGCGCAGGTCGCGGACTGACAGGGCAAGACGGACCCCGACGGTGATCAGCGTCGCCGTGGCAAGGCCCACGGCCACCGGGCTCACCTGATGCAGCGTGTCGGCGACGAGGATCGAGAGCGAGGCGCTGGCGCCGAGGCCCGGAAGCAGAAATCCGGGGGTTTCGCGGCTGGCAAGCGGGCTTCGCTGGAGTGGGCGGACCCATACGGCAATCGAGATGAGCAGGACGGCGCACGGCCACGCGATGCCGTTGAAGATGATCCCGATCTGGGAGGGCGCTCCTGAACCCGAGAACAGGTTGAAGGTGTCGCCAACTGCGGTGACGCCAATCGCGCCCGCGATCAGCAACCACTGGGTTTTGTTCCGGCCGGTGATGATGGCCGTGCCGCCGACGGCGAGGATGAGCAACAGGCCATCGCCGACCGGATAGGCGAGATTGGTCGCGACTGATAGCGTGCTCCCGCCCACGGAATGCAGCACTGTGGTGAACGCGAAGCAGGCGCAAAGCGCAGCTGCGCCGAGGCCGGCGACAGCACCATCCAGCCAGGTGGCAGCACCCAGCCCGTTGAGGTTTCTCCGAGTCTGAAGCACCAGCGCGACATACACGAGCGGGTAGAAGCAGAGATAGAAGAGATCAGCGAATGAGGGAACGGGAGGTGTCGCGCCGCCGGCCGATTCCGCGGCGAGGACGGCGTCGCCGATCGTCCAGGCGAGGATGCCGAAACCGAGCAGCAACGGCACCGTTCGCCGGCGCGACGTCAGCGCGCGCCAGATGCACAGCGAACTGGCCACGAGCTCGAACGCTGCGACCCCCCATCCATCGAGGAGCGGGATCGACTGGGTCGGGCTGCGCACGAGCAGGGAGACAAGAGATGCAGCGAGGAGCACTGCCAAGCCCACGTAGACGGCGCGGACCCAACGAGGAGCTGGGGTGCCATGGACTCGAGTGCTCGCGGCACGGATCTGGGGGTGCGCGATAGCCACCCGAGCAGACTAGGCCCGGCACCTCCCGACTCGTACCAACAGTCGGTTGTTCTCCGGTAACAGAAGCGCACGGATCGCTTGATAGCCGCGATCACCTGCGGGCTCGACGAGTTAGCAGTCGTGCCCTGCGTGGGCGCGTCAAAAGGGCCGGACAAGCGCCTCTGGGCGATCCCCGATGCGATGGCGGCGACGAGCGACTCGTTGAACGGTTGGCGCCGGGCGATGTCGATGGTTCCCCCGACAGCCTCGCCTGCTCGCCGGTCGGCGATCCAGGGAGGAACGGCGGCGACCAGGGCGTCGCCGACTGAAACGTGAATCACTGCGTCGTCACCACTGTTGTCGACGTAGATGGTCACCTTGAGCACGAGGCCGGTGTGATCGACGATGCGCCAGCCCCGCTCCCATCGTTCGTGGCGGTTGTGATATCGGATCAGATGCACCTCTCCGCAGCGACCACGCTCTCCGCGCGGTGAAGGCGACCGTTGAGCAGGGCGCGAACCTCGGCATCAAGGTCGCTCGCCACCCAATTCACCAGGGAGGGGCCGCGCTCATGCAGACGGGGGGCAACCCGCGGATACCCGTCCGGTGCAGCGGTCGCGTCGACGATGCTCGCGTGACGACGGCAGTAGGAGTTGTCGCCGCGGGTCACGGTGTGAATCGAGCAGCCCGCGAGGTCACAGCGGGTCCCATAACGGTCGCGGTATTCGCATTGGGTCGCGTCCGTGCTCGAGCATCCGCGGGTCACGCAGGCGATGCCGCTGGGAAGTGGCGGCGCGACCTTTTTGCGGAGCCGATCGCGCAAGCCGAGGGCGTTGATCACGATCGTGCAGTCGCGTGGCGCAGGCCCGGCCGTTCGTCGGAAACTGCGCCGGAAGTTCGAGGCCAATCGCTGAGTGACGCCATCCGCGGGGCAACAGAGGCCGCAGTTCGTTGGCCGTTCGCGGGCACGGCATCGATGAGAGGTCCGGCAGCACGGCAGTTGCTCTGGCAGCGCGAGTTGTTCTGGCCGAGGCAGTACGTGAGGCATGCGTGGTTGTTGTTGCCGAAGCAGTGCGACGTGCAAGCCCAGTTGTTGTTGCCCAGGCAGTAGGTGGTGCACCAAAAGAGGTTGTTATTGGTGCAGTGATTGGTGCATGTCGGCGACGTGTTCGTACAGGTCGCGCAACTCCACGGAGCGGGTGGAGGAGGCGGCGGCGTGGGTTTCGGTGGCGGCGGCGGTCCTGGCTTGGGGGGTGGCGGTGGTCCCGGTTTCGGCGGCTTTGGAGGTGGGGCGGGCTTCGGGTGTGGCGGGCAGCCACCGGCTGTCGTCGAGCCGCACCTTGGCGGATGCAGGACTGGTCGGGACAACAGGTCGCCTTGGCAGTGACCTCGGAGGAGCAGTCGCGTGCGATGCGGCACGCTGGACTGTCAGGAGCCCTGTCGCCGTGGGTGCCGGCACCGGAGTTCCCAACGCACCGATCGTCAGAACGGTCGCGGTGGTGGCGCTCAACGCGCCTGTGCCCCTACTGCGTCCGGCTTGGCCCACAGCCGGCTGATCGCCGGGATCTGTCCGACCCACGCGCCAAAGCCGATGGTCCGCCACAGGCGTCCGACGAAGATGTTCAGGAACGCTCGAACCACCATCGGATCGAACTGCGTGCCCGCAACCCGAAAGAGCTCCGGCGCGCAGCCGCGATGCTCATCGCGCGCTTGTATGGACGCGGAGCGGTCATCACCTCGTAGACGTCGGCGACGGCCACGATCCGTGCCGCAAGGGATATCTGGTGACCCTTGAGCTGATGGGGATATCCGGTGCCGTCGTAGCGCTCGTGGTGCTCCACAACCGCTCTGCCCCACTCACCGAGCCATGGCAGCAACGGCGCCACGAGCCGTGCCCCTTCCTCGGGATGGCGATGCAGCACCTTCCATTCCCCTGCATCCGGCGCGCTCGGCTTGTTGAGCAGGGTGACCGGCACCTCGAGCTTGCCCACGTCGTGCAGCAGCGCCGCCCAGCGCAACCGAGCCTGCCCAGCAGCATCGATCTTCAGCTCGTCAGCGATGAGGTCGGCGAAGACCCGCACGCGCTCGGAATGGCCGCGGGTCGCCTTGTCGTGGACGCTCAGCGCGAGCACAAGCTCGATGACCGATTGCATGCCTTGAGCGTCGTCCGTGCGACCGCTCGCACGGGCATCGACAAGCTGCTCCTGGAGTTGCCGCGGACTGCCGGTCCTGCGGGCGACCGCGAAGCGAGCCTGCGCCTTGTCTGGAAACAGGAGTGAGACGTTCAACAGAGCCGCAAGCGGGAGCAGGCGGCGCGCGGCGCGCTCGAAGACGACCAGCGTCAGGAGCGATCCGACGGCGACGACGATGATCCAGAAGACGGCGGTGAAGGGGCCCGTTGCTTGTGGCAGGAGGTGGCTGATCAGTATCGCGATCACCAGCGACGCAAGGATCGGTCCGAGAAAGATCGCCGCGCGCAACGCACGGCTGAGCCCCGTCTACGGATCGACTCATCCGACCGAGGCTGCGTTGTAGGACGGGGTGACCGCAATCGCACCAGTGACTCCCGTAATTCGTGAACGGCCCTACAACTCGCAATCAGGCTGTTGGCCGTGTTCTCACGGCGCTTCGCATAGTCCCGTGACGATCGCGTGAAGGGGACCGCCCACGTCAACCGCGCTGCCTGCTAAACTGATAGCCAGGCTATAATGAAATCCACTTGCGATATGTTGGCCTATATGGGAGTGGCGGAACGGTTGGCAAAGATCACATGCGTCCGGTGCGGGCGCGACTGGACGGATGAGCTCAGGACACGGGTGGACGGCAAGGCAGGCTCGCTCTGGCAGGTCATGTGCTCGTGTGGCGGGGAGTTGTACGCCGAGGGCACAAAGACGGGAATCCGCTTGGTCGCCGGCCTCGAGCGCCGGCCCGCGTAACGGGCCGGGGATGCGCCCGGCGCACGGTCCCGCCGATTGCTTCGCGCTCCTCAGCCGGCTGCGCGATCGGTGAAGAAGCGGCGCAGCTCCCCGGCCACCATCTCCGGCTTTCCGCTGTTGTCGGCGGCAAGGTGACCGACTCCCGGAAACTCCGTACGCTGGACGTGCGGGAGGACATGTTCGAGCCCGTACAGGGATTTCTTGAGATAGCTCGCGCTCCTTGCGCCACCCAGCAGGAGCACCTCGGCGGAGACGCCGCGGAACGACGCCAGCGATCCCTCACTTTCGATGACGAGTTGCGCGTCGTAGTGCATGGTGGGAACGAGCGCCTTGAGCGGCACATCGTCGTGATTCGCATCCGATCTGCCGCGGCTGTGTTCCTTCGGTTTGCACGCCGCATGGGCCACAACACGATCCGCATCACGCGGCCGCGTGGAGGTGCTGGCCCGGTCGCATCGCCGATCCGACGGTTGCCTGTGTCGATGCGCGTCGCCGCATTCAGGATCGGGTCGATCACGATGCGCGGAGCCAATTGGAAGAACGGGGGCGCCGACTGCGTTCCTCGTAGGGCAGTCACGATCGCAGATCCGAGCTTGCCCGCCGCAACCTCACGGTCATACCGATGCACCCAGTTGATCGGTGTCGAGTGGTTGATCGACAGCGGCGGTTCGTAGAGCGCGACCTTGCGTATCGCAGGAAGGGTCAGCGCTGCTTGCAGCGAGATGATCGCTCCCGAGCTCAGGCCGAAAACGTTGTGCGATCCAGTGGCGGAGAGAATCGCGTCCAGGTCCTCGCACTCGGACTGCAGGCTGTAGTGCTCCCCGGGGGGGCCGCTGCGTCCGCGTCCGCGGCGATCGGGTACGTACACCGTGAAGTCGGACAACGACTCGGCGAGCCTGGTCAAGTTCTGCGCCGCCTGCGCTCCGCCGTGCACCGCCACGATGCCGGGTCCTCTGCCGAATTGGCGATAGCTGATCGTCGTTCCGTCGCGGGAAACGACCGATCCAGTGGTATACGAGCGAGCCCGGGTCCCGTCCGTCACGTGCGCCCTGTCATTGCCGGCGCAGGACTGACCGCGGTCACCGCGCGGCCGCACCCGCGCGATCTTCCGTGGACGGCGCCGACGGCGCGTTCTGATCGTCGACGTCCAGCCATCCGCCGAGCCGGTGGTAGACGTCCTCGCCAAAGCTCGTCGGAAGCGGAGCCGCCGCGGCGAGCTTGTAGTTGCGCCGACCCTCCGTCTGACGTTCAGCTCTGAGGAAAAGGGTGGAGGCTCCGCGTTGCGCGCGGAATCCGTCGGCGAAATCGAACTGATGGGTGACGAAGAACACGGTGATATCGGCCTCGAGCAGCGCGGTCACGACCTGACGCCCGATTTCAGAGCCTTCACGCTCGTTGGTTGCCGCGAACGATTCGTTGAAGAGGATCAGGCAGTGCGGACCGATGTGATCGGCGATGACACTCATCCGGCGCAACTCCTCATCGAGGCGCCCGCTGACCATGGTGGCGTCCTCCTCCCGGCTGAAGTGCGTGAACAACCCGGCGCAGACGCTCGCGCGATACGAGCCGGCGCCCACGTACATGCCGCACTGCATCATGAGCTGCGCGAGACCGACGCTGCGGAGGAACGTCGTCTTTCCTGCGGAGTTCGCTCCGGTGATGATGGTCAGTGGCCTGTCGTCGGCATCGACATCGTTGCCGACGACCTCGTCCTGCGAACGGAGCGCCAGGCAGATCTCGCGCAGGCCGGACGTGGTGACACACGCCCATTCCATGAGACCGGCTCCGGGAACGATGTCGGCAGCCCTCGTTGCAGGAGCCGATCCCAGAGGTTGAGACAGCTCACATAGAAGCCCAGCTCCGCACGGAGCGTCGTTATGTAGCTCCAGATGTGGTCGGCGGATTGCGCCGCGGCATTGGCCACGAGGTCGATGCCGTGACTGATGATCTCTCCGAGCGCTGCGGAGCCGGCGTCATCACGAGGCGCGATGGTGAAGGTGTGGACCGTTCGAGGACCGATGCCAAGCCGCTCTTTCAAGCTCCGCCGGCCGGCCCCCGGGGAACGGAGCACGAAGACACGTCCGGTGTTGTCACGATCCAACTCCGCGCTGACCAGATGCCCGTCGCGAAATCGCAGCTGTTTCAGGTGGAGCGCCACAGATCGGAAATACTCGTCGTCAAGGTCGCGCTGCAGCGTGTGCAACAGCGTCGTCATGCCGGCCGAGCGGAACTGCTGGACATGGTCATCGGCGACATTGCGCAGCTGCTTGAGGCGGACGAACGCTGTCTCGAGCTGGTTGACGGCTCCCGAGAGGATGGACGACGGATAGTGAATGTTGTATCCCCAGATTCCGCGCTTGTCCTCCAGCGCCCCGACAGCAATCTCGTACATCTCCCGGATCACCTCCGGGTAGGCGATGCAGTCCACGAGGACCTGCTGGCGGTACACGATGGCCTGGGGGTCGTCGAGACTCGCAAGGACGACACGCCTGGACACATCGAGCAGAAACCGGTCGCCGTTCGCCATTGCCTCGAGCAACGTCGTGAGCTCGAGATCCTGCACCAGGTCCGCGTGATTCGGCGGCAACTCGGCCCCGAAGTCGAAGTCCTGGTCTTCGTACAGCAGATGGGTCTTCACGTACCGACCCTTCGCCGGAGACGATCGTAGGTGAGGTTGTGCTTCTCCGCGATGGCGAGCGCATAGGCGAGCCCGTCTGCCGGCCCTCGAGTGACCTTGTAGGTGCGCTCGACAGGGTTCTCGGGGACGATCGTGCTGACCAGGCTGACGATTGACTCACCGAGTGAGGCAAGCTCGTCGACAAAGGTGACATAGACGCACAAAACGTCGAGTTGCATGATCTGTCGCAGGATCTTCTCGCCGAGAAACCGCGCATCGCTCAGCGTGGTCGAGGTGAAGATCTCGTTCATGATCACGATGCTGTTGGCGGTTGCCGATTGCAGCACCTCACGGATCCGGATCAGGTCGTCCTCGAGCTTGCCACGGAGGTTGGTGAGGTTCTCGTTTCGCTCGAAGTGCGCGAACAGCCGGTCGTAGAAGAACAGGCGCGCCGCGGTCCCAGGCACGAGACAACCGATGCTTGCCAGGTGGTGGACCTGACCGAAGGTGCGGGCAAACGTTGTCTTTCCACCCTGGTTGGGTCCGGAGATCACGAAGATGCGCTCCGGCCCATCCATGCGGAAATCGTTGCGCACGATGGGCCTGCGTTCCGACACGAGTTTCCGAGCGAGCGCGAGGTCGAACGTCTCGGTGGCGGAGATCGCCTTCGAGCTCTGTGCGACGTGCGGATAGCAGAAGTCGAGTCCCGCCGCGCGCAGCGGCCGGATGTAGTCGAGATATGCGAGGTAGAAGTGGATCTCGCGCTCGAAGCGGCGCACCGTCGGATCGAAGAAATCCGCGTGCGCATGACAGTACTCATCAAGCGCCAGGAACTCGTCAGGAAACAGGCGTGCAACCAGTTCCAGGACCTGTGCGGCGACGGGATTCATCCCGGGCGCCAGGCGATAGTTGATGCGGTAATCCTTGACGGCGCCCTGCTTGAAACGATCGAAGAGCTCCATGACGTCAGCGCTGTAGTCCGCCTGTCCCTCGTAGCGGCTGACGTCGACGCGGCCTCCGCGAATTCGCGTGCAATAGCGAATCTGCTCCAACTGCCGTTTCCGCTCCTTTGTCTCCGCGACCAGCGCGACGAAATCGGCCGAAGCGACGTAGTCGACCAGAAAGGCGTGGAAGGCTCGAAGGGCACGGGATTCGAGGACCGCCGCATCGAGGCTCTCCGCAAGAGCCTGGACCGCGTCGCAGTAGCTGGAAGCCGCGTCGAGGAACCACCCCTCGCGCTGATATTGGTACTGCATTCCGGCGGATTGGCGCATGTGTGTGCGAACCAATCGCATCGCGTCCGCAAACTGCTGGATGTGCTCGAGAAGCGCCGGATCCTCCAGGTCACGAAAGACCTCGTGGCGATAGCCCACCGTGTCGACGTCGTCGACCGGCCGGTAGAACAGCGTCGCGATGAATTCGGTCTCTTCGCGCGAGCCCGCGATGGTCGCGATGATCTTGTCGAGGTTCAGGTCGGATGCAAAGGAACGATCATCCCGCCGGTGTGATCCCTCGCGGACTGAAGGCTCAGCGGACAGCAGGCTGATCGAGCGAGGCGCAGCAGGCGCTTGTGATGCCGTGGATGCTTCGATGTCTTGCTGCACAGCTGATTGGCGCTCGGGAAGGGGATTGATTCGCTCTGTCATGGCGCGGTCCTGTTCTCCCTGCTAGGGCTGTTGAACAGGAGCCATCAGTCATGAGGGCGGTTTCGGCGAGCTCCATCGCCGTCGTGGTGCAGTTTACGTTGATGCGACCGGCGACAGGCCAACCGAACAAGGCGTCCTGTCAAACTCACGGTGTGATTGAGGTGTCCTCGATCGTGCTGCTCGCAAACGACGCTGAGCGAAGCGCCGCCTTCTACAGCGCCCTCGGTATACCACTGAGTGAGACACGGCGACGGCCCCGCACATCTCGCCGCGACTGAACGGCGTCCATGTGGCCGTTTTTCAGGCTCCTCACGCGGTCTTCGAGCACCTGGTGCGCGAGGCCGGAAGCACGTTCCGGGGTTCTACGTCGTCTCTCTGGACAGCGTGTGACGCGTTGCGCGCCATCAACACGAGCATCCTCGTCGAGCACGAACAGCGTCCCTGGGATGTCGAGCGTCGCCGAGGATCCCGACGGCCGGGCGGTGGAGATCAACCAGCGAGGACACTGCCTGGGCTGATGCGGCCCGCCCGGACCACGACGCTCCACTACCCCGAGACGGTGATCGAACCCTTCATGTTCGGGGCATGGATCGTGCAGAGGTAGTTGTACGTGCCTGCCGTGTTGAACTTCACCTCCCAGGTGGCGCCGGGGTCGAGTGAGGCATCCGAGAGGCAGGAATCGTTCGCGTCCTGAAAGGTCACCGTATGCGTGACGGTTCCCGTGTTCTTGAACTCGACCACGTCACCGACGCTCGTCGTGGTTGATGCTGGGACGAAGACCAGGTTGTCGGTGGCATCGACGGTTTCTGCGACGGTCCCGAGTCCGGTCACAGCCGCCGAGCCGGGACACGCGCCGGGGGTTGGGGTCGGTGGCCCATTGCCGCCGCAGCTGACCAGCGCGATCACAGAGCACGTCCCGGCGCCGAGAGCAAGGGTCCGCAGATGGTGGTTCATGTCGTCGGTGTCTCCTTGGTATCTGAATGGAGCGAACGAGCGGGTTCTCGTGCCTCCGGGGTCCTGGACGCGACCCTCCCATCCCAGTCTGGCAAACCGTCCACGAACCCTGACTTCTCGATCTCGCTATTCGTCGGCGGCAAGCACCGCGGCCAGCGGCCGGTCGGACGAAAGGGCGAGGATGGCCGCCGTCCCCGCCAGGGCGACGATGGTGCCGCCAAGAGCGGCGGCCACCGCAGCGGCGATCACTGGGAGCGTGAGCCCGAACGCCACACCGGCCGCGAGCAACCCAAACGCGGCGCCCACGGTCGAGCCGGCCGCGGCGGTGACGACGCCTTCGATAGCAAGCAGGGTCGAGATCTGCCGGCGCCCCCACCCCGACGCCGCGAGCGCCGCCAGTTCGCCGGCTCGCTCGCGCAGATTCAGGTAGGTGACATCAGCGACGGTTGCGGCGCCCAGACCCACTGCGAGCAGCGCGGAGACGATGTCGGTGCCGCGGGTGGTGGCGGTGACCAACCCGGCGAGCGCGCTGTCACCGATGGAGGAACCGAACGACGCCTGGGCGGCAAGCAGCACGGTGAGCGCGGCAACTCCGACGCCCAGACCGGTCGCAGCCAGTGCGGAGCGACCCGGCACTCGCGCGAGGCCGGTGATGGCGAGGGTCGAGATGGATCGCACCGGGAATCCGGCGCGTCGCGGGGGCCGGGCTGCTGAGGCGAGCGCGTCGATGGGCTCCGCTCTGGCCGCCAGCCACGCCGGCAGCAGGCCCGAGAGGACGGCCAGCGCCAGCGCCACAGGGAGGACCAGTGCCGCACGCCACAGCGGTAAGGAGAGCTTGAGCCCGTCGATCACCGCCACTGAGACCGCCGCGCCGGCGACTCCCGCGAGAAATCCCAGGACGGTCACCTCGCCGAGCACCAGGACGAACACTTGCCGCCTGCCCCAACCGAGGGCACGTAAGACCCCGATCTCTCTTCGCCGCGATCGCACCCCGGCAAGGGCCGCCTCACCGAGAAAGAGGCCGCACACCACAAGGATCAGGGCAAAGAGGGCGAGGCTCTCACGATCCGCCTGCTGCAGGACGACGAGCGCCACCATCACGGCCGTCCACTGCTCGGAGAGCTGCAGGTCCGGGCGTCCGAACGACGTTGCTGGCAGGGCGATGGTCACCGGCTCAGGCGAAGCTCCCGCGGTCACGATCACGTGCAGACCCGTCGCTGTGCGGATCTCCTGCCCCACGGCCGCGATCTTCTGCAACTGCTGCTGGACGGAGCCACGAAGATCCGCGACGCGGACGCGGATGGACCCGATGGGTGCAGCGGAACCGGCGTTGCCGCCGAAACGATTGGGATCCTCGAGCGCCGCCACTCCAGCCAGGTTGGTCAGGAGCAACGGCGGCTGCTGCGCGTAGCCCGCCATGTTGCCGTCGGGCTGGAGTGGTTGATCGTTGAGCGCCGCCCGGCTTGCGGCATCGCGCGCCGGTCAGCAGCGGAGCGCGATAGCTGGCGAGCGAGGATCCTGGGCCGGCGCCGGAGAAACCGGCGAGCTTGTACGGGTCGAATTCCCCGACCGCGTGGATGAGCGTGCTCGTGCCCCCGGAGCCCCTATACGCGAGGTGTTCGGTCAGCAGGCGGAAGGCGGTGTCCTGAGCTGCCGGGGGCGCCGCGACGTAGCCGGAGCCGTTGACGTTGATCCCGGACGTCCACACCGACACCGGGTTCGTCACAGGGGTCGGATCGAGCTGGTTGGCTGTGTTTTCCCGGTACGTTACGGAACCCGCCGACCAGTACTGGCTGACGATCTGGGCGAACGACGTCACGTCGGGGTTGACCGCCCCGCCGAGTTGCGTCAGCAGTGACTGCCACGCCTGACCGCTCGTGATCGTGTCGCGCAGCACCGGCGTGGCCGGTTCGGCCTCCAGCGCGCGCAGGATCACGTCCGGTCCCTTGCCGGATCGGGCGATGGTCGCGGCCGAGCCGGGGAGCCGGCTGACGGTGACGTGGTCGACGTCGCCGTCAAACGATACGGTGCTGCCGAGCACGGGCACCACCACTGAGGATCCTCCAGCAGCTGTTGGGCGCTCCGCGTCAGTCAGGTAGCGGCCGGACGTCACCGCCTTCTCAAGGCCGTTGAGCTCGTTCTCGGCGGCCGGGTCGATGCCGGCGACGAGTACCGGGAAGGACCATTCAACGGTGCCCTGGATGGGGCCCGAGGGCTGCCCGGCACGCGAGACGCAGCTCGCTCCAAGCGGCGCCTGGGCATCGCGCTGAAAGGGTGACGTGACGAAGGTATTCGGATACACCGCCGGGCAGACGGTCACGCTGCGTCCGTCAGGGAGCTGCTCTTTCGGGCCGAGCTGCCCGGCACCGAGTTGGAAGGGAGTGAGCGGATCCGGGGTGACGTACACGTATCCGTCGTCCTGGGTGGGGTACCGCGAGAGACCCTGGTCGGCTGTGAAGTTCGACGTCACGGTGAAGACAGCGGATCCGGATGCGCCCGCAACGGATGTGATGTCGACGGGCAGGGTCGCCGTCTCCAATACATAGCCGACGACCGCAAGTGGGGCCGCCACGCCAACACCGGCCAGATGCGCGATGCGCTCGTCCTGACTGATGCTGATCCCGCCGGTCGCCCCAGACAGGTAGTTGAGCTGCACGAGATGCTGACTGCCGCCGGCCGTCTGCGTCGAACCGGCGGGAAGCACGAGCAGGTCGTACGAGCCGCGCCAGTTGCTGCCGACAACACCGTTGATCCGTGCAAGGCCGACATCCACAGACGCGGTGAGGAGGCAGAACGCCACTGCCGCAACGAGCATCCCCGCTCCGAGCGCCACGGCGCGGCCGCGCGCGAATCGGACCTCGCTCAGCAGCAGCCGTATCACCGTTCCTGCTCCATCGGGGCGACAGTAGCGGTGTTATCGACACCCGCTGTCAAGAGCCACTAGCGCGACCTCGAGTGACTCACCATTCCGGGCATCGCATCAATGCGTGCCGACGGTGCAGCGTCCGGTCCTTAGACGCCGTAGGTCTTGTTGTTGCTCTTCTTGGTGCTCACCAGCAACCGCCACTGCGGCGCCGTGTCGTCACCGGGGCCGCGGGTCGCGACGAGGGTCGCGCGGTCAACCGCAAAGAATCCATCCGGCGTGACCTCGATGTTGACCCAGTCCATCGGGCGCGGGGCAGGACCGTAGAAGTTTGTCGAGTTCGATGAAGTAACGGCTTCCGTGGCAGGGGCACGCCCAGCCGTTGGGGATCTGCTGGGCCTTGGTTCGCACACCGCGGCCATCAGCGACCGATGGCGCAACGCCGGATCCCGTGACGACGTCGGACACATAGTTCGGCGTGCATCCGAGATGCGTGCAGATGAGCAGCACCGCGTAGATTCCGGCGTCGTCGAGGATGACGCTGACACGGTTTGCCGTATCGGTGATGACGTTCACCGGCGTCACCGGTTTGCCGCCGACAACGCCGCCGGTGAGCTGCAGAAAGCTGAATGACGTCTTGAACAGTGCTGGTGCATTGCTCGACGCCACCGGAAACATGAAGCGAAGCACTTCGATGCCACCGAACAACGATGCACCGGCAGTGGCGAGCCCACCCATGATCAGAAGGAACTGGCGTCGGGTCGCTTCAGCGCGACCCCGCATCCTCCCCCGCGGCGACTCGTAAGGATTCAATGCCACGGCTTGCTCAGGATGATCTCCGGAGCCTTTCGAACAGGTTACGAAGGGGGGTCATCCGATCTCAAGGCCGCGACTTTTGGCGCTGACAAACGAAGACTTTTGGCGCTCGCAAGCAGTGAAAAAGCTCGTGCTTCGGGCCACTAGCGACGAGGCGGGACGATCTTCTACCATCCCATCGTCCAATCCATTCCAGGGGGGTAGCCATGAAGCGTTGGCTTGCACTTCTCTCCGTCGCCGGTGGGAGCTTGCTCTCAGTCGCCGGCACGGCCACTGCGGTCGCCGGCAGCTCGGCACTGCCGAACGTTGGCGGCCCGATGATTCGCGCCGTGCAGCACGGCGTCAGCAACGCTGGTGTTCCCACCATCAGCGAAAACTGGTCGGGATACGCCGTCACCTCGACCAAGAAGTTCAACTACGTCAGCGCCGAGTTCGTGCAGCCGGCGGTGACATGCCCCGGAGTCAAGAAGCAATACACGTCGAACTGGGTGGGCCTCGACGGCTTCAACGACGAGACCGTCGAGCAGGACGGCACCTTCGCGTACTGCGGTGGACCGAACTGGACCACACCGAAGTACGAGGCCTGGTATGAGATGTACCCGGCAGGATCGGTTGGTGTCTTCAAGGTGAAGCCTGGCGACACGATCTCTGCCAAGGTGATCTTCACCGGCGGCAAGTTCGTCCTGACCATCGCGGACCTCACCAGTGGCAAGTCCGCCACGGACAGCGCGGCGTGCTCGTCGTGCGCAGCGTGCGTCTGCCGAGTGGATCATCGAGCGCCCCGCGGGCTGCAATGCGTCGTACACCCATTGCTTCCTGTTTGCCCTCGCGAACTTCGGCACCACCACGATGAGTGACAACTGGGCCGCAGTCGGCGGAAAGAACAAGGGCATCTCGAGCTTCACGAACAACTACCCGATCTTCATGGTCGCACCGCTGAAGAGCGGAGGGTTCATCACGCTCGACACGGTCGGCGCCGGTTGCATCTGATGGCAGCTTCACGGCGTACTTTGACCGGTCGGGTCACCCGACTCCGATCACGCTCGGACCGAAGGGCTAACACCGTCTGACCCACGACTCCGAAGGGCCACCTCGCAGCGGCGGGGTGGCCCTTTTCTTCGCCTCCGCGGTGCTGATCTCGGCGTTTCGCCGAGGTCCTTTCGATATCCAGCACATGGCATGGCGTCCCGCGTCACAGGTTTGTAGGACAGTCCGTGTCGTTCGTGGCGGGTAGTGTGGGGGTACCGTGAGCACGATCCTCCGGCTGAGAGTCCTCGGCTGTGGAGGCACGGCCGACTGCCGTAGAGGCGACAACCATGCAGGTCGAGGAAGGGGCGGTTTCCACTCCCGTCGGGGCAATCGAATCCGAACGCCTCGATGCCGAATCAGAGGTTGACTTCGACCGCGCGGCCAGATTCCGGGATTTCTTCGGGGATCTTCCGCTTGGAGTGGCCCTCATCGAGGGTCCAGAGGCACGGCTGAACAACGGGAACCACCGTTTGCACGACATCCTCGTGCGCAGCGACCTCTCCGCGGTGACGATCTTTGACTTGATCGATCGGGACGCGGAACCGGACGCCGCAAAGGCGTTGGCAGCGGCCGCAGCCGGCGCAATCCCACACGCGCGCGTCGTGGCACATGTGCTTCGGGGCGATGGCCGGCGAGTTCGCATGCTCATCGTCATTGGCATCGTCGGTGGGCCGAGCGCTGATCCGTTCCGGTCGATCTGCTACTTCGTGGACCAGACGGAGCAGGAACGGCAGGAGCATCGTGCGAATCGGTTCTTCGAGCTCTCGATGGACATGATCGCCACCGGCACCCTGGGTGGATATCTCATCGACGTGAATCCAGCGTGGCAACGGACGCTCGGCTGGGCGCGTGACGAGCTGACGACCCTGCCACTGATGGACCTCGTGCATGACGACGACCGTGTCCCGACCCAGGCCGCGGTTGCTGAGCTGACCAACGGCGTCGTCACCGTGACCTTCGAGAACCGGTGCCGCGCAAGGGACGGCAGCTATCACTGGTTGCTCTGGAGCGCCAGCCACGATGTTGAGGAATCCGTCATCTACTACGTCGGAAAAGACGTCACCCGGAGCCGCGAAGCGGCGGAACAACTGCGCGTCAACGAGGACACCTTGCGCGGTCTGGTGGACGCGAACGTCATCGGCGTGATCACCGTTGACCTCGACGGTCACGTGCTGAGCGCCAACGACGCCTTCTGCGCCATGGTGGGATGGACGCAGGACGAAGTCCGCGCGGGACTGGTCGGTCCGGCGACAACGCGTCCGTCTGAGTGGGACGCGTGCAACGGCGGGTGCCATCGCAGAGGTTGTCGCCACCGGAGCGGCGACGAGAATTGAGAAGGAATACGTCCACAAGGATGGACACCGCATTCCCGTGCTCATCGGCGGTTCGATGGTTGACGCAGCGAGCCGCCGGTGTGCGTGCTTCGTCCTCGATCTGACGGACCGCAAACGAGCCGAAGCCGACCAGCGGGAGCTCAACATCCTGCTCGAACATCGCATCGCCGAGCGCACCGCGGAACTGGAAGCGTTCACGTATTCCGTCAGCCATGACCTGCGCGCGCCGCTGCGCGCGATGACAGGGTTCGCGAACCTGCTGATCGCCGAGGTCGCGACAACGCTTTCCGACGAGCAGCACCACTATCTGGACAGGATCATCAGCAACGCCGAGCGAATGGGGTTGCTGATCGACGATCTGCTCCGATACTCCCGGTTGGGTCGCCAGGCGCTACGGGTTACGGACGTGTCACCGCGACTGCTGGTGGAAACCATCTTCCAGGACCTGGCAGCAGAGCTCGCTGCGCGCGACGTGCGACTTGTCTGGGATGACCTGCCCGACTGCAGTGGTGATCCAGAGCTCGTCGGGCTCATCTTTCAGAACCTGATCGCCAACGCGGTGAAGTTCACCGGCGAACGAGAGACGGCACGCATCACCATCACGGGGTCCAACGGATCGGGTGTCGTCACCTATCACGTGGCCGACAACGGCGTCGGCTTCGATCCGCGATATGCCGACAAGCTCTTTGAGGTGTTTCAGCGACTGCACGCGGCCGATCGTTTTGAAGGCACTGGGGTCGGCCTGGCAATCGTCAAGCGCGCCGTGGAGCGACATGGCGGCACTGTCTCAGCCGAAAGCCGGCCAGGAGAAGGCGCGACGTTCACATTCACATTGCCGGTGCGGCCCAATGCCTGAACGCATCAACAGCGAGGTCGAGATTCTTCTTGTCGAGGACAATCCCGACGATCGTGAGCTCACGGTTCGAACGCTACGCGCGAACGGGATCGCAAACCGTATCGAGATCGCCACGACTGGGGCGGACGCTCTCGACTTCCTCTTCGGTGAAGGCGCCTACGCAGATCGTGATACAGACCAGCAGCCGCGCGTGATCCTGCTCGATCTGAAGCTCCCGTTGGTCTCGGGCGTGGACGTCCTGCGGAGGATCAGATCCGAGCCCAGCTTCCGCAAAGTCCCTGTGGTGATCCTGACTTCGTCGAATGAGGAAAAGGACCTCCACGACTGTTACGCGCTCGGGGCAAACAGCTACATCGTCAAGCCGGTCGACTTCGAGCAATTCACCGAAGCAATTCGCTCCTTGGGCATGTACTGGTTGCTGCTCAATGAAGCACCTCGAGGCGATGGTCAATGAGCGGGGTCGTGACCTTGGCAGCGAGCGAACGCCTGGTGCGAGTGATTCTCGTGGAGGATTCGCCCGACGACGCTGAGCTCGTGATTGCGGCTCTGCGCCGGGCCGGCCTTCGTCCGGAGGTGACACGCGTCCAGACGGAGGCGGCATTCCGTTCGGCACTCGCCGCCGGGGCCGGGGTGGTGATCAGTGACCTGCGGCTGCCCGCGTTTGATGGTCTCCTGGCCCTCGAAGTGCGCCGCGAGCTCGCGCCGGAAATTCCGTTCATCCTCGTCTCCGGAGCCGTCGATGATGCGACCGCCTCTGCGGTCACGGCCGCGGGGGCCACCGACTACCTGCTGAAGGATCGCCTTGGACGGCTCGGTGCCGCGGTCATCAAGGCTATCGAAGAACGCGAGACCATCGATGCTCGTGTGCGCGCGGAGGAAGCGGCAGCATTGCTTGCCAGCCGTTGGGAGAATCTCGTCAGCCACTCCACTGACGTCCTCGCGATCATCGACCTCGAGGGAAGGGTCGTGCACGCCAATGAGGCTCTGGCACGAATCCTTGGCTTCACGGTGGAGAGCGTCGTCGGCGACAGCATCTTCGAGTATGTCCACCCCGACGACATGGAGCAGGCCGCAAGTTCCTTCGCAGACGCCGCGGCGCACGACGGGGTTGCGGTGCCAGTAACGGTGCGCGTTCGAACTGCGTCCGGCGCCTGGCGCTGGCTCGAGGCAATCGCGAACAACCGTCTTGATCATCCGAGCATTGGCGGCATGGTGGTCAACGCTCGAGACGTCACTGAACGTGTGGAAAGCGCCGCCCTGTTAGCCCTCGAGGCGGAGATCAGCGGACGCATCGCTGCGGACGCACCGGTCATCGAACTGCTGACCGCTATCGCTTCGCTGGCTGCCGGGGCGATGCCTGGAGTCAGCGCTGGATTCAGCTTCCACGACCCGGACTTCCAAGTCACCATCGGCGCGGGGCGGAGTGGTGACCTCTCGACCGAGACACCGATCGTTGTCGAGGGGACGACCGTCGGCGTTTTGAGGACGGCCGCATGTCCCCGCCCGTCTCTGAACGAGTTCGACGACCTCCACGTCCCCCGAGCCGCTCACCTCGCGGCCCTGGTTGCCCAGCGCGAGATCGCGAAGTCGAGGCTCAGTCGCCAGGCGCTCCACGACCCCCTGACCGGGCTTGCGAACCGCGCACTGCTCGGGGATCGCATCGCCCGATCGTTTTCGCGGATCGATGCGCCGGTGACGCTGCTGCTGGTCGGTGTCGACCACTTCAAGCTCGTCAACGACGGCCTCGGTCACGAGGTGGGTGATCGCGTCCTGCGCTGCCTCGCGGATCGGCTCACCGCGGTGGTCGACCCCGGATGTACCTTGGCGCGGGTCGGCGGAGACGAGTTCGCCATCCTCGTCGACAGACCGGCCACCGATTTGAAAACACTGCGGCTCGCTGAACGCCTGCTTGAAGCCGCGCAAGAGCCCTTCATCGTCGACGATCACAACCTGCGGCTCTCGGTGAGTGTCGGCATCGCCGAGCGGACGCACGTCGCGGCGACGTCGACACAGCTGATGGCGGACGCCGACACGGCGCTTGACGCGGCCAAGCGCAACGGTCGCAACCGGATGGAGGTTTTCGATGTCGAGAACCGCGGTGTGATAGAGGAGAGGCTGGTGCTCGAGCAGGAGCTCCGGGCGGGCGTGCCTCGACACGAGCTGGCGGGATACCTGCAACCGATCGTCGATCTGAAAACGGGACAGGTTGTCGCAGCAGAGGTTCTCGTTCGCTGGCGGCACCCGAGCAGGGGCATCCTCATGCCGGTGCACTTCATCCCGTGGGCAGAGCAGTCCGACCTCATCATCGACATCGGCGCAGCGATGCTCGAGGAGGCGTGTTCGCACCTCCAAGCCCTCGGTCCAGACGTCCGAATGTCGATATCGATCAATGCCGCAGCGCGGGAAATCCTCGATCCGACCTACGCGGATCGCGTGCTTGCGGCGCTTTCCCGGCATGGGGTGCAGCCGGCGCGGCTGTCCGTCGAGCTGACCGAATCACTCGCGATTGCCGATGCCGAGTCCGTGCAGGCGAACATTGCCGCGCTCAGGCATGCGGGCATCCGCATCTACCTCGATGACTTCGGCACGGGGTACTCGTCTCTGAGCTACCTCCAGCGGCTCTCGGTCGATGTGTTGAAGATCGACCGCTCGTTTGTCATCGCGATGAGCACCGACACACGTGCGGGGCAGGTCGTCGCGGCAATCGCCGCCATGGCGCGAGCTCTCTCGCTGGTCACCATCGCGGAGGGAGTGGAAACAGAAGCCGACGAGGCCGCCGTCGCGAGCCTTGGCATCGATGGTGCCCAGGGGTACCTCTACGCCCGACCCCAGCCGTTTGCGGACTTTCAGCGATGGCTGGCGCAGCGGCAGGCGCCCGCCCGAGAGGGGCGGACGCCTGCGGGCGTCGACATCGTTTCGGCCGAGTCCCGGCCCTAGCCTTACGCTGCCGCGGTCACTGCGGTCGCGATCGGTTCGAGCGCAACCTCGATGGCGTCCTCGACGTGGCTCGCGAGATGGAACGTCATCACCTCGCGCACGCTCTCTGGAACGTCCTCGATGTCCTTCTCATTGCGCTTGGGCAGGATCACCTCGCGGAGGCCCATCCGGTGCGCCGCCAGCACCTTCTGCTTGACGCCGCCGATCGGGAGCACCAGCCCTTGAAGGGTGACCTCGCCGGTCATCGCGACGCTGCTGCGCATCGGCCGTCCGGTGAGGAGGCTGACCATCGCGGTGGTCATCGCGACACCCGCGGACGGTCCATCCTTCGGCACGGCGCCGGCCGGCACGTGGATGTGGAAGCTCTGGCGTGCGGCGTCGGGGTCGATCCCCAGCGCTTCGGCGTGAGCTCGCACGTAGGAGAGCGCGATCTGCGCGGACTCCTTCATCACGTCGCCCAGCTGTCCGGTGAGCGTGAGCTTGCCGTCCCCCGGTGCATTGGCAGCTTCGATGAAGAGCACGTCACCGCCCGTGCCGGTCACTGCCAACCCGGTTGCGACTCCGGCGACGGCTGTCCGCTCGGCAACCTCGTTGTCGAACTTCGGCTTGCCGAGCAGCTCGCGCACCTGGGCTGGTGTGATCTCCAGCGGCGTGGTGTGGTCGCCGCCGGCGATCCGCGTTGCCACCTTGCGTGTCATCTTCCCGAGCTCGCGCTCGAGGTTGCGCACGCCGGCCTCGCGGGTGTGGTCGGTGATCACGGCGAGGATTGCCTCGTCGGTGACGGTCACCTCGTCCGGCGTGAGCCCGGCCTGCTCGATCTGCCGGCGGAGCAGATGGTCGCGAGCGATCGCCACCTTCTCGTTCTCCGTGTAGCCGTCGAGACGGATCAGCTCCATCCGGTCGAGCAACGGCGCTGGGATCGTCTCCCAGACGTTCGCTGTCGGGATGAAGAGCACCTCGGACAGATCGAGGTCGACCTCGAGGTAGTGATCACGGAAGGTGTTGTTCTGCGCCGGGTCGAGGACCTCGAGCAACGCGGACGACGGGTCACCCCGCCAATCGCTGCCCACCTTGTCGATCTCGTCGAGCATGATCACCGGGTTCTTGGTGCCCGCTTCCTTGAGGGCGCGGACGATGCGACCGGGGAGCGCACCGACGTAGGTGCGCCGGTGTCCGCGGATGTCCGCCTCGTCGTGGATGCCGCCCAGCGAGATGCGCGCGAACTTGCGGCCGAGCGCCCGGGCAACCGACTCTCCGAGCGACGTCTTGCCGACGCCTGGAGGTCCGACCAGCGTGATGATCGCTCCGGAGCCGCCGCCGAGCACGGTGATGCCGCGCTCGCTGCGAAGCTTGCGGACCGCGAGGAACTCGATGATCCGCTGCTTCACGTCCTCGAGACCGGTGTGGTCCTCGTCGAGGATGCGCCGGGCTTCGGCGAGGTCGAGGTTGTCATCGGACCGGACGTTCCAGGGGATCTCGAACATCCAGTCGAGGTACGTCCGGATCCAGCCGTGCTCTGGGCTCTGCTCGCTGGTCCGCTCGAAGCGGTCCAGCTCGCGCTCGACCTCCTTGCGAACGTCCTCAGGCATGCCCGCCTCCTCGAGGCGCGCCCGGTAGCCGGCTGCCACATCGTCGCCGCCTTCACCGAGTTGCTTCTTGATCGCCTCGAGCTGCTGGCGCAGCAGGAAGTCGCGCTGGGTCTTCTCCATCCCCTCGTTGACCTCGGTCCGCACCTTCTCGCGCACAGAGGCGTCGGCGAGGACGTCCTTGGTCCAGGCGATGAGGCGGGTGAGGCGCTGCTCGATGTCGAGCGTCTCCAGGACCTCGAGCTTCTGCTCGATGCTGAAGTCGGGCGAGTATCCGGCGAGGTCGGCGAGGTGGCCGGGATGGCGGACGGACCGCACCGCCTCGATGGCGCGGCCCGCGCCGCGGAGCTCGAGCAGGTTCTCGATGAGGGCGCGGTACTCGCGCGCAAGCTCACGGGCGCCGTCAGTCGGCTCGCCGTCTGCGAGCGGCTCGACCTGGACCCAGAGGGCGCCGCCGATGTCGGACTGCCCGCCACCGAGACGTGCACGGTGGAGGCCCTTGAGGATCGAGACCTCGGCGCCGGAGGGCAGCTGCCCGGACTCGATCACCTGGGCGACGGTGCCGATCCCGGAGAACCGTCCGCCCACGCGGGGGACGAGCAGGATCAGGTGGTTGCCGTTCTGCGCGGCGGTCATCGCAGCCCGCTGGGGGTCGCTTTCCACCGCCACGGTGGCAGTCATTCCCGGCAGGACGACGACGTCGTCGAGCTGGAGGATTGGAAGGAGTTCGGAGGTCAGTTCAGCCATGTTCAATCTCGATGTGCCGGCGCCGGAAGTGGCGGGCGGCTCGTTGGTTCTGCGAATCCCTATACCCGGGGTCTGGATTTCTGAACCGCTCCCTTCGGGGAGGCGTAATCGGCGCGTGATGGGGTACAAACGAGACATGGATGTTGAGATCTGGTCCGACGTCGTCTGTCCCTGGTGCTATATCGGTAAGCGTCGCTTCGAGGAGGCGCTCGCCGGCTTCGATCATCGCGATGACGTCAACGTCATCTGGCGGAGCTTCCAGCTCGATCCGAGTGCGCCCGCGACGTCGGAAGGCGACCCGGTGGAGCGGCTGGCCGCGAAGTACGGCATGAGCCGCGCCCAGGCTGAGGCCGCACAGGCGCGGGTCACCCAGAACGCCGCAGGTGAGGGGCTCGACTTCCACCTCGACAAGGCGCAGACGGGCAACACGTTCGACGCGCACCGTCTCATCCACTACGCGAACGCCGCGGGCAAGCAGGGCGCGATGAAGGAACGGCTGATGGCCGCCTACTTCGTCGAGGGTGCGGCCATCGGCGACCGCGACGTGCTGCTCCGCCTCGCTGTGGAAGTCGGTCTCGAGGAGGCCGGCGCCCGCGCCGTGCTCGAAGGCGATGCCTACGCCGAGGACGTTCGCCACGATGAGCTCGAGGCCCGCCAGTTGGGCATCAACGGTGTCCCGTTCTTCGTGCTCGATCGCGCGTACGGCGTCTCCGGCGCTCAACCGGCCGAGACATTGCGCGGCGCGATGCAGGAGGCGTGGACGGCGTCCCATCCGCTCCAGATGGTCACGGCCGGCGACGCTGACGCGACCTGCACCGACGACAGCTGCGCGGTCTAGCGACGGTGCGCGCGCTCACCACCACGGGCAACGACGACCTTCTCCAGATCACTGAGGTGCCGGCACCCAAACCGGCTCCCAATGAAGTGCTCGTGCGCGTGCACGCCACGAGCCTCAATCGTGGCGAGGTCTCGCGTGCGAAGAATTCGCAGGCGGGCGACCAGGTTGGCTGGGACGTCGTCGGCGTGGTCGAACAGCCCGCGGAACGCGGGGGTGGTCCGGACGCAGGAACCACCGTCGTGGGGCTCGTCAGCAACGGAGCGTGGGCGGAGCTCGTGGCGGTACCTGCGGATTACCTGGCGCCGGTTCCGGAGGGGGTGACCTCGGCTCAGGCAGCATGCATGCCGGTCGCCGGGATAACGGCATATCGGGCGCTGGCGCTGGGTGGCTTCCCGGTTGGAAAGAACGTCTTCATCACCGGGGGATCCGGCGGGGTCGGACACCTGGCAATTCAGCTTGCGCGCGCCGCGCAGATGCACGTCACGGCACTCATCCGTCACCCCGAGGCGAATCGTGCGACCGCCGGCGCATGTCACGAGGTCATCCGCGATATCAACGACGCGAAGGGTCCGTACGACCACGTGCTCGACGGTGTCGGCGGTGAGGTGCTGTCGCGGTGTCTCGATGTTGTCGCGCCGCATGGAACCGTCGTGTCCTACGCATCCACGCTGATGGAGCCGGCCACGCTTGGCCCCCGCTGGTTTGGTGCGCATCTCGGTGCGACATTGCGCTCCATGCTCATCTTCGATGAGCTGCGCTATACGCAGAGCGCAGCATCGGACCTCAGCAGGTTGTGCGCGTTGATCGCGGCGGGTGTGCTGGTGCCGCATATCGATATCGAGGCGGACTGGACACGCGGCGGGGAGCTCGCGCGCGACCTCTTGTCACGAAACGTCACCGGGAAGGTCGTCCTGCACATCGCTGCGTGATATTCTTGGCCGGTCGCCACGAAGGGCGTCACCGGTGATGGGTCTCACCGTCCTCAGCCACTCGGCTTGATGGGCCCTACCAGCACTTCTGGTAGGAGGTTCTCCTGTGAGTTGTTGTCCCTTGCATATCGGCGTTCTCGACGCGCTCAACAACAGCTATGGCATTGCGACCCTGTGGATCGCGCTTGCATTCGTGGCCAGCGTCATCTCGGTGCGCATCGGCCTCTCGGTTGCCCTCGTCGAGATTCTGCTCGGCGTTCTGGGCGGCAATCTCTTCGGGATGTCATCCAACCAGTGGATCGATTTCCTTGCGGGATTCGGCTCGGTGCTGCTCACGTTTCTCGCGGGAGCGGAGATCGATCCGAAGTCATTCCGCCGCTTCCTCACGCCCAGCCTCGTCATCGGTGGCATCGGCTTCATCGCACCGTGCCTTGCGGCCTGGGGATTCGCACTGGGAGTGTTGCACTGGCCGATGCACGGCAGCGAGATCGCCGGGATCGCGCTGTCCACGACGTCCGTCGCCGTGGTCTATGCGGTGATGCTCGAGACGGGGCTGAACAAGACCGATCTCGGCAAGCTGATCCTCTGCGCGTGTTTTGTCTGCGACCTCGGCACGGTGCTGGCGCTCGGTGCCGTCTTTGCGAATTACAACAGCATGCTCATCGCATTTGGGATCGCGACCGCGATCGTCATGGTGTTCCTGCCGCGGTCACTCCGGTTCGTGATCAAGCACATCGGCCATCCGATCAGCGAGCCCGAGGTGAAGTACGTGTTCCTGCTGCTCTTCGGGCTCGGCGCGCTTGCGACAGCAGCGAAATCCGAGGCGGTGCTCCCCGCGTATCTGCTGGGCCTTGGCGCCGCGGGGATATTCCACAAGGACCCGAAGATGGTGGGGCGCGTCCGGGGCGTCGCGTTCACCTTCCTCACGCCGTTCTTCTTCCTGCGGGCCGGCACCTTGATCGCGTTGCCTGCCGTCATCGCCGGGAGCCTCACGATTGTCGTGCTGTTCAGCGTGAAGGTGCTCGCGAAAGTGATCGGTGTGTTCCCGGCGACGCGGCCGTTCCGCATCCGGATACGAGAGGCCTGGTACACGACGATGATGATGTCCACCGGGCTCACGTTCGGCACCATCGCTGCGCTGTTCGGTTACACCAACGGATATATCAACCGCTCGCAGTATTCGATCCTCGTCACCGTGGTGGTGCTGACCGCGCTCGTCCCAACACTGGTCGCGCAGCTGGTCTTCAAGCCTCGGGTGACGGAGCTCCTGCACGGTGCTCCGGAGCCGGAGATGGATCCGGGAGTGCTTGTCGCGTGACTGGAAGCCGCAGGTACCGGTACGTGGTGACGGTCCTGAACCCGTAGCGTTCGTAGAGACGCGTCGCCGGGGTGTTGTCCGGGAGGACCTCGAGCCCCACCTCGGTGACGCCTTCCTCGCGGAGCTGCGCGAGCACCGGCGCGAGCATGCGAGTCCCGAGACGCTCGCCTCTGCGCCGCGCATCGATGACGAAGCCGTAGATCATCGTCCGCGCGGTCGTCCCGGTGAGACGCAACGTGCCGACCACCACGCCGGCGTCGATACCAACCAATCTGCGCTCTTCGGGAAAGTCGGTGAATTCCTCGTCGAGGATCGCCGCCACGACGTCGTGGTCTGCGTCGGTCGCCGAGCGGATCTCGAGCGCCGTCTCGGACGGCGGCGCCGCACGCGAGCCGGTCAGGGGAAGGATCATGCGGCTCTCCGCCGACTCGAGCACCGCCCCGAGGCGCTCCATCCAGGCCACGGCGACCGGCCCGGCGTCCTCGCAGATGACCAGGATCGGCGTCGCGGTCGAGGTTCGCTGCAGCGCTGCGGATGGCGTTGAGCAGCGCCGTCCCAACACCCTGGCGTCGCCAGGACGGATGGACCATCCCGCACACCTCGGCTTCCTCGTAGGGGGTGACCCCGGCATACCCGATCACCTCGTCGCCGGCGACTGCGAGAAAGTGGATCGGGTGCTCGAGCGGCTCGCTCTCGTCGAGCTCGAGCTTCAGGTCCAGCGGCTCGGCGGCTTCACAGGCCCGCCGCAGGGCGTCGACGGCAGAACGATCGCCGCCATCGAGGCGAGCCCGTCCGAGCACGTTCCAGCCAGTCATGCGCCGAGAGCCTGACAGGGCGGGATCGTTCGCCGCGAGTCCGGCTGTCGATTTGGGCCTTCTCCGTTCGTCGTCATCATTGGGACGACGTATCCAGACGCCAAGGAGCCGAATCCGTGAAATACATGCTGCTGTTCATCAAGAACGAGGAGAACACCCTCGACGATGACGCGGAGCGCGCGCATTACGCCGCCATCGACGAGTGGTTCTCGGAGATCGGCCGCGATGGCAAGCTCCGCGGTGGCGAGGAGTTGCAGGCCTCGAACACCGCGACCACGATCCGTTTTCAGGAAGGCAAGCCGCTCGTCACCGACGGCCCCTTCATGGAGAGCAAGGAGAACGTCGCGGGCTTCGTGGTGATCGATGTGGAGGACCTCGATGAGGCGATCGCCATCGCCAAGAAGTGGCCGCCGAAGGATCAGCTCGTCGAGATCCGCCCCGTCGTGATTCACGACGAACATGCCGCACCACCCGGTCGGCTGATCGGTCCAGGAAGTGCGAGTGATGGAGCACGGCCCGACCGCAGAGGCGATGAACGCGGTCTTCCGCGCTGAGGCCGGCCTGATCTGCGGTTCGCTGGTTCGCATCACCGGTGACTTCGACCTCGCCGAGGACCTGGTGCAGGACGCCATCGTCGCGGCGCTCCAACGCTGGCCGGTCGACGGTGTTCCGGAGCGCCCTGCCGCGTGGCTGCTCCAGACGGCACGGCGCCGCGCGATCGATCGCCTGCGTCGCGATTCGACCTATCGCAGCAAGCTGCAGTTGCTGACCGATGGCTGGGCGCCGGACGTGCGTTCCGACCCGGACGATCGCCTCCGCCTCATCTTCATCTGCTGCCACCCGGCGCTGGCGCGAGATGCCCAGGTTGCGCTGACCCTCCGTGCGGTGATGGGCATGACGACGAGCCAGATCGCGCACGCCTTTCTCGTGTCTGAGGCGACCATGGCGCAGCGGATTGTCCGGGCGAAACGCAAGATCGTCGGGGCGCGGATTCCCTACCGGATGCCGGAACCCGACGAGCTGCCCGATCGGCTCGCCGAGGTGCTCGCCTCGCTGTACATCGTCTTCAACGAGGGCTATCTCGGCAGCGGCCCCGATGTCGCAACCAGCCGCGATCTGTGCGCCGACGCCATCTGGCTCTGCGGCCTGCTCGCGCGCATGCTGCCCGAGGAGTCCGAGGTGCTCGCGCTCCTGGCGTTGATGCGCCTCCACGAATCGCGGCGGGGGAGCCGTTTCGACGCGGACGGCACGCTGGTGCTGCTCCGCGACCAGGATCGCTCTCGCTGGGACCATGCGGCGATCGCTGCGTCGGGCGCGCTGCTGGAGCAGGCACGCCGCCTGGGCACGCCGGGCTCGTACTGGCTGCAGGCTGCGATCGCCGCATGCCACGCGGAGGCTCCGACCTTCGACGAGACCGACTGGCCGCAGATCCTCGCGCTGTACGGGGCGCTCGCCCGGCTCAATCCCGGCCCAGTGGTCCGCCTCAACCGCGCGATCGCCCTCGAGCATGTGGCGGGGCCTGTCCCTGCGATGGAGGAGCTCGACGCGCTCCGACAGGAGCTCGACGGCTATCACCTCTACTGGGCGACCCGTGCGGAGTTGCTCCGCCGTTTCGGCAGGCTCGACGAGGCGGCCGATGCGGATCGTCGCGCCATCGAGCTCACCGACAACCCGTCAGAGCGCGCGCTCCTCGAGACGCGCCTCGAACCCCATGCCATCCGCGCCATCGGCGCGAACAACAACTGACCACGGAGGAGGCACGACATGGCGAAATATCTGCTCGTCTACCACGGCGGCGGCATGCCCGAGAGCGAGGCTGCACAGGCGGAAGCGATGGCAGCGTGGGGAACATGGTTCCAGAACCTCGGACCGGCGCTCGCCGACGGCGGCAATCCGGTCGGACAGGCGAAGACCATCGCCAGCGATGGCTCGGTTTCTGACGGTGGTGGCACAAACGCAGCCACCGGATACAGCCTGATCACCGCAGACAGTCTCGATGCGGCTGTCGAGCTGGCCAAGGGCTGCCCGGTGCTCGGCGGCGGTTCCTGCCGTCGAGGTCGCGGAAACCTTCGACGTCATGTAGTCGCGTCGGACCGGGTTTACCGGTCCGACCACCGGCTGGATGCACGGGACGCCCGCGTCCGCGCGCTCGATGCGCGGCACGCGGGGCGCTCCCGGTTCATGCACTGGAGGGGCGAACTCGCGACAATAGGGAGAGCATGAGCGAGGAGGAGGTCCCCGCCGGACCGCCGGCGTGGCCAGGGGGAGAGCGTTCGAACGACCCTTGGGGCGGCACGGGCTGGACGTCCGCGCCTCCGGCGGCACCGCCCGGCTGGTGGCCGCAGACCTTCTACACCTACGACCCTGCGCCACCGCCGCGACGCACGTCCCGCCTGCTGATGTTCGGCGTTGCCGCGGTGATCTTCGTCTTTGCCGCGAGCGCCGCGGCGACCGCCGTGATCGCCACCCGCGGCTTCGGTGGCTCGGGAAGCACGGCCGGTGTCCAGGCAGCGGTGGTTGATATCGACACCTCGCTCGGCGACGGTGCCGCAGCGGCGGGAACGGGCATCGTGCTGACGTCCGCGGGGGTGGTCCTGACCAACTACCACGTGGTCCAGGGCGAGCAGACGATCAGCGTCCGGCTCACCTCGACGGGCCTGACCTACCCGGCGACCGAGATCGGCGGCGACACGTCCCACGACGTCGCCGTCCTGCAGATTCAGGGTGCAAGCGGCTTCGCCACAGCACCGATCGGCAACTCTTCGGCAGTGCACATCGGCGACAACATCACCGCCCTTGGGAACGCCGAAGGGCGTGGGGGCGCGCCGGCGGTGGCCACAGGTGAGGTGACCGCACTCGGGCAGACGATCACCGCCTCCGATGAGACCGGGAACAGCACCGAGACCCTGAACGGGATGATTCAGACCAACGCCCCGATCCAGCCTGGCGACTCGGGCGGTCCGCTCGTCAACAGCAACGGCCAGGTGATCGGCATGGACACCGCAGCGAGCGATGGGCGCAGGGGACCGGAGCCGAGTGCCGTCGAATCCTTCGCCATCCCCATCAACACCGCGCTCAACTACGCACACCAGCTGCTGGCGCAGCCGGCGGCACGGCCCAACGCCGCGTTCCTTGGGATATGCCCGCAGGACGACACCGCGCGGACCGGCGTGCTTGTGGTCGTCGGCTGCGGGACCGCCACGGGAGTGGTCAGCGGGAGCCCCGCGGCTGAGGCTGGGCTCACTGCGGGTGACGTGATCACCGAGCTCGGCGGCAATGCGGTCACCTCGGAGGCATCGCTTGCGCTCCTGCTCCAGGGCGACCACGCGGGGCAGCGGGTCACGATGACGTGGATCGATCCCACCGGGGACCTCCACCAGACCACGGTCACACTCGCCGCCGCCGCACAGCAATAAACTCGCGCCCCGTGGGTGGTCGCGTTCAGCCCCTGATCTTCTTCGGCGTGCTCCTCGTCGCCTGGGCGGCGCTCTGTTTCTGGGCAGGGCTCGGCTTCGCGCTGGTGGCAGGGCTCCTGCTGCTCGCGTTGCTCGCGATCGTGGCGCTCGCCGCCGGCCATCGCTTCGTCAATCGCTGGTACGTGATCGCCGAGCTTGTGGCGCTCGTGGTCGCGGTGGTTGTCTCAGTGCTGACGGGTTTCGTCGCAGCGGGGCTCACCTTCGGGATCCTGGTGGGCGCCGACACGCTGATCTTCAGCGCCCTGGTGCTCGCACGCGGGCGGGGCGCCGTCCGCAACGTGACGCGCAACCTGCTGGTCATCCTCGCCACGCTCGGGCTTGCGACCGGTGCATCCGCAGTCACCGCGGCGATCGCGCCGGTGCCGTCATGCGGATCTGCGAGCGTCGGAGCGGGCGGCGCCACGTCCGAGGGATCGGCTCTGGCGGCGCAATGCTTCGTCACCGACGCCGAGACCTGCATGCCGAGCACGCTCACCGTCCACGACAGCGGTGAGGACGAGATCGCGACGCACCGCTATCGGGTCCACGCATCCAGCGATTCGCAGTGCTACTTCACCAACTCGGTCACGTACGGGCCGGCGTCAACGCCGAGCCGGTTCGCGGCCTCGTACAACTGTCCTGCACTGACGGATCTGGTCGGCGCGCCCGGGCAGCAGGAGATCGAGCTCACACAGTGCACCGGCGCCGTCGCAGCGGGTGTGGCCGAGCCGATCATCCCGCTCAACGCGTACGTGCCCCTGCCGTCCGGCTGAGGCCGGGCTGGCGGACAATCCCCGGATGGATCAGTCCTTGACCGACATCCTCGTGGACTACGAGATGGCCGCTCGCACCATGCTGCCGCCGGCCGCCTTCGACTACATCGCGGCCGGAGCGGGCGACGAGCTCAGCCTGGAGGAATCCCGGGCCGCGTGGCGCCGCTATCGCCTGCGCCCGCGCGCGCTTCGCGGTGTGACCAGCCCCGATCTGACCACTGACGTTCTGGGGGTGCACCTCACCCAGCCCGTCATCGTCGCGCCCACCGCGTATCACCAGGTCGCGCACCCGGACGGCGAGGTCGAGACCGCACGTGGCGTGAGCGCCGCCGGCGGTCTCATGGTGGTCACCACTCGGGCAACCCGGCTCCTCGAGGAGATCGCCGCAGAGCTCACAGGCCCCTGGTGGTACCAGGTGTATGTCGTCCGCGAGCACCGGATCACCGATGGGCTGGTCCGCCGCGCCGCCGGCCTTGGCGCCACAGCGCTCGTCCTCACCGTGGATCTGCCATACATCGGCTTCAAGCGGCGCGGACACTTCGCCCCCGTCAGCAGGGAGCAGCATCTCGTCAACGCCGGCACGCACCTTCCACCTGGAGCGTCGGTGGACGAGATCACTGCCGGGATGGAGCAGGACGCGGCGATCAATCTCGACACGATCGCCTGGCTGCGCGATATCAGCGGGCTGCCCGTGATCGTCAAGGGGGTGCTTCGCGCTGACGACGCGGTGGCGTGCCTCGACGCCGGGGCAGCATGTGTGGCCGTTTCCAACCACGGTGGACGGCAGCTCGACCGCGCAATCGCGTCAGCGGTCGCGCTCCCGGAGATCGTTGCCGCTGTCGAGGGCCGCGCACCGGTGCTGGTGGACGGCGGCATCGTCAGCGGCACGGACGTCTTCGTGGCGCTTGCCCTCGGGGCCACCGCGACGATGGTTGGACGCCCGATTCTGTGGGGTCTGGCGGCCGAGGGTGCGACGGGCGTGCAGCGAGTGATCGACGGGTACCGCGACGAGCTCGAACACGCGATGGGCCTTGCCGGAGTCGCGTCAACGGCCGACTTCAGCCGCGATCTTGTGGTCTGAGTCGAGCCCGAAAACCTTCCGCAGTTCGTAACCCGGACGCCTGACTCGGCTGCGCGGACGGACCCGTACGATAGGTGCGACCGCAGCCGCCGAGCCGTAGCGAAGGAGCCGCCATGGACACGAGCGAAACCGGACCGTCGACATCGAGCAGAGCGCGTGGACGTCGTGGTGCAGCGACGTCCGAAGCGCCTGAACAGACCAGCGCCGTCCATCTCGGGCCACGCGATTCGCTGGTCGGCACGCTGACCGTCGACGGTGACGTCCGCGTCGAGGGCACGGTCGACGGCGAGATCTCAGCGACGGGCGAGGTGAGCGTCCACGCAGGCGCGACGGCGCGTGCTCAGATCTCGGCTCGCGACATCACCGTGATGGGCGCTGTCGAGGGCACTGCGATCGCCGGCGAGCTGGTGTCGCTCGGCGAGACAGCGTCGTTTGCCGGCGAGATCCGCGCGGGTCGTCTCCGCGTGGACGAAGGCGCAGTCCTCAACGCCTCGATTGCGATGACCCCGTCCGGTGACGCGCCACCGGCACGCCGCATGGAGGAGCACGACGACGAGCGCTCCATCGACGTGACCGGGTCAGCGGTCAACGGCGAGGGCGACCACGGAGCCTATGGCGCCGAGAACGCAGGCTCCGAATCCGATGCGTACAGCGACGAGCGCACCGCGGAGACCTCGAGCGTCTCCTCGGGTGTGGACTCAGAAGAGGGCTGAGCAGGGGACCGGTCGCCGAGCCGCCCGGTGGCGAGGGTGAATGCGCCGTGAAACGCGTAGTCACCTTCGCCCAGGCGGTGCATCGTGCGATCCAGCTCCTCCTCGAAGGTGGCGCGCGCCGCGGGGCTGAGCAGCCCGATCATGGCGTGAGGCCACGGGCCGGACCACTCCATCATCTCGGTCCATTCGTGCACATCGGCCGCACGCACGCCGACCAGCAGCTGTGTGCCCTGGATGTCGGTGAAGCCCGCCATCTCGAGCATGTCGCTGAGCACCCACGGCTCACCGAACAGCGCGTGATGCGCGGGCGTGCGCGCGCGGCGGATGGCGAGCCGCTCGAGTCGCTCGAAGAACACGCCCTGGGCCGGGGTGGACAGGCTCCTGCACCGGCAGGACACGGCGATCCTGCCGCCGGGACGGAGCACACGCCGGATCTCCGCGAACGCCTGCCATGGATCCTCGAGATATGCGAGCGACTGGCCGAGGATCGCGACATCGAACATGTCGTCGTTGAAGACGAGGTGGTGCGCATCCATGACGGTGAACTGGATGCCGCGCGAGCCATCACTCTGGCGGCGCGCAGCGGTGATCATGTCCGGGGACAGATCGATCCCCATGTGCTCGAGCGTCGAGGTGCCGATGCCGAGCGCACGGCTGACAAGGCCTGTGCCACAGCCGATGTCGATCACGCGTTCGTGCGGCTGCACATCGGCGAATGCGGCGAGCCGTTCCGCGGCGCGGATGTTTGCGCCTCCCGCCCATGAGTTGTAGCGATGCGCGGCGTCGCGATAGAACTCGAGTTGCAGACGCCGAAACGTGTCTGCTGTGCTGCTGATCGTCACCGAGTTGTCCGCGAATTCGTCTCGCGGAGGTGGCGTGGGATCAGTAGGATATGTGCCGAGCAGCGGACGAGAAGGAGAGGACACATCCATGGAGAACATCACTGAAATCGAGGCGCTTGCCATTCCACGTGGAGGTCACCGCAACGGCGCGACAGGCGCCAAGGGTGTGACCCTCGGGCCGCGCGACGTCCTGAACGGATCGCTCACGATCGACGGCGATCTCCACATCGAAGGAACGGCCGAAGGTGAGATCAGCGCCTCCGGTGATGTCGACGTCGAGGCCTCCGCCACCGTCAAGGCGCGCGTGGACGGACGCAACGTGACTGTCCGCGGGAACGTGACCGGCAACGTGGTGGCGCATGCCCGGCTGACCGTGGCCGGCAGTGGCGTGGTGCTGGGCGACGTCCGCGCGGCGCGGCTCCGAGTTCGACGACGGCGGCACCGTGAACGGCACCATCACCATGGGTGCGAGCGAGTCGGAGTAGCAAACCCGGCCTGATCGCATTGGTGGATTATCCGCTATGCGGAGGGCCGTCCTTCAGACGCGCTGCTGGAGACCCTCGAGCAGGCGCGTGGTCGCCGCGGTGACGTCCTGGACGGCGGCGTCAAAGGCCGCCTGATTCGCCTTCGACGGCGCCCGGTAGCCGCTGATCTTGCGCACGAACTGCAGGGCAGCCGCGTGAGCATCGTCGTCGTCCGCGGGAGGATCGGCTCCACGGAGCGTCTTGATACTTCTGCACATGCCTTGAGAATACCCGGAGCAGACGGTGTGACGTAACGCGATGCCGTACTTCACTGCATGACAACAGTGGAGGTTCACACCATGCGACGCATCATCTTCTCGCTTGCAGGCGCTGCCGTTCTTGCCGGGTGCGGCGCCGCCGGGGCGACCGGTACGACATCACCCACGAGCAGCGATGCGCCGGCCGCCGCCGGAGCAACGCTGTCGACGATGACCACTTCGCTCGGCGTCGTCTTGACCAACCCGCAGGGGTTCACCCTGTACTACTTCCTGCCGGAGAAGAACTCGACGATCGGTGCATGCACGGGAGGCTGCCTGACGGCCTGGCCACCGCTCGTGGCCACGGGGACGCCGAGCGGTCCACCCGCGCTGACGGGGACCCTTGGCACGGTGTCGGTCATGGTCAACGGCTCCACGGAGAACGAGGTCACGTACAACGGCTGGCCGCTGCACACCTACGCGAGTGACACCGCGCCGGGTCAGACCAACGGTCAGGGCATCGCCGGCAAGTGGTTTGCCATCACGCCCGCCACAACGGCAACGGCCACCGGCACGAGTTCGACGACATCGACGCCGACCGCTCCACCCGCAACGCCGACTGCGAGCACCCCAGGAGGTTATGGATACTGACGCTCACAAAATGTGAACGTCTTCCAATACATGGCCCAGAACTGGGACCAGATCGGGCCACAGATCGTCACCCACCTCGAGATCGTCGGCGAGTGCATCGCCATCACGAGCTTGATCGGGCTGGGCCTGGGCATCGCTGCCGCGCGCTCCGAACGGCTGTCCACGCTGATCATGGCGGTCACCAGCACGATCCTGACGGTGCCGAGCTTCGCGCTCTTCGGGCTGCTGTCGATCTGGTTCGGGCTGGCGAATCCCCCAGTGATCATCGGGCTCGTCCTCTACGGACTGCTCCCGGTGACGCGGAACACCCGCGCCGGCATCAGGACGGTCGATGTGGCTGTGGTGGAAGCGGCGCGTGGCATGGGGATGAACCCGCGGCAGATTCTGCTCAAGGTTGAGCTGCCGCTGGCGGTGCCGGTCATCCTCGGGGGCATCCGGCAGGCGACCGTGATGATCGTCGCGATCGCCACGGTCGGTGCGACAGTCGGCGTCGACGACCTGGGTCAGACGATCCTCTTCGCCATCGGCCGGAGCACCGGCACCATCGACGCCGTGCTTGCGGGGATCATCCCCGTCGCCGCCATCGGCATCTTCGCGGACCTCATCCTCGCGGGCATCCAGCGAGCGCTCTCCCGCGGCCGCGTCTCGGTGGCGGCGACATGATCAAGTTCGACAGCGTCGTCAAGCGATACGGCACGTCGGTGGCCGTCGATCACCTCTCCCTGGAGATCAAGTCCGGCGAGATCGTGATCCTGGTCGGCCCGTCGGGCTGCGGCAAGACAACGTCGCTGAAGATGATCAACCGCCTCATCGAGCCCACGGGCGGCACCATCAGCATCGACGACCGCGACACGCGCACCTACGACGTCAACGACCTGCGCCGGTCCATCGGCTACGTGATCCAGCAGGTCGGCCTGTTCCCTCACCAGACCGTCGCGGAGAACATCGCCACCGTGCCCCGCCTGCTCGGATGGAGCAAGCAGCGCACGCAGGCGCGTGTCGAGGAACTCCTCGACCTCATCGCTCTGCCTGCGGCTGACTACGCGCGGCGGTTGCCGTCAGAGCTGAGTGGAGGAGAGCGCCAGCGCGTCGGCGTCGCCCGAGCCCTCGGCGCGGACCCGAACATCCTGTTGATGGACGAGCCCTTCGGCGCCATCGATCCCATCGCCCGTGACCGCCTGCAGAACGAGTTGCTGCGCCTCCAGAGCGTTGTACGCAAGACGATCGTCTTCGTCACGCACGATATCGACGAGGCAGTGAAGCTCGGCGACCGCGTTGCGCTGCTCTCACGAGGCGGCGTGCTCGAGCAGTTCACGTCGCCGGAGGAACTCCTGGCGCATCCGCAGTCCGCGTTTGTCACCGGCTTCCTCGGCGAGGGGCCGCTGGTGCGCCGTCTTGCGCTGATCCCGATCAGCGAGGTGCAGCTCACGGCGTTGAACGGCGCGACACCCGGCGGCTCAGTGGATGGCTCCGGAACCCTCCGCGATGCGCTCGACGCGGTGCTCCGTTCCGCTGATGGGCGGGTTGCGGTGGTCAGCGGCGGTCAGACGCTTGGCGTGGTGGACGCAGATGTGATTCGCGCCGCGTCCATGAGGTCGCGCTAGATGCCGCATCTGCCGAGGTGGACACGACATCTGCGCCCATTCGCGGTACCGATCTGGGTCGCGATCGGCATTGTCCTGTCGATCGGCGTCTACCAGACGCTCGACGGCAAGACCTTCGACTCCGAGATCCTGAACGCGCCGAACCTCTACAGCGAGACGATCCAGCACATCTTCATCTCCGGGCTCTCGTTCGTCCTGGTCGTCGCGGTCGGCGTCCCGTTGGGTGTGGTCATCGCCCAGGCCGGCAGCGCGGTGCGGATCCCGGTGTTCCTGCTCGCGAACCTCGGGCAGGCGATCCCCGGGATCGGGTTGCTGGTGCTGCTCTTTGCCATCCTCGGCCTCGGGGTCACGCCGACTGTGATCGCGCTCGTGATCTACGGGCTCTTGCCGGTCCTCCGCAATACGGTTGCGGGCATTCAGGGGGTTGATCCCTCTGCGGTCGACGCGGCACGTGGCATGGGAATGACGCGTTGGCAGGCTTTGATGCGAGTCCAATTACCCCTTGCGTCGCCACTGGTTTTCGCTGGACTGAGGACATCTCTGGTATTAATCATCGGAACGGCTACACTCGGGAACTTCATCGGAGGTGGCGGCCTCGGCGACGTGATCGCGGCAGGCATCAACAACAGCGACAGGATGGTGTTCGTCGGGGCCGTGATGGTGGCATCGCTCGCACTGCTTGCGGACTGGGGACTCTCAATGATTGAGCGTCTTGCCGTGCCACGCCAGATCACTCAATAAGGTACATATCAACCAGCCATTTAGGACATGTGGAGGAACACATTCATGAAGCGCAAGCTACTCGTGGTCATCGCACTCGCGATACCCGGGACCCTTGCTGCATGCGGGGGCGGCAACTCCGGCGGCGGCACGGCAACAAACAGCGGCAGCACGACTGCGACGTGCCCAACAGGGAGCCAGACCAGCGGCAATGGCGCGCAACTGTCAATCGGGAGCAAGGATTTCGCCGAGGAGCAGTTGATGGCGCAGATGACTGCAGACGTCCTCGACGCGCACGGCTTCAAGATCACCGACACGTTCAGTGCCGCGGACAAGGAAATCGGCGAAGCGTTGACCAGCGGCACGATTGACATGTACTGGCAGTACACGGGCACCGAGCTCGGTGACTACCTCGGGCTCACCGGATTCCCGACGCAACTGGCAGCCGCATTCACGTTTGTGCAGCAGAAGGACGAGGCAAACGGGATCTGCTGGGTCGCGCCGACACAGTTCGACGACACCAACGGCATCGCGATCAAGTCCAGCCAGACCTCGACGTACGGCACGTCGCTCGCGGCGTTCGGCACGTATCTCACGTCGCACCCGAACACCAAGGTGTGCATCCAGTCAGAGTTCCTGACCCGGCCCGACGGCCTTCCCGGACTCGTGAGCACCTACGGCTGGCCGGCCGCATCGAGCTTCCACTACATCCAGATCGGCACCACTGCCGAGAAGGCGATTGCCAGCGGTCAGTGCGACGCGGGCGAGGTGTACACGACGGACTCCGGCATCCAGGCGAACAACGAGGTGACCCTCACCGACGACAAGAACCTGTTCCCGCCGGACAACGCTGGCCTGGAAGTCCGCTCGAGCGTCCTCCAGAAGTACCCGTCGATCGGGGCATGGATGGCGCCGGTCGCAACCAAGCTCACCACGCCGGTGATGCTGCAGCTCAATGCCATGGTTGAGATCCAGGGCCAGACGGTCGCCAACGTGGCGCACACGTGGCTGGTGCAGAACGGGTTCCTCTCGAGCTGATTCTCGGGTAGCCTTGCCGCACTGATGCGACGACTGCCACTGATCCTGACAGCCGCCGTTTCGCTCGCACTGATCGGCGCGGGGGGCGCCGTGACGGCGCGCGCGATGGGCCGCGCGTCGTCGTTCCACGACGCCGCGTCGGCCCTCGAGCGGACGTGGACGCGGGACGTCCGCGAGGGCGTGCCCGAGGCGGGCGTGACGACGCTGCGGACCACGCTCGACGGTTCGAAGTACATGCACGCGTCCACCTGGTCGCCGTTGTGGTGGCTCGATGACGGCAGCACCTTCCTCACGACCATGCGGCGCGACACCACACACGTGTGGACGGCGGCGATGGGCGCGGCACGCTCGCGGGCGGAAGGCGAGATGACGGCGTGGAGCCATATGGAGATGGAATTCGGGTCATACGTGCCTGCCGCTGTCCGCGAAGGCCGCATCCGGATGGGAGGCCCAGCTCGAGGCTGCCACGACTCCCGCGGCACTCGACGCGCTCGCCACGAGCTGGACCGGTGCGGTGACTGCGGCAAGCAAGGCTGCGACCCTCGATCAGATCACGGTCGCGACGGGTGGGTACGGCGGCGTCGCGCCGCTCGTCGCTGCGGCGGAGCAGCGAGTTTCCGTCGCGCGTGGCGATAACCTCGACCTCGGTGCTATGCCGTCGCTCATCGCGACGCTGACCGCGAGCAGCAGTGACGCTGCGACCACGCTCACGGCCATCAAGTCGCTCGAGGCCGATCTGACGTCGCTCAATGCGCTGATCAGCCTCGATGGCCGGGTGGTGAGCGAGCTGCGGTCGCTCGACTCCCGTGTGGTGCTCGCCACGGCGCATAACGCCGCTGGGGCCTCAGGATTCGCCGGTCAGTACGTCACGCTGTCTGCCCAGCTGCACGATGCCGGCACCGCTGCCGGCCTCAATGCCGTCGCCGCGAAGATCGTGACCGTCGAGGACTCGGTCAACGCCGCGCTCACCGCGGTGGGATGCGGCCATGACGTGCCCAACGGCAAGGTGATCGATGTCGATCTCTCGACCCAGGGGGCGGTGTTCTTCGACGACGGTTGCGTCGCCGGCAAGTCGCTGGTCACCACGGGACGGGCCGGGCTCCGGACCCCGACTGGAACATTCCACATCTACCGGAAGGTCTCGCCGATCACGCTGATCTCGCCGTGGCCGAAGTCATCCCCCTACTACTACACGCCGGAGAATGCCGAGTACGCGATGGAGTTCCTCGGCGGAGGCTTCTTCATCCACGACGCGCCATGGGAGCCGAATACCGCGTTCGGCCCGGGCAGCCAGAACGGCGTCGACGCCAGCCACGGCTGCGTGCACATGCCGTCGACCACCATGGCCTGGCTGTACTCGTGGACCCCGATCGGCGCCACCGTCATCATCCACTACTGAGCTCCACGGGTCAGCTGGCGCACGCCTCCGTGGAGACCGCCGCGGTGCGGTGCTCGCCGGCCTGAAGGTCCGAGAGGATCTGCGGGATGGTCAGCGCGTAGCCGACGACCCCCGGCTGGGTGGTGCTGGCAGCGAAGACCACGCCGATGATCTGCCCGCTGTCGTTGACGATCGGGCCGCCCGAATTCCCGGGGATGACTTGCGCGGAGAGCACCTCGATCTCTCGGGTGACGAGGACGTCCCCGTAGATGTTGTAGCCGCGCGCTGACTCGGTGCCGCTCACCGCTGCGGGGACCACCTGCTCCACACCGCCGCCGGGATACCCGATGACGGCTCCTCCGGTGCCCCGGACAGGGTTGCTGTTCACCAGCACCAGCGGGTGCAGGTCGAGGCCGGGGGAGTACAGCACGGCGAGGTCTGTGTTGGGATCGAAGAGCACCACACGGGCGGTGTGGCGCCCGCCGTTCGGGGTGTCGATCTCCACACTGCCTGAGCCCGCGACCACGTGCGCGTTGGTGACGAAGTACCCGGGCGCGAGCGGCCAGGACGACCCCGCCTCAGCGCCACCGCCGCATCCAGACGCGATCACCTTCACGGTGACGCTGGTGGCCTCGCGGATGCCCGCGGTATCCACCAGTGGCGGGATCGCCACCGGTGCCTGCGGGATGTCCAGGATGGTGGAGAAGGGGTTGGGGAAATCGCCTGTCCGGAAGAGGTTGCCGATGGTGGCGAGGAACCCGGGCGGCCGCGGCATGAAGCGGTCGAGCGACCGCTCGATCCTCGAGTTGCTGATCTGGTTGTCCAGGCTGACCCATGGGCTCTGCGAGAACATGAGCCCGAGGTACCAGGTGGCCGCGAGCGCCGCCACGAGTCCGAGCACGGCGCCCGACCGCGGAGTCGGCCTTGCCGAGCAGCATCGTTCGCTGTGTCTGCTGGCGGATGCGATACCCGATCGCCGCGCCCACCCCTTCGACGAGGAGGGCGACCGCGACGAAGATGCCGATCGCGAAGTACGGCCGGGTCGTCGGGTTCTGGGTGATCCAGTTGGCGATCGGCGGGGCGATCACCGCGCCAAGGAAGAGGCCCGCCACGAGTCCTGCGATGGCGAAGGCAACCCCGCTCAGACCCCGCCGGAGCCCTGAGATTGCGAACGCGATCAGGAACACGATGATGACGACGTCCAGGATGTCCATCGGACGAAGAGTTTGCGGTTGCGGGCCTGTGCGCGGGCGGCTTTTACCCGGCTATCGACCCGAACGCGACAGTCGGGTCGAACCGGTCAGGAGGTGTATGCGGGGTTCGCGACCGTTGCTTCGAGCTGATACGAGCCCGAGACGTAGTCCCACCAGTGCGTCCATGCCGCGCTATGGGCATGGCAGGCGGCGGTCGGCTGGGATGTATAGCTCACCAGGACCACATTGGCCGTGCAGACGGAGAGCGTCTTTCCGGAGGCGGTGATGGTCATCGTGACGGTTGCTGTCCCGCTCCCGGCGTCGGCGCCGATCACTGCCTTGGCGGTGCAGCCCGCACTGTTGCAGCCACTCAGCACAACGGACTGCACAAAGAAGTGCACAGGCATGCCGGACAACGTCGGGCTGACAACGTCGGTTGGAGCGCTGATCGCCGCCGGCTTCGCGACGGGACGCAGCGTGATATCGACCGAGGAGAAGTCGCCGGCGAGGTAGTGCGGCGCCGTCTTGATCTCGAGGACGTTGTGCGGGGTCGCTGTCGCGAGAAAGACGCTCCCCGCGGCATCCGTGAGCTTGATTGCCGCAGTCCCGGCTGAATCCTTTGCGTTGGTCTCCGTCAGACCGGGGCGCCCCGTGAGAAACGTGGATCGAAGCGTGTCCGGCGTCAGCAGTTGGATGACGGCGGAGGCGTCGTTGGAGCCCGGGACCTTCCACCATGGCGTGTCCTTGAGCAATGGCGCGAGCGTGGCGACCTCGCTCGGGACGTCGGCCATGACGAAGTCGACCGGCATCTGGAAGTACGTGACGCCGTCGAGGAAGGTGTATGCGGACTCGGTGTCCCCGAGGTTCAGCGATCCGCTGCTGTTCCCGTCATGGCTGACCGACGTCGTCACGGATCCGCTCGTCCCGTCGACGTCGAAGGTGCCGACGACCTGCACCGACTGGAGCGCCTTTGCGCCGTCCGCCAGCAGTTGGGCTGGGGTGGCTGATGCCGAAGCCGGCTGGCTGCCGCACGCCGCCATCGCCAGAGCCAGGCCCGCGCAGACGCTAGCGCTGAGTGTGATCCGCATCCTCGTTCTCCCTTCTGCGCGTGTCCTGCCTGGTGCCAACGGGGGCTGGCGACCGGATTGCAAGGCGCGTCCGCTGCGAGCATACCCCGGATGTCACCTGAATTCGGCCACGAGGGCCAAGTTGGGTCCCTGGCCCGGGGCGCCGTGCGGCGCTACGTCTGCACTGTCCGGACGAGACGTCCAATGTGTTTGACGTGCGCACGCTCGTGGCGTGCCATACGTTCGGCGTAATAGAACACTGTGCGCTGGTATATCGGCCCTGCCCCGCTGACTTCCGCCGTGCGAGACCAGTCCTTCCGTGGCGCGGGCCCGAGCACCGCCATGACTCCCGCACGCTGCTTGGTGAAAGCGCGCAGGGAAGGCGCGAATTGCAGGTCCACATAATTCGTCTGCTCCATCCACGTCCGAGGGTCAAGCGCTCGCCATGCCGGACTCTTCTCGGTGAGGATGGTCACGATGTTGCTGCCCCAGAGGTCCGCGCACGCACGGAGATGCGCGAGCACCTCGACGGCGGACCACTCGCCGGCCATCGGCCTGGTCCTGAGCTGTGCGGGCGACACGCCGGCGGTTAGCGCCGCAAGACGTTCAGGCGTTTCCGGCAGCTGGATCAGGATCTGATCAATCGTCAGTGCGTTCGTTGCCATGCGCGTTGTCCCCTGTGTCGACCCGAACTGGCGGCGAGTGGTCGTCGCACGGCCAAACGTAGCGCGCGGGGACGTTGTCCGTGTCAGTCCGGGCGCGCACTCTGCCGGCGTCGAATGCCGATTGCCGTGGCAGCACTTCCCCCGAGCACCATCGCCAATCCAATGCCGGGCAGCGCCGAGTTACCAGCGCCTGTTCCAGGTACTGAGGTCGACGTCCTCAGCGCGGTCGTGCACGTACCCGATGGCGGGGTGATGGTGTTGGCGTCGAGCGTCACCGCACCGTTGCGCGCCAACGCCCGGCCGCTCCGGATCGTCGCGCCGGTCGTCATGGTGATGCTCGTCAGCGCCATCAGGTTGCCCTGCAGCTGCGAGGACGTGCCCAGGGTTGCCGAGCTGCCAACCTGCCAGAACACCGAGCAACCTTCGGCGCCATCGGTGAGCCTCACCACCGAGTTACTTGCCGTGGTGAGCGTGCTCTTGATCTTGAAGATGTACACGCCGTTGCCACTCAGGGTGAGCGACCCGGTCAGCTGCGCAGATGAGGAGAAGGCGTAAACGCCGGGATTCAGGTTCTTCCCACCCAGGTTCTTGCCCGTGAGATCCGAAGTGGTCGGTGCGTTTGCGGCGTCGTTGTATGCGGTAACGAGGCCGCCCTTTGCCTGAAGCGCAACCGCGTCGGTGATGTGCTTCGATCCGGTGACGCGTCCCGGAGGAAATCCGGTCACCGCGCTGCCGGGGTCAAGTCCCAACGAGCCGGTAACAACCGTTGGCCCGGTATTCGTGATTGTGGAGCCGCCAAGGACGGAGAAATCCAGAGCGGTACCAAGCCGCGGCGAGGTGGCCGCGAAAGCCGACACTGGCACTACAACGACCAGCAGCGCCGTGGATACGATCACGAGAGGGAGGATTCGGGACTTCAACATGCCCCTCACGGTGATCCGTCAAAGGTATTGGGTCGCGGCGCTGTGGATGTCGGAACCGTCTCCGCCCAAATAAGTTCCGTACGCTCGCAGACCATCAGCGCAGGACGCACTATCGGCGGCGATCGCGGTCGGCGTAAGAAAACCGCCACGATCCTGGCTCTATCGAGATGACATGTCCAGGGAGGAGATCGTCGTCAGCAACGTGAACAGGGTCGAGTCCGATCGGGCCTTCGAGGAAGCGGTGTTGCCGGAGCGGCGGCGGTTGTATGGACTGGCGTTGATCATCACTCGAGATGCATCTGCGGCCGAGGACGCGGTGCAGGAGACGCTGTTTGCTGCCTGGAGATCGTGGGCAAAGGTCCGAGACCCGGAGCATCCCGGCGGCTGGCTGACCCGGATCTGCGTCCGCCAGTGCCTTCGCCGCAGACAGTTCGATGCGCCAACCCGTTTCGCAGACGCGTCGCTCAGCGCACACGCCCAGGGTGATGCAGCGTTCGGCGGCGACCTGGTCGACTTCGACCGAGCCTTCGGACTGCTGACTGCGAGACAGCGAGCGGCCTTCACGCTCCACGTTCGGTATGGATACACCGTCGCCGAGTCCGCAGCGTTGATGGGCTGCAGACCGGGGACAGCGCGGAGCCACCTCGGCCGCGCAGTCGCAACGCTGCGCAAGGAGATGAGCCATGAATGACGACACCAGCATCGACCCGGCACTGCGCGCCGTCGCGGCCCGCTACTTCGATCGCGTTGAACGCCGGCCGCTGCCGCGAAGCCTCACCCTTGCTGCACCATCATTTGTTCGTGCTCGGCCGGGTTTCCGCGCGGTTCGCGCGCTGGCCACCCTTGCTGTGTTCGTCGGGATCAGCGCGGCGTTGACGATCGTCATCCTGGTCACCCGCAATCTCGCTTCGACCGCGCCGGCACACACCCAGGCGCCGCAAGCCTCGAGCGTGCCGACGTATCCCCCGTCATCGTGCGGGGCAAGGATCGACCCGACGCCAACAAATGGAATCGCTGAATACCCGGTGCGCGGCCTCGACAACATCGGACCAGCGGTGACCGGGCCGGACGGCAACGTCTGGTTCGTGGGTGGCGCGCTGAGCGGCGAAAACGGAGACCGCGAAGTCGTTGGTCGGGTCACGCCGGCCGGGAAGATCACCCTGTACTCGATTCCCGGCAATCCCGGCGAGGGATTCGACGGCATCGCCGCGGGCCCCGGGGGCTACGTCTGGTTCTCTGTCGGCACCGGCGACACGATCGGCCGGCTGACGCCGGGGACGGGCCATATGGATCTCTTTCCAGTCCACGTTCCACCGGCATCGCCCTCGGCGACACCGGTCCACACGCAGACCATCGACATGGTCTCGGGCCCTGGTGGCGACATCTGGTTCGACGTGAGTCAGGTCGGAGGCGCCGGGTCGGGAAGCGACGGTCAGATCGGGCGTATCACTCCGGCCGGCGTCATCACGCTCTTTGCGCTTCCAGGGTCCGGGCGACCGGTGGGCATTCAAGTGGGTGCCGACGGCAACGTGTATAGCCGGATCGCTGCTGAGGTGGGAGCGCCGCCGTGCGGCGCGCTCGCCGGGTACTCACCGAGCGCGGAGGTGGTGCGAGTCACACCGTCCGGGGCGGTCACAGAGCTCAGCGAGGACAGCCCACAGTTCGATGGCTACACGCCCGGACCGGATGGCAGCCGGTGGTGGATGACGTCGAAGGGAACGCTCCGACGAGTCACTCAGTCGGGTCAGGTCACTGACTTCCCTGCCTACACGACCCTGGGATTCTGGGATCCGGCACACATTGTCGTTGGACCCGATGGCGACATCTGGTACGTCGATGGCGCGGTCATCGATCGGATGAACTACGCCGGGGAGGTCACGGTGTACCAGCCTGCAGTGACGGCGTCAGACACGGGCGTCACATGGATCACGGATGGACCGGATGGCCGGCTGTGGTTCACCGACGGTGTTTCCATGGGGAACCTCATCGGCGCCATCCGACCCCCCGCTCCGTAGCTCGGAGATTGGGACTGCGCCGTCGCTTCGACTGACCAGAGACGTCCCTTCGTTCTCCTCCAACGTGAGGTTGAACAGACGCGGCCGGGAGAACGAGCCGGTACTGGGACTTTCAATGGGCTGACATAGTGTGTCGATGGCTCAGAACGTTGCTCTTGTCCTCGGTGGTGGAGGGGCTGCCGGAAATGCGTGGCAGATCGGTGTCATCGCCGGCCTCGCGGAGGCTGGTTTCGACCTGACTGACACTGCGGACCTGGTGATCGGCACCTCGGCCGGCTCCACCGCGGCAGCGCAGGTGCGCAGCGGTATTCCGGCAGCCGAACTGTTTGCGTCGGTGCTCTCCCGCCGGTTCGACCGGTCGGGCAGAACCGAGACAAGCCACCGTCACTCCCGATGGCGACGGTGTTCGAGCGGATGAGGGCCATCGGCGCCGCAGCAACCTCGGCTGCCGATCTCCAGCGCGCGATGGGCGCGTTCGGCTTGGAGTGCGACCCCATACTCGAACCCGGCGGGGAACAACGGCGCGCGACGGTCGCTGCACGTTTGCCGAGCCGTGAATGGCCACAACGGCCGATGATCGTCGTGGCCGTCAACGCGCACACCGGCGACCTGGCAGCGTTCGACCGCGAATCCGGGGTCGACCTGGTGGACGCCGTGACCGCAAGCACTGCGGCGCCCGGTCTGGTGCCACGGTGAGCATCAACGGCGAGCGCTACATCGACGGTGGTATGCGCTCCCTCGACAACGCCGACCTTGCATCGGGCTACGCATACGTCGTGGTGCTCTCGCCGCTGAGCGGACGGAGCGAGCCGCTCCGCGAAGGTCAGTTCGAGGGGCTGCGGCGATTTCCGGGATCGGAGCTTGGAAGCCAGGTCGAGCGGTTGCGTGCGGAGGGCAGCCGCGTCGAGGTGATCACGCCGGACACAGAAGCTCGAACCGCAATGGGCACGAACCAGATGGATTTCGCAACCCGCATCCCCGCCGCCCGGGCCGGCTTTGCCCAAGGCGAGCAGGAAGCGACCCGCATAACGTCCGGTTTCCAGGCCCTATCGAAGGGAACTTGACCTCACCTCGCGCAGAGGATGAACGTCGTGACGACGGCACTGTTGCTGCCGATATTGCGCACATCCCCAAGCCATCCACCCGCGAACGGAAACGTTGCACCCGTTTGGGAGTGAGAAGGTGGCTGACAAGATCGAATGGCCTGCGGGTTTCTTCGCAGCGACCCGCTGGTCGATCTCGGTGTCGCTGCCACAGTTGTGGCACTGAGCGACCCGATTCCGACGAGCGCCAGACCGACTCCCAGGATCCTGGCATGCTGACGCATGGACTGTCCCCGCATATCGATTGAATCGAGTACCGGGTCAATGTCGGCGTGGGCGATCGATCTCAACGAACATGGCGCGCGGCCACGTTTCGTGAGCTGCGGTCGATGGCCCGTAGAATCAAGCGCACGCGAACCGTCGGGGCGTGGCGCAGTGGTAGCGCACCTGCTTTGGGAGCAGGGGGTCGCTGGTTCGAGTCCAGTCGCCCCGACCACGTCAATCTGACCTCGATATTTTGAATACGAGCTGAATTCACGCTGCGTCTCCGGGGGAGCGGCGTGGAAGCTCTGCAGAAAACGCAAGATCAGGGGGCCTTCGCGGGGGTCTCGCCGCCACAACGACGGCAGAATGCCGTCCATGGAGGCACCTGCTAGAGGGTTCTCGAAGGGATCGCGGGCCGTCGTCCGACGGCGCTGAAGGAGGCGTATCAGGTCTTCCGGTTGGAGCGGCAGGGGAACCTCGTCGCGCCCTGGACACTCAAGTTCTACGACCGCCGTGTCGGTGAATTGATCGCCTGGCTGCGCAGTGAAGCGCCGACGGTCGAGCGCGTCGAGGACGTCGGCGTCAATCACTTGCGTGCAGGTACCACCGCATTCGACTAAGCCAATCTGACTGCGCGGAAGCCATTTCTGCTTGCCTCTCCTCGAGTGCCAGGGTCGTCCAATACGGGGTGTCTTTTCGTCGGTCGCCGTTCCTGGGTCGCCAATTCTCGGCCGTTCCCGCTCGTGTGGCAGTAGCGAAATCACACTTGTGTCGAGTATGGTTGACTTCCGCAGATGCTCAGCGGACCATGATCCGTTCGCCGCGTTCCAGCGGAGCCAGAGGAGAAGCTGAGAGACCAAGAGTTCGCAGCCAAGCGTCCGTGGAGTCTTGCGCGGTTCCCGCTAGCGTCGGTTGTGGCGGCAGTTGCCATGGTCGCCGCTGCCAGCGTGGGGTCGGCGGCGAGCACATCTGCTAGCGTCGGGTCGGGGGGGAGCACGGCTGTTCCGAGTTCGTGGACGGTCGCCAGTAGCCAGGTCTCCAATCTCAACGGTGTGTCGTGCGCCAGTTCCACGTACTGCGTGGCAGTGGGCGAGATCCTCATCCGGGGCTCGGAGTACACACGGCCGCAGATCGTGATGTGGAACGGAACGAACTGGTCACTCACGCCCACTCCCAAGAAGAGCGTCGATAGCGGTCTCGCGAGTGTGTCCTGCATCAGCGCGTCTGATTGCGTGGCGGTGGGCGAGTATGACGGCGGAGCGGGGGGGCCAGGTTATAGGACTCTCAGCGAAGTCTGGAATGGCACCACCTGGTCCATCGTCCCAAGCCCTAACAAGACCACCGAGGACAGCGGCCTCGACGGCGTTTCATGTACCAGCGCGAGCAACTGCGTCGCGGTCGGCTGGTACTCCTACGCACAAGACACTCCCCTCGCCTTGATCGAGAGTTGGAACGGCAGTGCGTGGTCGATCGTGCCCGCCCAGCGCGGAGCAACGACAGCTGGCTGAATGGCGTCTCCTGTACCAGCTCCAGCAGCTGCGTCGCGGTGGGTGCGTATGAGACCTCCTCGGAGTACCGCAGAAACTCTGGTCGAATCCTGGAACGGCTCCGACTGGTCCGTCGTCCCGAGCCCAAATGCCGGCACCAGCTCGGAATACGGGATCGGCCTCGGCAGCGTTTCCTGCGTCGACGCAAGCCACTGCGTGGCTGTCGGGGGGTATTTGCAGCAAAGCGCATCGGAAGACGAGTGGGTGAGCCTCATCGAATCCTGGAATGGGGCCAAGTGGTCGCTCATGCCGAGCCCAAACCCTCCCGGCGGCGTCCTATAGCGGGGGGGAGTGTCCTGCATCCTTGCGACCGAGTGCGTGGCCGTAGGTGGATATGATTCCTCGCAGACCTCGGTAATCGAAACCCTGAACGGTTCCGTCTGGTCCGTTACCCCGAACCCTTCAGACGCCGCAGAAGTCCTGTTTGGCGTCAGTTGCGTCAAATCGGGAACCTGCGTAGCCGTTGGTGATGGGATTGAGACAGGCCCAGCCTGACGCTCTCGCTGATCCCGCCCTGACGACACCCCTGGCAGCGCGCCGGGGGTGTTTGTTGTGTCTGCCCCGGTCTTATATGCGCTCCTTCACGGCGTCCGCCGCCAGCCCTTTTCGATCTCTTCGGTCGTCAGGCTCGACACCGTCCAAGCGACTGATTACCAACCCCATAAGGTCAGTCACGTGGATCCCAAGCAGTACACCGTCCAGCGTCACTTCCCCCCTTGGCTCCCAACGTTCGCGGAACTCCTTAGAGTGGCCGCCACCTTTTTCTGCGGACATGTAGCTGACCTGACCCGACGACCACAGACGCTTCAAATCAGTTGACGCTCGCGTTGTGAATAGCGCAGCATCGCCGCACTGACCACGAGGGAAGAGATATGAGTAAGTCTGGCGTGAGAATTCCGATCACGGTTGGCATATCAATGGTGCTGGCGATGAGCGCAGTCGGAAGTGTGCACGCGGCAAGCGTCGCGCCACAGTTGGCTAACTGGACGCAGTGGGGATACAACGCTCGGCACACGGGCTACAACCCGTCGGAGACGGTTCTCACCAGAGGCAACGTAGGTCACCTCGTGCGCGCGTTCAGCACTCCGCTGTATGACCAGTTACGAGAGTCCCATCGTCGTGAACAGCATCGTCTACATCTCCGATTCAGGCGCGACGGGAACAATTTAAGACCATCGATGGAACCACCGGCGCAGTCGACTGGACCCTCGAAGGGTCCATGCGAAGGGGGCGGATCATCAGATCCGGCGTTCGCTTCCGGTAACGTTTGGGTGGGTTTCACCGATCCTGGGTTAGGTGCGATACAAGGGAATGGGGTCGGTGTGTCGTGCATCGAAGCTGGTGATCTGTATGAGAAGTCCACCCGTAGCAGGCGGAGGAAGCGTCTACGCAGGCGGCGAAGGCGGCGAGCTTGTCGCGATCGACGCGATCACCGGTAAGGTTCGGTGGATGATCGGTCCAACTTACGGGCCAAGCGTCTACTACGGGACGCCGACCATCAGTGCCGATGGAAGCGACCTCTACGTCGCCAGTACCACTTACGGGTCCGGGGGAGGATCGGTCACCGACATCGATGAGTTAGACGCCGCCACTGGGGCGCGTATCTGGTCCCGCGATATTCATTCCACTTGTAGCGATTTTTCTTCGTACAACGAAGGAATCGCTGACGCCGGTTCACTTCTCTACATAAACGGGTGTGACCTAGAGGCACTCTCGGCTTCGACTGGGGCGGTGGAATGGCACTCGGCCATTGGTCTCGGACCGACTGACATCTCACCTCTCGTGCGGGGAACCTCGTGTACGGCAGTACCAGCGATGCGGGGATCGCGGCGTTCAACGCAACCACGGGGAAACTCGTCTGGGGCGACACCAAGGTCGCACCGGGTGAGGCAACCATCGCCAACGGTGTCGTTTACGTCTCAGAGGATTCCAGCATCGTGATGCTGAACAGCAGCACTGGTGCGCAGCTCGGCCGTCTTCAGGCGCCTTCCAGCTGCCGATATAGCGGCGATCCTGTGCCGGTCCATGGACGATGTGTACGTCGCACTCTATGGTTGCGCTTCCGGCGCCAACCTATTGGTTATCGCCTATGTGCCTTGAAACGACTAGATGGGTAGCATCAGCCTTAGCGGAGCATGAGCCCCCTGATGCCCACTGCAGAGATACCTGAAGGGCGACGACTGCGAGTCGTTGCGTGAAGAACACGAGAGAAATCGCTCGCCCGCCCCAGCGTGCCATCACTCCACGCGCCAAATCCCTTGTAAAATGACCGATATCGTCGTCTCGAGATCCGGAGAGCCGGAGTTAATTAGGAGCAGGGGGTCGCTGGTTGAAGTCCAGTCGCCCCGACATCATCCTTGCTAACGGATGTTGGCCTCTGAGAGAGCCGAGACGAGCGCTACAGCGTTGGACGGCCGCTAACGCGAGCAGTGCCCCGCCGATACGTGTACGGCGAGTTCAACGACCAGTCGAGCTAATCGGATTCCGAAGGCTGCCCCTTGTCGAGAACCGATGCGCGCCTGTCCATCTCGGCGGCAGCGTCGCGCAAGTGCGTTGCTTTCGCCGAATCGCCCCCGAGTTCGAAACGCTCTGCACCAGCTCGGAAACGCGCTGCCTCAGCACGTAGCTGAACGGCATTCAGTGGTTGTTGTCTTCCTGCCACGATGCTCGAGGGTGTGTACCCGACCAGAAGGCGAAGCTTTCTTGGGGCTCGCTTTGATCTTTCATCGCATTCCGGCCCACATCATTGCGTGCCACGCTATCACCGGCGAGGCAGACGATTCGTCAAGAGGATAAGCGGACGTGACCACAGAGACTATCAAAACGCTACTGAGGAGGTGCATCTGGGCAGGATTCAGGTTCCCGAATTTCAGCGCGACTGGAGTTGGGAGACGCGCGGATCCGCGGCCTTCTCGCGAGTGTGTCGCTGGGGTATCCGATCGGCGCACTGACACTTCTCGAGGCCGGCGATCCAGATACGCGCTTTGAGACGCGTCCCGTCCCGGGTGCCCCGTCGCTCGGTTCGCGTCCGGAGCAACTCTTGATCGACGGTCTGCAACGCATGACCACGCTGTACCAGGTCTTCGCGTCGGGCCATGCGGTTCAGAGCGCAGTGGAGGGTGAGCATCCGGTTGGGCGTTGGTACTACATCGACATTCGCGCAGCACTCGATGCAAACGTGGATCGCGACACCACGATCACTGCCGTCCCCGACACGCAGCCGGCGAATGCTCCCGCAATGCACGGAGATCTCAGCGGTATCACGATGGAGTACGAGCGCTGTCTTTTCCCTCTGCGTCTTGCGCTGAGTGAACCGTCCGAGCTGCAACAGTGGCTGCGTGGCTTTCCCACGTATGATTCGGACGAGCGGGGAGCGCATCGGCGTGAACTGATCGGGCTTTTTGCATCCCACGTGCTTGCGCAAATCGCGGCGTACGCCGTCCCCGTGATCCAGCTCGGCCGGACCACCAGGTGGTCGATACGGGTCCATGGCGGCGCAGACGGACCACGTCACTCCGACGAGTATCGGGTCGCTGAACTCATCCGAAGGATCGGGACTGACGCCGGGGAGCTGAGCGCCGCTGCGTTTGACGGCGGCGACGGGGCCGCGGGACGCTCGCCGGACGCTGAGACCCCCACTGCCACCGTCGAGCCTCGTTTGACAATTACCAAGCGGTTATATTACTCTACGGTAATGGACACGCACGATCCACTGAGCAGGGCTTTCGCTGCTCTCGCAGACCCAACCCGGAGGGCGATCCTGGAGCGCCTCGCGGCGGGTGAGGCCGGCGTCCTCGAACTCGCGAGCGCCTCTACGCTGACTCAACCCGCGATCACCCAGCACCTGAAGGTGCTGGAGCAGGCGGGTCTCGTCGGTCGAGCCCGCGACGGCCAGCGCCGTCCGGCGCGACTGCAGCTCGACGGTTTGTTCCCGGTGGACGACTGGCTCCGCCGCGCGCATACCGAATGGACCGACCGCCTCGATCGTCTCGAAGCACATCTTGCCGCTGATGGCGCAACGACCACGACGAAGGAGAACCCCGATGCCTGAGACACGTGCCGCACTGGATGTCCGAACGGCAGTTGCAACCAGACAACTCGTCATCGAGCGCACGCTCAAGGCTGCACCCGAGCGGATCTTTGACCCTTCACCGATCCCGAGCAGCTTACAAAGTGGTGGTGGCCCAACGGTTCGCTGCCCCGCCGCGGAAGTGGATCTTCGCGTCGGCGGGTCGTACAAGATCTCGATGGAGTGGCCGGATTCGATCCCGGCCAGCGGCCCAGTTCTCCCATTACCTGGGCGGCGAGTACTACGAGATCGATCGCCCCCATCGTCTGGTCATGAGCGGCCGGGCTATCAACGACGAGCAGGGTGAACTCTTCGCCACGCTGATCGAGGTGACGTTTGAGGCGCACGAAGGGGGCACCGCGCTTACATGCGGCAGTCCTACTTCGAGCCGATGCCGCCCGCCGAGGCGATGGCCGGCGCCGAGCAGGGCTGGTCGGAGCAGTTCGACGAGCTGGAGCGGCTTTCACGGACTGACAGCGCAACCCCCTGAGGTGGTGCCCGCGCACCTCTTCGCAGGATGCGTGGGCACCACGCGGTGAGACCCTCAGTGTCAGCGCGGGCGCGCGCTGGAGAAGCATCGCAGGAGGTTCCACCATGGCCGAAGCAGAGAATCCCGAGGGCGGGCGTCCTTTCAACGACTATGAACTGGAGTGGATCGGCGCCCATCTCACCGACCTCCGCCGGAGTGTGGCCGAGCGACGGATTCGGAACTCGATGTTGTGGGCCGGTCTGGTGATCGGACTTGTCGCCCACGTCGCCGGATTCCTGCTCAAGTCATCGGTCACCGGAGAGCCGTTGGGCGTTCTGGCGGATCTGCTGTACGCGCTCGGCTGGGCGCTCTGGACCGGTGTCGTGGTCGTTTCATTGGTCGAGATCATCCCGGCGGCGAAGGAGCGTCAGATCAGCCGCGCCCTTGATGTGTACGAGGCAGCGGTGAGGTCACGTACCCACGCAAAAGGTGAACGTCCGCAAGAGTAGAAAGGCGGCGCAACAGAACGGCAGGCACGTGTCAACACCGTCCAAAGCCGGGTCCGATCAAGAACGCCTTCGCCGTGGCATAGGGCACCAAGACACCGAAGGCGCCTTCCCTGAGCGGATTTGCCTCGATAACCACGTAACGACAATCCCCGGTCCGGAGCATCGCGCGACGCCTCGCGGGTTGTGCCTTCAGGGATTGACGCGGACTGCGGCTTGGCGCTTCGTACCATTGCCGGCAGCTCGCATGAACATCCTCACGTCGCGGCTCTGCCTGCAGCCGCTCGTCGAAGACGACGCCGCGCTTCTTGCGGCGTTGCATGCGGACGTCGACGTGATGCGCGGGAGCTCCGGCGTTGCAAGGCCACGTTCTCGCCGTGCGAGCGAGGAGTGGCTGCGGCGCACGCTCAGCGTGTCGGGCACCGGCGGATCGGAGACGTTCCGCGTGGACGATCGCATCACGGGCGCCTTCCTTGGCCGGTGCGGCCTCCGCCCGGAGGGGAGGAGCAGCGAGACAGAGCTGGCATACGCATTCGCGGGACACGCGTGGGGGAGGGGCATCGCCACGGAAGCTGCGTCGGCAGTGGTCGGACACGGCTTCGACAGCGGGCTCAAGCGGATCGTGGCGTGTGCGTTGGCGGACAATCCAGCGTCGGTTCGCGTTCTTTAGAAGGTGGGTATGCAGAGGGTCCGAGAGGAAACGACGCCGATCGGGTGGCTGGTCCGATTCGAGATGTGCTCTCCCGATCGTCCAGGCCATCACGAGCGCTGAACGACGCCGGCTCGCGGCGAGAGTGCGGTAGCCCGGACCGACAATAGGGCGGTGGAACTCGTCCGGACGCACCGAAAGGCGGCCGTCCTTCTGTGCGCTCTGGTGACGGCGCTCGGCGGTCTTGTGATCGTGCTGGTGCTCGGACAGGGATCCGCGAGCTGGACTGGCGTGGAGGTGACCGTTCCGTCATGTCCGGCCTCCGCGCAGGGCTGCCGTCTGTTCGTGACGCATCCCGACGGGACGGCAGTCGTCCACGCCGACTGGTCAGGCGCCGGGGCGACGATCGACGTCCAGCTGCCCCCCGGCAGCTACCTGGTGTCAGCGGAGGGCTGTGCGGGCGAGCAAATCGGCAACGTCGTGAGCTCGGTCCGAGCGGGCATGGGAACGACGATCAACCTCGGTTCGGCGTGGCAGCCCGTGGGTTTCGTGGATCGTATCTGCCCCGGATTCGACGCCACAGCATCCGGCTGAATGCTGGCTTCCTACGGCCAGACGGGACTGATCATCAATGAGGTGAGGCGTCCGATCTGACCGGCGCTGAGACCGAGGCTTCGCATCAACGACGTGGCCCCACCGTGCTCCGCATCGACGCACCGCATCGTCAGCACCATCGCCTCGCGCCGAACCGTGAAGAGACGCTCGACGACTGCCTCGTCCATGCCGCGCTCGACAGCCGAGTGCGATCGCGGGCAAGCATCTGGGCGAGCTGGACGCCACTCTGGGCGTAGTCATCCGCGATGTCATCGATGCTCACGCCGGCGAGACGGAGCACAAGCGCCACAACGACGCCCGTTCGGTCCTTGCCTGCATGACAGTGAACCAGCACCGGTGCTGACGGAGCATCGGCCACCGCACTCATGGCGGCTGTGACGCCGGTCCGGCGCTCGCGCAGCCACCAGCAATACACCTCGTCGGCGGTGGTGAGGTGGTCCGGATACTCGTCCTCGTCAGTGAAGATCGGTGCGTGCACGGTGTGCACGCCGGCTTCGACGAGCGGGCTCGGCCGCTGCTCGCGCTCCGACCTCGTGCGGAGGTCCACCACTGCGCCCACGCCCAGGTCGAGGAAGGCGCGAAGCCCCTGCTCACTCAACTTGTGGGGCGACTCACTCCGCAGGAGGCGACCCGGGAGTGTCGGCGTCCCGGACGCAGTGGGCAGGCCTCCGAGGTCGCGGAGATTGATCAGCCCCTCGATGGCGAGCGCGCTTGATGGGCGAGAGAGCACGACTTCACCCTACCAGCGGGTGGACATTTCACGCTCTCAGGAGCTTCGTGGGGACTTGACGAAGGCGCGGGAGGAGCGTACTCTGCCACACCAGACAGTAAGGTTTCCTAATTGGATCAAAGAGGAGGCACGCCGTGCATCCACCGCGTCGTTGGCTCATCGTTCCGGCGCCTCGATCGTTGCGGCAACCGGCATGGCTGCTCCAGCCACCTCGGCCTCCGCGGCCGGCGCAACGGGCTCGCCGCTGCCGGCGCACCTGTTCACGCCCTACTTCGAGGCGTACACCCCGGACAACCCGTGGCGCTCTCGCGCCGAGTCGGGCGACGCCTATCTGACCCTCGCCTTCCTGCAGACGCCGGCGCGCGGCTCGTGCACGATCACGTGGAACGGCGATCCGTCGACGCCCGTCGCATGGTCGACCTATGGCTCGGCGATCGCGAAGATCCGCGCCCGCGGTGGCGACGTCATCCCGTCATTCGGCGGATACAGCGCGGACCACGACGGGACGAGATCGCCGACAGCTGCACGAGCGTGCCGAAGATTGCGGCCGCCTACGAGAAGGTGATCACCACATACAACGTGACCCGGCTCGACCTCGACACCGAGGACAACTCGTTGCACGACAAGCCAGGAATCGATCGGCGCAACCGCGCGATCGCGATGGTGGAGGCCTGGGCCGCGCGCGTGCATCGCCTCGTCCAGTTCGTCTACACCATCCCGACCAATGTCGCAGGTATCGACCCGACCAGCGTGCACCTCCTGCGCAACGCGGTGCTGCACCACGCGGTCATCGACATCGTCAACATCATGACCTTCGACTACTACGACGGCCTGCCGCACGAGATGGCGGATGACACCGAGACCGCCGCGGGCCACCTGTACGACAGCTCCACACGCTCTATCCGCAGAAGCAGCCACCGGGCGATCTGGAACATGATCGGTGTCACCGAGATGATCGGCATCGACGACTACGGTCCTCCGGAGGTCCTCACCCTGCCTGAAGCGCGAGTCGTGCGTGCGTGGGCGAACAAGCACGGCCTCGCGGAGCTGTCCTTCTGGGCGCTCGAACGCGACAACGGTGGATGCCCCGGTGTCGCCGGAAGCGACAGCTGCTCAGGCCTGCACCAGACGCGGTGGGCGTTCACCCACATCTTCAACGCTTTCACGCGCGAGTAGCTGCGCGTCGACAGCTGCGATCCGGGCTACGCGACCTGCGCTATCGCGGCGCGTGCCGCTTCGGGCATCGCGGGATCGAGCTGATAGAAGGCCCAGATACCGCGCTTGAAACTCGTGACGATGCCCGCTTCGCGAAGTGTCGCGAGGTGATGGCTGATCGTCGGCTGGCCGAGGTCGAACGTTGCGGTGAAGTCACAGACGCAGACAGGCTCACTGGCTGCAGCCAGGATGTGCAGGATCTGGATCCGCGTGGGGTCACCCAGCGCTTTGTAGAGCGTCGCGAGCTCAGCGGCCTGTGCATCCGCCAGCGGCGCGGCCACCGGGTGGCAGCACCCTTTCACGCGAAGTGGCGCGGCAGCCGTCTCCGTCACAGGTCCCGCGGTCACGGCTGACGTCGCTCCATCAGGAGAACATCTCGCCACACACCGTTGAGCTGTCCGAGACGCTCGCGCGTGCCGACGATGCGAAAGCCGCACCGGCGATGCAGCTCGACACTCGCGATGTTCTCCGGAAAGATCCCGCTCTGGATGGTCCAGATGCCCGCGCCATCAGCGTGTGCGATGAACGCCTCGAGCAGGCTGCGGCCGATCCCCCGACCCTGCGCGCGCGGATCCACGTAGACGCTGTGCTCCACGACACCGGCATACGCGCAGCGGTCGGACACGGGTGACGCAGCGACCCACCCCACGACCGCCGCGTCGCGGACAGCAACGAAGCGATGTTCCGGCGGATGCGTCGCAGACCAGCGCTCGAACGCCGGCACCTCGGTCTCGAACGTCGCATTGCCCGTGGCGATCCCCTGGGCGTAGATGTCGTGGACGGCCGGCCAGTCGTCATCGCGGAACGGTCGGATCGCGACGGCGGCTGTCACCGCGTCCGCGGAACTCTGCTGCATCGTTCCATTCTACCCATTGACGCGCGTCGATGGAATGCGCTAGCATCCGCTCAATCAATCGACGGTCATCGATAGGAGGTCTGGTTCCCATGAGCTGTGATTGCGGCTGCGACTGCGACGACACCTGCGACTGCGAGGGCGGCGACTGCTGCTGACGGCGTTTCGGGGGTGGGCTACGACGCGACGGTGACGATGGCGTCGACCACCTGAGGCCACACCTGGTCCGGCAGAGCGTGGCCCATCCCCGGAATCATCATCAGCCGCGCGTCAGGCAGGGCCGCCGCCGTCTGGCGCCCGTTCTCCGGGGGCACGAGCGGATCGTTCTCGCCGTGGATCACCAGGGTTGGGATGGTCAGCCGGCCGAGGGCCGCCGTGCGGTCGGGTGCGGCCATGATCGCCGCCAGTTGGCGCTGGCTGCCGACGGGTGAGAAGGCGCGATCCACGGCGCGCTCGGCCTTCCAGCGGGCTCGCTCCGCGTCAAAGGGCATCCCCGTGCCGAAGATGATCCGGCGGTTGTGCAGTGACTGCTCCACTCGCTCCTCGCGCGTCTCTCCTGGCGGTACCAGGAGGAGCGCGCCGACGGCCGGTTCGGCCTGAACGACGTTCGGCCCGCCGACGGTGGACATGATCGATGTGAGGCTCAAGACCCGGTCCGGGGCGTTGATCGCGATGAGCTGAGCGATCATCCCGCCCATCGACGCGCCGACGATGTGCGCGCTGCTGACACCGATCGCATCGAGGACCCCGACGGCGTCGCCGGCCATCTCGTCGAGCGTGTACGGCGGATCGGCGGTATGTGTGAACACCCCCACCAGGTTTGGCGGCCCCAGCTCGTCGAGCTTCGTCGAGAGACCGGAGTCGCGATTGTCGAAGCGAGTGACCCTGAAACCGCGACCCGCGATCATGTCGCAGAGCGCGTCATCCCACTCGATCATCTGGTACGAGAGGCCCATCACAAGCAGCAGCGGCGTCGCTGCGGGATCTCCGAAGCTCTCGTACTCGATCTCGAGTCCGTTGACGTGGGCGCGCGGCACGCGGAGACCTTACCGGGGTGGAGGCGGCGGCGGTGGCCCGTGCCTCGGGTCGGGGATGGAGTCGATGCCCGGGGTCTCGTCCGGCCAGACGAGGAGCACCGCGCACGGCGCGTGGTCGACGACAAAGCAAGTCGCGTGGCCGAGGCTCCGAGGCCCGAGCCGTGTGTGATCGCCATCGCGCGCGACGACCAGGACATCGACGCCATTCGCGACGGCGTTCACCACCTCTCGTTCCACGCGCCCGCGGCGGCTGATCTGCTCGGCCTCCGGGTTGCCGAGACGATCAGCGGCCGCCGCGAGCAGCTTCGCCGCCTCATCGTCCGCGACGCCGCCGTATGCACTCGTTTCCCGGCGGCCCGTGGACCGGCGTCCGAAGAGCCCGATCGTTGCTGCGTCCGCCGCCTCGGTCACGTCCGACGGGGTCACGTGCAGCAGCGTGAACTGTGCACCGGACGGAAACTGCTCCAGCGCGGCGTCGACGCACCCCTGCCACGTTCCCTCGACCACCCAGATGACGACGCGCATGCCTGTCATTAACCCACTACTCGCAGGGAAATCCAGAGCGCAACGGTCGCAGTGATGAGCACCGGTGGCACGGTGAGTGCGCCCAGACGGAGAAATTCGCCGATCGGCAACTCCTCGCCGCGCCGGATGAGCACTCGTCGCCACAACAGCGTCGCGAGCGACCCGACGTAGGTCAGGTTCGGTCCGGTGTTGACGCCGATGAGGACGGCGAGCACCGGTCCGGCCCCGCCGCCGGCAACAGCGGGGAGCAGGAGCAGCGCGGCAGGCAGGTTGTTGATGACGTTGGCCAGGACGGCGGCAACCGCTGCGATCGCCAGCAGCGATCCGAGCCCGGCTCCGCCCGGCACGAGATGGGTGACAACCCCACCGAGGCCGTGGAGCGATATCGCCTCGACGATGAGCCCGAGCGCGAGCACGAACGCGAGAAACGGGACGTCGAGCGACACGGCAACGTCGCGCAGCGTCGTTCTGCCCTTGAGCACCGCGGGGATGCCCAGCACCAGCGCACCGCCGAGCGCCGCGAATGCCGGGCTGACATGCAGCGCAGAGGTGATGAAGAACCCGACGAGCGTCAACCCGACGACCGTCGTTGCAAAGACGGGCACGGGCGAAGGCGGCACGGCGACCGCGTCACCGCGGCCCACCAGGTCGCCCGCGAAGAAACGGCGCAGCACCAGCCACTCGACACCGATTGCCGCCAGCCACGGCAGTGCCATGGTGGCGCCGAACCGAGCGAATGACAGCCCGCTTGCGCTGAATGCGAGCAGGTTGGTGAGGTTGGAGACGGGCAGCAGCAGCGATGCGGAGTTCGCAAGGTGCGTGCACGCATAGACGTGTGGCCGTGCACGAAGGTGGAGGCGCGCGACGGTGGCGAAGACGACCGGTGTGAGCAGCACCACGGTGGCGTCGAGGCTCAGCACCGCCGTGACGACGCTCGCTGCCGCGAAGACGAGTGCGAGCAGTGACACCGGCCGGCCACGAGAACCCGCCGCCATCCACGAGCCCGCTGCTTCGAACAGGCCGTAGCGATCACAGAGATTCGCAAGCACGAGCACGGCGCCGAGGAAGCCGATCGTCGGTGCGAGGCTCCGCGCCTCTGTCCCAGCCTGCCCGAGCGGCAGCACGCCGAAGACCAGGAGCACGCCGGCGGCGGGCACGGCCACCGCAGCTTCCGGGAGCCCGCGAGGGCGGACGATCGCACACCCCAGCGTCGCGACCAGCAGCAGGACCGCCAGGGTTTCGGCGACGGGGCTCGGCACGACGAGCGAAAGCGTACGGGCTGCGGACTGCCCCAGGACGGCTGCGCGAAACCTCCGTCGCGCCTTCACATCGGGTTCACATCTGGCGACGAGAGTGATGCACGTACCGTTCAACCCCTCCAACTGGAGAATCGACATGGATCGTGCAGGACGCACCGCCTGGGGCCTCGTTGCAATCGGCGCCGCAACCGCAGTGGGAGTCACGACAAAGAATCCGGGATTCATCGTGATCACCTTCCTCGGCGCACTGGCGCTCCCTCGAATCCTCGGGCTCACGCCGCGAGGCTGGAACAAGCGTGGTTTTGGACCACATGCGATGGCCTGGGGTGGCGGCTGCGCCGGCGCCCAGAGAGGATCGGAGACCGAGACTCCGGCAGCCACGGCGCAATCGGTCTGACCCACCGGACCGGGAACGCGATGGGGCGGCGGACGTTCGCCGCCCCACGTTCCCGCCTACGATGAATTCGCAATGACCAAGGTGCTCGTCGTCGACGATGAACCGGCGATCGTCCGTCTGGTTCGCGACTACCTCGAGCGCGCGGGTTTCGAGGTGGTGACCGCGAGCACCGGCGAGGATGCGCTGCAGCATTTCACGCGCAACCGTCCCGACCTGGTGATTCTCGATCTGACCCTGCCGCGTATGGACGGGCTCGATGTCGCCCGGGCGATGCGGCGCGCCGGCGACGTCCCCATCATCATGCTCACGGCGCGAACCGAGGAGGCCGATCGAGTGGCCGGGCTGGAGCTCGGCGCGGACGACTACGTCACCAAACCCTTCAGCGCCAGGGAGATCGTCGCGCGGGTCCGCGCCGTCCTTCGCCGTGCACAGTCGGCCGCGATGCGCGATGACGTCATTCGCGTGGGCGATTCCATCGTGCTCGACGCGCCGCGCATGCAGGTGTCGGTGGACGGTCGCGACGTGGTGCTCACCGCCACCGAGTTCCAGTTGCTGCTGCACATGGCCCGGCAGCCGGGCCGCGTCTTCACGCGTGCACAGCTGCTGGATGCGATCCACGGCGTCGCCGTCGAGTCGTACGAGCGCGCGATCGACGCGCACGTGAAGAACCTGCGCAGAAAGATCGAACGGGATCCCCGGTCGCCGCGCCACCTCCAGACGGTGTTCGGAGTCGGGTACCGCCTCGTCGACGGCGACGCATGAGCCCGCGTCCGGCGTGGGGGAGCGGCGGAAGACGCCCGCCGTGGTGGCCTGAGGGCGAGCCCGGTCCATTTGCCGGGGGACCCAACTGGCAAGGGAACGGGAGACGCATCGCGCGCCGCATCGGATGCTTTCTCGGCGTGGTGCTGCTCATCCTGACGAGCGCGATCTTCGGCGTCGTGTGGCTGCTGCTGAGCGCGTTCGGCGCCGTCAACTCGGCGCCCTTCGACACAGCGGTGGCGGTCACCGCGCTGGTGCTGGGTGCGCTCGCGATCGCGGTGGCAATCCTGGTGCTGCGACGCCTCGCCGCGCCCGTGGGTGCGCTCATCGAAGGCGCACACCGCCTCGAAGGAGGCGATCTGTCGACACGCGTGCCGGTGCGCGGACCGTCCGATCTCCGCGCGCTGGCGCGGGCCATGAACGCGATGAGCAGCCGGCTCGAGGCGGAGGAGACGCGACGCCGATCCGTCCTTGCCGACATCGCCCATGAGTTGCGGACGCCGCTGTCGATCATCCGCGGTCAGGCGGAGGCCATCACCGACGGCATCTATCCGGCCGACGCCGAGCACATGGCGCCGATCGTCAGCGCGACGGAATCCCTGGAGATGCTCGTCAACGACCTCAGCACACTCACGCTGGCGGAGAGCGGCGCGCTGCACCTGCATCTCGAGCCCATCGATGTGGCCGTCCTCGTCAACGAGACGCTCGATGCGTTCGGTGCCGAGGCACGGGCCGCCGGCGTGCATCTCACCGAGCACGTCGACGAGCATCTCCCGCCGCTGAACGCCGACCCGGGCCGGATGCGTGGGGTTCTGGGCAACCTCGTCAGCAACGCGCTCGCGCATGCGCGCTCCGGCGGGCACGATCCGAGTCGACGGCGCCGCCTCCGGTGCGTGGATCCTGCTCACGGTGCACGACGACGGCACCGGCATCCCGGCGGACCTGCTGCCGCGAGTGTTCGATCGCTTTGTGAAAGGCCCGTCGTCGACTGGATCGGGGCTCGGGCTCGCAATCGTTCGCGATGTCGTGGAGGCGCACGGCGGCTCGGTGAGCGCCACGAGCACGTCCGGCCGACGGCACCTCGATCACCTTGAAGCTCCCGGCAGCGCCCGGCGGGTGATGTGGTACACGTACCGCCCACATGAGCACGCATCCCCCGACCGCTGATTTCTCCAGCTGGCTGGCGCGATGGGACGCGCAACAGCAGCGCCACATCCCGGATCGTGAGGAGCGCTTCACGGCGATGGTCGACGCGGTGGCCGCGTTCGCCGGACCCGAGCCTCGTGTCCTGGACCTGGGATGCGGCCCTGGGTCACTCAGCGCACGGGTGCTCCGTGGCATTCCGGGCGCACAGGTGGTGGCGATCGACGCCGACCCGGTGCTGCTCGCCATCGGCAGGGGCGCGCTTGGTGATGAGACGCGCCTGCAATTCGTGGACGCAGATCTTCGGGCCGGATGGGTGTCCCAGCTCCCGTCGCCCGGTCCGTACGACGCCGCCGTCTCCACGACGGCGCTGCACTGGCTGGGTCTCGAGCAGCTGGTCCGTCTGTATCGCGAGCTCGCGGGTGTGCTGCGCCCCGGCGCGGTCTTCCTCGATGGCGACAGGCTGGATTTCGACCACGACCAGCGGGCCATCGCCGCAGGCGCCCGGCAGGTGCGTCCGGAATGGCCCGACGCGCCGGAGGGTGCGGAGGATTACGACGCCTGGTGGACCGCTGCTGTCGCGGAACCGGCGCTCGCAGCGGAGGTGGCCGAACGCGCGCAGCGGTGGCAGAACCATCCGCACGAGGACGAGGCGCACAGCTACGAATTCCATCGGGCTGCGCTCCACTCGGCCGGCTTCGTCGAGGTCGGAACCCTCTGGCAGCATCTGGCAAATCGAGTTCTCGTCGCGATCCGCTGAGCGTCCCGGCGAGCGCTGTCGCGGTGTGATGCGGGCGGGGTAACAAGCGGGCTGAACCGCTGAGGCGGGTACAGACACCTTCCTAAGATCGCGCTGTGGCCGCCGACGACGTCGCCGCGGAGCCGACCGAACTCCGCAGCCCCCGCGAGGGTCTGCTCCTCTTCTGGGGCATCCAGGCGCTTGCCTTCGGGAGCGTGCTCATCCCCTCGGGACCGCTGCGCCCGGGGTGGTACTTCGCGGCGCTGGGGTTCGCGGGTTTTGTCGCGCTCCTGAGCCTGCTCATTCCGCGGGCGCGGCTTCCGCACTGGTTCCGGGTCGTGCCACTGCTTTTCGCGACGGCGGGGATCGTGTGCCTGATGCGCTCCGCGTCGACATCGACCGGGCTCGGATCCCTGTTGCTCCTCCCGCTGCTGTACTCGGCCTTCTACGGCGAGCCGTGGGAGTGCTGGGTGCTGATCCCGGCACTCGGCGTGGCCCAGGGGCTGATGGGGCTGGCGAATCACGACGATGCGTTCGTGCTGACCCGGTTGATGGTCTTCTGGGTTGCCCTGCTCGTGATGATCGGTCTCGCCGCGCATGCGCTCAGGGCACGCCTGCAGTCGACGGTGACCGCCGCGGAGGAGGAGGCGCGTCAGAGTGCGGTGGTCGCGGAGGCCACTCGCGCGTTGAGCACTCCACTCGATCCGGCACTCGTGATCAACGCGGCGACGCGGCTTGCGGCCGAGCTCGTGGCACCAGCCCGGCAGGCCGGATCGCCGGGGCCAGTACTTCACCGTGAGTGGCGATGTCGCGACCGTCGTCGCTGAGAGTGATGAGATCGGATTGGAGGCCGGGCCCCTCGAGGTGGCGGTGAGCCAGCATCCGCTGATCCGCGCGATGCTGGACACGGGCGAAGCGGTCAACGGACCGATCGATCGCGCCATGTGCGGGCCGGAGGTGCGCGCCAACCTTGCGAAGTTCGAGATCACCCACGGGGCGTACGTGCCCGTGAGAGTTGGCGGTGAGATCACCGGGATCCTCAGCGCATCCGGCCGGGGTGTCCCGATCCAGCCTGGCCTCTTCGCCCGGCTCCAGCTGCTCGCGAGCATCACCGAGCTGGCGCTCGAGAACGCCTCGGCCCATCAGCTGCTGGAGGAGCAGGCACTGACAGACCCGCTCACCAAGCTCGCCAACCGCCGCGAGCTCGAGCGCGCGTTCGCCCGGCTCCCGGACCGTCTGCCCTTTGCTTTCGTCGCCGCCGACCTCGACGACCTCAAGGGGATCAACGATCGCTTCGGCCATCGTGTCGGCGACGAGGTGATCGTGGCGGTCGCAGAGGCGATCACCTCTGTGGCGCGCAAGGGCGACACGGTGGCGCGCGTGGGCGGCGACGAGTTCTCGGTGCTCATGCTCGACGCGACGGCGGCTTCGGTCGAGCGCCTCGGCACCCGGATTCACGAGGCGGTCAGCCGGATCCGGATGCCTGGCGGCCACCCGACGCTGAGCGTCGGCGGCTGTGTCGCGTCACCCGGGGCGGATACCGGCCTCGTCCAGGGGACAGCCGACACCGCGCTCTACGAGGCCAAGCATCGTGGCGGCTCGTGCACGGTGACGAAGGTCTTCGAGCTCGTGGAGCACGCGCTGATCGCCTAGTCGCGAGATCCGGCGGCTGCCGTGTGGCACGATTTGACCGTGGCTGCCGGCGAGTTCGACCTCCATCTGCAATCAGGGCGCATGCACGCCAAGCGGTACGGATCGCCTGATGCACCGCTGGTGCTCGCGATTCCCGGGCTCTCGGCCAACCTGATGAGCTTCGAGTTCCTCGCGGAGCACCTGGATCCCGACGCCGTGCAGCTGGTGGGCGTCGACCTCCGCGGGCGCGGCCTGAGCGAAGTCACCGCGCCCGGAACGTACGGATGGGTCAACCACGCAACGGACGTCATCGAGGTCGCGGATCGCCTTGGCGCTGAGTCCTTCTCCCTCATCGGCCATTCGATGGGAGCCGCCGTGGCGATGGCCGCCACGGCGCAGGCCAGGGATCGCATCGGTCGACTGGTGCTGGTGGACCTGTGCGGAGTCCCCGAGCCATCGTCAGCAGCACCGATCGCCGCGAGCGTCGCGCGCCTCGGCGCCGTCGTCGCCGTCCGCCGAGGCCTACCTCGCCCAGATCAAGGGGAACGGTGTCATCGAACCGTGGAACGACTACTGGGAGCGGTACTTCCGCTACGAGCTGCAGCCTGTCGAAGGTGGTGGGGTCGCCGCCCGGACCAGCCGCGCGGCGGTGATGGAGGATGCCGTCTTCGGCAGCGGCGCGTTCGCGTTCGGGGATCATGCGGGCGTGTACGGCCTCTGGCCGTCGCTGACGATGCCGGTGCTGCTGCTGCGCGCAACTCGCGAGATGGTCCCCGGAACAGGGTTCATCCTCGCGCAACGCGATCGCGACCGATTTCTGGAGACGGTGATCGGTGCGACTGCGGTCGATGTCGATGCGAACCACTACACGATTGCAACCAGCGAGGTGGCCGCGAACGCGATCGCGCGTTTCCTCGAACCCTGATCCGCTCTCGGTCAATTCGCGCGGCCGCGAACCTGGGCAGAGGCACTGTGATCGCTGTACCCTGCGGGCACTTATGGGGCTGAACGAGTCGCCGTAGCGTGTCAGCAGTGACACCGGGCGCAAAGCCTGTGGTGCTCGACGTCGCGGGGATCGACGTGCGCTTCGAAGGCGTGGTCGCTCTCGACGGCGTGTCGCTGACCGTGCACGCCAACGAGATCGTCGGCGTGATCGGCCCCAATGGAGCGGGAAAGACAACCCTCTTCAACGCAATCTCGCGGTTCGTGACGCCGGTGGCCGGGACCATCACGTACCAGGGCGATTCCCTGCTCACCCTGCCGGCGTGGCGGCTCGCGCATCGTGGTATCGCCCGGACGCTCCAGGGACTTGGGCTCTGGCCGACGTTGACCGTGCTCGAGAATGTTGTTGCCGGCGCGCCTTCGCGCACGCGACTGGCCGCCGACATGCTGGCGTTCCCCACAGCCGACACGCGCACCGGCACGCTTCGCGATGAAGCGATGGCACGCCTCACAGAGCTCGGCGTCGCGGACCGCGCCGGCGCGTATCCCGGTGTGCTCCCGCATGGTGTGCAGAAGCGGGTGATCATCGCCCGCGCGCTGATGGCACGGCCTGCATTGCTGCTCCTGGACGAGCCTGCAAGCGGGCTCTCAGCATCCGACGTCAACGAGCTGATCGAGCTGCTGCGTTCGCTCCGCGAACGAACGGCGATCGCGCTGGTTGAGCACCACGTCGACATGGTCATGGCGGTGAGCGATTCGATCACCGTGCTCAACCTCGGACACGTGATCGCGTCCGGCACGCCGGCTGAGATCCGCGCCAACAGCGATGTTGCGACGGCATATCTCGGCCAGAAGGTCGCGCATGCTTGAGATCACCGACCTGACGGTTGCGTACGGCGGGGTGATTGCGCTGGACCGCGTGTCGCTCTCTGTTCCCGAAGGCAGCATCACCGCCGTGCTCGGCGCAAACGGCGCCGGCAAGACCACGCTGGTCCGCACGATCTCCGGCCTTGTGAAGCCGCGCGCCGGCTCGGTGCTGCTCGGCGACCAGCAGCTCGTTGGCCGGTCTCCGGAGGCAATTGCGCGTCTTGGGGTGGGACACGTGCCGGAGGGGCACGGCATCGTCAGCGAGCTGACCGTTGATGAGAATCTCCGTCTCGGCGGGCTCTGGCGTCGCGATCGCGCTGATCAGCGCGTCGCCATCGAGGAGGCGTACGAGCTGTTTCCACCGCTTCGCGTGCGCCGCGCGGTCAGCGCATCCAGCCTCAGCGGGGGAGAGCGGCAGATGCTCTCCATCGGCAGGGCCATGGTTGCGCGGCCTGCCGCACTGCTCCTCGACGAGCCCTCGCTCGGGCTTGCGGGTGGCTTGCTGGCGCAGATCATGCAGCGTCTCGTGTCACTGGTGGCTGAGCGCCGGTTGAGCGTGTTGCTCATCGAGCAGAACGCGCGATCGGCGCTGTCGGTCGCCGACCAGGCGGTCGTCCTCTCGCTGGGAAAGGTCGAGCTGCGTGACAGCGCCGAGCGGCTCGCCGGCGACGACGCGTTGCGCCACGCGTATCTGGGCTTCTGACCGTGCGCCTCTTCCTCATCTACACCGTTGACGGCATCACCAACGGCGCGGTGTATGCGGCGGTGGCCCTGGCGCTGGTGATGATCTTTCGCGCCACGCGGATCATCAACTACGCGCAGGGCGCGATGGCCATGTTCACCACGTACATCGCGCTCGAGGTCATCCGGCACGGCGCGCCGTACTGGCTCGGATTCATCGTCGCGCTTGCGACAGGCCTGGTCATCGGCGCGGCAACCGAGCGCATCCTCGTTCGCCCTGTGGAGTCGCGCCCCCCGCTGAACGCTGTGATCCTCAGCCTCGGCGTCCTCATCCTCCTCGAGGCGGTGGCGCCGATGCTGTTCGGTGGTCAGACGCAATCCTTTCCCGTTCCCGTGTCGAACATCGATCTCGTCGCAGGCACCACGTCGCTTGACGTCTCACCATTCGATCTCTTCACGGTCGGCGCGGTGCTGATCGCGATGCTGCTGCTGTTTCTCGTCTTTCAGCGCACCACGCTCGGATTGCGCATGCGCGCTGCCGCATTCAACCCGGAGATCGCCCGCATCCTCGGGATCCGCGTCGGCCAGATGCTGACTCTCGGGTGGGCACTGGCGGCGTTGCTCGGCGCACTCGCCGGGATGCTCGCCGCACCGTCGGTCTACCTGTATCCCAGCAACATGGATGAGGTTCTCGTCTTCGGTTTCACGGGCGCCATCATCGGCGGACTCGAGAGCCCGGTCGGTGCAGTCGCGGGTGCGGTGGGGATCGGCCTGGCGCTGAGCTACGTCAGCGGATACATCGGCTCCGACCTCGCTCCACTCGGTGGCTTTGTGATCCTGGTCGTCGTGCTCATGCTCCGACCGCAGGGGCTGTTCACCTTCGGCAGGCAGCGCCAGGTATGAGCGCACTTCGTGGCTCGACGCTCCTGCGACACGGACTGTTCTTCCTTGCAGTTGCGCTTGTGCTGCTTCTGCTCACCTCGTTCGTGTTCGATCCGTTCACCAACTACAACGTCACCGAGGTGGCGATCTACGCGATCTCCGCAGCCGGCCTGACGGTGCTCACCGGGATCAACGGACAGGTGTCGCTCGGACACGGTGCCCTGATGATGATCGGCGCGTACACGACCTCCGTGCTGCTGACGTGGCACGCGGACCTGCCGATGATCCTCGTGATCATCGCGTCCATCGTGACCACGGGGATTGCCGGGGGCATCGTGGGGATCGCGGGTGCGCGGCTGCGGGGGCCATATCTCGCCGGCGCAACGCTCGCGCTCGCGGTTGCGCTGCCACAGGTCCCATCACACTTCGCCAGTGTCTTCGGCGGCAACCAGGGATTGAGCGTTCCCGCTCCCGCACCGCCTGCCTTCCTCGGCGTCAACTTCACACCCGAGCAATGGCTCGCGTGGATCACGCTCGCCGCCGCGGTGATCACCTTCTTCGTGCTTGCGAACCTGGTTCGCAGCGCGACGGGACGGCGCTTCCGCATGGTCCGCGACAACGAGGTAGCGGCCCGCCTGTCCGGCATCGATGTCGCGCGCACGCAGGTGCTCGCCTACGTGATCAGCGCCGTGTGCGCAGGGCTCGCGGGATCGCTCTTCGCATACTGGGTGACGGTCACGTCGCCGAGCGGGTTCACCTTGACGCTCTCGCTCTCGCTGCTCACCGCGGTGGTGATCGGTGGTCTGGGCAGCCTCTTCGGCGCCGTGCTCGGATCGTTCATCCTCGTGTACCTGCCGCTCTGGACGGGCGGATTCTCCAGCAGCCTGAACCTCTCGAGCAATGTGGCCAACAATGTCCCGATGGCCATCTACGGCATCGTCCTCATCGTTGCGATCCTCGTGTTCCCGCGCGGCATTGCCGGCGGTTTCGCCTCGCTCGTCCATCTTGCGACGCGCGTGGTCCAATCGAACCGGCGCGCCTGCGCTCCCTGCAGCGCCCAATGACGCCAGTCCAATCACACCATCCCAATGACTCGAGCAATCGGCATCCACCAACAGAAGGAGCACTCGCATGCGACCAGAGATCAGTAGATCGAGGACCTGGGCGGTTGCCGCCGCAGGAGGAGTGGCAGCGCTGCTGACCGCGGCCTGCGGCAGCTCCTCACCGACCTCGACGGCAAACACGGCATCGGCGCCGGGGATCACCGCGACGAGCGTGACCATCGGCAGCACGCAGCCGCTGACCGGCCCGGCAGCACCGGGATACTCGGAGATCGCCCCTGCCGCGAACGCGTACTTCAAGTACGTGAATGCTCACGGCGGCGTGAACGGGCGGACGATCAACTACACGTACCTGGACGACCAGTACAACCCGACGAGCACCGCGACGCAGACACGCAAGCTCGTGCTCCAGGACAACGTGTTCGCGATCTTCCAGGCGCTCGGCACACCGACGCACCTTGCGGTGGTGAAATATCTCAACAGCGAGCACGTTCCAGACCTGTTCGTCGCATCGGGCTGCAACTGCTGGAACGACGTGTCGCAGTATCCCGAGACCTTCGGCTGGCAGCCGAACTACACCATCGAAGGCAAGATCCTCGGGCAGTACATCGCGCAGAACTTCTCGAGCGACAAGATCGGCTACTTCCTGCAGGGGCCGAATGATGAGTTCGGGACCGACGGATTCAACGGCGTCCAGGATTCGCTCGCCGGCAAGGGCCTCAACGTCGATGCGACCCCCGCGTATTACACGCCGACTGCGGCCGGCGCGATGGCGGTTGGCGCAGCGATCGCCGGGCTGCAGGCACAGGGCGTGCAGGTGATCGTGAGCTTCTCGGTGCCGCTGTTCACCGCGATCGCCGAGGCAAGCGCAGCGGGGCTCAACTATCACCCGAAGTTCGTGGTGAGCAACGTGGGTTCCGACCCGCCGACTCTCGCGGGCATCCTCACCGGTGGCTCGCTCGGCAAGAAGCTGCCCGCCGGCCTGATCGGCGGAACGATCAGTGACACGTATCTGCCGATCCTCACCGATTCCAGCAACCCATGGGTCAGCCTCTTCAAGAGCATCGAGGCGACCTATGCGCCGTCGCTCCCATGGGACGGGAACGTCGAGTACGGCATGTCCGAGGCGTACACCTTCGTGCAGGCGTTGAAGGCCGCGGGGCGGAACCCGACTCGCGCGAGCATCGTCGCCGCCGTGGAGAACAGCCATTGGACGGACGGGCCGGGACTCACGCCATACGCATACTCATCGAGTGACCACAACGGGTTCACCGGGGTTGAGATGGTCACCGTCGATGCGACTGGGCAACGTCACCTCCCTCGGACCCGTCGAGACCACCGACGACACCGCGACCGGTGCCATCACCACGTACACCGGAGCCGCGTCCACCCCGCCCGCGAGCGGCATCCCAAGCGACTGAGCTGATGTGAGCCAGGGACCGCGAGACGCGCCTCGCGGTCCCTGACCACCGCTCGACGAGCGCGGTCACGAGGTCGCCGGGGATGCAGACGGCGACGGCGTGTCCGTCGGGACGCTGTCATCCGGGCTCGGGGTGTCGGTGGGCGTGCCGTCGTCTGCCGTGGGAGTTGCCGCCGGCGCCTGGTCGTTGGTCACCGTCCAGAACAACACTGCCGGCGCAGTCCCGTTGACACCCTCGGTGCTGTATCCGACTTTGGCGACCGTCACGCCCGGCGGCACACCAACAGCGCTGCAGATCGTCTGCGTCTGACCCGATTTGACGTCGCTGATGTTCGTCGCCGTGCAGCCGTCGAACACGCTGAGAAAGTACGAGGTGTTGCTGCCGTACGTCTGCCCGTCGGAGCCGATGACATCGAAGTCTTGAGCGTCCTGACCCGCGCGATCGCCGTCGACGACGATCGTTCCCTCAAAGGCGACCCATCGCGTGCCATCCGGAGGCGTGGTGTTCGGGTCGTAGCCCGTCGGCGGGTCGAAGATCTTGACGAGGGTCACATGCGCGACGTCACCACCGCTGTCGACCATCGAGAGCGTGTCCCCGACGTTCCCAGTGGTCGGACCGACCGAAGCACTCGGCGTCGCGGCCGAGCCGGCAGGGAGGGTTGGGATCGACCCCAGTCCAGTGGGCGAGGTCCCACCGCACGCGGCGATGAGTGCGCCTGCGGCGCCGATACCCACTGCGGCAACGACGGTGCGGGAGCGGGCGAATTGACGAGGCGTTGGTCCGGTCACGGAACCCTCCTTTGGCTGGTGAGCGACTTGGTGTTCGCCAACCCTGCAGAGGGCCGATCGCAGCTTGATCGCAGGTCAGGTGGCGAGCACGCTCGTCGTTGCTCGCAGCGCCTCGACCGCGATGCGGTGCGCGTCGACGGCCGAGACGATGGCGGTCACACCGGCCGCATCCGCCTCGCTGCCGGACGCCTGGGTGCGCATCGCGGCAAGGTCGGCAACATCCGTCTGTGGCACTGGCTGCCCGATCTCGGCGCGCATGGTGCCGGCGATGGTGAGCAGGCGGCTCGCCCCCGGACGTTCCAACCAGGAGCAGCAGCCGTGCGACGCCTTCCAGCGCCTCGACCAGCACCCAGCGATCCGCGGCGGCGTCGATGCCTCCGAGCGCTGCATGGAGATGCGGCGCCGCCGCTGCAACGTTGTTCTCGTCCAGGTCGAGACGCGCCAACCCGAGGTGGCCGAGGGCGACGGTGGTTCGCGTGCTGGCGGTGGAGCCCGCATCGATGGCACGCTGCGCGTTCTCACGTGACGCCTCCGGACGGCCCAAACCACGATTGACGGCGGCGAGCCGGTACGCGACGGTGCCCTCCATCGTCCGGTGACCCAGCGCCTCGAACAGTTCCAGGGCCGCCTCGCCCGATTCGCGCGCCGCCTCCAGCTCGCCGCCCTTCCACTGGGCGAGCAGTATCGCCGTCAGCGCCTGTCCACGCGCGAGCGGATCACCACCCGCGGAGGCGATGCTCAACGCGCGGTGGAGGGCGGGCAGTGCGGCCCCAACATCGCCCTCGTCGGCGAGCAGCGATCCGAGATGGAGGAGGGTGATCCCGGTCTCGGCCTCGTTGCCGGCCTCATCGAGCCGTACGAGCGACTCCTCGAGGAACCGTCGAGCGGCCGTGAGGTCGTCGGTTGCGGCGGCGATGGCACCAAGCCTGCGCAGCGCCCGCCCCTCGCCGAGCGGGTCGCCGAGGTCGTGAAACAGGTCGCGAGCCATCCCGGCGACAGCCGCGCCACGCTCGAACTCGGTGAGCCAGTACGCGAGGTGGCCGCTCCGGAGCATCGCCTCGGCGCGAAGCCGGGGTGGGGGATCCACCGCCGCAACGAGACGGCTCAGCCACTCGAGGCCCTCCGCCGGGCGGCGGCCGAGCCAGTAGTCGGTGAGCCGCGTCGCAACGTCGAGGCCGCGCTGCGCCACGCCCGGGTCTCCGGCAGTGGTGCACAGCTCGCCGAACACCGCGCGCACATGGGGCATCTCGTGGTCGAGCTCCTGGAGCACCTCCGTGCGCTGCGGAGACGCGAGCCGGGGAACGATACGATCCACTCGATCCAGCACGGCGCCGCGATAGCGAGCCCGCGCCGCGGTGGCTGCCCCGGGCGCCGCCGCCTCGAGCGTGTGCACCGCGACGGTACGGAGCAGCTGGCACCGGGTCGAGCTGATGGCGCTCCGCACCTGCAGCAGGCTCGCGTCGACGAGGCGGCCGACCACCTCATGCAGGTCGCCGCTGAAGGCCGGATCGACCACTGCGGCGAGGAGCTCGGTGTCCGCGTCCGACACCATGACCGCGAAGGCGAGCATCACGCTGCGCTCGTCGTCGGTCAGCGTGGCGACGCTCGTGTCCAGCGCAAGCCAGAGACCATCGCGCCCTCCGGCGGATCGGCCGGCCCACCGTCCGAGGTCGGCCTCCACCAGGCTCGTCAACTCGCGAACGCTGAGCAGGTTGAAGTGGCGAGCGACAAGCTCGAGCGCCAGTGGCAGGCGGTCCACGAGGTCACACAGACGGTCGAAGCGGAGCTCGTCGGCAGCGGTGATGGAGAAATGAGCGTTGACGAGGCGTGCGCGATCGTTGAGCAACGCCAGCGCATCGCCGGGCGGCAGCGGTCCGACGGGGATCAATGCCTCGTCGAGGACACCGAGGCGCTCGCGGCTCGTCACCAGGAGATGCAGCTGCGGACACGCACCGAGCAGCCGCCTCGTCAGGCCCGTGACCTCCGCGAGGCGGCGCTCGCATCCATCCAGCACCAGAAGCCCGTCGGCATGACCGAGCCGGGCGATCACCCCCTCGGCCGCGTCGAGCGACCGCGACGCCGGGGCGACGGCGTCGAGAATCGCCGCAGCCAGAGGTTCAGTGGCCGGCAGATGCTCCACGTCGACGTACCAGACGGCGTCCACGTGCGTGGCGGCGGCCTCGAGCGCGAGACGCGTCTTGCCGGCACCCGGCGGCCCGACGAGCGTCACCAGCCGGGCGCGGCGCCATGCCTCCGCGAGGTCGTGCAGCTCTGCCTCGCGACCGATGAGGCGCGTCGCGGTTCCCGGGACGCGTCGCCGGCTGCGCTGCTCCTCGCCGTCATCGCCGGCAGCGTCGAGCGCCGGATCCTGCGAGAGGACCGCCTGCTGCATCCGCTGGAGCGCAGGGCCCGGATCGACGCCCAGCTCATCGGCGAGCTTCGCGCGCGCTTCCGCGTACACGTCGAGTGCTTCCGCCTGGCGCCCGCATCGGTAGAGGACGAGCATGAGGAGCTCCCAGCGGTGTTCGCGGAATGGCTGGTCGGCAACCAGGCCGCGCGCCGGGGCAACGAGCCCGTCGGCCGGCCCGACGGCGAGTTGCGCGCGGAGCAGCTGCTCCCGCGCTCCTTCGATCAATTCCTCGAGGCGCGCTGACTCAACCTCGGCTTCCGGGAGGTGGTCGAGCTCGGGATACGCACGGCCCCGGTACAGGCCGACTGCCTCGCGGAGTGCCGCAACCGCGCGTTGTGGATCGTCCGCCAACGAGTTGCGCGCCGCCTGGAGACCGCGTTCGAATTCCCGGGCGTCGGTCATGGTGTCGAGGCTGTAGCCGTCAACGGTGGTCGTGATGGCGAGCCCTGCCGCACGCAGGCGGAGCACGTGCGTGGCGATGGTGTGCCGCGACGTCGGCGGGGGTTCCTCACCCCAGGCAGCCGCCTCGAGCGCGAACAGCGAAACCGACCTGCCACCGCCCATGGCAAGACCCGCGAGGACCCGGCGCTGCTGCCTCCCCCCGCGTGCGACGACCTCCGACCCGTCCCGGACCTCGAGAGGTCCGAGCACACAGACCCGCACGACGCAATCCTACGTTCCCGGCGCGCCGGTCACTCACCCGGCGGCGCAACTGTCGCGCGCAGATTGCGGAGGGGCGGCCCGTGTGATAATCCGCCCGGATGCGAATGCTGGGTCGCGCCCTCCTCGGACGGCCGCTGCCCAGTTCCGCGCAGCAGCACGAGCGCCTGACCAAGACCGCTGCCATCGGCGCCTTCGGTCTCGACGCACTGTCGTCCGTGGCGTACGGGCCGGACGAGATCCTCTACGTCCTGCTGCTCGCGGGCTCGGCCGGCGTTGCCTTTGACATCCCCATCGCCGGTGCGATCGCACTGCTCCTCGCGATCGTCGCGTTCTCATACCGCCAGACCATCCACGCCTATCCCAACGGCGGCGGCTCATTCACCGTGGCGAGCAGGAACCTCGGACGAAGCGCGGGACTTGTCGCCGCCGGCGCGTTGATGGTCGACTACCTGACGACCGTCGCAGTTTCGGTCACCGCCGGGGTTGCCGCGTTGATTGCCTTCGCACCGGGCATCAACCAATACCGCGTCGTCATCGACGTCGTGGCGATCGTCGTGCTCATGGTCATCAACCTCCGCGGCGTGCGCGAGGCCGGAGCCGCGTTCATATTGCCGACGTACATCTTTGTGCTCTCGCTCGGAGCGCTGCTTGCGTGGGCCGCGTTCCGCATCGCGACCGGCAATCCGCCGCAGCATGTGCACGCGCTTCCGAGCGCAACCGAGGGTGTGAGCCTGTTCCTCGTCCTGCGTGCATTCGCCGGTGGGTGCACAGCGATGACCGGCGTGGAAGCGATCGCCAACGGTGTCCCGGCATTCGAACCGCCGGAGTCACGCAACGCCGCGCGCACGCTGACGATCCTCGCCTGTCTGCTCGGCGTCCTGTTTCTCGGCGTCGCGATCATCGGGCACAACATCAACGCAATACCAACCGATGAGACCAACGTCATCGCGCAGATCGGTCAGGCGTTCGCACCGAACAGTCCGCTCTTCTTCATCGTGCAGATCTCGTCAGCGGCGATCCTGCTGCTCGCAGCCAACACCTCGTTCAACGGCTTTCCGCGCCTGGCGGCAGTGATGTCGCGCGACGACTACTTCCCGCATCAGTTCAGCCATCGCGGTCTGAAGCTCGCGTTCTCCAACGGCATCATCGTCATCGGCGTGCTCGCGATCGCGCTCGTGATCGTGTTCGGTGGCAGCACCCACGCGCTGATCCCGCTCTTCGCAGTTGGCGTGTTCATCTGTTTCACGCTGTCGCAGGCCGGAATGGTCGTCCACTGGTTGCACAACCGTGAACGCCGGTGGCACATGAAGCTGACCATCAACGCGGTGGGCGCGGTGACCACGGGGGCTGTCGCAATCATCGTCGCGAGCACAAAGTTCCTCGAGGGTGCGTGGATCGTCCTCGTGCTGGTGCCCGCGCTGTCCATGGGGTTCTGGGCGATCCACCGGCACTACGTGCATGCGCGCGCCGAGCTTGCGCACGTGCCGGCGCGGCATCCGGTCGGCAAGCAGCGGGTCATCGTGCCGATCAACGACCTCAACGCCGCGAGCGCCGCGGCGGTCGAATACGCGCTGAGCATCACCACTGCGAACCGGATCACGGCGGTGCACGTCAGCGTCGACGCCGACAACGAGCGCGACAAGACCCTCCCGGAGCGATGGAAACGCTGGGCGCCGAGCGTGGAGCTCCGCATCCTCCGATCGCCGTACCGCGAGCTGATCAACCCGGTGATCGCGGTGATCGACGAGTGCCATCGCGAGGGGGACCACACGGTCACCGTCGTCCTCCCGGACGTCCTGCCCCATGCGTGGTACCAGACGCTGTTGCACAACCAGTCCGAGCTGGCCTTCAAGCTCGCGCTGCTCCGTCACCCGGGTGTGGTGGTGACGTCCGTGCCGTTCCAGCTCCGCGAGTGAGCCGGCCGCTCAGTCGTCGGGTGGCTTCTTCCGCCTGAGCTTGCGGTCGACCGACATATAGGTCGGACCGCGGTAGCGACTGCGCGGGCGTGGACGCGTCGGCGGCAGTCGCATGCCCCAGAGGATCAGCGCGCCGATGCCGAACGCTGCGACCAGAAGGAGGACGACGCCGACCATGCCTGGGAGTGTACGGGTGGCTCGCGAGCGTGCCCGAAGCCTCTTGACACTGCGACGGCTCGCGATATATCGTTCGAGTATGGTGTCTGCATGTCTTCGTCGCTCGGACTGCGCGTGCGCCGCTCCCGGGTATGGTGGATGAGCTTGACTGCCACCCTGCCCGCGGACCCCGTCACCACAGCGCCTGCTGCCGCTGATCGCCCCGCGATCATCCGCACGGTCGGTCTGACCAAGATCTACACCGGCACGGTAAAGGCGGTGGACAGCCTCGACCTGACGGTCTTTCAAGGCGAGATCTTCGGCCTGCTCGGTCCGAACGGGGCCGGAAAGACCACGACGGCGAGCATGCTCACCACGCGAACGATTCCCACCGCATGGGCAGGCGTACGTCGGCGATGTCGATGTCGTCGCGCACCCGGCTGTCGCCAAGCAGCTGATCGGGGTGGTGCCGCAGACCAATACGCTCGATCGCGCGCTCACCGTGTGGGAGAACCTGTACTTCCACGGACGGTTCTTCGGCATGGGATCGCGGGCAGCGCGTGCGGCCGCAGACGAGTTGCTGGTCCGCTTCCGTCTCAGCGAACGAGCCAAGGCGCCGGTGATGGCGCTCTCAGGCGGGCTCGCGCAGCGGCTCATGGTGGCCCGCGCCATCCTGCACAACCCGGCGGTGCTCTTTCTCGATGAGCCCACGGCCGGCCTCGATCCGCAGAGCCGGATCGCGCTCTGGGAGATTCTCGGCGACCTGCACGCAGCCGGTCAGACCGTGCTGCTGACCACGCACAACATGGAGGAGGCGGACAGCCTCTGCGACCGGATCGGGATCATGGACCACGGCAAGATCCTCGCTCTCGACACGCCTGCCCGGCTCAAGGAGACGATCGGCGCCGATACGATCGTGACGGTCACTGCTGACGGCGACCTCGAGGCACTCGCGGCGCGACTTCGTCAGGAGGTCGCCGGTGTCGAGTCAGCGGTGACGCGCAACGGCAAGGTGCAGCTGGCGGTGCGTGGCGCGGACCGCGTCCTCATCCGGGTGATCGACAGCGCTGACCGCGCGGGCCACGTGGTCCGCGACGTCCAGGTCGCGGAACCCAACCTCGAGACCGTCTTCATCAACCTGACCGGCAAGGAGCTCCGCGAATGACCGTCCTCGCCGCGCCACCCACACCGGTGACCGCACAGCCGCTGCCGCAGCTGCGCTCGACGCTGCAGTCATCGCGTATCGCGTTCGGCGCGCTGCTCCTGCGTGATCTCGTGGTGTTGCGGAAGCGTCTGCGGGAGTTCATCCCGCGCACGGTGATCCAGCCATTGCTGCTGTGCTTCGTCTTCCTGTACGTGTTTCCGACGATCGGCCAGGGCGTCGGCGGCGGGCATGGCGCGGCAGGGGAGTCCGCGTTCGCGACGATCCTTGTCGCCGGCGTCGTCGGCCTCTCCATCATGTTCCAGGGCATCCAGGCGGTGGCCCTCACGATGGTCCAGGAGTTCGGCTACACCAAAGAGATCGAGGACCGCGTGCTCGCGCCGCTCCCGGTCTCACTCGTGGCCATCGAGAAGGTCCTCTTCGGGGCAATCCAGGGGCTCCTCGCAGCGGCAATCGTGTTCCCGATCGCGGCGGTGGTGCACGCCAGTGGCGTCCACATCGACCTGCAGGTGCACTGGCTGGCGTTGATCACGCTGATCCCGCTCGCGTGCATCACCTGCGCCGCTCTGGGCCTCACATTCGGGACGATCTTCGAGCCGCGCACGGTGCCGCTGCTCTTCGGAATCATCATCCTGCCGCTCACGTTTCTCGGCGGCACGTACTACGCGTGGACGACGCTCGCCCCGGTCACGGTGGGCGGATTCCACTGGTTGCAGGTGCTCGTTCTGTTCAATCCACTCATTTACATCAACGAGGGAATGCGCGGTGCGCTGACCACTGCGCCGCACATGTCGCTCTGGGTGGTGTACCCGGTGCTCTTCGGATTCAGTGCCCTGTTCCTGTGGGCGGGCACGCGCAACTTCCGCAGACGGGTGATCAGCTGATCCGAGGCGGGATTGTCTCGCGCGCGCGCACCCAGGCGAGCCCGTATACGAAAAGACGCCATCCGAACGTCGTCAAACCGATGAAGATGTACGTCACGATGATGAAGGCGATCGGCGTGCTCCGACCTGTGAGCGTGGCGCGCAACGTGAGCGCGATCGCGCATCCCACGATCCAGGTCAATCCGAGCATGACCCACCGGTCGAACGGTGACTTGTACACACCAAAGATCAGTGCGCACGCGAACCAGCCGGCCACGAACGGCCAGAGCACGGTGAAATACCAGGCAATTCCTGAAGAGATGTCGTGAGAAACCCGCCCGAGCGCCACGAAGATGCCGAGGCAGAGCAGGTCCAGACCGGCAGCGAGGGCGCGGGCCGTCCAAGGGCGCATGACGTCGCGAAGATAGCAGGGAGGGACGGCTCGCGGGACCATCAGAGACGAGTTCGTGTCAGCTATGACACCGTGACCGACGCCTATGTCGAGCGTGTGCATGGCGAACTCGTCCACAAGCCGCTGGACCGCGCGTTGCTGACGGCCTTCGCGGAGCAGGTGCTCGGCGAGTTCGGACCCGGCGCGTCCATCTGCGACGCAGGATGTGGCCCGGGTCACGTCGGCGCGTTCCTGGCCGATCTGGGGCTTGCCGTCACCGGCGTCGATCTCTCGCCGGCGATGATCGCCCGAGCCCGCGAGCTGCATCCCGATCTCACGTTCGAGGTCGGAACGATGACCGCGCTCGAAGCCCGCGACGCGCGCTGGCAGGGCCTGATCGCCTTCTACTCGATCATCCATCTGACCACCGACGACGAGCTCCGCGCCGCGTTGCGAGAGTTTCACCGCACGCTGGCCGATGGTGGATTCCTGCTCGTCGCCGTCCACATCGGCGAGGAGGGCGACGTCACCGTGCATTCGGACGACATGCTCGGAGCGAGCGTGGATATGGAGTTTCGCTTCTTCGACGTCGCGCGGCTCGCCGCCGAGATCAGGGCTGCGGGCTTCACGGTCGTCGCGCAGACGGTGCGTTCGCCATACCCCGATGTGGAGGTGCAGACAACGCGTGCCTATCTCATGGCGCGACGGAGTGTGCCGTCAGAACGCGAGGTAGCGGTGGACGGATCGCACTGAGGCGGAGCCCTCACCAACCGCAGCCGCCACACGTTTGGTGGACCCCGATCGCAGGTCTCCCACCGCGAAGAGGCCGGGGTGGCTCGTCTCGAATGGGAGCGGCACCCTGCCGAGCGTCTGCCAGCTCTCTCCGAGTTGCTCCTGGGTCAGCGAGAGGTCGGTGAGCACGAAGCCGGATTCATCGAGTGCCGCGCAGCCGTTGAGCCATCCCGAGGACGGGTCCGCTCCGATGAAGGAGAAGAGCCCGCTGCACTCGAGGACGATTGCTCCATCAGGGGTTTCGAGCTCCACCGCTCGGAGCGTCTCGTGCCCGTCGCAGGCAACGACCTTCGTGCCGGTCCGAAGGGTGATATGTGGATCCGCGTCGATGCGCTCCGTGAGATAGCGCGACATGTCCTTGCCGAGATCCGTGCCGCGAATGATGAGGGTGACTGCACATCCGCCCTGGCTCAGGAAGATGGCCGCCTGGCCCGCGGAGTTGCCCCCTCCGACCACCACGACGGGGGAGGTGCCGCACATGCGCGCCTCCATCTCCGTGGCGGCGTAATACACGCCGTTGCCCTCGAAGTCGCTCAGACGCGCGGCCTCGAGCCGGCGGTACGAGGCTCCCGTTGCGGCGATCACGGCGCGACCGGCGACCTCGCTCCCGTCACTCAGCTGCACGACCAGATGTCCGGCGCGGTGTCCCAGGGAGACGACCGTGCACGGCGCGGTGAGGCTGGCCCCGAACTTCTCCGCCTGGATGATCGCCCGCTGTGTGAGATCCGCACCCGAGATCCCCATCGGAAACCCCAGGTAGTTCTCGATCCGCGAGCTCATCCCGGCCTGCCCGCCGGGCGCGGTCATCTCCACGCCGAGCGTGTGCAGCCCTTCGGAGGCTCCGTAGACCGCAGCCGCCAATCCTGCCGGGCCACCGCCGACGACCACCAGGTCGAAGCAGCGGGTCGGCAGGCTGTCGACGGTGAGCCCGAGATAGCCGGACACGACGCCAGGGGTTGCCCGGCGGATCACGGTGTCGTTGGCGATGACGATCGGCAACTCCGTTGCAGCAATGCCGAAGTGTTCCAGCAGCGCTTCCACCTGGGGGTCGGCATCCGTATCGAGCCACTCGTGGGGGACGCGTGTGCGTGTCAGGAACTCGCGGATCCGGAGGGATTCCGGTGAGTACTGCGAGCCGATGACCCGGATCGCCGGTGCCGCTCCGGTCATCAGCAAAGCTCGCCTCGCCACGAAGGCCACGAGGATGGTGTTGCCGAGCCGAGGCTCCGTCGCCATCAGCTGGCGAAGCTTGTCGCGGGAGATCGCCACCACCTCGCCCGCGCCGACCACCCGAGCTGAGACGAAGACACGGAGCCCGCTCAGCATGTTCAGCTCGCCGAGAAACCGTCCGGGGCCGTGGTGGATGATCACCCGCTCCTCGCCATCGACCGAGACGACGATGTCGACCTCCGCGCTGACCACGACGAAGAAGTCGTAGGCGATGTCGCCGGCCCGATAGAGGTAGTCGCCTTCGCTGACCTGGCGCCGCTCGCCCAGCTGCGTGACCAGCGCCATGTCCGCTGCGTCGAGTGTCGGCGTGGCGTCATCCATCTCTGCCATGGCCCTGGATCCTACGGCTCCACGCGACGGCGAGCGTCGGGGTCGAGTGAAACTTGACTTGATCAGTCAGGATTCCATACCATCGAATGCATGGACGAGACACCACGGCTCACCCGCCGTCGCTGGCTCGACTGGGGACGCTGCCGGTCTGACAGGGCGAGCTGTCCGGCCTAGGCACCGACAGTCCGAGCGCGCGGCACGTGGAGCGCCGCGTCCGACATCCGATTCGCGCGGTGTTCGACCGCGCGGCAGAGCTGACACGCACAGGAGTGCTTTCCTCATGACCGAATACGCCCATCCAGAAGTCCTGGTCACCACGGAGTGGCTGGCCGGGCACCTCACCGACCCGCAGGTGCGAGTCCTCGAAGTGGACTACGACCCGTCGGCCGCATACGAGCTGGGGCACATCCCCGGCGCCGCACTCGTCGACTGGAAGCAGGACATCAATGACCCGGTCCGGCGCGACATCCTTTCGAAGGAGCAGTTCGAGCACCTCCTGTCGAGGGTTGGCGCCACCCCGGAGACCACGCTGGTCCTCTATGGCGACTTCCGCAACTGGTTCGCCGCCTTTGCGTTCTGGACCTTCCGCATCTACGGCCACGCAGATATCCGCCTCCTCAACGGCGGACGCCGGAAGTGGATCGATGAAGGCCGCGAGGTGACGGAGGAGACACCGTCCTTCACTGCGACGGCATACAGGGCAGGGGACGCCGACACATCGATCCGCAGCTTCCGCGGCGATGTCGAGAAGGCGCTCGGCGTTGCGGGCGGGGCGCTCGTCGACGTGCGCTCGCCTGCCGAGTTCAAGGGGGAGATCTCGGCGCCACCCGAGTACTCGAATGAGGGTGCTCAGCGCAGCGGCCATATCCCCGGCGCGGCCAACATCCCCTGGGCTCAGGCGATCCAGGACGACGACACCTTCAAGCCGGCCGACGCGCTTCGTGAGCTCTACGCGGCGCAGGGCGTGACCGACGACAAGTCGGTGATCACCTACTGCCGGATCGGTGAGCGCTCGTCGCACACCTGGTTCGTGCTGACCTACCTGCTCGGTTTCCCGAAGGTCAGCAACTACGACGGATCGTGGAGCGAGTGGGGCAACTCCGTCGGCTTGCCCATCGAGAAGGAAGTCCGCGAGGCAGTCGCGGTCTGATCTGAGACCAAGACCATCGGTGTCCCGGCGAGGGTGACTTCGTCGGGACGCCGTGGCCCGCGGCGGTACGTGATCGCGGCGGGGATGAACGCCACCACCGCGACGGCCGCGCTTCCCTCGACAAGCACCGCCCAGCCGAGCGCTTGGACGAGCGCGACTGCGGCAACGGCGCCCGCGAGCATGCCCGAGTAGAGGAGGAGGCGCATCACACCGTTCACCCTGCCGAGCAGTTCGGCGGGAACCCGCTGCTGAAGCGCCGTCTGCCCGCAGGTCTGATAGAGGGCCGCGGCGGCGGTGCTGATGAAGAGCAGCGCAAGGGCTGGAACAAGGCCGCCGACCAGCGCAAAGAGGCCGAGCGGGATCACCTCGATCAGGAATCCCAGGCTGACGCCCCGCGCGCCGATGGTGCGTGGTGTCCAGCGCAGCAGGATCAGGCTGCCGGCGACGCCACCGGCTCCCACTGCGGCGTAGAGCCAGCCGACGTCGGTGGCGTGACCAAAGCGCTGTGCAGCGGCCACGACCAGCACAGCCTGCAGCGCCGTGATCGCCGCGGCGCTGCAGAAGAACGAGGCAGCGAGCGCCCGGAGCATCGGATCCCGCGCGACGACCCCGCTCGCACGCACACGCTCGTCCCTGTGCGACGACGTCGCTGCGGCACGGCGAACCCGCAGCGAGAGCATGAGCACACCGGCGACGGCAAACGACACGGCATCGGCCGCGACGAGCACCTCGGGCCGGATGACCGGGAGCGCGAGCGCCCCGATGACAGGTGCCACCAGGACACTCGACTCGAAGAGCCCGCTGTAGATGGCGTTCACCCGCAGCAGCCGGGCGGGTGGCGTGACCCGCGGGATCGTGGCGCTGTATCCGGGCTGCGCCAGCGAACCGAGGAAGCCCGCGCCGGCGACAGCGACGAGGATGGCCCAGATCGTCCCCGAGTTTGCGAAGACCACGATCGCGACTGTGAGCACGCATTGTCCGAGTGCCGACCACCCGGCCACCCAGCTCGGGCCGTACCGGTCGGCAAGCGACCCGCCGAGCGTTGGGCCGAGGACACGTGGCGCGAATCGCGCCAGGATGTACAGCGCCGGTGCCTCCGGCTGATGCGTGAGGTCGAAGAGCAGGACTGCCAGCGCGACGACGGTCAGCCAGTCCCCATATGTCGAGATGCCGGCAGCCACCAGGAGACGCCCAGACCGATCTCCCTTCGGCGCTACGCGTGCGTCGCGCGGGAAGAACCGTGCGGAGTTGATCGGCATGTCCACTCCTGGGGCGGTGGTGGGAAACGAAGCACGACGCCGCAGGTATACACCCGCGACGTCGCACCAAACGGATTCAGAAATCCCGGGCGAACCCGGGAATCAACGGACCGGGCTCAGCCCCAGCCAGTGCCTGCTGTCATTTCCGCCTCCATGGATTCCGCCGGCGCCACTTTCCCTGGCATGCGAATGCCGGGGATGGCACACGGAGGGTGCGATATCGCCGCTCGCCGCGTTCGGAGGGCTTGCGCTGGGTTAACAACTGTTCATGGCATCTGAACAAGTTTTTGCTCCCGTACCGAACCTCCTGACATCGACGCTCAGCCCACCGGCACGGTTCGCGCTCAGCGCGATGGCCGGCTCTCGGAGACCGCCGTGACGAAGAGCAGGGTTGCGCCGGCTGCGCAGACGATCAGGACCGTCGCCTCCCACCCGAGCGGACCGACGAGGGAGACCGCCGCGATTGCCCCGAGCAGCATGCCGATGTACTGAGCAGAGCGGATGACCGCCATCGTCCGGCCCACGAGCTCGCGGGGGACGCGCTGCTGCAGCCCGATCACGCCCCTGGTCTGATACGACGCCGCGCCGATGCCACTCAGGAACAGGAGGAGCACAGCGAGCGGCAACACGGTGGCGAATGCGAACAGAGCCAGTGGGACGAGCTCGAGCACCGTCGCCGCGATGATCGGAGCCGTCCCGACGCGATCCGGCGTTCTGCGGATGACCGGGATGGTGCCGAGCAACGACCCGGCGCCGACCGCCGCATACAGCCACCCGACGGCGGTGTCATGACCGAAACGCTGCGCAGCTGCGACGACAAGCACGGCCTGGAGGGCGGTGACGGCCGCCGCGTTGGAGATGTACGCGGAGGCGAGAAAGCGAAGGCCGGAGTCGCGAAGCACGATCGGAACCCCCGCCGACATACCGCGGAAGCCCTGGACCTCGCCAGTCCCCCTTGCGAATCCGGTGAGCGTGGCGACCATCGCCGCGGCGAAGACGAACGTGGCCGCATCGATCCCGATCAGCACCTGGGGTGAGGTATACGGCAGGACCAGCGCGCCGAAGGCCGGCGACACGAGGATGCTGGAGTTGCTGAGCGCTGAGTAGATCCCCTGGATGCGCCCGAGGCGATCAGGAGAGGTGACACGCGGGATGAGCGCCGTGTAGCAGGGCTGCCCCGCCGCGCCGACGAACTGCGCAAGGGCCACCGCAACGTAGATCGCCCAGACGATGTTCCGGTCTGCGAACACGACGATCGACGCGGTCAGCACCGCCTGCACGGCGGCACACGTCGCCGCGACACGCGCGGGTCCGAAGCGATCGGCAAACGCGCCGCCGGGAAATGGGCCGACCACCTTGGGAGCGACCCTGGCCAGCATGTAGAGCGCAGGCCCGAACGGTGAGCGGGTGAGCCGGTAGAGCAACACCAGGAGCGCCACCGTCGTCAGCCAGTCCCCGTACGAGGACGTGCCCGCGGCAACGAGCAGCCGAACCGCCGGACTCGTCGATGGGACGTGGGTGCGAGGCGCCGAAGACGCGTCCGCCGATGGAATCAGCGTGCTCCTCCCAGAGAGTTTTGACCGCGCCGTCAAGCCTAAACGCCATGCGGCCGAATAGGAGCCGAATGCGCCAATGCGCACCCGGCGGCCCTATTGACCCCGCCCCTTGTGACAATGACGCGATCGACCTGATATCAGGCCGTCACGGAATCATCCAAAGGAATGTCACACCCGAGACCTACAGTAGGGTCCGGGTGCGACTAGTCACCAGTTGTCGTTATCGCCCCAACTTGCCATTGGTGTACTCCTAATAATTGCGCCGCGGATCGTGTGAAAGACGAGCCGCGGTGCGGTTGCTGTTGTGTGCACTGTAACCCTGCGTACAGAACGGGGTATTACGACCCCTGTATTGATCTTGGGTTCACAATTCTTCGCAGAATTCTGCACACCTTGTTTAGATGACGCGATTGATGCAGTGATTGGCGCTAACGCGTCAAACGCAAGCAGCGCAAGGGATTTCGCGGGGCACTCGCTGACAATCCTGTCACGTGCGAGCCAGCCTTCACGCGTCGCGGAATAGGATCAACGACATGGCGCAGGATGCCGTCGCGCCCCTCGGCAGAGAGGATCACAGCGGTCGTGTGACTCGCGCCATTCGCCTCGTCAGCGAACAGGCGCGCCGCGTCATCGCGATCCCGCCGCCGGCGAAGCAGCCGCCGATCGTCTATGCGCCCGGGCTGGTCGCGTATGTCGTGGGCACCTGGATCGTTGCCGCGACTCTGGGAGTGATCTCGGCGCTGACAGTGAGGGTCGACCTCGACTATGTGACCCTCGCGCTCGGCGGCCTGACGATCCTTCTGATGGCGGTGTACCCCATCAGGCACGTCGAGATCTCATGGGTGCCGACGTCATTTGTGCACCTCGGTCTCACCGTCACGTTTGGACCGGCCGGGGCGATCGTCGGAGCGGTCGCCGAAGCTGCCGGCGTCGCCATCCGCATCCGGAACGGGTGGTTTCGGACGCTGTTCAACCTCTCCAGCCACTTCCTCGCGAACATGGGCGCATGGGGCGCCTTCGTGGCGATCAACGGTTCGACCAGCAGCATCCATGGCACCGGACGTGCACTGGCGGGGGGCCTTGCCGCCGGCTTCACCCACTGGGCCGTGAACTCCGGGTCAATCGCCGTCGTGCGCCATCTCTCCGATCGCAAGGCCACGATCCTGCGCAATCTCCAGTCGCGGCTCCAGGTGATGCCCTACAGCATCGCGTACGGATTCGCCGCATTCACGTTCGTGGTCATCCACTACTACGAGCACTGGGTCGGATTCCTGGCGCTGCTCGCGCCGGTGATCGTGCTGCACGCGTACCTGATCATCTTCGCCTGGAAGTCACATGAGTTCGCCGAGGCGAACGCCGCGCATCAGCTCGAGCGCCTCGATCTGCTCCGCAAAGAAGCCGAGGCATCGGAACGAGAACGCACAAAGATCGCAGGCGATCTCCATGACGGTGTGGTGCAGAACCTCGCGGGCCTTGCGTTCGCGCTGTCCGCGGAGGCCTCACAGCTCAAGTCGCACCCGGAGGCGACCAACGGGCGCGCGGATTTGATCGAGCTCCTCGACCGCTCTGCTGCAGAGACGCGCGGCGCGATGAAAGACCTGCGCACGCTGATCATCGACCTCGCACCGCCGACACTCCGTCGCGAAGGCTTGCACGCGGCGCTGCTCGAGGTCCTGCGCGATATCAAGAAGAAGGGCACCAACACGCAGCTGGATCTGCCGCCAAACCTCCGGCTCCGCAAGGACCGCGCCGAGCTCATCTTCCGGGTTGCCCAGGAGATGCTCCGCAACGTTGCGGCGCACGCCGAGGCGAAGAACGTCATCGTCGAGCTGACCACTGAGGATGGTGCGGCGATTCTCAGCATTCAGGACGACGGCAAGGGCTTCAGTGAGGAGGATCTCAGGCGGCGCCGCGACGAAGGTCACCTCGGAACGTCCGCCGCAGTGGACCGGGCTGAGGAGGCCGGCGGGACTCTCACCATCGACTCCGAACCAGGTCGTGGCACGCTCGTCGTTTTGACGCTGCCCATCGAGTAGAGTGAATTGCAGATGTCCCCAGTAGCGACTCGCGTCATGATCGTGGACGACCATCCCGTCGTTCGCAAGGGACTCGCGTCATTCCTTGGTCACGAGCCGGATATCGAGGTGGTCGGCATGGCCGACTCGGGCGAGCAGGCGCTCGAGATGGCAAAGGAGCTGCATCCCGACGTCGTGCTCATGGATATGTCCATGCCCGGTATGGGTGGCATCGAGGCGACCCGACGCCTGGTCGAGTCCGCGCCCGGGACGCGCGTGATGATGCTGACGTCCTTCGGTGGCCATGAGCGCATGGTCGAAGCACTGAAGAGTGGCGCCGTGGGCTATGTCGTGAAGGACACCGCTCCTGCCGACCTGCTCAACGCGTTGCGCAGCGTGGCTGCCACAGGCTCGGCCCCGACCTCTACTGCTTCTTGACCTCAGCGACGAGCGCTGCGACCGAGCTGCGCGCGTCTCCAAAGAGCATCAGCGTGTTCGGCTTGTAGAACAAGGGGTTGTCCACACCGGCGAAGCCCGTGGCCATGCTGCGCTTGAGGACGACCACCGTCTTCGCCTGATCGACGTCAAGGATCGGCATGCCATAGATCGGGCTGTTGGTCTGGGTCCGCGCTGCGGGGTTGACGACGTCGTTCGCGCCAATGACGACCGCAACATCCGTGCGCGGGAAATCGCCGTTGACGGCGTCCATCTCCTTGAGCTGCGGATAGGGGACATTGGCCTCGGCGAGGAGCACGTTCATGTGCCCCGGCATGCGGCCGGCCACCGGATGGATCGCATACTCGACCGTCACGCCGCGCTTCTCGAGCTCGTCCGCGAGCTCCTTCACCTCGTGCTGAGCACGGGCGACCGCCATGCCGTAGCCGGGCACGAACACGACCAGCTGCGCAAAGGCGAGCAGGGGAGCGAGGTCCTCGACCGTGGTGGGATGGATGGTGCCGCCCTCCGCACCGGCAGCGCTTCCCGCGGATTCGACTGTTGATCCAAAGCCGCTGAACAGCACGTTGAACAGCGAGCGGTTCATCGCCTTGCTCATGGCCAGAGTGAGGATCGTTCCGGACGCGCCCACGAGCGCGCCGCTGACGATGAGCACGTCATTGCTGAGCACGAACCCGGTGCTGGCGGCCGCGAGCCCGGTGAAGGAGTTGAGCAGCGAGATGATCACCGGCATGTCCGCGCCGCCGATCGGCACCACGAAGAGGACGCCGAGGAGCAGCGACAGCACGATGAACACCGCGAAGAGCGCGAGATTCTGATCGCCGACGATGAGGTAGACGCCGAGCGCCAGGATCACCACGAGCAGCAACCCGTTGACGGCGCTCTGGAGCCGGTAGGTGAGCGGCCGTCCCGGCATCAACTCCTGGAGCTTCGCGAACGCCACGAGGCTGCCGGCGAAGCTCAGTGATCCGATGATGCAGCTCACCATGATCGCCCAGGTGATGTACGGATGCGCCGTGCCATCGCCGACCGCGGTACGAAAGTCCTGCGCGGCGATGAGCGCCGCCGACCCGCCACCCATGCCGTTGAAGAGCGCCACCATCTGCGGCATGGCGGTCATGCGCACCAACCGCGCGGAGACCGCACCGATGATCGTGCCCACGATGATCGGCGGGATGATCAACGGCCAGTTGCCCGTGTTGTGAATGAGCGCTGCCGTGATGCCGAGCACGAGCAACATGCCAACTGCAGCAATGCGATTGCCCGTCCGCGCCGTGGCAGGCGACCGCAGCAGCTGGATGCCGAACATGAAGGCGACCGCGGTCACCATGTAACCGAGGATCGTGAGCGCGGACGGCTGTTGCAGCAGCACCGGTGTCAGTGATCCGAAGCCGGCGGTGTTTCCGCCTTGTGCGTGTCGGCTGCCGGGCGGCGCCGGAACATCTGCAGCATCCGGTCGGTGACCACCCAGCCGCCGACGACGTTGAGCGTGCCGAGCAACACGGCGGCGATCGCGATGATGTAGCCGAGGGTGTCATGCGCGCTTCCAGCCACGGTGAGCGCGCCAACCAGCACGATGCCGTGGATGAAGTTCGTGCCCGACATCAGTGGCGTGTGCAACATCGTCGGGACCTTCGAGATCAACAGGAATCCCACGAAGACAGCGAGCGCAAAGATGAACGCACCCAGCGCGAGCGTCTGTCCCGGCGTCAACCCCCCGCTCACGCCGTTGCCCCCTGCAGCAACGCTTCCATCTGCTCACCCATCGCCTTGCCCTCATGTGCGATGCAGGTCTGGCTGATGACGACGTCCTCAAAGTCGAGGTGCACGGCTCCGTCCTTCAGGATCTGCATGAGGAACCGCGTGGCGTTGTGTGAGTACAGCTGGCTCGCCTGACCGGGGATCGCCGCAGGGAGGTTGGTGGGTCCAAGGATGAGCACGCCATTGGCGTTGACCTCCTCGTCGGGCTTTGTCAGCTCGCAGTTGCCGCCACCGGGCGCGGCGAGATCCACGATCACCGAACCCGTCCGCATCGTGGCGACCATGTCCGCGGTGACCAGGATCGGCGCCTTGCGATTGGGAATCTGCGCAGTGGAGATCACGACGTCCGACTCCTTCACATGCTCGGCGAGCACTGCGGCCTGTCGCGCCTGGGCGTCCGCCTCGAGCTCGCGCGCGTAGCCGCCGGTGTCCTGCTGGGTATCCGACTCCACGCCGGTCTCCACGAATCGAGCCCCGAGCGACTCGACCTGATCGCGCACCGCGGGGCGGACGTCGAACGCCTCCACCACGGCCCCCAGCCGCCGGCACGTGGCGATCGCCTGCAGCCCGGCGACACCCGCTCCGAGGACCAGCGCGCGTGCCGGGGTGATCGTCCCGGCCGCAGTCATCATCAGCGGGAAGATGCGCGGCAGGCGGACCGCTGCCATCACCGCGGCGTGGTACCCGGCGAGAGTTGCCATCGAGGAGAGGACGTCCATGTCCTGGGCGCGGCTGATGCGGGGCATCGCCTCGAGACGGAACGCGGTGATGCCACCGTCGACGAGCGCCCGAAGGATCGCCGGATCACCGGCAGGTTCGAGGACGCCGATCAGGATCGACCCGCGCTTGAGCTTGCTCACAAAGTCCACGTCCGGACGGCGCACCACCACCACGATGTCCGCATCGGCGAGCAGTGCGGCACGGTCCGCGGCCACCTCGGCGCCGACCTCGACATACGCGGCGTCGGTGATCCCCGCCGCCGTCCCCGCGCCCGCCTGAATGGCTACCGTTGCACCGGTGGCCACCAGCTGCGTTGCCGATCGGGGGACCAGGGCGACCCGGGTCTCGCCGGGCGCGGTCTCAGTGGGAGCGGTGATACGCATGCTGCGAGGGGACTCTACGGGTCGGCCATGCGGACGCGACGTTGACTGACGAGGCAGCTGCGATCGAGGCGATGGTTCGGCTCCGGCTCGCCGACGCTCGGCGTCGAGCACGCGATCCTTCCCTGCGATCCGGATTTCGCCGACACGGCGGCGTTCTGCGCTCGCTACGGCGTCCCACCTGAGCAGTCCGCAAACACGATCGTGGTGGCCGCACGGAAAGAGCCCGGGATCGCATGCGCGTGTGTGGTGCTCGCGACCTGCCGGCTCGACGTCAACCACGCCGTGTGCGATCTGCTCGGCGTGCGGAAGGCCTCCTTCGCTTCGGCGGAGCAGACCCGTGAGCTCACCGGGATGATGATCGGCGGCGTGACGCCATTCGGACTGCCCAAAGAGCTGCCGCTGTACATCGACTCCCGCGTCATGAGCCAGGACACCGTGGTCATCGGTGGCGGAAGCCGCTCGATGAAGATCCGGCTCGCCCCAGCCGGGCTGCTCACCCTCCCCGGTGGCCGCGTGGTCGAGGGGCTTGCGAACACCGTCGAGGCGGCTCCTGCATGACGCGCATGAGCGCAGCCGCCGCGCACATCGTCAAAGCGGATCCGGCATTCAGGCGGATCGTCGACACAAGTCCGGCGATGGACGTGCGCCCCGAGGACGGCTCCGCGTTCGAATCGCTGCTGAGCGCCATCGTGTTTCAGCAGCTTGCCGGAGCAGCCGCGCGAACGATCCACGGGCGTCTGATCGCGACGCTTGGTGGCGAGCCGGTCGCGCCTGAGACAGTCCTGGCGACCGATCCGGAAACGATGCGCGCCGCGGGGCTCTCGGCGAACAAGCTCGCCGCGATCATCGATCTGGCGGCGAAATTCGTCGACGGCACCGTGCCGACCCACGACCTCGACAGTCTCAGCGACGACGAGATCGTTGCCCGGCTCGTGACGGTTCGCGGTGTCGGCCGCTGGACGGCCGAGATGTTCCTGCTCTTCCAGCTTCGACGGCCGGACGTCTGGCCGGTGGACGATCTCGGTGTCCGCAATGGCTGGGCACGCATCCACGACATGGAGGCGGCGCCGCTGCCCAAGGCGCTGCTCCTGCTCGGTGACCCGCTGCGCCCCTACCGGAGCACTGCCGCCTGGTACTGCTGGCGTGCGGCCGCGCCGATTCCGGGAGCGGTTCGAAAGAAGGCCCCGGTCAAAGCCGCGGGTCGACGATCACCTTCCCGCCCGAAGAAGGCGTGATCAGCTCCTCGAAGACGTCGGGAACCTGAGCGAGCGACACCCGTCGGGTCGCCACCCGGGCGATGCCGGGATCGGCGGCGAGCATCTCGAGTGACGCCTCGAAGTCGGCCGTGTTCGAGGCGATGCTCCCGATGATCTCCGTCTCCCGTGTGACCCACATGAGCGGGATCACCGTCGCCTCGCCGAACGGGACCCCCACCAGCACGAGGCGGCCGCCGGGCGCCACGAGGTCGGCGGCCGCGTGGAGGAGCGGTGCATATCCCGAGCACTCGATCACCGCCGGTGTGGGCTCCACGTGGCTCCGCACTTCGCGAAGCTCGGTGACGGCAGTGGTGGCGCCCAGCTCGATGGCGAGGCGGCGCCGGTCGGCAACCGGATCGACGCCAACGATCACGCCGGCTCCGCGGGCGCGCAGGACCGCAACCGTGAGCAGTCCGATGGGACCGAGCCCGATCACCACCACCGGATCGCCGGGTTGCAGACGGGCACGATCCACGCCGTGAATCGCCACCGACAACGGTTCGACCAGGCAGGCGTTCTCGAGCGCCAGGCCGCTGCGGCAGCGCGGTGGAGCAGCGACGCAGGTACCGCCACCAGCTCTGCGAATCCGCCATCGCGGGCGAAGCCGATGCCGGCGGTGAGCGCCATCGCGCAGCGATACGAGGCGCCGTTGCGGCAGTCCTCGCAGACGCCGCAGGGGATCTTGGGATCGACGACCGCCATGTCTCCGGGACCCCAGCCGGTCACGCCATCACCGGCGGCCTCGATCACGCCGGCGAGCTCATGCCCGGGGATCGCATCGGTGAACAGGCCGACCTTGTATGACGTGAGGTCGGATCCGCAGATGCCGCAGCCATCCACGCGGACCACCACCTCGCCCGGCGCCGCCTGAGGATCGGGCGCGTCAACGAGCTCGAGACGATGCGCCTCGACGAGGCGGACCGCGCGCATGCCTACATCAACCCGAGTTGAGCGACCATGCGCAGCAGCTCGGAGACGACAGTGGGGTCGGTTGGGACATCGATGACGCTGCAGACCCCGCTGGCGATGGCCTGATCGAGCGCCGGCCGGAGGTCCTCCAGGTGTTCGACGCGCTCGCCGTGTCCGCCGAGCGACTTGGCAAGCTGGTCGTATCGAACGCCGGGAAGGTCGCTGGCGATGTGGCGACCGGTTCCGAAGAGCTCGTCCTGCTCGAAGCGTACGTCACCCCACCCGGCGTTGTTCGAGACGATCACGATCACCGGAAGGTCGTGGCGCACCGCCGTGTCCACCTCCATGGCGCTCAGGCCGAAGGAGCCGTCACCCGTGAACAGGATGACGCGCTCGTCCGGACGTGCCGCCTGTGCGGCGAGCGCAAACGGCATCCCGACTCCGAGGGTCCCGAGCGCTGTGGTGGTGGTCAACAGACGTCCGGGCAGCTCGGCACCGAAGTACGCGAGGGCCCACGCGAGCGCGTCGCCACCATCGGCGACCAGGGTTGCCTTGCCCCCGAACTGTTGATGGACGGCTGCCGCGATCTCACGAGCAACCGCCCCGGCGTGGAGTGCTTCCCCCTCGTGATCGTCGACCTGCCGGTTCCAGAATCCGAGCGAGGCGGCGGCGAGTTCGCGCGCGTGGGCGTGCCACTTGTTGCGCCCGGGTGGGGTGGCGCCCCACGCCTCGCGCATGTCATGCACCACGGAGGCGATGTCGCCGATCACCGTCACATCCGCGGCGCGGTTGCCGCCGGTTCGCTCCGCGGCGATATCGACTTGCACGATGGTCTGATCGGTGCCGAAGAGCGGCGCCCCGCCGTACATCACGTTGGCGTTGAAGGCCGATCCGAGCACCAGGACGCAGTCGGCGCTCGGAATCGCAAGCCCGCCATGCACCAGCGACCCGAGACACCATCGGTGCGAATCCGGCACCACCCCGCGGGCGGCGCTCGCGGTGATCACGGGGATGTGAGCGACCTCCGCAAAGGCGGCGATCTCGGCGCCGGCGTCTGACCAGAACCCACCGCTGCCCACGACGATGAGCGGGCGCTCCGCTGACGCAAGGGCGGCGACTGCGGCACCGATATCGGCCGGATCCCCGGCGGGGCGCGCTGCTGCGTCGCGGATAGCCGGCCGGCCCGATGTCGAGCGGGGCGGCGTTGCCGTACATGGCATGCGAGTTGACTTCGAGGTACACGGCGCCGGGTGAGCCGCTCCGTGCTCGGTGCAGCGCCTCCGCGACGTATCGCGGGATGCGACCGGTCTCGGTGCAACTCGCCGCCCACTTCGCGATCGGGGCGGCGATCGCCCGCTGATCGATGTCGGCCACCGCGCCTCGACCCTGGCGATTGCGACTGGTCCGACCGCCGAGCATCACCAGGGGCACGCTCCAGGTCGCCGCGTCGACGAGGCCGATGAGTCCGTTCACGAACCCCGGCCCGGCCGTGACGGCCGCAACGCCGGTGTCCCCGGTTGCGAGCGCCCAGCCCTCGGCCGCGAGCACTGCCGCACCCTCATGCCGGGTGTCGATCACCCTGATGTCCTCGTCGATGCATGCGTCGAGGAACGGGAGGATCGCACCGCCTGGCAGTCCGAAGACAGTGCTGACACCGCGATCGCGAAGGGTCCGCGCCAGCAGCGCCCCGCCGTCGTTGCGCTGCTCGGCATCGGCACCGGGTCGCTCGGCTGCGACGTCAGGCATGGCTTGGCAGTCTATCGACAGCGATCGGCGTGGGGCGCTGCGACCGTGCGTGGATAGAATGGGCGCCTTGCAGGACGAAGCTCCGGCGCCCGGCGCAGCCACGCCGGATATGCCCGGCGGGCTCGGTATGCGAGCACTGCGCAACACGATTCTCATCCTCGTGGTGCGCGTGGTCTCCCGGATCATCGCGCTCATCGCCGTGATCATCATCGGCAACTACCTCGACCCCACCCGGTTCGGGGAGATGCAGACCGCGGTGACCTATGTCGGACTCGTGGGGACGCTCACCGACCTTGGCTTCTCGGCGCTGTATGTGCGCGAGGGCGCGCGCCATACGGATCAGCTCTCCCGGTACTGGAACAACGTCGCGTCACTGAAGCTCATCGGCGCGGTGGTGGGGCTGCCGCTCATCTTTGCCGCGTTGTACTTCGCGGGCGTCCGTTCGCTGCTCTGGCCATCCTTCGCCATCCTGGTGCTCTCCGGCTACCAGCTGTTGCTGCGCAACACCTTGTATGCGATGCAGCGGCTGACGTTCGAGATCATCGAGATCATTCCCGAGACGCTCGTGGTGTTTGCGCTGGTGGTGATCGGCGTTCACATCAACGCCGGCACGGGGTTCTTCCTCTGGGCGTACGCGATCAGCTACGCCTTCGCGTGCGTGTATTTCGGCGTGGTGCTTGTCACGATGGGAGTCCTGCGACCGGCGCCGAAGCTGGAGCCCGGGCTGCTGATGTCGTGGGTGAAGGTCGCCATTCCGCTCGGCATCACCTTCATCATCACGACGGTCTACTTCAAGGTGGACGTCCCGATCCTGCAGCGCTTCCGGCCGTACAGCGAGGTCGGGTACTACACCTTCGCGTACAAGCCGTTCGAATCGCTGCTCTTCATTCCCTTCGCCCTGCGCAGCGTGGTGTTCCCGGTGCTCTCCGTGTACCACCGGCAATCGCCCGAACGAGTGCTGCCGCTCGCCGAGAAGTTCTTCAAGGCGCTCGTGCTGCTCGGCTGGCCGATCACGGTCGGCGTGTTCCTCCTCGCGCCGCAGTTCAACAGCCTGCTCCATCTCTACGCCGGATCCGAGCCGGCGCTGCAGATCCTCGCCCTGGCGATCGTCTTCATGTTCGCCGACAACACCTTCGCCGCCACGCTCAACGCCATCGACAAGCAGAACGTCTTCGCGTTTGTCGCCATGGTGGGGCTGGTGATCAACGTTGGCGTCAACCTTGTCGTGATTCCTCGATACGGCTACCTCGGGGCGAGCTGGGCGGTGGTGGTTACCGAGGCGGCACTCGTGGTTGTTGGCTGGTTCGTGCTGCGCGCGCAACTGGGAACGATTCCGTTGTTCCGCAACTCGTGGAAGGCGGTGGTCGCCGGGGTGGTCATGGGAGCGTTCATCTACGTCGCCAACCCGCATGACAACCGGGTGCTGCTCTTCGTGGTCGTGGTGGCCTCAGCGCTCATCTATGGAGCCGCCCTGCTGATCCTTCGAGTTGCGGACAGCGAGGAGCTGAGCCTGATTCGCAACGCGCTGCGGCTGCGTCGCTAGGCGCTCAGGAGCCCTCGCTGCGGGCCGTGTCGGCGAGCAGTGCCATCGCGCAATTGCGTCCGTTGATCGCGATCACGCTGCCCCCGGGATGGGTGCTCGCACCGCACATGTAGAGCCCCGGCATCGGTGTGCGCGGGGAGAAACGCCGGTCCCACATCTGATCGGGCAGGCACTCGCCCTGGAAGATGTGGCCGCCGGAGAGGCCGACAGCGCGCTCGATGTCCGGCGGGGCCAGCACCTGGCGGGCGGCAACGCAGTCGACGATGTCGGGTGCAAACCGCGCGATCTCAGCGAACGCCTCGTCAGCGACTGCTTCGCGGCGCTCGTCCCACGTGCCCGATGCAAGCGTGTAGGGCGCGTACTCCGCGAAGACGCTCATCACATGCTTGCCATCGGGCGCGACCGACGAGTCATACGCGGAGTGGAAATACAGTTCGGCCCAGCGCGGCGCGGGCTCGCCGGCGCGGCTGCGTGTGTATGCCGCCTGCGTCTCGTCGAGGCTGCGGGCGATCGTCACCATGGCTCGGTGCGGGGCGTCATCCGCGCCGGCAGCCGTGAACGTGGGGAGCCGCGACAGCGCGCAGTTGATCTTCAGGACCGGTCCTTCCATGCGCCAGTCACGAACCTTGTCCGCGAACGCCGCAGGTGCGGCGTCGGAGAGCAGGCCGAGCGTCGTTCGCGGGTCGGCGTTGGAGACGATGGTCCGCGCCTCGATGCGCGTCCCGTCCTCGAGGATCACCGCCTCGCCGGGGACGATCTGCGCGACGCCGGCGTTGCGCCGGATCACTGCGCCCGCCTCCTCCGCAGCCTTCGCCAGCGCGAACGAGACATTCCCCATCCCGCCCTGCACGTAGCCCCAGGCGCCCTGCCTGCCTTCGATGGTGCCCATCGAGTGCATGGCGTGGATCGCTGCGGTGCCGGGATCGCGCGGTCCCGCCCACGTGCCGATCAACCCCTGGCCGTGCAGTGCGGTGCGCAGGCGTTCGTCCGTGACATGGCGCTCGATGACCGACGCGATCAACTCCTCGAACATCACCTCGATGAGCTCCGGGTCGTGCTCGAGCAGCTCCTCCAGCGCCGGACGGTCCGGAGCGTCACCAACCCACGTGTCGTGCGGTTCTGACCGAAGTGCCCTGCGAATGCGGCCGAAGAGCTGCTCATAGCGGGTGTAGCCGTCGGCGTCTCCGGGGCTCATCGCCGCGACGACCTCATGGTTGCGCTCGGAGTCGTCCCAGAGGCTGAGCGCGGTGCCATCGTCGAACGGGCACCAGAGATGCGGGTCGACGAGATGCACCCGGTAGCCGTGCCGGCGCAGGTCGAGCTCGTCGATGACCCGATGGTGGAGGAGGCCCACGAGATATGCGCAGGGGCTGACCACGAACGCGGGATCGTCAAACGGGTGCTCGAGCGTGCATGCCCCGCCGATGCGGTCGCGGGCCTCGAGCACGAGCACCGTGCGGCCCGCTTTAGCCAGGTACGCGGCTGCGGTGAGGCCGTTGTGGCCGGCGCCGACCACGACGGTGTCCCACGTGGTCGCGGCAAGCTGCGAGGTCATCGAAAGGCCCGGAGGTACGTCATGGCGTGACGGCGCTCACCTCGACCCTCGTGCATGGCGTCCCGCAGCACCGCGCCGAATCGCTCTGCCTCGGCGGCGCTCAGCGTTGCCTCGACGAGTGCGCGAGTCGTCGGCGCGAGGGGATTCGGCGCCGTGTCGAGGAAGACATCGAAGTCGTCGCGAGCCGGCGGCGGCGCGAGCGAACGCTCTGTCTGCACCTCGACGCGCTCGAAGCCGGCGGCGCGGGCAAACGCCACCAGGTCACGGTCGTCGAAGCCGCAGAGGAGATCGTCGTCCGCAGCGCCGCTGCCCCGCTCAGCGTCATGGAGCTTGCGTTCGAGATCGATGACGGCGGTCACGTCATATCCCCAGAGGTAGCCCGGACGATCTGCGCTCATCCAGCTGTTGAGCGGCTCTGCGAGTGACAGGCGCCCTCCGGCACGAAGCACGCGGTGATATTCGTCAAATGCACGACGCGCGATCTTCGATGAAGAGCAGGACCGCTCGCTCCACCACGACATCCACCGACGCCGTCGCAATCTCCGAAAGGTCGGTGACCGACGCGCAGACGAAGCTCGCGCGATCCTTCGCGGAGAGCCGCTCCACCTCGGCGCGGCAGTCGTCGAGGACCGGTGCCGAAACGTCGGAAAAGATGACCGAGCCGTCAGGAGCTGTGCGACGCAGCGCGTCGAGACCGAGGAGGCCCTGCCCTGTGCCCACATCGAGCACGGTCTCGCCAGGGCGAATCGCCGCCCGCTCGAGGATCAGATCACGGACGCCTTCGAGGCGCTGGAGATTCTCAGCGCGCATCCTGGGGCTCCCGCCATCGCGCCCAGTGCGCAGCCAGGTCGCCCAGACGTCGGTGTCAGGCACGTGAGGCGTCGAGCACGACCTTGCCCACCACCTCGCCGGCTTCGATGAGCCGGTGCGCTTCGGCAGCGTCAGTGAGCGGCAGGACGCGATCCACGACTGCCTGCAAGGTCCCCGCGGCGAGTGCCGGCACGACATCCGAGGCAAATGCGGCGACGATCGCCGCCTTCTGAGCCGCGGGCCGCGCCCGCAGCGAGGTGGAGACGAGCGAGATGCGGCGGCGCATCATCGCGCCGAGATCGAGATCGCCATGCGTTCCACCCTGCATGCCGATCACGACGACACGGCCGTCGAGGCCCACGGCGTCGATGTTCCGTCCGAGATACGACGCACCCATGATGTCGAGCACGACATCCACGCCCTGGCCACCCGTGAGCTCGCGAGTGCGGGCGACGAAGTCCTCGGTGCGGTAGTTGATGCCGGCATCGGCACCGAGCGCGAGGCATCGCTCGAGCTTCCCGGCGCTGCCGGCGGTGACGAGGACACGGCACCCGCGCTGATGGGCGAGCTGTATCGCGGCGGTGCCCACGCCGCCGCCACCGCCGTGGATGAGCACCGTCTCGGTGTCGCCCAGATGGCCACGTGTGAAGAGGGCGTCGTGGGCGGTGATGAACACCTCGGGAATGCCACCGGCCTCGATCAGGTCGATGTTGTCCGGAACACGGACTGCCTGCGTGGCACGGACCGCCACCAGCTCGGCGTAGCCACCGCCCTCAACAAGGAGCATGACCCGATCCCCTGGCGCAAACGCGTCGACTCCGGGGGCAACACTCGCAACGACACCGGACGCCTCAAGTCCGAGGATCTCACTCGCGCCAGGCGGCGGCGGGTAGAAGCCCTGGCGCTGGAGGAGATCGGCGCGATTGATGCCCGCACCGGCGACGCGGACGAGGATCTCACCGGAGCGAACGACTGGGTCCGGGACTTCCTCGACGTGCAGTTGCTCGGGACCGCCCGGCGATGCGACGACGACTGCGCGCAACGCTCAGGAGCCCTGGTCAGCCGGAGCTGCGGTCAGGAATCCTGGCCGGAGAGCGACGACACGCCGACCGCGCCGGTCCACACGGGACCCAGTCCGGCCGTATTGGAGAACGATGCGAATGGCAGCTGCCAGTCGCCTTCCCCGTCGTCGTACTGGGCGGTGTATGCGGTGTGTTCGATCTGGACCACGTCGCCCGGAATGCTGAAGTTGTAGAACTGCACGGCGCGGGCGGTGCTGAGATTGACGCATCCGTGCGACACGTCAGCGCGGCCCTGCGAGCCAACCGACCACGGGGCCGCGTGGATGAAGTAGCCGCTGGTCGAGATTGCCGTGTCGTCGTACACCGGGTCGTCGTAATACTCGGAGCCGCCCGGATCGCACGCGGCCGGCGTGTGGAATGTCGGGCAGGACTTCATGACGACAACCGGTGTCTTGTACAGGACGATCAAGGTGCCCGAGAGGGTGGGGTAGCCGCCCTTGCCAAGGCTCACCGGGTACGTCGCAAACAACTTGTCGTTGTTGAAGACCTGCATGGTGTGGGTCAGGTTGTTGATGATCGAGACGTGCTTGGCGCCGACGCTGAAGCTCGACGACCAGTTGCCCAGGCCCCACACGCCGCCACCGACGTTGAAGCCGTCAAGGTCGGCAACCACGTGGACCTGCGTGCCCGACGGCCAGAATGTCGCGGGCCGGAAATGCACGACCTGGTCGGTGAGCCAGTGCCATCCACCCATGACCGCCGGAGTCGACGTCACCTGAATGTGCTCGAGCAATGCGGCCCGCACACCAGCTGGGATTGGCGTGTTGAAGCGAAGGTCGATGGTCTCGCCAACGCCGACCACTGCTCCGTTGAGCGGCGTCATCCCCGTCAGCAGGCGACTCTTCGCTGCGACGGTGACAAACGTGGTGGTGGACGTGGAGGTGTTCCCCGCAGAGCTCGTCGCCGTTGCGACGACGGTGTAGTGCGCTGAGGGAGCAAGCGGCGTGGACATCTCCCACAAGGTGCCTGCCGCCGACATCACACCGGAGTACACGGCCGATGAACCGGCCTGGCTCAGCGAGACGGTGTCGAGATGTCCCGTGGCGACGTTGACGACAACGGGAGCGTCAAGCGCGACACCCTGCGTCGAGTTGCCCGGGGTCACGACGATCGTCGGAGCAGGAACCACAACCGGAGCGCCGGCGATGTGAACGGTTCCGATATTCGCGACAGGTGCCGACGTCCCGGGAAGGGCGCAGGAGGTGAGCAGCAATCCACCGAAGGCAACGCCACCCGCGAGCATGAGGCCTCCGCGGCTCCGCCAAGTCTGGTCAGCCATGCATCTCCACCGTACCATTGTTCGGTCTCAGGACGCGTTCAAGTGCGCGATCGAGGAGATAACGCACACACCTTCTCTGAGGTTTCGTCGGTCTGGGTCAATGGGGGATCCTGAGGGAATGGTATCGCTCCTGCTCGATTGTCACGAACTCGCGGCACGACTTGCGACAGATGAGCCTCCCGCTCGTTCTCGACGTGCGCTGGACTCTCGGCGGACCGTCCGGGGCCGGTGATTTCGCCCGGGGGCACATCCCGGGCGCGCACTTCGTCGATCTCGACAGTGAGTTGAGCGCACCGCCCGGGCCGGGTCGCCACCCGTTGCCGGACATGGCGGCCTTCGGTGCGGCGATGCGGCGTCACGGAGTCGATCGTTCGCGCCTCGTCGTCGCGTACGACGCGGCCACCTCCACGTCTGCGGCTCGGGCGTGGTGGTTGCTCCGATACTTCGGGCATCCCAATGCGGCACTCCTCGACGGGGGATATGCGGCATGGGTCGCGGCGGGCCTGCCCGTGATCGAAGGCGATGATCGCGACCCTGCGGAGGGTGACTTCGAGCCTGTCCCCGGCGGCATGCCGCTGCTCGACGCGGATGGAGCGGCAGCCATTGCGCGCACCGGGCGTGCTCCTCGACGCCCGGGCCCCGGAGCGCTTCCGCGGCGACACGGAGCCGGTGGATCCGGTGGCAGGACACATCCCGGGGGCACGCAACTTCCCTGCGCAGCGGACGGAAGACGCCGACGGCCACTTCCTTGCTCCGGCGGAGCTCCGCGAGCGCTATGCCGCAGCGGGCGTTGGTCCAGGCCGGCCGGTCGCCGTGTACTGCGGTTCCGGCGTCGTGGCCACTGAAGGGGTGTTCGCCATGGGCCTCGCGGGTATCGACGCCGCGCTGTACGCCGGATCCTGGAGCGAGTGGATCACCGATGCGAGCAGACCGATCGAAGTGGGCGAGAGCACCACGTGAGACGCGCCATATAAAGAAATGAGGCCGACGCTCCCCCGAACGCCGGCCCCCCACAGAAAGTGCTCGTGTCCCCCCAGATCTCCCGAACGCGTCGTACGAAGCGTGCGGTTCAATCGGGAGCGTACCGCGGCACGTAGGCCGATGTAAAGCACCCCGTTCACGCGCGCCGTCGCGGCTGTACGCTAGCGCACATAGCGGAGGTTTCTTGGGTGACCGCGGTACTTCCAGATCGTTGGCTCAATGAATTGAGTCGCGGATCGCGCGATCTGCGCCTCATGCGGGGTGACGGGGCGTACGTGTGGGACGACGAGGATCGTCAGTACCTTGATCTCACGTCGGGCGGCGGCACCATGCTGCTCGGTCACAACCATCCGCGCGTGACCGAGGCGATTGCCGGGCAGTTGACGGCGTTCAGCGGGGTCCCGCCCGGGTTCGACTACGACCTCCGGGAGGAGTTGCTCGAAGCGCTCAGCTTCATCATCCCGGTCCCGCTGACGCACGTGAGCTTCACCGAGTCCGGGTCGGCCGCGGTGGACCTCGCGCTGACGTGGGTCGCGTCGGCCTCGGACCGGCCGCGCATCATCTCGATGCAGCGCTCCGATCACGGCTCCGGCATCGGCGGCCGCGGCGTGAGCGGGGGCAAGCGCCTGGGTGAGATGGCCGGCCGGAGCCTCGAGGTCATTCGTGTGCCGTTCGATGACCTCGACGCGCTGAGCGCGCAACTCGATACGCGTGTCGCCGCTGTGCTTGTCGAGCCCGTCCAGGTCGACGCCGGCGTACGCGTGCCGGCCGACGGGTACCTGGCGACTGTGGCCGAGCTCTGCCGGAGCGTCGGAGCGCTCCTGGTCGTCGACGAGGTCCGCACAGCGCTGCGCATGGGACCGGCGCTCGCGTCCGCAGCCCAGGGTATCGGACCTGACATCGTCTGCCTCGGCTCATCCCTCGCCAACGGGCTGCCGTTCGGAGTGACCGCCGTCGGGCCGTCGGTGTCGCGACGGGCGCGCATCCTGCGCCGCGATCACGACGAGGCGTGTCCGCCGCTGGTGTGTGCCGCCGCCAACGCCACCATCCGTACCGCCCTGGGACCGACGCTGCGGGCGCTCGCGGAACTCTCGTCGGAGCGACTCCAGGGCCGGCTGCGCGCCCTGCGGCTCGGCGAGATCCGAGAAGTTCGTGGCTGCGGGGCGATGGTCGGAATCGAGACGAGCCTCAGCACGCCTGTGCTGTTACGCCGCCTGGAGCAGCGCGGCATTCTCGCGTTGCCGGGCGGGACAGGCAGCATTCGCATTCTCGCGCCCCTCATCCTGGAGCGCCGCGAGGCCGACAGCGTGGTGGAGGCGATCGCCGCGATGATCCTGGCGAGCCGTCCACCGCGGAGGCGGTCAGGCGGTGCAGCGGCCGGCGAACGACCTCGAGGTCGTGCTTGCCCGGCAGGGCGCTGCGCCGCGCGCCGAGGGTCGCGCTCTAGCTCACCGGCGGCAACGATCCCTCAGTTGAGGCGCTCGACGATCATCGCCATGCCCTGACCGCCGCCGACACACATCGTCTCGAGACCGATCGTGGCGTCCGCCGTCTGCAGGTCATTGAGGAGCGTGCAGAGGATGCGGGCGCCGGTCATGCCGAAGGGATGGCCAAGGGCGATTGCCCCGCCGTGGGGGTTGAGCCGATCGTCGAACGGATCGAGGCCGATGCCCCGAGCCGAGGGGATCACCTGTGCCGCGAATGCCTCATTGATCTCCACGACATGCACGTCGTCGAGGGTCATGCCCGCCCGATGCAGCGCCTGACGAGACGCTTCGATCGGGCCGAGGCCCATGAACTCCGGTTCGAGCGACGTCAGTCCGGTCGCCACGATCCGGGCGAGCGGCGTGATGCCGAGCTCGCGAGCCCGGACATCCGACATGATCACGACCGCCGCCGCACCGTCGTTGAGCGGGCAGGCATTGCCGGCGGTGACCGTGCCGTTCTCACGGAAGACCGGCTTCAACTCGGCGAGCTTCTCGAGCGTGGTCTCGCGACGGGGGCCGTCGTCCTTGGTGACCGTTCCGCCCCCGTCCGGCAACTCGATCGGCACGATCTCTCGATCGAAGAAGCCGTCGTCCTGTGCAGCGACAGCGCGCTGCTGGCTGCGGAGCGCGAACCGATCCATCTCCTCGCGGGTGATCTCCTCGCGCGCCGCCACGTTCTCGGCGGTTTGCCCCATCGCGATGTAGATGTCCGGGTACCCCTCGGGGTTGCCGGGCTCGAGCCGCTCGTTCCGGCACTGCGGCATGTCGCTCGACCCGTTGACGAACCGTGAGACGCACTCGACGCCGACGCTGAGAAAGACGTCGCCCTCGCCGGCGCGAATCGCGTGCGCGGCCATGCGCGTCGTCTGCAGCGACGAGGCGCAGTACCGGGTGACGGTGGTCCCCGGCGCGTTGACGCGAGTCAGGATGCTGATCACCCGACCGAGGTTGAAGCCCTGCTCGCCCCCCGGGAGTCCGCAGCCGCAGATGAGGTCCTCGATCGTGTCCCGGTCCAGCTGCGGGAGGCGATCCAGCACCTGGTTGACCACGCTTGCGGCCAGGTCGTCGGGCCGGATGTTGACGAGCGATCCTTTCATCGCACGTCCGATGGGGGACCGACCGAGGGCGACGATGACTGGCTCAGGCATTGCTGTCTCCGATTCTCATAAAAAGCTATTGTCGGCCGCGTGACGTACTTCATCACAGGCGCGACGGGGTTCATCGGCCGCCACCTGGTGCCGTTGCTCCTCGCCCGTGGGGATGACGTCTTCGTGCTCGTCCGTCCAGGGTCGCGGGCACGCTTCGCGGCACAGCGTGAGCGTCTCGACCCGGGCGGCGCGCGCCTGCATGCGCTGAGCGGCGACCTCACCGAGCCGGGGCTCGCGCTCTCGCCCGAGGATCGTGAGCGCATCCGCGGCGCGCAGTTCTTCCACCTGGCGGCCGTCTACGACCTCACGGCGCCGGCCGAGGAGACAGAGCGGGCCAACGTCGCCGGCACGCGCAACGCGGTCGACATGGCCAATGTGATGGGTGCGAGCTGCTTCCATCTCGTGAGCTCCATCGCCGTGGCAGGGCGGTTCAAAGGGTCCTTCACCGAGGCGATGTTCGACGAGGGCCAGGAGCTCGATCATCCCTACTACAAGACCAAGCACGAGTCCGAACGCATCGTCCGGACCGAGACAACGGTGCCGTGGCGCGTGTACCGGCCGGGCATGGTCATCGGTTCGTCCGAGACAGGTGAGGCGGACCGCGTCGACGGGCCGTACTACGCCTTCAAGCTCATCCAGCAGATGCGCGACGCCTTCCCGCAGTGGGTGCCCTTCATCGGCCCCGAGGGAGGGCCGTTCAACCTGGTTCCGGTCGACTTTGTCGCAAAGGCAATCGACCATATCGCGCACCAGGATGGGCTCAACGGACGCGTCTTTCATATCGTCGACCCGGCGCCGCTGTCGCTCGGCGACACGCTCAACACGTTCTGCCGCGCGGCGCACGCGCCCGAGTTTGCGCTGCGCATCGACCGGCGCATGGCTCGGATGCTGCCCGGAGGGCTCGCCGCGATGGGCTCGCTTCCGGCGGTGCAACGCATGCGTCAGCAGGCACTGTCGCGGCTCGGCATTCCCGACGCGGCGTTCACCTACATGGACTATCCCGCGACCTTCGACGCGACCGATGCCCAGGCCGCGCTTGCCGGCAGCGGCATCGCCTGCCCGCCGCTGCACGAGTACGCATGGAAGGTGTGGGACTACTGGGAGCGCCACCTCGATCCGCAGCTCCCCACGCCGGCCAACGTGCGTCGCGTCGTGGGCGGCCGGGTGGTGGTGGTCACCGGCGCGTCGAGTGGCATCGGACGCGCCGTGTGCTCGCATCTGGCTGCGTCCGGCGCGACGATCATCGGGGTCGCACGGCGCGCGGAGCAACTCGAGGAGATGCGCGCCGAGGTGGAGCAGATCGGCGGCAAGGCGTATGTGTACCCCACAGACCTCAGTGACCACGACGCGTGCACGAAGCTCATCGAGCGCGTCGATCGCCGACCACGGACGGGTGGATGTGCTCATCAACAACGCGGGTCGATCCATCCGGCGCTCCGTGCTCGACTTGCTCGATCGCTTCCACGACTTCGAGCGCACCATGAAGCTGAATTACTTCGGTGCGATCGCGCTCATCATGGCGGTGATCACCGGCATGCGCGAGCGCCAGGACGGGCACATCATCAACATCACGTCGATCGGTGGCCAGGCGTATCCGCCGCGGTTTGCCGCATACGTGGCAAGCAAGAACGCGCTCGATGCGTTCTCACGCTGCTTCGCGCCCGAGGTGGCGGGGGAGGGCATCGCCGTCACCACGATTCACATGCCGCTCGTTCGCACGCCGATGATCGCGCCCACCGGGATGTACAAGAACTTCCCGACGATCAGCTCTGACGAGGCGGCCGACATGGTGGTGGAGGCGCTCATCAAGCGGCCGCACGAGGTGTCGACGCGCGTCGGCAAGTTCGGCGAGCTTGTGCACGCGATCGCACCCAACGTCCACCAGCTGATCATGGCGGGCGCCTTTCAGATGCTTCCCGACAGCAGCTCGCACGGCGCGGACGACGGCGAACGCGGCGACCAGCCGGTCACCCCCGAGGCGTACGCGCTCGGGATGCTGATGCGAGGCATCCACCTCTAGGCGTTCTCGGTCGAGCCTCGCTCCTCGGCGACGATCCGGTTGGCGATCACGCCGATCTCGGGAATCTCCACCTCGCAGAGCTGCCCAGGCTGCAACCAGGGAGCGGGGTTCTGACCCATGGCGACACCGGACGGCGTCCCCGTCAGGATGAGATCTCCGGGCTCGAGCGTGAACGCGTCCGAGATGTACGAGATGAGTGTTGCGACGTCGAAGATCATGTCCGCCGTGGAACCGTTCTGGCGGATGCTCCCGTCGACGCGGCATCGCACCGTGAGCGCCTGGGGATCCGGGATCTCGTCCGCGCTGACGATCCATGGTCCGATCGGGCAGAACGTGTCGAAGCTCTTGCCCCGCAGCCACTGATCGCCGAGTCCCAGCTGCGCATTGCGCGCGGAGACGTCGTTGGCGCAGCAATATCCCGCCACGTGGGCGAGCGCTCGTTCCTTTGGAATCCGCTTTCCGCCCGTGCCGATCACGACGCACAGCTCCGCCTCGTAGTCGAGATCGTCGACCTCGAGTGGGCGGACGACCTCGTCAAACGGGCCTCGAAGGGAGCTGGCCAGCTTGGCGAAGAGGATCGGGCGGGTGGGGACGTCGTTGCCGAGCTCGCGCGCGTGGTCCGCGTAGTTGCGACCGGCACAGACGATCTTTCCGGGATGCGAGACGGGCGGTCCGAGCGCGTACAGCGGGTACGACGGTGCGGCGCCCCGGGTGATCAGGTCGGGGAGCGCTTCGCCGGCCGAGCGTGCCGCCACCGCCAGCTCCCTGGTTGCGAGGACAGTCGCAGCATCGGCTCCGTCCGGGACCGTCACCGGGACTCCGCCCATCGCGCCGAGCAGGTCGTCGAGGCGGTACGCGCGGTCCCCGTCGATAAGCGCGGGCAACGACGCCGCCCCGTCGCGGATGGTGCCGATCTTCATTGAGCCTCCTTGGATGGATACCCGGCGGCCTCGAGCACGAGCTTGTGCAGCAGGCCATTCGTTGAGATGCCCGTGCCGCCGAGCTTCGGGTCGTCGCCACTCCTGTCGGTGAATCGACCTCCCGCCTCGGTGACCACCAGCTTGAGTGCCGCGTAGTCCCACAGGTTCGCGCGCGAGGTCCAGCCGATATCAGCCGTTCCTCGCGCCACCGCGAGGTGCGACATCGAGTTGCCGATACCGCGCGCATCCCAGCAACGACCGGCCAGCGCGACGAGGCGCTCGGCCTGCTTGGTGATGACGAAACCGCGGATGGCCGTGTGGGTGATCAACGCCTCGGAGATGTCACTGATCTTCGAGACGTGGATCCGGCGGCCGTTGAGGAACGAACCACCACCGAGCGTGGCGTGGAAGCGCAGGCGCATCGCCGGAGCTGATGCAACGCCGACCACCGACTTGCCGTCGCGCTGCAGGGCGATCAGCGTCGCCCATGTCTCGTTGCCGCGAACGAAGCTGCGGGTTCCATCGATCGGGTCGATGACCCAGCGCCAGGTTCCGCCGCGGTCGCCCACGACGCCGAACTCCTCGCCGATGATCGCGTGCGTCGGGCGCTCGGTGGCCAGCCGTTCACGAGCGTATGTCTCAATGGCGCGGTCCGCCTCGGTCACCGGGCGAGAGGTCGGGCTTGGCATCGATCTTGAGGTCGTGCGCCCGGAATCGCTCCATCGAGATCCCGTCGGCCACGTCCGCGATCTCGAGGGCGAGGGCGAGGTCGTCTGTCACCGGAGCTGAGCTTAGCGGGGACGAGACGCGCCACCGCCCACGCCCGCGTGTAGCCTTAGCGACTGTCGCAGCGATGGTTGCAGTGCGTCCAGATATCGAGAGGTAGTTCCCATGGCTCACATCAAACTCGACGTGCTCGCTGAGAACGGCTCTGTCGTCCTCCGCGATGGCCCGGCGATCCCCCCGGCAGAGTGGGAAGGGCTCGAATACGTCGACTGGAAGTCGGGCGGTGACACCAACTTCGCACCGCTCGCGTCAGCGATGGGCGAGATGGAATGCGCCGGTTTCTGGGATCACGGCAAGCCTGACAAGGATGGGATCTGGACGTCCAACCGGGAGATCGCGCCAACGCTCTGCAAGTACGTCGAGGCGATCGGCGCGCGATACGGCCGTGTTCGAGTGATCAAGCTCAACCCGTCGTCGGAAGAGGCGGCGCTCCGCCAGCTCCACCAGGACGACAACAACCGGCTCAACCCCGATGGCGAGGGCTGGGTGGTGCGGGCGTGGCTCGAGCTCAACGCGCCGGCCGGATCGACCTTCATCCTGCGCGAAGTGCGCGACGATCCTTCGACCGAGCTCCGCATCCCGCTGCACCCGAGGCGTCAGCTCGTGCTCGATACCGAGCGCCTGTACCACGTCGTGCACAACCCCGGGCCGGAGCCGCGCTACGCGCTGATCACCTCGTTCGAGTCCGGTGCGCCGCTCGAGCGGTGGATCGCCTCGCAGGGCCAGGAGGCCGCACAGCCCGTCTGAGCCCCGAGCTCCAGGCCGCCCGTCCGCTCAGTGCTGGCGCTGCAGCCTCACGAAGAGGAATCCGATCACGGCCGCCCCGGGGAATCCCAATCCCATGAGGACCAGCGGCAGCACGAGTGACTGCTCGTACGCCTCGTCACCGGCCAGCCTGACGTTGACCGTCTTGCCGACGTCGGTGTTGTCGACCCCGTCGACGGTCCCGACCACGACGTGGCCATTCCCGCCGACAAGGCTTCCGCCGGTGACCCATGTGCCCGTGCAGTCGTACGTGGCGTACCGCGAGTTGGGGTCCAGGACGCACTCCGTGACCGTCGCCTTCGCCGGCGTGCCGGTGAACTGCACGACCAGGAGATAGACGCCGCCGGCCGCCATCCCGAGTGCGCCGAGGCCGAGGAAGACGATGCACGCCTTTGCGAACCACGTCACCCGCAGCCGGCTCGCCTGTGGGTTGCCGACCACCTGCACCGATCCTGCGTCGCCGATCCGGTCGAGCGCCGATGCTGATACGGGCTCGAGCGAAATCAGCCGTGGCCCCTGGGCGTAGACGTGATACGCACCGTCGGTGAGCATCGCGCCGTAGACCGAAATGAGGCTGCCCGTGGTGTGCGGCGGCCTGGCGAGTGCGAACGCTCGCCCTTCAACCTGCAGCCGTGTGGCGGTGCCGCCGCGACCCACCCTGACCTGCTTGAGCGAGAGCGTCCCGGTGACGCAGTCGACGCGGCGCCGCAATCCCCGCAGCGTCGCCCACGCGCCGGTCACGGTCAGAACCGCGACGGCAAGCCCGACCACGCCGGGGATGATCCAGTTCTGCGCCTCGACACCTGGCATGCGCATCTGGTTGTAGTCCGCGATCAGGATCCAGGCGCTCAGGGCGACGCCGAACACGACGCCCACCGCAACGTTGCGCTGCGTACGCCGGCGTTGCGTCGGTCCGAGCCGCCCGAGCCGATTCGCCTCGAGATCGGCCTGCGTGATGCGCAACGCGCGCAACAGTGCCTCCTGCTCCTCCACGGGCCGTATTCTCGCCTGCCGCGACCAGGAGTTGCTGGCCGCCGGGACCGTTTTCGGCGACGGTTGAATGATCGCCTCGCTCGCCCGGTGCCTTACCATGACAGCCGCCCGGAAGCACCCTCGACGCCTGGTCCTGGCACGACAAGGCGGCGAGGCGCGGCAGTGCTCCAGGCGAGACCAGATCGCGAGCGGGAGTAGCTCAGTGGTAGAGCACTACCTTGCCAAGGTAGGGGTCGCGAGTTCGAGCCTCGTCTCCCGCTCCAGCCGACCCTACGGGTCGTTCCCCGGGGGAACTTCATGCCAGGCTACGCGTGCTGTGAGAATGCGTCACCTCATCGCCGCTGCCGCACTCGTCGTCTTTCTTCTAGCGGCATGCGGTGGTTCGGCACCGGGACGGACGCAGCAACAGGCAACGACCACCGCCCAGCACATCGCCCAAGGCATGTCAGGCACTCCAGTGGTGTTCGTGTCCGCATCGTCAGGGCGCTTCGGATCGTTTGAAAGCGCTGGAGACTCGGTCGCCAGTCCGAATCGTCAGGTGTGGACCGTCGTGTTTCGCGGCACCTTTCAAGGATCCTGCGGACCGTCCTCACCAACGCCGCACGCTTGTCCGCCGCCGAACACCACCGTTCGCGTGATCCTGGATTACACGACCGGGGCGTTCATCATGGCCAGGACACCCGCGGGTTAGCCAGGACCGGGTCAGGCAGAGAATCAAGGCCAGCGCTATAAGGAACAGTCAGAACTCATCAAGGCTTCATTGCGGGGAAGAGTTCTGTCCCGCATCACTTGCGGGGTCGCGCGGCTCCGTCGCACCCGGGAAAACAGCCTCGATCTCTTCCTTCGCCTCGTCATCGTCCAATTGGCCCCATTCCTGTGCAAGGGCGCCATTACGAGACGGCCGGGCAGCGATCCAGATTGCTCCAATCAGCGCGGGAACTGCCACGATGATCGTGAGAGCAATAGGCAGGATGCTCATCTTGCGAGGCTGCGGCTCAACCCGACCATCGTACGGAATCGTGCTCGCTGGCAAAACGCCTGGATCGCCAAATAGCAAAGCCGGCTGAGTCCCGTCATCAACGTGTGACCACCGGGTTAGCCGACTACGATGATCAGGTGTTTGGCAGGAAGGGGAAAGGTATGGGCGGCCAGGTACCCGATTCCGAGCGAACTGGGCCCGCATCAACCGACGCAAAGATCGCGTACCAGATGATGGGCTTGGCGGACGCGTTCGTTCGAGGATCCGCCGAGGAAGGCGTGTTCGTCGAATACGACGCCGAGAGCGCATACCGGTTGGACAGTCTCATCGACCTCTTTCTGCGGAACCACAGCGGCAAGCCGCCTACAGATCTGGTGCAGAGCATGACCATCACGATGGGTGCCTTCCTGGGTGAAGTGATTGTCCGAAGCCACAAGGGCACCTGGGTGTTAGCGCCCGAACCCAACAACCAGCCAGGCATTCGGTTGAGCGCCTCGACCCTTATCTGCTTTCCATTGGCAAAGGTCAACAAACGGCTCACGATCGGCCCGGAGCACAGCATCACGCAGTTCTTCGATACGGCGCTGACCGGCGTGATCCCTCCCGGCGCGCGCCGCGTGGACCCGCCCCGAAACTAGGGGCAAGGTCGGCTGATGCCTTGAGGCGCCGGATCGAATTCACTTTCATCCCCATGTGCCCGCCGAGCACCCTACCTCGCTCTGTGTCCTATAAGCTAAGTAGGGTGCAGCGAGTATCCGCCTCCACCACTTACCTAACAAAACGGTGCTAAGCTCTCAGCCGAGATGCCAGACTGGCTGCAGCCGTTGCAACCGAACCACCGGCCACCCGGCCGCGCGCGGGCGCCGGTCGGCGACGGGCCGCTGTCGTTCGAGCGGGCGGTGGAGCGCTTCGCCGAGGGTCATGTCTCGCGCAAGACGGGGACGGCTCTTCAGCTTGACGAGCCGGGCGAACATTCGCCACAACCTTCTGGGCACCCCGCTGACGGGCTTCCGCCTGGGTAACGGGGCATCGAGGCCGTCGCCGCCTGGAACGGCGACCTGGCGGCCGAGTACCTGCACTGGCTGCAGGTCGATCTCCGCCGCGACTTGGCCACCATCAAGAAGGTGGTGGCCAGCTCCGCTCCTTCGGTGCGTTCTGCGACGAGCACTTCGGCACCGACCACGCGGGCGGTGGGGCGCTGACGACGCTCCGGGTTTCGCCCGCTACCGACTACGAAGCCGCGACGCTACCCCGCCCTCACCCAGGGTGAGGCTGAGCGCCTGCTCAAGGCCGCGCTCACGGGCCGGGATCGCCTCATCGTCGCCATGCTCCTGTACACGGGCATGCGCCCCGAGCGAGCTCCTGGGCACTCGACGAACAGCACATCCGGCTCGACCGCACCCCACCGGTTGTTGAGATCCGCGGGACGGTGCACGACCCCGACGCGACCAAGACCCAGGCGGGCTTCCGCGATGTGCCCATCACCGTCGGACAGAGCATCCTGCCGCGGCTGCTGCGTGCGCATCTGACCGACCCCGCCAGGCCGGTGGGCGAGGGGCGACTGTTCCTCTCCCTGCGCAGTGACCATTTCGGGCGTGCGCAGCCGCTAACGTTGGAGGGATTAGTCGATGCTCGCGAAGCTCGGCGAGGCGACCGGGATCCGGCGCAACGCGTACCGCTTCCGGCACACGTTCTGCACCTGGTGCGCCGATGCCGGCATGCACATGCTCCACCTGCAGCAGCTGCCCGGTCACGCCAGCAGCGACATGGTCGCCTACTACTACCGGGGCAAGACCAGCGAGGCCGTCTTCAACGCCGCAGCGCGCGTCCGATTCTGATATCCAGACTAGGCTGAGACGTGCACTTCGAGTGGCAGGGTGCGTTTGCCGGTTCAGCCGACGACCTACATCGCTTCCTTGTCGAGCTTCTGTCCCTTGACGGCGCTCCACCGACGTGCGGGCAGACCTCCCGGTCATGTCTTCCGGCCATCGGCGAGACATTGCGAGTGCAGGTCCACGAACGCCGGCATGCCGACGCCATCGCCAGCTTTCACTTCGACGGCGTCGAGGGCGATCTTCGCGCACACCTCGACGTCGACATTCACTTCCACGGCGTCTGGCACCTGCTCGCCCTCGTACCACGCAGTCTTCGTGAACAGGCTGAGGGGCCAATGACGGAACAGCTCGATCATCTCCCCAGACTGTTCGAATCGTGGCGCGCCGGAACCCCGATCGGGAGGTCGCCAGCCTTGACGGGGTTCTGCGGCCTTTCCGGGACCGGTGCGTGCCCTGCCCAGACCGACGCTCGAGGCGCGAAATCGCCGCATTGGATGGACCTTTCCGGCCCAACGCTCGATGCCAATCGTCACGGACGACTGACCAGGGGTCAGCGGCGACGACTTGCCTTCGCCTCCGCAGGAGACGCAGCAATCGGGGTGCCTGTTGTGCTCGCCTCGATCGCGTTGCTGGGCTACGTCAGCTTGCGGAGCTCCTGGCGATTGCCGCTGACGGTGTTGGTCGTTGCCCCGATTCTTTTGTTCATTTTGGGGGCGCTCGTCTTGGAACAGGAGAAACGCCTCAGGGATCTCATGGCTGGTGCGTGCACCGCCGTTGAGGGTCCTCTTCCGATCTTCCGTGAACAGCGCATGCTGTCGCCTTACCGGATCCGCGTCGGGGGCAAGCGGTTTGCACCGTGGCGGTGTCAGCCCCGCTGGTGGATGGCGCCTACTACCGAGCGTTCTTCCTTCCACACTCCAAGAGGCTGGTCAACGCTGAGCCGCTGTCGTGGCCTGAGTCGAGAAGCGCGAGCCCGTCCGAATAACAGTCCAGTGGTCTCGTGTGTCGCCGACAGGCAGGCGAATCTCAGGCGGTAAGTGGGAGGTATTGGTGTAGACGAGCTAGGTCGGATTTACGCGATCGCGACGCTCATCGGCTGCCGCTTTTCGAGGGTCTCGAAGATGCGGATTGCGGTGGAGTCTCGAAATGGGAGCCGTTGAGCGCGTTGTAGACCGAGGCCGGGTGAACGCGCGCCGCTCGCGCGAAATCCGACACGGTCCACCCTCGAGCGAGGATCGCGCGCTGCAGCACCGCACCTCGAAAGCCGTGGACAGTCGCATCCCGCAGTCCAGCGCCGCCGGGCGGCTCGCTGTCCATCACACAGTACCTGCGGAAAGGGTCAGAAGCCCGTGGCCGAGGGAGGGCAACAAATAGAGTTGGTGCATAGGTAAGGCGCCCCAAGGCCCTTCAGCGTAACGGGAAAGCGCTCTCATAGCGCTTACACTTTTCCCGTTGACGCGCGGTTGACGCGCGGCTCGCGAGCGGCCGCCTCGGCACGCTTCGGAGGTTACCGGGCGATCAATCGCAGGT
>CAWHWM010000002.1:0-301111 GCA_963833055.1 Candidatus Dormiibacterota bacterium | reverse complement strand
GTCAAAGCCGACGCCGGATGCGCCTCCTGTACGTGTGGGCGGCCCGGCCTTTTTGGTGCCGATTGCGCTGATGCCGAGCGCATGTGGAAACAGTCTCGCCGAATGTTTGCGGACGTCGCCGGTGGCAGAAGTACGGCAACCATCGTCAGCACAATCGCGACGACGACGGCACTGCTGCCGAATCGCCAGCGAATGCCGTCGAGTGCCAGTGATGCGCTCCGAGCGCCAGTCTGCGCCGAGCGATCCGAAGTGCGCAGCAGACATGACCGCGACGGCCAGCACAAGGGCAATCGTTTCGGGGAGCGCGGGCCTGACCGGGGTTCGGCGCGTTGACGACGTTGGTTGCCAACACGCCGAAGACGGGCACGACGGCGAGCGCACCGCGGTGCTCGCGAAGAGCCACCCGCCGAGCCGGTCTCCGATTAGGAGCGCAACCGCGGAAACCCCGACTGTGAAGTCCCATGCCTGCGTCGACCCAATCCCAACGATCAATGCACGGACAAAGCGCGCAGCCGCGGCGTCTCCGGTCTGGCCGATCACCAGCGGCATCGCCCCGAGCGTCGCGACCGCGATCGTCAGGAAACCGAGGACTGGCGCGGCCAGAGCCGACACGAGACGCGGGGATCGGACCCTGGCAAGCACACCTGCCTCGATGAGCGCCGCGACTGCGACCACGACCGCACCGCCGCCGCCGGTCACCCAACCGGCGCCGAGCACCGCCCAACAAGTTGCGCCCATCAGGGCGATGCACAGCGCTGCGGTGATCTCGAAGGTATGGTTACTCGCGCTTTCCATTCGCGCCGGCTGATCACCCGGAGTCGAAGGGTATGCTCGACGTAGTTATCCATGCTTCTCCAGCCCTACCGATACAGGCCGGTTGCGTCTCTGGCATGGAAATATCCTATGCCGCCGAGGCCAGCCAAGTGTTCGGTCTTGACGGCTTCTCTACATCGGATCGCGTCGGTGGCTGCCCTAGGCCCCTCCGCGAGCGACAGAGTGATAGCCCGTAACAGGGTGTTGATTTTCGACCCCTTGGCGAGGCCTCGACACGATGAGCTTGGGCGTAAGTCTTGCGGACGCTCATTCAGCATGCGGAGATTCAGCATGCGCGTACCACCACCCGGCAAGTGACGATCCTGTCCACGGTGGCCACGGACAGCCTGACCCGACGCGAGCACCCGATCAGGAGGATCAAGCCGGTGGTCGAGGCGGTGCTTGCGGAGCTCGGCCCAAAGTTCGAGGCCATATACGCACAAACCGGACGGCAGAGCACGCCCCAGAGCAACTCCTCAAAGCCGCGGTGTTGATGGCCGTGCACTCGATTCGCAGCGAGCGCCAGCTCTGTATGCGGCTCCGCTACGACCTTCCTGTTCAGGTGCTCCCTCGGCCTCAATGTCGACGACGAGGGCTTTGACCACAGCACCTTCAGCGCAACCGGGAGCGGCTCCTGGACACGATCTCGGCGATCGCTCCTCGCCGCGGCGGTGCGCCAAGCGCCCCGCCGCCGCTACCTATCCGGGCGAGCACTTCAGCGGCGACGGCACGCTGCTCGAGGCATCGGCCTCGCACAGGAGTCTTCAGCTTAAGGATGACGACGGCACTAGTGGCCCGGCGGCGTCGGGGCTGAACGCTGAGGTGAACTACCACGGCGAGCGGCGCGGCAACCAGACGCACCGCTCGACAACCGAGCCCGAGGCACGCTTGGCCCGCAAAGGTGGCGGGATGGCAGCCAAGCTCAGCTACGCCGGCCACCTGCTCATGGAACATCGCAACGCGCCTATCACCGACATGGAACTCACCGCGGCGACCGGCTACACGGAACGAGGCACTGCGGTCGCCTTGTTGCGACACTGCGGCAGCGAACCCGGCGGCGCACGTTCGCCGGCGAGAAGGGCTACGACGCCAGGACTTCGTCGCCGGCTGTCGTAGCTCGGCATGACCCCGCACGTCTCCCAGAACACCACCAACCGGCGCAGCGCGATCGACGCCAGGACCACACGACACCACGGCCACGAGGTCAGCCTGCGCATTCGCAAGCGCATCGAGGGAACCCTTCGTCTGGATGAAGACGCTGGCGGGTCGACGCAAGCTGCGCTACGTCGGTCTGCAACGCAACCGCGGCTGGTTACTGATCACCGGAGCGGCCTACAAACCTCATCCGCATCACCGCCCTGGACGCCCAGGCCGCCTGATCCGGGCCTCCGATCGGCCATCGGCAGGTGCGAAGGCGCGCGAGATCTCGACCACCGCAACGCTTTTCCCGACCTCGGCTACCGCGTGACTGCCAACTGACCGAACAACGACACCTGCTAGTCGAATACGCTTCATGTCGGGGTGCCCGCAGAGCAGGTTCGTGGCCATGAAGGCCCGGCTGCCACCGACGGATGTCAAGCGGTCCACACATCATCCTCGAGGTAAGACACACCCAGCGATCGCCAGCAGCCAACGCAAATAGCAATCCCATATCACGGCCGAGCACATCCACCACTGCCGTCCCCAGCTTCAACGTCCCTGCACCATCGCCAACACCCGCTAACACGCACAGACAGTTACACCTGTGGTGGCGACCGCTGTTGAACGGCGAAAATGTAAGCGAGCTGTAGGCATTTCGCCCCTACGCTGGAACCTGTGCAACACGGATTCTCGCGATGATCTCCATTGGCAAGCTCACCAGCGTCGAACAGGCGGTGCGATATCTGCGCGAGGCCATCGCCCACCAGCAGCTCGAGTACTACACCGCCCGAGGTGAATCGCCGGGACGCTGGAACGGCGCCGGCGCTGAGGCGCTCGGGCTGCGGGGTGAGGTCATCGACACCGACTTCGCAGCGGTGCTCGGCGGCACACACCCACGCACCGGTGAGGACCTCGGCAGACACTGGCGGACGCAGTCGATCGTCGCGTTCGACGTCGCGGTGTCCGCGCCGAAGGACGTGAGCATCCTCTACGCGCTCGGCGACGAACGCACGCGCGCAACCATCCTGCGCGTCCACGGCGAGGGAGTCCACGCAGCCGCCGACTATCTCCAGGAGAACGCAGGCTGGGCTCGTCAGTTCAACCCGAGGGCCAGGACCACGGAAGCGGTGCGCGCCAAGCTGGTCATGCCCGAGTTCGTGCATCGCACGGCGCGGCCGGTCACCGATCCGGGCACCGGCAGGGTCACGGTTGATCCGCAACTGCACACGCACGTCACCGTGCCGACGTGGGTGCAACGGTCCGACGGGAGCTGGAGCCAGCTGTACAGCGAGGCCCTGTACCAGCACGCGGCCGCTGCCGGTGCCATCGCCCAGGCGGAGTGGCGCGACCGCCTGGTGCGCGAGCTCGGCATCTCCACTGTGGTCGACGGCAACGGCTGCTTCTCCATCGTCGGCATCACCGACGCGCAGCGCCGTGAGTTCTCCCGCCGCACCCAGCAGATCGAGGCACTCGAGCGCCAGCTGGGCATCGAATCCCCATACGCACAAGCTCGCGGTGCTGTCGACCCGCGAGAGCAAGGATGAGGTCGCTCCCACCGAAAACCTCTTCGCCCAATGGCGAGAGCGCGCCGCAGGCGTGGGGCTCGACGCCACGAGCATCGAGACCCTGCTCGCATGCGAGCCTGCGGCGTTGCACCCGCGCCGGCTCGACGTGGAGCGCAGCACGGAGCTCCTCGGTGAACGGGGGCTGACCGCCCAGTACGCGACCTTCACCCGTCGCGACGTCATCCGCACCGTGGCTGCACACGCGCCGCTGGGGATGAGCCGGGCCCAGCTCGAGGCCACCGCCGACTCCATCCTCGCCGACCGCGAGGCGGTGCAGCCGCTGGTGCCGAACCGACTCGAGGGTGAACGCGACGCCGACGCGATCGCCCGGTGGGTCGACACCGGCCACGAGCTCCGCTACACCACCCCGGAGATGCTCGCCATCGAGCAGGGCATGATCGCCACTGCCCAGCGGCGAGCCTCAGCGTGCGTCGGTGTCGCCGACACGCGCGAGGTCGAGGCGGCCATCGCCGCGCGGCCCACGCTGACCACGGACCAGCGGTCGATGGTCAGGACCGTCTGCCAGAGCCCTGCCGGGGTGGTGGTCGTCGAGGGCGCCGCCGGCGTCGGCAAGACCTTCGCACTCGACGTGTGCCGGGAGGCGTTCGAGGCCACCGGCATCCAGGTCGTCGGCTGCGCGCTCGCCGGACGCGCTGCCGACGTGCTCGAGAGCGGTGCGGACATCCCCACCTGCACGGTCACCGGGATGCTCAACGAGCTCCAGGTCGACCACCTGCAACCCAGCGGCGTGCTCGTGGTCGACGAGGCGGGGATGATCGGCGACCGCGAGCTTGCCGAGCTTGTCTCGCTTGCGGCACGCGACAACGCCAAGCTGGTCGTGGTCGGTGATCCCGCGCAGCTCCAACCCATCGGCGCCGGCGCACCGATGCGCACCCTGGGTGAGCACATCGGCAGGGTGCTGGTCACCGAGAACGTGCGCCAGAAGGAGCCCTGGGAGCGAGCAGCCCTCCAACTGGTGCGCGACGGCGAGGCCCGCGCCGCCTACGAGCTATATCTGAGCCACGGACGCATCCACGTCGCCAAGTTGGTGCCCGAACGGCGCGCCGAGGTGGTCGCCGAGCATGCGAGGCTCGAGGACAGGGGCGTCGACACCGTGATCCTGGCCCAGCGGCGCGAGGAGGTTGCCGCCCTCAACGAGCTTGCCCGGGCCAAGGCCGTCGAGGCCGAGCGTGTGCACGGACCGGGGCTGACCCTGGACGGCAAGGAATACCAGGTTGGCGACCGGGTCCTCTGCCTGAGCAACGACCGCGCCAACGGCGTCAGCAACGGCACCCGCGCCACGGTGACCGCGGTGGACGTCGAGCAGCAGACGCTCACGCTGGAGCGCGGCGACCATCGCCAGGTGGTCATCGACACCACGCGATACGACGCGATCGACCGCGGCTATGCGATGACCGTGCACAAGGCTCAGGGGATGACCACCGATGTTGCCTTGGTGGTGGGGTCGGACGCCGCCACTCGCGAGTGGACGTACACGGCGATGTCGCGCGGCACCGAGGCCACCCACTACTACGCCGTCGCCCAGGCGCCCGAGCGTGACCGCCTTGGCGTGACCCATGCGCCGGCACCGATGCAGCCCACCGAGGAGCGGATCGTCCATTCGTGGGAGCGCTCGCTGCAGAAGGAGTCGGCGCTGGATTACCCGGAGCGGTATCGCGAGACGGATCGGGACCATGCCGTGTCAGCTCCTGACGTCTACGCCCCCGCGACGGAGGCTCAGCGCGCCGCGCTTGCCGACCTCGGCGCTCCCGAACCGGGTGAGCACGCAACCCGGCTCGAGGCCGCCCTGGCGATCGACCGCTGGTCCGAGCAGGCTCCGGGCACGGGGCTGGACCGGTGGCTGCGCGAGACCGACGCCGCCGAGCACCGCCTCGAGCAGCTCATCAGCGACAACAGCGGCGTTCGACCCGACCGCGCCGAGCTGCTGCATCCATCACAAGGCATCAACCCAGGCGACTTCCACGCTGCGAAGGCGCTGCTCGACCCCTACCGCACGCTTCTCGACGTAGAGGCGCTCACGCCGACAGTGGGTCCGGGGCTCGCGCCGTGACGCGCACGACCAACAGCGCCGCCGGCCGGATCGCGGCGCTCACCAAATGGGTGGCGCAGCTCGACGTTGGGTTTGCGTCCGTCGCCGGAGAGGTCGCCGACCTACGGACCCGTCTGGACGACCCTCGGCGCGCCGCGGTTTCACCAGTGGAGGTCAGCGGCGGCATCGCCGAGAACGCGCAGCCCAGCGATGACGTCGCGTCGCTCTTGGACTGGGTCAACTGGATGGCTCGCGCGTTCGCTCTCTCGGAACGCTTCCCCAGCTGCTGGTACAAGCACGAGGGCGTGGTGGTGGCACTCCGAGCGCTTCGCCACTGGCACTCTGCGCTCCTGCGTGGCGGCTCGAGCGACCCTTCCTCGACCATCCTCTGGGTCGAGGCGGTCTATCGAATCAATGACCGGATGCTGCGCCCAGTCGCGCAGCACTGCTTGTCGAACCACCGAGACGCGCCCCACCTTGACCGCGCGACCGAGGACGAGCTCGAACTCCTGAACCGTTCATGGTCGAGCCGGCGCCTGTGACGGCGCCGGATGTCGAGATCCAACCAGACGTCGATCTTTGTCCGCGCCTGCCCCGGACGCTTCAGTATGCCGCCCGGCGCGGAAGAAAACTGTAGGCGCTCTGTGAGCACAATCCTGGGATGCTCAGGGTGTGCCTGCAGACGACATTTCGTTGAATGCTGGCTCCCCGAGAACCTGCTGATGCCATCCCAAGACCAGGCGCAGATTCCATGGGACCGCTCTGATACGCGCTCGCCGCAGGCGCCGCCGCGGAGCCATGCCGACCCTGGCGAGTCAGCCGAGCGCCCGGTGGATTTGGCGCCCGCGATTCTTAGCCAGCCGCTTGCGCAGCGGGCGGACGATGGCGACCCGGCCTCCAGCCGCGTCCCGATGCTGCTGACCGTCCGCGACGTGGAGGCGGAGCTGCAGTTGGGTCGGACCAGGACCTACGAGCTCGTGCGCTCGGGGTCCCTTCCCGTGATACGGGTCGGCCGAGCCGTGCGGGTACCCCGGGAAGCCCTGCGACGCTGGGTCGAAGAACACACCACCTGACCCGGATCCCTGAGCGTCCGCTCGACCTCGCTCACGCCGCGGAAACCCAGCCTCCCTGGCGGGTCGACCCGGAGCCGCAAATACCCCAAATTGAGAAGTTTGCGCCAAGGTCGGCGCCAACTATCGCCATTTTGGCGCCCGTCGCGGCAACATCGGCCGTCCCGTACCACCCCGGGGCGTCACGATCCATCGCGGATTCGTATTCAGAATGGCACTCGGCGGCCCACAACGACCCGGCCCGAGCCTCGATCGGTCGCTCTCGAAAAGCGGTGTGGTTTATAGCCACCGTGGGTTCGAATCCCACCCTCTCCGCCAAATCGCGATGACAGCCCCGCCCGGACTCCGTCCAGAGGCGTGGGCATAATCGCGTGATGGCAGCCGTCAGTTCGTATGTCGCGCGGCCGCTCAGCCCTGAGACCTGGGACGATTTCGCCCGTCTCGTGGAAGCCAACAACGGCGTCTGGGGCGGCTGCTGGTGCATGGGCTTTCACCCTGAGGGCGTCGGCAAGGGCCACACCGTCGCCGGGAACCGGCTGGCAAAGCAAGCCCACGTTCGCAACGGCACGGCGCACCAGATGCTTGTTTACGAGGGCGAAGAGTGCGTGGGCTGGTGCCAGTACGGGCCGCCGGCGGAACTCCCGAACATCAACAACCAGAAGACGTATGCCAAGGGCCTCGGCGAATTGCCCGACTGGCGGATCGGCTGCATCTTCACTGGAAGCCGGCACAGGCGAAGTGGCGTTGCGACGGGCAGCTGTCGGGGCCGCGCTGGCCGCCATCCGCGATGCTGGAGGTGGGATCGTCGAGGCGTATCCCGAGCAGGTCGAGGAGCGCCCGCCTCAGCGCGGTGCCTACTTTCACACAGGCACGACCGACCTGTTCGAGGAGTTCGGATTCGAACGAGACCGGAAGATCGCCATGTGGCGATGGGTGATGCGGCTGCACATCCAGCCGTGACGGCCCTGGGGCGGCTCCATCGAGGAGGCGCAGGAGGTCCAAACTCCTCCCGATTTCCCTGAGCATCGTCAACATCGCCGCAGGAGACGCTGTATGCAGCTGCTACCAACCCAGCGCTGGTCGTTTGCACGCCGCACGCACGGCGTCAGCAGCGAGCTGGCCGCCATCCTGGAGCTGGCCAAGGGAACTGACCTGATATCGCTCGCCGGTGGCCTGCCGGATCCCCAGACCTTCCCCGTCGCAGTGCTGCAGGAGCTAGTACCGCGGCTGCTCAATGGCGACGCGGCGGTTGCACTCCAGTACTCTCCAACCCCAGGCCTGCCGGGCCTTCGCGACGCGTTCGCGGATCGCCTTGAAGCGACACAGGGACGCCGCCCGCACACGGATGAGCTGATGGTGACCAGCGGCACCATCGACGCCATCGGCCTCCTGGCCCGGGCACTGCTCGATCCCGGCGACGTGGCTGCGGTCGAATCGCCCACCTACCTCGGAGCCATCGACGGTTTCCGCGGCTTTGAAGCAGATGTGCAGGGCGTCTCCGTCGACGAGGATGGCCTCGATACCGACGAGCTCGAGCGCCTCTGCCGAAGCTCGTCGCCACCCAAGCTCCTCTACACAATCCCCGACCATCAGAACCCCACCGGGATCACGATGTCGATGGAGCGCCGCTCGCGCGTCCTGGATATCTGCCGCCGTCACGATGTGCTCGTCATTGAAGACGTCGCTTACCGCGAGCTCACCTTCGTGGCTGAGCCCCTCCCATCGCTGTGGTCGCTTGCTCCCGACATCGTCGTCCAGGCGGGCACGACGTCGAAGACCTTCTTTCCGGGTGTTCGGCTCGGGTGGGCGGTGGGGCCGGCGGAGGCGATCGCGCAGATGGGCGTCGCCAAGCAGAACTCTGACCAGTGCGCCGGGGCATTCGGTCAGCGCCTGCTCGAGGAGTATCTGCGCGGCGGTCATATGGACACGCAGCTCCGCCGGTCAAATGCGCTGTACGCGCAACGCTGCGCGCGCATGCTGGCCGCGCTCGACGAGCACATGCCCGCCGAGATCACCTGGACCCATCCCCGCGGCGGATTCTTCGTCTGGGTCACCGGACCGGAATGGCTCGATACCGTCGACCTCGCGCGCAAGGCCCGCGATGCCGGCGTGGCATTCGTCCCGGGCGGCCGTTCCACCCGAACGGCGAAGGCATCAACACATTGCGCCTGGCCTACAGCCTCGCGGGCGAGGACGACATCGACGAAGGTGTCGCGCGCCTGGCGGCACTGATCACAACCGCACTGGAGAAGAGATGACTGACGCCGCTCAACACTTCACCACAGAGGCAGAGGGCACACCCTCCGCACCAGGCCGCTACGTTGACGTCAACGCAATCACCACATTGGAGCTTGTCCCGGGACTCCTCTTCCGCCCAGTCCTCGGCGAGCGCACGATGCTCAACTTCGTGTCGTTCGCTCCACATACGGAGGCGCCGATGCATGTGCACGAGGAGGAACAGATCGTTCTGGTGCTCGAGGGTGAGTTCGAGTTCGACATCGCGGGCGACGTGCGCACCATGCGTGCCGGCGACGTCGCAGTCGTGCCCAGTTGGGTGCGCCATGGGGCGCGAACGGTGGACACGTCGTGCCGCGAGGTGGACGTGTTCAACCCGCCGCGACGCTCACTCCTCGACCACGCACATGCCCAGGCGACGCCTCACGCCGACGAGCGGTAGTTGGGATGGCACCGCCGACGATTGAATCGGCGGTGCCAGATGAATCCGCTAGAGGGACCCGGCGACGCTCTGGGCCAGCGACTGTACCTGTGAGTCCATGTCAGACCCCGACTTGGTTCCCGACGAGACGTCGATCACCACAAGGTCGTTGTTCTTGACGAAGGCGTACGTGGCCGAGTTGGAGTCGATCTCCTTGACCGCGCCGCTGCCGAGCCCGGACACCGCAACCGCGGTGCCGCCACTCGAGGATGCAGAGCTGCTCAGCGCCGACGCGATCGCCGCTTGCAGCGCCGCCTGGCCGAGAGCGCCGGGGATCGCCTCGATGACGATGATGCCGCCCCCGCCCCCTGTGCCTGTGGTGTCGGTGTACAGGCAGGTGGTGGCGGAGCAAGCGCCCGTCAGTGCTGTCACGTCCGGATCACCGCTGATGGTCTGCACGTCCTGGGCCGTCAAGAGCGTGTTCGCGGCGGCGGTGGAGCCGCTCGAACCGGTGGTCCCGCTGCTGCCTCCCGGCAGTGTGGGAATGGTGATCCCCCCGGATGACGTCGGCGCCGTTGTGGGGGCGGTCGATCCGCCGCAGCCGGCCATCGCGACCAATGCGCCAAAGGACACTGCTCCGACGAGGAGCGACTTTCCTCTCATTTGATTCCTCGCTGTTGTCCGCCAGCGCTCCCTCCGCGCTGAATCGCCGCAGATGATAGCGGCAGAAATGGCCCGTCCATTCGCGTTACCAAATCGGAAAAACCACAGCAGCTTGGTACAGTCGAAGCTATGACGCCCGCGTGCCTCGCATGCCCAGGAGTGCCCCAGCCGTGATGCACGGAGGCGGTTTCGGCCGCATCAAACGCGAGAAGCCTTCGGGGCGCGTCCCCAACGGACAGCTCGTCCGCCAGACCGCGGGGCTCTTCAAGGAGCACCGCCTCGGTGTGGCGACCATTGCCTTCCTGGTGATCATCACGGCGGGCGCCGGCGTGGTGAATCCGGTGCTCATCGCTGTGGTCTTCGACGTTGCCCTCTTCCCCACCCACATCGTCAATGGGCACTCGGTGCTGCTGCCGGTGAACCTGACGCTGCTGGAGATCCTGGTCGCGGTCATGGTGGCGATCACGATCGTCACGGGCGCGATCGGCGTGCTCCAGACCTATGTCACCAACCGCGTGGGGCAGCGCGTCATGGAGGAGCTTCGCAACCGTCTCTACGAGCATCTCCAGGGCATGTCGCTGCGGTTCTTCACCGGCACGCGAACCGGCGAGATCCAGTCCCGCCTCACCAACGACGTCGGCGGCATCCAGTCGGTCGTGACGGACACGGCGACATCGCTCCTGTCCAACATCGTGACGCTGCTCAGCACGTTGATCGCGATGCTGATCCTCTCCTGGCAGCTGACCGTCCTCTCATTGGCGATCACCCCGCTCTTCGTCTTCTATACGTATCGCGCCGGGAAGGTCCGGCGTCAGATCACGATGCAGGCGCAGGAACTCCAAGGCGGAGATCAGCGCGATCACCGAGGAGACGCTGTCGGTCTCGGGCATGCTCCTCGCCAAGGTCTTCGGCCGTGGCTCGGACGAGGTCGTCCGTTTCCGGAAGGAGAATCACCGCCTCGCCAACCTCGCCATCCGTCAGGAGATGATCGGCCGGGCGCTCTTCGCCGTGATCGGCGCCTTCTTCAGCAGCGCGCCGGCGCTCGTGTATCTCATCGCCGGCTTCGTCATCGCGGGGAGCCACGGGCCGGTTGCGCCAATCCAGTACGGAACGATCGTCGCGTTCACCACCCTGCAGAGCCGCCTCTTCTTCCCCATCGGCAGCATGCTGTCGGTGTCCATCGAGATCCAGGCGAGCTTGGCGCTCTTCGAGCGGATCTTCGACTACCTCAAGATGCCGCACGACATCGTCGACTCGCCTGACGCCCGCGTGGTGCCGGCGAGCGACATCAAGGGCGACGTCCAGCTCAAGGACGTCTACTTCCGCTACGACCGCGGCAGCTTCGGCCCGATGACCGAGCCGATGCAGCGCCCCACCACGGCGGCTGTCGCGGCCAACGGCGATCAACCGGACGAGAACGATCCCGTCCCGAACGAGATCCGCCGGGACTGGGCGATCGAGGACGTGAGCCTCGAGGTCAAACCCGGTCAGCTCGCCGCGATCGTGGGACCGAGCGGCGCCGGGAAGACCACGATCTCCTACGTGATCCCTCGCCTCTACGACGTCACCAAGGGGGCAGTGCTGCTCGACGGCCTCGACGTGCGGGATTACACGATCGCGTCACTCGCAGCGGCGATCAGCATGGTCACGCAGGAGACCTATCTCTTCCACGCCTCGGTACGCCGCAACCTCACCTATGCCAAGCCGGACGCCACCCAGGAAGAGCTCGAGGCCGCCGCGAAGGCGGCCTTCATCCACGATCGCATCATGGCGCTCGATGAGGGCTACGACACGCTCGTCGGCGAGCGCGGGTACCGGATGTCGGGTGGCGAGAAGCAGCGGCTCGCGATCGCTCGCGTCGTGCTCAAGGCGCCGCGGGTGCTCATCCTCGACGAGGCGACGTCGGCCCTCGACACCACCAGTGAGCGGTTGGTGCAGGCGGCGCTCGAGCCACTGCTCAGCGGGCGCACCACGATCGCCATCGCGCATCGCCTGTCCACCATCCTCGCGGCAGACGTGATCTTCGTCATCGACCGCGGACGCCTCCTCGAGCAGGGCACCCACGCGGAGCTCCTCCGGCGAGGTGGCGCGTACGCACAGGTGTACGAGCAGCAGTTCCAGGGCGGTCGCGTCGAGGCCGTATGCGAGGACGGGATGGTGCTCGCGAGCGGCGAGGTGGTGGCCGCCACTCCAGCCCCGGCTGCATAGATCGCCTTGCCGTCACGCCTGGACGCCGTCGTCATCGGGAGCGGCCCGAACGGTCTCGCGGCCGCGGTCGAGCTGGCGCGTAACGGCGCATCGGTGCTGGTGCTCGAGGCAGCCGAGACGATCGGCGGTGGAACCCGTACCGCCGAGCTCACGCTGCCGGGGTTCCACCACGATGTCTGCTCCGCTGCGCATCCGCTCGGGATCCTGTCGCCGTACCTCTCTCGGCTCCCGCTTGCCGACTATGGGCTGAGCTGGATCCAGCCCAGCGCGTCGGTTGCGCACCCGCTCGATGGAGAGCCGGCGGTGATCCTTCGCACGTCCCTCGAGGAAACGGCGAGCGCTCTTGGTCAGGACGCCACTGCCTACAAGCGGCTGGTCGGCCCGTTCCTCCGCCAACCGGAAGCGCTCCTGGCGGAGGTCCTCGGCCCGGTCCACCTCCCCCACCACCCGCTGCTGCTTGCCGGCTTCGGCGCCCCGGCGCTGCTGCCTGCGACGGTGCTGGGCCGCCGGTGGTTCCGCGGAGAGCGCGCTCGCGCCCTGTTCGCCGGGTGCTCGGCTCACTCCATCCTGCCGCTCACGCGGCCCGTCAGCGCGGCCATCGGCCTGCTCTTTCTCATCACCGGCCACGTGCAGACCTGGCCCGTCGCCGCGGGCGGATCGGCCTCGATCACCCGAGCGCTCGCTGCGTACCTGCAGACCCTCGGTGGACGGATCGAGACGGGGCGCGCCGTCCACGCTCTGGCAGATCTGCCGCCCTCGCGCACCGTCCTCTTCGACACGAGCCCGGATCAGGTCTCGTCGATCGCCTCGCCGGTGCTCCCCACCACCTACGTGAGCCGGCTGCGCCGTTATCGCTACGGCCCCGGGATCTTCAAGATCGACTGGGCACTCGACGGGCCGATTCCCTGGACTGACCCCGCGTGCCTCGACTCCGCGACCGTCCACCTGGGCGGCACGCTTGACGAGATCGTTCAGTCCGAGGCGGATGTCTGGCACGGACGGCACCCCGACCGGCCGTTCACGATCGTCGTGCAGCCGAGCCTTTTCGACGCATCCAGAGCTCCGGCCGGCAAGCACACCGGCTGGGCGTACTGCCACGTGCCGGCGGGCTCGACACTGGATCGCACCGAGGCGATCGAACGCCAGGTCGAGCGCTTCGCGCCTGGGTTCCGCGACCGCATCCTCGCTCGTCACGTGATGAACACCACCGATCTCGAGCAGTACAACGCGAACTACGTCGGCGGTGCGATCACCGGCGGGGTCACCGACCTCGGCCAGCTCTTCACGCGCCCGGTTGCGCGTATTGACCCGTACAGCACGCCCAATCCGGACGTCTTCATCTGCTCGGCCTCGACACCCCCCGGAGGCGGCGTCCACGGCATGTGCGGGTATCACGCAGCGCGCAGCGCCCTGCGCCGCCTGGCCGCAGCGGCTGTGTGAAGATGGAGCCATGATCCTGGTCGTCTTTCGATCTCGCAACCGTCCCGACGGCGACGTCGAGGAGTATTCGCGCCGCAGCAAGCGGCTCCACGAACTCGTCCAGCAACACCCGGGGTTCATCTCCATCGAAAGCTTCGAGACTCCCGACGGCGAGGAGGTCTCGCTCGAGTATTTCGAGAACGATGAGTCGGTGAAGGCGTGGCGCGACAACCCCGAGCATCGCGAGACGCAGCGCTGGGCGCGCGAGGAGTTCTACTCCTGGTACTCAGCGCAGGCGAGCGAGGTGATTCGGTTCCATGAGGTCGACCTCATGGCACGCAAGCCGGCCGCCACCACTCCGTAGGGTCAGCGGCGCGCGCGAAAGAAGTCCTGGAGCAGCGCGGCGGACTCAGCGGCGCCGACACCGCTGACCACCTCGATCCGGTGGTTGTTGCGCGGATTGCGAAGCACGTCGTAGACGCTGCCGTCGGCGCCCTTCTTGGGGTCGCTCGCGCCGTAGACACATGACGCGATGCGCGCTTGCACCATGGCGCCGGCGCACATCGGACACGGCTCCAGCGTTGCGTACACGGTGACGCCGTCAAGACGCCACCCTCCGACGATCGCCGCGACGCGACGCAGCACCAGCAGCTCCGCGTGCGCGGTGGCATCACCGCGCCGCTCCATCGCATTGCCGGCCGCAGCGAGCACGGCGCCATCGCGCACCGCAACCGCACCGACTGGAACCTCACCGCGCGAACCGGCGGCACGAGCCACCTGGAGCGCGCGACGCATGAAGCGCTCGTGCGGCTCGATCGCTACCCCACCGCGACGAGCGGCAACTCGATCTTCAGGTCCGGACGCTCCACCACGCGCATCGTGTCATCGACGAAGCGCACGCGCTCGAACGTGATGCAGTTGACGGGACAGTGGTCCTCGCAGATCCTGCAGTTGGTGCAGCGGTCGTAGTTGATGTAGATCTCGCCTTCGTAACCGCCCGCACCAGGCACGCCGCCCGACGTGGTGCACACGAGCGTCTCACCGCCGGACGAACGCTCGCGGTCCTCTCCGAAGACGACGACATCGATGGCCTTCTCGGGACACACGTCGTCGCACGCGCCGCAGAGCACGCAGACCGTCTGGTCGTAGTGATGGACGGAGTCGCACTGGAAGCAGCGAATCGCCTGCACGATCGCGGTCTGATCGCTCCACGACTGTTCGACCTCGGTCATGTCGTACCGCTTCGCGGCTTCGAGAATGCCCGGCTCCGTCCGCGCGAAGAGCTCCGACTGGCGATGGTCGTCGGTGCGCTCCACGACCGTCTGGTAGATGCGATCGCCCGCGGCCTGCATGTCCTCACCGAGGAACTCACGAATCGATCGGGCGACGCGATGTCCCCAGCCCGCAGCATCGACGATGAAGGACGGGCCCTGCACGCAGTCACCGCCGCAGAAGAGCTTCGGCACGCCGGTGTGCCCGCCGCGATCCGCAGAGAGCAGGCCGCGCTGCGTCACCGGGACGAGCTCGTCGGGGCGCTCCATGATCTGGCCCGAGGCGAAGATCACGTAGTCGGCTGAGACGACCCACGGTGGCACGTTCTCCTGCTCCTTCACGGACGAGAAGATGAGCTTGCCGCTGAGCGGGTCGAACTCCAGGTCCTTGAGCGGTGCGAACGACACCGACTTCACCTTGCCCTTGTCGTCACCCTGAATCGACTTGACGATGACGCCGCACTGGATATGCAGGCCGATCTCCTTGGCCTCGTGCAGCTCGTTGCCAAACGCAGGAAGGCGATCCTCGGGCTCGATGGCGACCATCCACACGTCCTTGGCGCCGAGCTTGATCGAGGACTGGCATGCATCAGTCGCAACCGCACCACCGCCGACAACGACGACACTCCCACCGATCGGGAAGTTCTCCGGGATCTTGTCGTACGACACCGTGCGCAGGAAGCTCATGGCGTCGGTGACCTCGGGGAGATCGCTGCCAGGAATGGGCAGGATGCGGCCCTTCATCATCCCGATGGAGAAGAAGACCGCGTCGTACTCGTCGAGCAGGTCCTTCGTCTTGATGTCGTCGGGGCCGCCGCCGATGTTGCTGTTCAGGCGAACGTCGATGCCGGTCGACATGATCATGTCGAGCTCCCACTGGAGCTGACGATGATCGAACCGGAATGGCGGAATCGACGTGCTGAGCAGACCGCCCACCTTGGCCTCGCGCTCGTAGAGCACCACGTCGTAGCCCTGCACGCGAAGGTCGAGCGCGCACGTGAGACCAGCCGGTCCGGCGCCGACGACGGCGACTCGCTTTCCCTTTGCAGGCGCGATCTTGTAGTTGATCCACAAACCCTGCTGGAACGCGAAGTCCGTTGAGAAACGCTTGATCGAGCGGATCGTGACCGGCTCCTCGCCGGGATCCCAGCCGCGTTTGCAGTCCGTCTCACATGGATGGTTGCAGAGCCTGCCGAGCATGCTCGGGAACGGGTTCGTCTCGTGGATGACCGCCCACGAGTCCACGTACCGCCCCTGACTCACGTAGTCGATGTATGTCGCGATGTCCTGACGGATCGGGCAGTTGCGCTGGCAGGGCGTGATCGGCACGTTGAAGCCGAGATCGCGATGTCCGCTCATGATCTTCATCGGCGCCTTGTCGATGACGTTCTTGGCGATCGCTCCGAGCACGTGCGCTGCACTGACCATGCCGACCGGTTCGCTCTTGCGTGAGAAGAACCCGCCCTCTGACGCGGTGACGATCGCAGCCTCCGCGGCTGACTGACGCATCACATCGGCGCCGCGCTCGATGCGCTCACCGAGGTCGATCTCCGGCGCAGGACGCATGACGTCGCGAACGCTCGTCCGGTCGAGCGCATCGAACGACGTGATGACGGTCTCCAGCCCGATGGTCCCGAGCACGACGTCGCCGCGGACCACGAGCAGCGGCACCGGGTCCTGGAGGCGCAGCACCTCGAGCACGTCGGCGAGCGTGTCCTCCGGATCGCACTCCGCACCGAGTGGGGAGGCGACGCTCTCCAGCTCAGGCATGGACCGTCTTCCGCCGGCGCAGCGCGAAGTCCGCGAGCTCGCGCGGGGTCACCATCCCCACCACCGTCTCATCCTCGTGCGTGACGACGGCAAGCCGGCGTTCATGGGTGGCCATCAGTGCGACGACCTCACTGACACGTTGATGCTCATCGACGAGCAGCGGTGACTGGTGGAGCATGTTGCGCGCCTGCACGCTCGTCGATGGCGGGCGCACTGCGAAGTCGCTCCCGGACACCACGATGTCGCCGGCGATCAGATGGTCGATGACATCCTCTTTGGCGACGAAACCGACGGGGCGGCGGTCCACGAGCACCACGATCTCGCTGAGAATGTTGTCGAACAGCAGCTTTGCGATCGCATCCGCGGGCGTGCTCGGCAGGCAGAAGACCACCTCGTTGCGCATCACCGAGCCGACCTCGGGGTCACCCGCGTCAGGCGCGAGGCTGTCTGGATCCAGGGAGGCCGCTAGAGGGGCCGAGGTCACGCTCCCGCCTCTTGCGCCATCTGCTCCTGCAGCCGGCGAAGGACGTCCTGCCAGGTCTCGGTGGTCTCGACGGGCCGGGCCTGGGCACGTGGAGCCGCGCGCTGGATCTTGGTGCGCGTCTTGGTGATCTCGCGCTCGCGCTTGCGATCCTGTACGGACCTCGCGGACTCGACGGCCTGACGCACCTCGGTCTCCACCTCGGTGATCTCCTCGGCCGACGTGGCCGAACGCAGGGACCGGCCGAGGCGGGACGTGACGTCCGGGGGCAGTTGCGGCCCCGCGTCTCGCAGCATGTCGCTCCCGCGACGGCGGAGCAGGTCGAGCGCATGCGCTGCGCGAGCACGCTCTGCGCTCGACGCCCGCTGCTGCTGATACAGCTCCATTCCCTTGGCGATCAGCTGCGGATACTGGAATGCCTGGCTGAACTTTCCGGTGTTGATGCGCGCCGTGATGTCATCGACTGCTCGCTGCAACTCCTCGCGCGGCTCACCCTCGAGACTGCCGAGCAGGTCGCCGAGAATCGGGCGTGCCTGTGCGTAGGCTCGCTTCACCCACGCGGGAAGGTGATGGTGCGATGGTTCCGGCACCGGCGCCGGCGTCGTCGCCCGAGGAGCTCCGACTGGACGGACGATGGCCGGGAAAGCGGTCGTGAGGGGCGCAGGCTGCTGGCTACGGGCCCTCGTCTGGATCACTGCGATGCCAACATCGTACCCGGCTGCGGGGGTGTCGCGACTTCCCCGTGTAGCAATTGACTCACAATCCGGCCCCTGAGCATCCCACGTGAGTCTAGCGAGCCTTCGCTGCTCGATGTCGTGGGGCGGTTTCAGGCTTGCCAAGGCCGAGTTCCGCAGAGGGGCAGATGTCCGAGAGGACGCACTGGGGACAGCGCGGCTTGTTCGCGATGCAGATCCTCCGGCCGTGGAGGATGAGACGCAGGCTCAGGCCCGTCCACTCACTTGCGGGGACAATGCTGCACACGTCCTCCTCGATCTTCACCGGGTCGGTCGCGGAGGTCAACCGGAGCAGCCCCGTGAGGCGCGTCACGTGCGTGTCAACCGCGAATCCCGGCACCCCGAATGCGACGCCGAGCACCACGTTGGCGGTCTTGCGCCCCACGCCGCGCAGCTGCACGAGATCCTCCATCCGAGCCGGCACCTCACCGCCGTGGAGCAGCACGAGGTCCTGGCTCATCTCCCGAATGGCGCGCGCCTTGGAATGAAAGAACCCCGTCTTATGAATGATCGTCTCGACCTCGGTCTCATCCGCCGCCGCCAGGTCCGCAACGGTCGGATAGCGCGCAAACAACGCAGGCGTCACCGAGTTCACATTCACATCGGTCGTCTGCGCGCTGAGGATCACCGAAACAAGCAGCTGCCACGGATCACCGAACGCCAGTTCCGTATGCGCATCGCCATATTCGAGCTTCAGCCGCTCAACAACAATCGGCGCCCGCTCCCGAGCCCCCACCGGCAACCGCCGCTTCCGAACCTTCGACCTTCGCTTTCTTCACCTTTCGCTAACCGGCTTCGACGCATCACCACCCACCGACCTCATAAGCACCGACCCGCCACAGAAACCCAGCCAACCGCAGCGCGATATCACGAGCACTTCCCAACACGCCCGCAGCCGCAACCCCACCACCGCTAGAGGCACGCCCAGCGCAGACGTTCAGCAGGGACAGCCGCCGTATCACCATCGCACGGCCGCATCCTACGCAGACGCCCGCCCGGTGGAGCCCACTACCCATGGCGGGTGGCATCGCGGGGGGCAGCGCCGGCGCGCACAAAAGCGCGACGGCGAGGGGTCCCCGCGATGACAGGACCCGCCTTTGAGCGAGTGACCAGCCCGCCACACGAGGCACCCTGCGTAGAATCCACCGCCGTGCGAACCAAGATAACGGTGGTAGGCGCCGGCAACGTGGGCGCCACGCTGGCTCAGCGCGTGGCGGAGCGCGATTACGCCGATGTGGTGCTCGTCGATATTGTCGAAGGTCTTCCTCAGGGGAAGGCACTGGACATGCTGGAGTCGGGTCCGATCGTGGGGTACGACTCGCAGGTCACCGGCACCAACGGATACGAGGAAACCGCGGGATCGAAGATCGTGGTGATCACCAGCGGCATCCCGCGCAAGCCAGGCATGTCGCGTGACGACCTGGTGATGACCAACGCGAAGATCGTCTCCGGCGTTGTCCGCCAGGTGGTGGAGCATTCTCCGGACTGCATCCTGATCGTCGTCGCCAACCCAGTTGACGGCATGACTCAGCTCTCCATGGCCGTCTCGCGATTCCCGCGATCGCGTGTCATCGGCATGGCCGGAGTGCTCGACACCGCCAGGTATCGCACCTTCATCGCCCAGGAGCTCGACGCCTCCGTGCACGACGTTCAGGCGTACGTCCTGGGCGGCCACGGCGACACCATGGTCCCCCTCACACGTCTCACGACCGTCGCCGGCATTCCGGCGGCGGACCTCATCCCCGCGGAGCGACTCGAGACCATCGTGCAGCGCGCTCGCGATGGCGGCGCGGAGATCGTGAACCTGCTGAAGACCGGCAGCGCCTTCTACGCGCCCAGCGCAGCGGTGGCGCAGATGATCGATGCCATCGTGCTCGACACACGCCAGGTGCTGCCGTGCACCGTGCATCTCGAAGGCGAGTACGGCATCACCGGACTCTTCACCGGCGTGCCGTGCAGGCTTGGTGAGGGTGGCCTGATCGACGTCGTGGACGTCGCGCTCACCGACGAGGAGCGCGCCGCGCTGCACCGGAGCGCGGAGGCGGTCCACCAGGTCGTGTCGGTGATGGACGCGAGACGCGAGGAGATCGACCCGAACCTCGGTCCCATGACCACCGGGATCAAGATCGGCTGAGCAACAGCTCCGGGGTGATCTCGAGCAGCGAGTCGATCACCACGCTGGCGTGACTGATGTCACCTGCCAGGGCGCCTTCGGATCGAAGTCCGATGCAGCGCATGCCTGCCGAGATCGCTGCGGTGACTCCAATCGGTGAGTCCTCGATCGCGACACATGACGACGGCATGACGTCGAGCGCACGAGCCGCGCTGATGTACACACCGGGATCGGGCTTGCCGCGCTCTTCGGCATCGGCGCTGCAGAGGGCATCCACGAGGTCACCGATGCCAAGACGGTCCACCACCGCGTCGATCAGCTCCTTGCTCGACGACGATGCGATCGCGACGCGAAGCCCCGCATCTCGCGCGGTGTTGATCGCCTCCACAGCTCCGGGCATCGGGATCCCGTTCGCCCGGACGTGTTGCACCATCTCGCGGATGATCTCGCGCTCCACCGCGCGAGGCCGGATGCCGTTCCAGGGCCGCACCCGGTACCGATAGTCGACGACTTCTTCAATGCGCATGCCCCAGGTCTCGCGCAGCTGTGCATCGGTGAGCTCGACACCGACACGGGCGAACACGTCGTGCTCGACCTCACGCCAGGTCGGCTCCGTGTCGATCAGGACTCCGTCCATGTCGAAGACGCAGGCGGTGATCGTCCTCCCCATTTCGGGTGATGCTACTCGTTCGACTCGGGCGGGCTGATCCGGGCAGGCATGTCGTCGGTGTCGTCAGGGGCCGGGGCGGAGACGCTCGGTATCTCGGGCGGTTCCCGCCGGTAGTGATTGCCGAAGATCGGCCCGACCACGATCATCATGTTGAGCAACGCCTTTCGTGTGTCCGACTGCCCCCATGCCGGGGTTCGCGAGTAGATGTAGAACCAGACGAAGACCGCGATCATCACCACCAGAACCGCGGAGATGACGATGTAGCCGATCAATCCCCGTTGCGACCGAAGAGCTTGCGCCCCACAAAGCGCACGGGATCCCAGTGCACGTCGGCCACGCGCTCCTTGAGCGGGATGATCGCGTTATCGGTGATATGGATGTGCTCCGGGCACACCTCGGTGCAGCACTTGGTGATGTTGCAGTACCCGAGCCCGCCCTGCTCGCGCGTCTGTTCGCGACGATCGAGGATGTCCTTCGGATGCATCTCGAGTGACGCGACGCGAACGAAGAATCGCGGTCCGTAGAACTGTTCGCCGAGATCGTGTGTGCGGATGATGTGGCAGACGTCCTGACACAGGAAGCACTCGATGCACTTGCGGAACTCGTAGAGCCGGTCGATGTCCTGCTGCGGGATCCGCCATGGCGTGCCGTCGTCCGGCGCTGCGGTGAAGGGCGGAATCTCGCGGTTCACCTCGTAATTCCGCGAGACGTCGGTGACCAGGTCCTTGATGAGCGGGAACGCCTTCAGCGGATGCACGGTGACCGGACCCGGAGGGAGATCGTCCACCCGCGTCTTGCACATCAGCACCGGATGGCCGTTGACCTCTGCGCTGCACGACCCGCATTTCGCCGCCTTGCAGTTCCACCGGCACGCGAGGTCGGTGTCGAGGTTGTGCTGCACGTAGTGCACAGCGTCGAGGATCACCATGCCGGTGACGACCGGAACCTGGTATGCGACCTCGGCCTGCTCGCCATCCGGCACGCCCTTGAGCACCTTGAGCGTCAGCGTCTCGCCGGTGAGCCCGCTGGCGGTGAGGACATTCTCGACGGGCGTCTCGACGGCAGGTGCCGGCTGATCCACGACTGCCATTACTTCTTCTTCCTCTTGGGTGCGACCGCCGGCGCGCCTGCCACGTCGGCGGAGGCGCTCTCGGTCAGGTATCCCTTGGGCAGCTTGGTCGCATCGTAGAACCGGCTGCGCTCGAGCAGGGGGCGGAGCCGATCGGGTAGGGGATCGAGCGGCACGCTCACCACCTCCATCGCATCCGCGCCACGCCGGGTCACGAAGTTGATCTTGCCGAAGGCGACCTCCTGGTCGAGATGATCGAAACGCCACTGCGATCCCCGGCTCTCGCGGCGCTCGATCGCGCTCCGCACGATTGCCTCGGAGATCACCAGCATGTTGGAGATGTCCCGGACCGTGTGCCAGCCGGGATTGAGCGCACGCCCGCCGGACACGCGAATATGCGTGCTCCGCTCGCGCAGCTCGAGGATGGCCGCCAGTGCGCGCTGCAGCGATTCCTCGCTCCGGCCGATGCCGGCGTCGTCCTGCATCGCCACCTGCAGATCCTCGTGCAGCTTGTAGGGATTCTCGGCCGGCGCCGAGCCGTTGCCGTCACCACCCAGCGGCTCGAGCAGACCCGCCTCTTCGGCTGCGACCTGCGCGTCGTCGATGACACGCGTCGCGCCTGTGCTCTTCGCGAACTCCGCAGCAGCCACTCCGGCGCGGCGTCCGAACACGAGGATGTCGCCCAGCGAGTTGCCACCGAGGCGGTTGGCGCCGTGCAGACCACCCGCCACCTCGCCGGCGGCGTACAGCCCAGGAACGGTGGTAGCAGCGGTTTCCGGGTCGACACGCACACCACCCATCGTGTAGTGGATGGTCGGCCCCACCTCCATCGGCTGGCTGGTGATGTCGACCGACGCCAGCGCGTGGAACTGCTCGTACATCGACGGCAACTTGCGCTTCACGTAATCGGCGCCGAGGTGACGGACGTCGAGGTATGCACCGCCGTGCGGGGTGCCGCGACCTGCCTGCACCTCCTTGTAGATGGAACGCGCGACGACGTCACGCGATGACAGCTCCTTCTTGACCGGGTCGTAGTCGAGCATGAAGCGCGACCCCTCGGCGTTGAAGAGAAACCCGCCTTCACCACGCACCGCCTCGGTCACAAGGATGCCGCGCGCACCTGGTGGCCAGATCATGCCGGTCGGATGGAACTGCACGAACTCCATGTCGAGCAGGTCCGCCCCGGCTTCGTACGCCATCGCAGCGCCATCGCCCGAGCACTCCCACGAGTTGGACGTGTAGCGATACATGCGGCCCCATCCCCCACTCGCGAGGATCACCGCGCCGGCCTTGAAGGCCACGAACGCTCCGGTGTTGCGGTTGTAGCCGAACGCCCCGCACACCCTGTCGCCCGACTTCAGCAGCGAGGTGAGCGTGTACTCCATGCACACGTCGACACCCTGCGTGTGCACCATCTTGTCCTGGCACGTGCGGATGAGCTCGAGCCCGGTGCGGTCGCCGACGTGCGCGAGGCGCTTCCACGAGTGCGCGCCGAACGCGCGCTGCATGATGCGGCCGTCGTCAGTGCGATCGAACAGGCCACCCCAGCGCTCGAGCTCGAGGACGCGGTCGATCACCTCATGCGTGTAGAGCTCCACCATGCGCCAGTTGTTGAGCAGCTGACCGCCGAGCATCGTGTCGGCGAAGTGCACCTCCCAGCTGTCTTCCGGGTCGACATTGCCGATGCCGGCCGCAATCCCGCCCTCGGCCATGACCGTGTGTGCCTTGCCGAGCAGCGACTTCGTGACGACCGTGACGCTGCAGCCGGCATCCGCCGCCGCGATCGCCGCACGCATTCCGGCGCCGCCTGCACCGACGACGAGCACGTCGCACTCGATGACGTCGTAGGGCTCTGGGGTCACTGCCATCTCAGAAGACGATGTGCGGGTCGATGATGATCCCGGCGCGCAGCAGATGGATGTACACGTCGGTGATGACGACGCTGAACATGCTGCACCACGCCCAGACCGGATGGCGCTGGTTGAGCACTGTCACCCACCGCCACGCGCGATATCGCGCCTGTCCGAGCTTGGATTGCGAGTAGCAGTCCAGCCCGCCGCCAACCAGGTGCCGCCACGAGTGACACCCGAAGGTGTACCCGCTGAGCAGGAGGACGTTGACGAGCATGATCCCGGTCCCGAGACCGATCTGCACATGGCCGTTCGGTGCCCAGAACGCGAGGTAGACGTCGTACCAGAGGAATCCGGTGACGATCAGCACAAGGTAGAACAGGAACCGGTGGAGGTTGTTCAGGAACAGGGGGAATGCCGACTCGCCGCGATACTTGCGGTGACGCAGCTCGCCGACAGCGCACGAGGGCGGATCCCAGAAGAACGAGCGGTAATACGCCTTGCGGTAGTAGTAGCAGGTGGCCCGGAAGAGCAGCGGGGAGCCGAGCACCCAGAGTGCCGGGCTGACCGGGCCGGTCTTCCAGATGGTGGGCGAGTAGAACGGCGAGAGATATGGGCCGCTCTGGTTGATCCCGCCCGACAGGAACGCGGTCCAGACCGAGTACAGGCCGAAGAGGGTGAGGACCGTGACGACCGTCACAGGGAGCGCCCACCACGGGAGCGCATTGAGGATGCGCTCAACCGGCCCGGGACCGCTGTGAGGCGGTGAGGCGAGCGACGCGGGCGATACCCTGGTGATCTGCGTGGACAAGCGCTGACCATCCTACCGTTGAGGCTCGCGCACACGACCTCGGCGCTCTGCGAGCCCTCAGGTCACATCGGCAGGGCAACGGCTCCGGCGGGCGTCTCAAGTACCGTCGACGCGAGTCCGTCCATCGCCTGCAGGACGTCCACCACCTCACCGACGACGAGTGTTGACGGCGCCGCGATGCGCGCCGCTGTGGCCGCTGCCGCGATGCGTCCGATCGGCGCACGCACCACGTGCTGATGCGGAGTCGTCGCCTGCGAGACGATCGCAGCCGGCCGGTCTGGCCCGAGCACCGCGGAGAGCCGGGTCGCGATGGCCTCGAGGTCGGCGGGCATGAGGACGACCAGCGTGTCGACGCTCCTGGCGACTGCCTCCAGGTCGACCGGATCGCGCTGCGCCCGGTGACCGGTGACGAACGCCACGGACGCTGCCGTTCCGCGATGGGTCACCGGAATTCCCGCCGCGGCCGGAACCGCGAGGGCTGCGCTGACCCCGGGGATGACCCGAACCGGGATACCCGCGCGCTGCAGCGCCAGGACCTCCTCGCCGCCACGCCCGAAGAGAAAGGGGTCGCCCCCCTTGAGGCGCACCACGAGGTCTCCGGAGCGGGCTGCGGCGATCATCGCCGCATTGATGTCCGCCTGCGCCGGAGCGTTGCCGCCCGCGCGCTTTCCCACATCCACGAGTCGCGTTCGGGGGCCACAGAGCGCCAGCACCTCGGGACTGACCAGTGCGTCGTGGAACACGACGTCGGCATCGGCGAGGACGGTCCTGGCTCCGACGGTGAGCAGATCGGGGTCGCCTGGTCCGCCACCGGCGAGGATCACCTCGCCCATCGACGTCGCGTTGTGCGTGTCACGGGCGCCATGCTCGATCGCGAGCGCGAGCGCCGCGGCTCCATCCTCATCGCCGTCGCGGAGCATCGCTGTCGCTCGGGACCGAAGCAGGCGCCGGTACGCGCGCTGCTGCGCCTCGCCCGAGACGCCGGCACGGCGCAGGTTGCGCCGCATCCGCCCGACCAATCGGGTGAACGGGCCCCACTCCTCGCCCACCACCTTCTCGATGCGCTCGCGCAGCGCACGCGCCAGAAACGGGCTCTCACCGGACGTCGAGATCGCGATCTGCAGCGGGCCGCGCTTGACCAGCGCGGGAGCGATCCAGTCGCACTGATGGGTCACGTCGGCCACGTTGAGGAGGACTCGCTCGCGATCGGCCTCCGCCCGCGCCGCTCGTTGCGCGTCGGGATCATCACTTGCGTCGATGGCGAGATACGCGCCGACCAGGTCACCGGCCCGGAACGGACGCCGGATGTGAATGACGGTTGCTCCGCTGGTGCGGAGCCCTAGCGCCTTCTCGTCGGCAAGCGCAGTGTCGCCAAGCACGACGCAGCGCCGCTCATGCAGATCAAGGACGACCGGGTAATACGCCTGTGCATTCACACGGCGCCTCGCTGTGCCGGGACGGTTTCCAGCCGCGACACCCCGGTGAGCTCGATCGGCGGATGGAGCAGGCACTCCTTGTGGGTGTCGCTCTCCCACCACCACCGTCCGGCGCGTTCCTGCTCACCGGGCTGCGTTGCCCGGGTGCACGGCGCGCAGCCGATCGACATGTAGCCACGGTCGTACAGCGGGTGATGACGGATCCCGTGGGCGCGCAGGTAATCCCACACCTGGTCGCGAGTCCAGGTCGCGAGCGGCACGACCTTGGTCATGCCGTCGTGCCCGGGGTCGCTCGCCACGACAGGGGTTGCCGCGCGTGTCGGCGTCTGATCCCGGCGCAGACCGGTGATCCACGCGTCGTAATCGCGCAGCGCCCGAGCGAGTGGGTTCACCTTGCGCACCGCGCAGCACTGGTTGCGCAGCGGCACCGACGTGCGAAAGAGCATGTCGCCGTGCTCCGAAGTCATCGCCTCGACCTCCTTCGCATCGGGGGCGAGGATGCGCAGCCGAATCGGAAACTGCGTCCGGACGTACTCGATGTAGTCGTGCGTCTCCTCGTGCAGCCGCCCCGTGTCGAGCGTCAGCACTTCGGGCTCCGGAACGAGCTTGCAGGCAAGGTCGATGAGCACCAGCGACTCGGCCTGGAAGCTCGCCACCAGGGCGACGCGACCGAAGCGCCGGTAGGTCCAGGCGAGGATGTCCTCGGCTGTCGCGTTCTGCAGGTCGGTTGCGTTCACGCGGTCACCTCCACGAGCGCATGCCGTTGCGCGAGCTCCGAAATTCCCTGGCGCGTGCACCAATCACCGAACCCTTCTCCGGGGAGGTGGGTGCTCGCGTACTCGAAGAGCGGGCCTCGCAGAACGCGCGGAATCTCCTCGAGCTTGACGTTGTGCATGTACTGCTCACTGAGACGCGTGCCCTCGAAGTCACCGCCGAGGAAGATGTCGTACTTGCCGAGCGTCGTCCCGACGAATCCGACGTCACCGAGGTACGGCCTGGTGCAGCCGTTGGGGCAGCCGGTCATTCGATAGCTGATGCGCTGCTCCGAAACGCCTGCGTCGCGCTGCACCAGCGCGATCTCGCGGATCAGGCTGGGCATCGCGCGCTCCAACTCGGCAACCGCGAGCCCGCAGGTCGGATATGCAGGGCAGGCCATCGAGTCCCGGATCGCGTTCGGCAGCGACTCAGACCGGACGATGCCCCACCGGTCGAGGATGCGAGTGAACACCGTGCGGTGTGCCGCCGTCAGGTTGGTGAACATGATGTTCTGCTGCGGCGTGAGTCCGCATTTCCGTGCGGAGCGTCTCCACGATCTCGCGGACCGCCGATCGCAGGTGCGTGCTCTCCGTGTCATGGATGCGCCCGTTCTCCACGAACAGCCCGTAGCAGTACCTGCCATCTCCCTGCTCGTACCAGCCGAGATGATCCCCGGCGGTCTCCCAGTGCAGTCTGCGTGAGGGCTCGAGTGGAAATGTCAGCCGTTGCTGCACCTGGGTGCGGAACCAGTCGATGCCGCGGTCGGCGATGAGGTACTTCAGCCGGGCATGGCGGCGATCGGTCCGATCGCCGTAATCCCGCTGCACCGCAACGACTGCTCGCGCAGCCGCGACCACATCCGCGGGGCGGACGTAGCCGAGCGGTTGCGCCACTGCCGGCCACGTATTCGGCTTGTTCGCAGTGCGGCCCATACCGCCTCCGACGAGCAGATCGAATCCCGGCCAGCGCGCCGTCCTCGTCTGCATGCGCGACCAGTCCCAGGTCGTTGGCGTAGACGTCGACGCAGTTGTCGTCCTCGATGGCGATCGCGGTCTTGAACTTGCGCGGGAGGTATTGCTCACCGTAGAGCGTGTCCGGCGGATCCGGCTCATTCGATGCCGCAAGGTCGCCGTCGAGCCAGATCTCGCTGTACGCCCGGGTGGTTGGCGTGAGGCCGGTCACCAGGTCTCGCAACGTCTGATGGATTTCGCTGTGGAGGCGGTCGTTCCACGGGGCAGGGCAGCACATGATGTTGCGTTCCTGGTCCCCGCAGCCGCCGAGCGTGGTGAGCAGTGCGTCATTGATGGTGCGGATTGCGCGCTTGAGATCGCCCTTGAGGACACCGTGCAGTTGCAGGTCCTGTCGCGTGGTCACCCGCAGCGTGTCGTTGCCCCATTCGCCGGCGATGCGATCGTGCGCGAGATATGCATCCGGGCTCACGATGCCACCCGGGGATCCGGGTGCGGATCATCATCATGTGGTGCTTGTCACCACCAAGCCTTCGCGCCTCCTTGCGGAGGTCACGGTCGTCCTGCTGGTACACGCCGTGAAACTTGAGCACGACGCCTGCGTCCTCGCTGAAGACCGGGGTGTTCTCGAGCAGCTCCTCGGAGAGCGTGCCGCGAAGATGGCGGCTCCGTGCCTTCACCTGCTCCGCGCCTGACATCTGGTTGAGGTCCGCGCTGCAGCCGCACGTGGTGCACATGCTCAGACGGACCTGCTGTCTGCGCGCGATCGGAGAGCGACGTGGTGTCCTGCGCATCTGTGGTTGCTTATTGCCCTGTGGTCACGCGCGTCAGCACAGCGTGGATGGTTTGTACTGTCTCGGAGCGGCAAACGGCCGCGTTGTCGGCGAGGCACCGGCGGCGCCTCAGCGCGAAGTACTAGTTGCTACAGAGTGCGGTGCCCGAACGGAACCGGCCCCAGTCGAGCCAGAAACGCCGGGTGAGCGTGGGAAGATCCGCGCCATTCATCTCGCGCACATCCTACGGAATCCCCACTCCGTCCAGTCAACTTTCGTATTCAGGACATGACCTCGACAGCGGTGAAGAAGCATGTCCGCTGCCCCGTGTGACACGCGGGACCATCTGGATGCACGCTCAGCAGCACCGCATCACCATCGCAGTCAATGCGAATCGTTCGCACATGCAGCGTGTTCCCGCTGGTCTCGCCTTTCTCCCACAGGCGCTGCCGTGATCGGCTGAAAAACGTCGCGCGACGCGTCCGAAGGGTTGCATCCCATGCGTCGCGATTCATGTGCGCGACCATGAGCACCTCGGACGTCGAGTCGTCCTGCACCACGGCGGTGATCAGACCGTCGGCACCGAACTGCGGTTGCTGTGGATCACTCACAAGCGCACATCCACGCCGTGATCGCGAAGGTAGCGCTTGGTCTCCGGGATCGGATGCGCGTCGAAATGAAAGATGGAAGCGGCGAGCGCAGCGCCGGCACCGGTCTCCGTCAAGACGCTGCGCAGGTGCTCGGGCTCCCCTGCGCCGCCACTCGCGATGACGGGCACATCGACAGCGGCGACCACCGATGCGGTGAGCGCCATGTCGTAGCCATCCTTGGTGCCGTCCTGATCCATCGACGTCAGGAGGATCTCACCGGCGCCGCGGCCGGCGGCCTCGCGTGCCCATTCCACAGCGGTGCGCCTCGTCTGCCGTCGCCCACCGTGCGAATACACCTCGTGACCGGACTTCGTTCTCCGCGCGTCGATGGCGACGACCACACACTGGGAGCCGAAACGGTTCGCGGCGCGCGTGACGAGTGCCGGGTCCTCCAGCGCAGCAGAGTTGATCGAAACCTTGTCCGCTCCGGCACGAAGCAGCACGTCGATATCGTCGATGCTCCGGACACCGCCGCCGACGGTGAGTGGGATGAAGACTCGATCGGCGGTTCGACGCACGGCGTCGAGGAGGATCGCCCGGCCGTCGCTCGACGCCGTGATGTCGAGAAACACGAGCTCGTCAGCCAGATCCACGTCATATCGAGCCGCAAGCTCCGCCGGATCACCTGCATCGCGCAGGTCGACGAACGCAACCCCTTTGACGACTCGCCCGGCAATCACGTCGAGGCATGGGATCACGCGCTTGGCGAGGCTCATCAGGCTGCGGCCTCCCCGGCTCGGAGCGCATCCGCGAGCTCGATGCGACCTTCGTACAACGCCTTGCCGACGATCGCTCCGGCCGCTCCAGCGGCAGCGCATGCGGTGATGTCGTCAATGCTGCCGATGCCTCCGGATGCGATCACCGGGCCTGCATAGAGCTCCTGGCACGTCCGCAGACCATCCAGGTTCGGCCCTTCGAGCAGGCCGTCACGTGCGGTGTCCGTGTACACGACACCCTTGGCACGCCAGTCCCGCCAGAGGCGAAGCAACTCCGTCGCCGCCAGCCCGTCCTCGGTCCAGCCCTGCACGCGAGCGACTCCCTCGCGAACGTCGAGCCCGAGGAGCACGCGTCCTTCCACGGCGTCGCAGATCGCGACGGCCAGTTCCGGGTCACGCGCCGCAACACTGCCGAGGACAACGAGTGACGCTCCCGCGTCGACCCAGCGAGTTGCGGTCTCGATATCGCGGACGCCGCCACCGACCTGCGCTGCGCAACCTGCCGCAACGCACGCGGCCACCATGCGCGCCACCGCGTTCTCGCTTTCCGCTACCGGCGCCCCGCGCGCGGCGTCGAGATTCACGATATGGAGCCGTCTCGCACCGGCATCGATGAATCGCCGCGCCGCGTGCACAGGATCCCTGTCGTACCTGGTGGGCCTTGCGTACTCGCCCTGCCGGAGGCGCACGCACCGGCCGCCCAGCACATCGACCGCGGGGATCACGTCCATGGGCTAGCCCGTACGGTGCGCCGGAACCGGCACCGCGCAGAGCGCAGCGAAGTTCGCATACACGCGGAGCCCGGATACGCCGCTCTTCTCGGGATGGAACTGTGTGCCCATGACCATGCCCCGCTCCACCGCGGCCGCAAGCTGTCGCTCCATATTCGGTGGTCGCGATGGTGTCCTCGGCGGTCGGGATGGCTGCATACGAGTGCACGAAATACATGTATGCACCGGACGCAACGCCTTCGAGCAGCGCCGAGGGACGTACCGTCGCGATGGTGTTCCAGCCCATGTGCGGGACCTTGAGGCCACGCTCAGGAGCGAGCTTCACCACGCGACCGGCCAGCAGTCCCAGCCCCTCACCGCCCTGTCCCTCATCGCTCGCCTCGAAGAGCAGTTGGTGCCCGAGGCAGACGCCGAGCACGGGGCGCCCTCGCCTCGCGAGCTCACGTATCGCACCGGCAAGTCCCGTCTCCTGCAGCGCATGGGCAGCGACCGCGAAGGCGCCCACGCCAGGAAGCACCACACCGTCGCATGCCACGATCACATCAGGATCCGCACTGATCACCGGCTCAGCCCCCGCAACGCGAAGCGCGCGCTCCACGCTGCGAAGATTGCCGACGCCGTAATCGCAAACCCCGACTCGTGCGCTCACAGCGTCCCTTTCGTCGACGGCACCCCGCCACCGATGACCTGGAACGCGTCGCGCGAGGCAAGACCGAGCGCCTTGAACGCAGCTTCGGCGATGTGATGCAGGTTGTCGCCCCGCAGGCAGTCCACATGGATCGTCGCACCGGCAGTCTGCGCGTAGCCCTTCACGAACTCGGCGAGGATCTCCACGTCGAACTCGTTGATGCGCCCGCGCAACGCCTCCATCGCGTACACGACGTGCGGGCGGCGTCCGTAGTCGACGACGCACCGCACAAGCGACTCGTCCAGCGGCGCGTGCGCCTCCCCGAATCGCCGGATGCCGTTGCGATCGCCGAGCGCCTCGCTCACCGCTGCACCGAGCACGAGGCCGACATCCTCCACGAGATGGTGGGCGTCGACGTCGATGTCACCCGCTCCGTCCAGCGTGACATCCATCCCGCTGTACTTCGTGAACGCCTCGAGCATGTGCTTGAAGAACGGCAGGGGCAGCGTGATCTGTGCGACGCCGGTGCCGTCGATGGCCACGCTCGCGCCGATCTGCGTCTCGCGCGTATCGCGCCGCGTCGTCGCGGTTCGCACGGTCTCCGTCATCGTGCGCTCCCCGTGGTCACTGCCGGCGCACCCGCATGCGGGCACGGATCGCCTGCTCGTGCGCGGCGAGTCCCTCTGCCTCCGCCAGGCAGATGGCCACGGGAGCGAGGACGTCGAACTCCGCTTCAGACAGCTGGACGACACTCGGCCATCGGACGAAGTCCATCACCGACAGTGGCCCCCGATATCGCGCTGCGCCCTGGGTCGGCAGCGTGTGATTCGGTCCTGCGACGTAATCACCGATGCTGACCGGTGACATCGCCCCGACGAACACGGCGCCGGCGTTGCGCACCGATCCAAGCAGCGACTCAGCGGCATTTCCCTGTAGCGACAGATGCTCGGGAGCAAACGTGGCAGCGAGCGTGAGCATCTCGGTATGCGAGTCACAGACCACGACTGCGGCGTGCTTCCCGGCTGCCATGCCGATGATCTCGCGACGCGCGGCGTCATTGGCTGCATCGGAGAAGCACGTGACGATCGAGTCGGCCAGCCCCGCGTCGTCCGTCAGACACACCGCCCACGCCAGCGGATCATGCTCGAGCTGCGACACGAGGTCTGCCGCGACCATCTCCGGATCCGCACCGGCAGTCGCGATGACGACGATCTCACTCGGCCCCGCGAGCTGGTCGATCCCGACGACGCCGAACACCTCGTGCTTTGCGAGGGTCACGAATGCGTTGCCCGGACCGACGATCTTGTCGACGCGCTCGATCGTCTCGGTGCCGAATGCGAGCGCCGCAATCGCCTGAGCGCCGCCGGCGATCACGAGCTCGCGCACGCCGAGCAGATGCGCCGCTGCCGCGACCAGCGGATGCACGCCGCCGGACGGCCCGGGCGGGCTCGCGACCACGATATGTTCGACGCCCGCAACCTGCGCCGGGATCACCGACATGAGCACGGTGCTCGGGTATGCCGCGCGTCCTCCCGGGCACGTAGCACCCGGCGCGCCCGAGCGGAACGGGATGCAGCCACGCGCCACCGTTGCCCCGGTCGAGCACATCCACCTGTGCCGCGTGAAACTCGCGGAGGCGCTGCGCCGCTGCGACCAGCGCATTGCGCACACCTGGCTCGAGTCCTTCCCACGCCGCCGCCATGTCATCCGGCGCGACATGGACCGAATCGACATCGACGCCGTCGATCCGGTACGTCCACTCGCGGAGTGCCGCATCGCCACCGGTCCGGACGTCGCTGATGATCTCCCGGACAGCTTCGCGGACACCGATCTCGCGATGAAAGAGCTGCTCGAGACGCGCAAGCGTCGCCGGATCGACGTCCGATGCCGAGAAACCGTCGCGCTGGCGCTCGACGATGACCGTGCGAAACGCCGATGGATCGAGGCGAGCGAGGCCGATGCTCATGCGGCGCCCGCCGTCAGCCGTTCTGATGCAACGCGACGCAAAGCAACGGCCAGCGCGCCGACCGAGTCATTGCGTGTCTTGAGCGCGGCGTGGTTGGCAATCAATCGAGCAGTGGAAGCCCCGGCCTCGGCGATCTCGACGAGGTTGTTCGCGGCCAGCGTGCGTCCGGTTGCGGTGATGTCGAGCACGCAGTCCGCAAGTCCTGTGAGTGGGGCGAGCTCCACCGATCCGTGGAGGCGGATGAGCACCACGTTGAGGGAGCGTGCCGCGAAGAATCGCCGCGCCGACACGGGATATTTCGTCGCCACTCGCAACGCCTGCGGCCAGATTCCGTTGGCGAGGGCTGAATCGCGAGGCGCCGCAAGGACCAGACGGCAGCGGCCAAAGCCGAGATCAGCGAGCTCGTAGCATTCGCGGTTGCTCTCCCAGAGCACGTCCTTGCCCACGATGCCGCACTCGCAGGCGCCCATCTCCACATAGACGGGCACATCCGTGGGTCGGACCTTGACGTAGACATCGTCACCTTCGCGCACGCTGAGCTCGCGGTCGAACCGCGCCGGATCGAGACGGGCGACGCCCGCAGCCTGCAGCAGGGTGCAGGCCGCCTCGAACAGCGTCCCGCCGGGGAGAGCGACGCGCAGACCACTCATGCTGTGCGGTCCACAAACGCGGCCACAGCTGCTTCGACAGTCCCGTGCTCAACCTGGCCGCGGTGCGTCCAGCGCGCACCGGACACGCTCACGACAATGGTGCCGTCGCCACCTGCCGTCAGGTCACAGGCGCATGCAATACCCCGGGCGCGAAGCGCACGTGCCACCGCGAGGGCATTCGCGTGCGCGTCGCGCTCCCAGCTCACCTGCACCGCAACCGCGGCGTCGACAGCACCGGCGCGGCGGATGATGCTGTCAAGGCAGCGGTCGACATGGAGCACGAAACCCGTGGCAGGCCGTGCTGTCCCGAAGCGAGACAGGAGTGTGTCGTATCGCCCGCCGGTGCCGAGCGCGAATCCCGAGTCAACGCTGAACACCTCGAAGGTCGGGCCTGTGTAGTAATCCCAGTCGCGCACCGCACCGAGGTCGAGATGGACTCTGTCGGTGATGGCGTGCGCGTCGAGCAGATCCCAGAGCTGCGCAAGCTCCTGCAGCGCGCGCTGTGCGCGCTCGCCGCGCAATCCACCCGCAGCGGTGTCAAGAATCTCGCGACCTCCGCGGAGCGTTGGGAACGCGAGCAACAAACGCCGTTCTGCATCCGCGGCGTCCGTGCCCTCCAGCGCGGACTCGACCGCCACGAGGTCGCGGCGCGCGAGTGCGGCGAGCACCTCGTCTCGCGCAGGCGCGTCCAGCCCTGCCGACTCCAGCAACCCCGGGATGAAGTCGGCGTGACCGACATCCACCTGAATGTGCTCGACCCCGCCGCGCTCGAGCGCTGCGGCAGCAAGCGCGATGCACTCCGCATCGGCGGCGAGCCCGCTCGCGCCGATGAGCTCGCACCCGGCCTGGAGGCTCTCGCGCCGCCGTCCCGCATTGAGCGTCTGATTGCGGAGCACCGAGCCGGCGTAGCAGAGGCGAAGCGGGAACGGCCCATCGTGGAGCTGCGTGGCGACCACACGCGCAACGCTCACCGTGCGCTCGCCCACCAGCGCGAGGAGCGAGCCGTCGGAGTCCATGAAACGGAAGAGATCGGTCTGCTGCGCGCCGCCGACACCTGCCGCGATCGTGTCCAGCGGCTCGATCAGCGGCGTGACCATGAAGCCGTATCCCCACGCCTCGAAGGTCTCGATGAAGCGATCGGTGAGCATCCGCCGTCTCGCGCCTGGGCCGACGAGATAGTCGACGAAGCCGTCCGCCCGTCCGCGAACCGATGCGCCTGGAGGCAGCGCGTCGAGGCCTGTCATATGGGGATTCTACGTGGCGTCCTGGATTGGCCCGTTCAGACCGCCGATGGCCGCGAGCAGGCGATCCGTCGCCGGACCGTCGCCGATGGTGATCCGGAGCGCTCCGTCCATGCCCGGCGACGTGAAGTGACGGACGAGGATTCGTGACTTGCGCAACCGCGCCGCAACCGCGCCTGCGCTCATCCCCGCCGGCGGCGATGCGAGCACGAAATTCGCGTGTGACGGTGCAACCGTCCAGCCCAGCGCACGGAGTTGTTCGCTCGTGCGCGCGCGCTCGCGAAGCACGGTGTCAACGATCAACCGGTGATGGGAGTGATCCTGGAGCGCGGCGATCGCACCCGCGATGGCGCATCGATCCACCGGGTACGAATCGCGCACCGCGTTGAGGTCGGCGATGAGCGCTGCGTCACCGAGCGCGTATCCGACTCGCAGACCGGCGAGCGCATGGGACTTGGAAAGCGTGCGAACGACGAGCCAGTTCCGATGCGCTGCGAGAAGCGGAACGCACGATGCCGGGGCGAAGTCGCAATACGCCTCGTCGATCGCCACGACCCCTTCCGCCCCACGAAGCTGAGCTTCCAGCGTGTCCGGCTCCGTCCAGTGGCCAGTCGGCGAGTTGGGATTCACCACGACCCGCAACACGGCCTGGCGGCGCGCGAAGTCCACCGGCACCGTGCCGTCGGGCTCGAGGTGCACCACTTCGTCCCGGACCGAGAAGAGCGCGGCCAGCACGGGGAGCAGCGAGTAGCCGGGCTCCGTCCGCACGACCGCATCACCCGGAGACGCAAACGCTCGAAAGCAGCAGTCCAGCACCTGATCCGCCCCATTGGCGACGAACACCTGCTCCGGTGCGACGCCATGAAACCGAGCCAGGACGCTGCGCAGTGGTTCGGCAATCGGGCTCGGATATCGCGCCAGATCCCCGGCTGCAGCGGCAACCGCCACTGCCACGGCGGGCGATGGAGGCAGCGGCGACTCGTTGCTGTTGAGCTTCAGCCAGCCACCATCATCGGGCGGTTGCTCACCCGGCACATATCCGAAATCCGCTCCGAGCGATGCGCGCAGGAACTTGGACATGGCGTGATCAGCGGGTCGCCGGAGGGAACTGCAAGGTCGCAAAAGAATAGGTTGTTGACGCGAAAGATCAAGCGCTGCTACGCTGCAGCGGTCGTGCAGACATCCGTGCGCCTCGCCAAAAAAGCCGTCTCGCTCCCGAGGAGTGGGTTCCTTTGCGCACGGATGAGATGACGGCAGCCAGCTAGCACCGGATCAGATTCCGCGAAGAGCCCCTTCCTCGAAGGGGCTCTTTTCTTTTGTCCACCACCACACACGGAAGACATGAGCATCACCTCGTTTCGCATCATCGACAGCACGCTCCGCGAGGGCGAGCAGTTCGCGCTCGCCCATTTCACGATCGAGCAGAAGCTCGCGATTGCGGGACGCGCTCGATCGCTTCGGCGTCGACTACATGGAGCTCACCTCGCCGGTCGCGTCCCCGCAATCGGAGTCAGACCTTCGCGAGGTGGCGGCGATGCCACGCAGCTTTCGCCTGCTCACCCACGTCCGCTGCAATCTCGACGACGCGCGACTTGCGATCGACACCGGGGTGGATGGTGTCGATGTCCTCATCGCCACCTCCTCCCGGCTCAGGCCGGTCTCGCACGGCATGAGCATCGACGAGATCATCGACATCGGCACGGACGTGGTCGGTGCCATCCGCGGCGCCGGCGTGGAAGCGCGTTTCAGCACCGAGGACTCGTTTCGCAGCGATCCGGACGACCTGGTCCGCATCTACCGGGCGATCGATCGAGCCGGTGTGGATCGAGTCGGCCTCGCAGACACAGTCGGCGTCGCCACACCTCCGCAGGTGCACGACCTCGTGTCCCTTGTCCGGCGGAACGTCGGATGCGATATCGAGTTCCACGCCCACGACGACACCGGGTGCGCCGTGGCGAATGCGCTCGCGGCGCTCGAGGCCGGCGCGACGCACGTCGACACAACCATCCTCGGCATCGGGGAGCGCAACGGCATCGTGCCGCTCTCCGCGATGATGGCCCGGCTCGTGACCCTCCAGCCGGAGCTGGTCGAGCACTACCGGCTCGCGATGCTTCCCGAGCTCGACGCGATGCTCGCCGAGATGCTCGGCATCGCCGTCCCGTTCAACGCCGCGGTCACAGCCCCGACGGCCTTTCACCACAAGGCCGGTATGCATACCAAGGCGGTGCTCGTGGACCCCGGGGCGTACGAGATCCTCGATCCCGCCCAGTTCGGACGCGAGCGCAGCATCCTCGCCGGGCACCGCCTCGCGGGGCGCCACGCAATCGGCGACCGCGCCAGCACGCTCGGTGTCCGCCTCGACGACGCCGGACTCCGGAGCCTCACCGCTGAGGTGAAGCGCCGCGGCGATGACGGGCCGCTCGATACCGAAACCCTCGATGCATTGATCGTCAGCTGGGAACAGGCGTAGGAGAACGACATGGGAACCATCACCGAGGAACTGTTCAGCCGCCGCCTGGGACGGCCTGTTCACGCGCGCGACACCGTCATCGCCGAGGTGGATGTCGCGCTGGCGCATGACGTCACCGGCCCGCTCGCCATCGACGCGTTCAGAAGCCTCGACCTTCCGCTCTGGGACGCGAGCCGGATCGTCTTCAGCTTCGACCATGTGATGCCGGCAAACACCGTTGCGGCCGCTGAGCTGCACCGCATGATCCGCGAATTCTGTGTCGAGCACACCATCACGAATCTCTTCGCCGAAGGCATCTGTCACCAGGTGATGGTCGACCGGCACTTCGCGCGGCCGGGCGGCATCGTGGTCGGCGCCGATTCGCACAGCACCACCTACGGAGGGGTCGGATGCTTCGCGACGGGTCTCGGCTCCACCGACATCGGCGTGGTGTTCGCCACCGGGAAGACGTGGTTTCGCATCCCTGAAACCATTCGCATCGAGGTTCGCGGCGCCCTGCCGCCGGGTGTGTACGCAAAGGATCTTGCGCTCCACGTCATCGCGCAGATGGGCGCGGACGGTGCTGACTACTGCGCCGTGGAATGGGGCGGCGAGGCTGTTGCGGCCATGAGCGTGGACGAGCGCCTGACACTGTGCAATCTGAGCACGGACTTCGGTGCGAAGACCGGGATCATCGAACCCGAACTCGATCACCTTCGCGCACTCCGGCGGCGACGAGATCGAGCTCCATCCGGTACGTCCCGAGTACCTGCGGACCCTTGTGGTCGATGCCGAGCGTTTGCGACCCCAGGTGGCAGTGCACCCGAGCATCGACAACGTCCACGACATCGATGACGTGGCGGGCACGCCGCTCGACGAGGTGTTCATCGGCAGCTGTACCAACGGCCGGCTCAGCGATCTCGCCATCGCAGCGGCCATCCTCTCCGGACGCACCGTGCACCCGCGCACTCGAACCGTTGTGGTTCCGGCGTCGCGCGGGGTGTACATGGATGCGCTGAGCGCCGGCTACATCGAGATCTTCGCCCGCGCGGGAGCCCTGGTGCTCAACCCCGGATGCGGGCCATGTCTCGGACGCCAGCACGGCGTCGTCGGCCCGGGCGAGCGCGTGCTGTCGACCAGCAATCGCAATTACCCGGGGCGCATGGGTAGCCCCGAGGCACAGATCTTCCTCGCATCCCCCGCAGTGGCAGCTGCATCGGCGCTCACGGGCGCGATCACGGATCCCGCCAGCCTGGAGCCGGCGGCATGAGCGGCCGCGTCTTCCTCCTCGGTGACGGCGTCAGCACCGACGCGATCATGCCTGGCCGGTACAACGTCACCACCGATCCCGACGCGCTGCGCCGCGCGTGTCTCATCGAGGCGAGGCCTGACTTCGTCGAGAACGTGCAGCCGGGCGATGTCATCGTGGCCGGTCGCAATTTCGGATGCGGCAGCTCACGCGAACACGCACCGGTGTCGATCAAGAGCAACGGTGTCGCGGCGGTCATCGCCGCGAGCTTTGCGCGCATCTTCTATCGCAACGCGGTGAATATCGGCCTGCCGGTCATCCGTTGCGCCGATGCGCACCGCGTCCTGCGCGACGGCGACGAGGTCACCGTCGATGCGCTGACGGGAACCATTGTCTCGGGGACGACGACGCTCCACGGCGAGCCGCCGTCCGGCGTTGCGTTGCGCATCATCGAGGCAGGGTCGCTCGTGGACCTCATCAGGCGCAGTGGCGGGTGGTCCGGCGTCGAGGAGCAACGTCGTGTGTCCTGAGTGCGACGCGCAGGTCCCTGTCGACGACGGCGTTGAGCGCGGCGAGGTCGTCACCTGCCCCGAATGCAACGCGGAGCTCGAGGTCGTCGGGCTCGATCCTGCACGGTTTGTGCTTGCTCCCCCCGAGGAGGTCGACTGGGGTGAGTGATCCGATGCGCATCGGCATGCTCTGCTCCCGCATCCGCGTCGAGGAGAAGTTGCTCCGCGACGCGCTCGTCCATCGTGGTCTCGAGGTCGAGATCGTCGACGATCGCGAGCTCACCTTCACGCTCGCGCACCCCGTCCGGCGCTGGGATGCCGTGCTCGAGCGGAGCATCTCCCAGACCCGTGGTCTCGCCATCACGAGCGTGCTCGAGCAGTGGGGCGTGCCGACGATCAACCGGCACGCGGTGACGGCCACCTGCGCCAGCAAGCTCGAGACGTCCGCCGCGCTCGAGGCAGCCGGGATTCCCACACCCGCCACGGCAGTCGCATTCACCGCCGAGGCAGCGCTGCGCGCCGCCGAGGAGCTGGGATATCCGGTGGTGCTCAAGCCGGTGACGGGGTCGTGGGGCCGGCTGCTCGCGAAGATCAACGACCGCGATGCGGCTGAGGCATTGTTCGAGCACAAGGAAGTGCTCGGCGGCCCGGAGCACTCGGTGTTCTACCTGCAGCAGCACGTCAACAAGCCGGGACGCGACATCCGTGCATTCGTGGTGGGTGACGCGGTGATCTGCGCGATCTACCGGGAATCCGAGCACTGGGTCACCAACACGGCGCGAGGCGCACGGACGCGCAACTGCCCGGTGGATGCCACATTGCGAGACCTTTCGCTGCGCGCGGCAACCGCAGTCGGCGGCGGTGTGCTCGCGATCGATCTGCTCGAGGATCGGGATCGGCTGCTGGTGAGCGAGGTCAATGCGACCATGGAGTTCAAGAACTCCATCGATGTCACCGGTGTCGACATCCCGGGCCTCGTCGCCGACCATGTCCGCGAAGTCGCGAGCGGTGCACGTGTCGCGGTCGCCGTCTGACATGAGTGTTCGAGTGGACGTCGAGGCGTATGCGGCTGTGGACGCCGCGGAGTTGCTCACCGAGCTGCTGTCCGTGCCGAGCGAGAGCGGACACGAGTCCGCTGTCGCCTCGCTGCTGGTCTCGCGACTGCTGCACAGCGGATTCGACGTCGACGTCGACGCGGCCGGCAACGTGATCGCCGCCTGGGGCGATGGCGACGAGACGATCGCACTCGTCGGGCATCTCGACACCGTTCCAGGTGTGATCGAGGTCCGCCGCGACGGCGACCTGCTGCACGGGCGCGGCGCCGTGGACGCGAAGGGACCGCTCGCGGCCGCCATCGCCGCAGTCAGCCGCCAGCCGCGTCATGGGCTGCGACGCTATGTGGTCGTCGGCGCAGTCGATGAGGAGGCGTCATCGCGCGGAGCGCGATGCCTCGCCGGATCGATGCCGGCGCCCTCCGCGCTCGTGATCCTCGAGCCGAGCGGCTGGGACGCCGTGACGGTCGGCTACAAGGGAAGCGTGCGGCTTCACGCAAGCGTCGACCAGCCGCAAGCGCATGGCGCCGGCGGCGATCCAAGTGCTGCCGACCACTGTGTCGCCCTGATCCGCGCGCTCCAGGATCACGTCGCCGTCAGCAATGGCGACGCCGGCGTCTTCGACCGAGTCGATGTCCGAGTGCTCGGATTTGCGTCCACGAGCGATGGGCTCGTGGATCACGCCAGCGTCGAGATCGGTGTGCGCACTCCACCGGGCTGCGATGTCGATGCGCTGCTCGGCATCGCTCGGTCGTCCGAGCCCGCCGCCGCGCTGACCGTGCTCGGGCGTGAACCGGGAGTCCGCACAAACCGTGGCAGTCCGCTTGCGCGTGGCTTCGTTCGAGCAATCCGTGCGACGGGTGGTGCACCACGATTCAAGGTCAAGACCGGGACGTCCGACCTCAACATCCTGGCGCCTGCCTGGGGCTGTCACGCGATTGCGTACGGGCCTGGCAACTCGCACCTCGACCACACGCCGCGCGAACACATCTCGATCGCGGAGCTGGAGCGCGCGACGTCCGTGCTCGAGCGTGCGTTGAGCGCCGGATGATCCGAGCAGCCGTCGTCGGAGGCGCGGGGTATGCCGGGGGCGAAGTGCTGCGCCTGCTTGCCGGCCATCCGCAGATCGAGGTCGTGCAAGTCACGTCCGAGCGCCTTGCCGGCAAGCCGGTTGCCTCCGTGCATCCCCCGCTTCGCGACCGCACAGCGTTGCGCTTCTCGTCGCGCGACACCTTGGCTGACACCGACGTGGTGTTCGCGTCGCTGCATCATGGTGAGTCCGGCCAGGACATCGACCGACTTCGGGCGGCGGCGCCTGTCGTGATCGATCTCGGCGCCGACTTCCGCCTCCGCAACGCGGATGACTATCCGCGCTGGTACGGCTGGACGCACCCGGCCCCGCACCTCCTCGGGAGCGCGGTGTACGGCCTCGCGGAACTGCATCGCGCGGAGCTCGCGTCAGCGGCACTCATCGCGTCCGGGGGCTGCCTCGCGACCGCGTCGATCCTCGGGCTCGCTCCGCTCGCATGCGCCGGGCTGCTCGATCCGGCCATGCCGATCGTCATCGAGGCAAAGGTGGGTTCATCGGCGGGCGGTGCGCAGCCGGGGGATGCGACGCATCACGCGCATCGCAGCGGCGAGATCCGCTCGTATGCGCCGACGGGTCACCGCCATACCGCGGAGATCGTTCAGGAGCTCCATCTCGGGGAGGCGAGCCGCGTGGCCTTCTCAGCAACAGCGGTCGAGGCCGTCCGCGGCGTGCTCATCACCGCGCACGCGTTTCTCCGTGATGAACACGACGACCGCGACCTCTGGCAGCTGTATCGCTCGCGTTATGCCGCCGAGCCCTTCGTGCGCATCGTCAAGTCACGGTCGGGCTTGCATCGCTCGCCGTCGCCCAAGCTGCTGACCGGCACCAACTACTGCGACGTCGGGTTCGAGCGCGACCCGCACTCACGCCGCGTGGTTGTGACCGCAGCGCTCGACAACCTCGTCAAGGGATCTGCCGGCCAGGCCGTGCAGGCCTGCAACATCCGCCACGGATTCCCGGAGACGCTCGGTCTCGAATTCGGCGGCCTGTACCCGATCTGATGATTGTCGTGAAGATCGGTGGCAGCGTGCGCCACCTCGACCCGCTCCTCGAGGACATCGCGACGACCACCGAGCGCGCCATCGTGGTGCACGGCGCGAGCCGCGACCTCGACGAGCTGTCCACGCGGCTCGGCCGGCCGCCGCGGATGGTGGAATCGGAGCGCGGCGATGTGAGCCGGTTCACCGACTCGGACACCATGGATCACTTCCTGATGGCATATGCAGGCCGCGCGAACAAGCGAATCGTCGAACGGCTACGCCAGCTCGGCGTCAACGCGTTCGGGTTGTGCGGGCTCGACGGCGGCGTGGTGCGAGGCACGCGCCGTCCGGACCTGCGCATTCGCGAGAACGGCAGAACCAAGATGCTGCACCACAACCACGTCGGCAGCATCGACTCCGTGGACGGCGTCCTCCTCCAGCGGCTGCTCGACGCCGGCGTCACGCCCGTGATCTGCCCGCCGATCGCGGCGGAGGACGGAACGGCGATCAACGTCGACGGTGACCGTCTCGCAGCGGAGATCGCGGTCGCGCTCGGAGCGACACTCCTGGCGATCTTCGCCGACACACCGGGCCTGCTGCGCGATCCGGCCGACGAGACAACCCTTATCGGCAGGCTCTCGACCCGCGAGGCCGAACACCTGATTCCCGAAATCGGCGGACGGGCGCGGGTCAAGCTGCGTGCGAGCGCCGAAGCACGGCTTCGCGGCGTCGGCGCCGTGTGCGTGGCCGACGGTCGCGTGCAGCGTCCGCTCTTCACCGCGCTCTCCGGCGCCGGCACGTGGGTGCGTTAGGGAGGAATCCCGGTACCCTGACCCACGTCCATGGTGCAGCGTTCTTTTCTCGAACGATCGACCGCGATCGCCTTCGCCCATCGCGGGGGCGGCGGCGAGGCGCCGGAGAACACCCTGCCCGCATTTGAGGCCGCGGTGGCGATGGGGTACCGCTACCTCGAGACGGACGTGCACCTGACCCGGGACGGCGTGCTGCTCGCGTTTCACGACAGCCGCCTCGAGCGGCTGACCGACCGGACGGGGCGCATCGGTGACCTCTCGTTCGCTGAGGTGCGAGAAGCCGACGCCGGGTACGCATTCACCCCTGACGGTGGCAGCACCTACCCGTTTCGTGGCAAGGGCGTCGTTGTTCCAACGCTCGAGGAACTGCTCACGCGCTGGGATGACGTCTTCGTCAACATCGACGCCAAGACGGACGACACAGTGGCGCCGCTGGTCGACCTGGTGAGCCGCCTCAACGTCCTCGGCCGTGTCTGCATCGGTTCCTTCTCCGACCGCCGCGTGGCCCGGATCCGAGCGCTCGCCCGGGGACGGATCTGCTCGTCGATGGGGCAGGTGGCCACGGCAATGGCGTATGCGGCGTCGCGGACCGGTCGCATGCCGCGCATGCATGCCGACTGCCTGCAGGTGCCGCGCCGCTGGGGCATGCTCCGCGTCGACCGCCTGTTCGTCAAGGCCGCACACAAGGCCGGACTGCAAGTCCACGTCTGGACCGTCGACGACGAGGCCGAGATGGAGATGCTGCTCGACCTCGGCGTGGACGGGATCATGACCGACCGCCCCCGGGTGCTCAAACAGGTGATGGAAGCGCGCGGTCTGTGGTGAGCGCGGCAGCGCGCTATCGTGGCGTCGATGCTGCCGTCTGACTCCGGGGTCGGTTACATCCCGCCCACCGATGACACGGACTGGTACCTGCCCGACGAGCATCTGCGCTGGTTGACGCGCCGGACCGTCGGTGAGGCCGCATGGCCGGTTGCCGACGCAGCGCTTCGTGAGCTCGGCACCCTCGTGCCGAGCGTGATCGAACCTCTCGCCAAAATGGCGGACCGGCATCCTCCAATCCTCCGGCCATACGACGCACGCGGCGCGCGCATCGATGAGATCGAGTTCCATCCGGCATACAAGGAGCTCGAGTCGACGGTGCTCAAGTTCGGCGTCGTGCGCGCCGCATATGCCCCGGGGTGGCGTGGGCTACCGGAGCGCGCATCGCGCAGCCTCGTCACCGCGCTGCTGTATCTCATCCTCGAGTCCGACCAGGCCGTCACCGGGTGCCCCATCGGGATGATGGATGCAGCGGCACGCTGCCTCGAGCGCAATGACACCGCGCTTGCCGAGCGTTTCGTGCCGGGCATCATCGACGACACGGGCGGGCACCGCACCGTCGCGATGTTTCTCACCGAGAAGGCCGGCGGATCGGATGTGGGCGCCAACGAAAGTGTTGCCACGCCGGCCGGTGATGGGACCTGGCGACTGTCAGGTGAGAAGTGGTTCGCGAGCTGCGCGCACAGCGACCTGATCCTCGTGCTCGCGCGACCCGTCGGCGCTCCGTCGGGACCGCGCGGGCTCGGACTCTTCCTGATGCCGCGCTTCCTCGAGGACGGCACGCGCAACACCTTCATCATCCACCGCCTCAAGGAGAAGTTCGGCACGCGCGCAATGGCCTCAGCGGAGGTGGGGCTCCGCGAGGCGTTCGCATGGCAGGTCGGCGCACTTGATCGCGGCCTCCCCCAGATGATGGACATGGTCAACGCGACGCGAGTCGGCATCGCCACCGCGACAGCCGGTGCCATGCGCCGCAATGCCTTTGAAGCGCTGACTCACACGCACGGACGCGCGACCTTCGGCCGCCGCCTGGACCTCCATCCGCTCATGCGCGACACGCTTGCGGAGCTGGTGGTCAACTCCGTGGCGGGTCTCACCGCAGCGATGGGTGCAGCCGACCTCATGGACCGTGCCGATGCGGGCGACGCCGAAGCGACGTCTGCGCTGCGGCTCCTGACACCACTCTTCAAGATGCACGGCACCGAGCGCGCACGCCTCTGCGCAGCCGAAGGCATGGAGGTGAGGGGTGGCAACGGATTCATCGAGGACTGGCCGGAGGGCCGCATCCTTCGCGATGTCTCAGTGCACGCGATCTGGGAGGGGTCGGGCAACGTCATCGCACTCGATGTCGGGCGCGCGATCGAGCACGGCGCGCTACCGGGCTTCCTGGCCGATGTCGAGCGCCGCGCAGAGAGCGTGTCAGGCGGTGGTGTCGCGGCGCCACTCGGGGGTGTGCTCATCGACGCGCTCGAGCGTGTCGAGCTCCGCCTCCGGGCGCTGGAGGGCAGCGACGACCCGGACGCGCGGCAGGTGCCGCTCCGGCGGATGGCGCGACGGATGGCGATGCTCGCGATCGGTGCGCGACTCGCCGACGAGGCGAATCAGTTCGCTGCCGACACAGGAAGCGGACGTCTTGGCTGGATCGCCGCGCGCTATCTGTGCCGCCTCGGCGGCGAACCGGCAGTGAGTGCGTTCGCCGACGACGCGTCGTGGCTTCCTCACGCGGACGCGCTGCTGCATGGAGGCGACGTGCCACTGGCGGTCGCGACCGATGCGGCTCGACGCACGGCGGCGGCGCTGAGCGCGCCTGGAGCCCTGGTCTCGGTCTAGGAGGCGACCACCAGCGCGAAGGCGAAGCCGTCCCAGCCTTTGACGCCCACCGTCTGGATCACCGCCGGCGTGATGCGCCGTTCGGCCCCCATCTGCTCGATGAGCTGGCGCATGCCGTCAGCATCGGGATCGTCGCTCTCGAGGTCGATCAGCTTGCCCTGGCGCACAACGTTGTCCACCACGACGAGGCTGCCGACATGCGCGAGGTCGATGGCGGCGGAGAAGTACGCGGGCGTATTGCTCTTGTCGGCGTCGATGAAGACAAGGTCGAACGGCTCGCCGTGCTCCGCCTTCAGGACCGCGAGGCTGTCCAGTGCGGGACCAACGCGCACCTCCACCTTGGAGTCGAGCCCGGCACGCGTGATGTTGGCGCGAGCGACGTCGGCGTGGCGTTGCTGCAGCTCGAGGCTGATGAGCCTGCCCCCGTCCGGCAGCGCGCGTCCGAGCCAGATGGCGCTGTATCCGCCGAGGGTGCCGATCTCGAGAATGCGGCGGGCGTTGATGGCCCGTGCGATCAGATGGAGGAACTGCCCCTGCGCCGCGGACACTGCGATGTTCGGCAGCTCGGCACTGTCGCGAACCGCAGCTTCAAGAACGGGATCGGTGCCCTGGAGCAGGCCGGTGGTGTACGCGTCGACGGCATCCCAGCGTTCGTCATTCATGGGGTTGGACTCTAACCGTCCGGTGCCGCCGGAGCCGGTCGGCGCCTCGCCACCCAGACTTCCTCAGAGGGCCAGCGGCGCGCCCATTCCAGCGTCACGAAGGGATAGCGAGTGGTGGCATCAGCAGCCGGCCGCAACTCGATCAGGTCCTCGACGTCGAACCCGGAGCCACGGAGCAGGCGGATCCAGTCGCCGTGATTGAGATGGAACTCCACGCCGTCCTCGTCAGGCCACTCGTATCGATGCATGCCGAAGTAGTCGCGCCGCAGGGTGACCCCTGCAGCGCCTTCGGCGTCGGAATCGGTCATCGCGAGCACCAGCAACGCCGCGTTGCCGAGGAAGATCAGCCGCCCTCCCGGACGGAGCAACCGCGCGGCTTCCGGGATCCATCGATACGGGTCGCACCAGATTGCGGCGCCGTACTCACTGATCGCCAGGTCGAAGCTCGCATCAGCGAGCGGGACGTGCTCCGCGTTGCCCTGGATCAGCGGGAAGTGCAGATCGTGCTCGTCCTGGAGCGCTCGGGCGGTCGCCAGCTGGTTCTCTGACAGGTCGATGCCCACCGGTCGAGCACCTCGACGCGCGAGCCATGACGAGATGTATGCGGTGCCGCATCCGAGCTCGATCACGTCGAGACCATCGACGTCCGGGAGGAGATGCACATCGCTTTCCGGAATGCCCCAGATGCCCCACGACGGCTCCTGGGCCCAGCCCCGGCGCCCGGGCTCGGCGTACTCCGCCGCTGACTTGTTCCATGCGGCGCGATTGCGCCCGACGTAATCGTCGTCGTGCGATGTCATGTGCCGCGACTGTACGGTCCGGAGAAGGGCTCTCGGGGTGGACGGTGCCGCGATCGTGGAGCGAATCGCGAACAACCGTCCCTCCCCTCCGAGCGCCGCTATGCGCGCTGGTCGGCCGTCTCCCGAGCAAGGGAGTTCGCCAGCTCGCGCAGGATGTCTTCGAGCTCCGACTCGACCACCCAGTTGGGATAACCGTCCCCATCGCTGAGACCGGCGTCGACGCGAGCAATCGCCGCGTCGACGATCTCCGGGGTGATCGGCAGCTCGAGCTGCTGGAGCTTGTCCTCGATGACCCGGCGCGAATGATGCGTACCCCAGACAAGACGCACCTGGCTGCCCACGAACGCTGCAGTGATGCATCCACCGGACGGCGGGAAGATATCGCTGTCGCGGCCGGCACGCACGTACGGCGCCATCATGTGCGGCAACTCGCGCAGGAACGCATGCGATCCGACGAGCGCCTTGAGCGGTGGCACAGGGAAACCCGAGGCCTCGGCCACGACGTTGGAAAGATGCTGCAGGGCCTCGGTCTTGATGCCTGTCGGAACGCCGTACAGCACCTCGAGGGCCACGACGACCTCTTCGAGGGCCGCGAAGCCCGCACGATACGAGATGCCGTTCACCGAGACATCCGGGTGCGCTCCGCCGGCGGCTGCAGAGATGGCGGCCGCCGAGGCGAGGCCGAAGTCGTCGTGCACATGCATGGTGATGAGGATCGGCTTCGACAGACGCGCGCGCAGACGCTTGACGAAGACCTTGATCGCCTCAAGGGAGAGCACGTTGGCGGAGTCCGCAAGACCCAGACGTCCAGCCCCGTGCGCGATGGCGACCTCGCCGATACGCACCGCGTGCTCGAAGTTCGTGCGCCCGATATCGGATGCGTCGACAGCGATCTTGAGACCCACCTGGGTGAGATACGCAAGCACCTGCTCGAGCTGGTCGATCTGCGTGTCGCGGCCCGCGGCGGTGCGAGGATCCCGCAAACCGATGCCGAACGTCTCGGCGCCGATGGTCTGCAGTTGATCGATGAACGCCTTGATTCCCTCAAGGTCGAAGTCTCGGCCCCAGACCGGATTGCCCAGGACTCGATCCGAGCACACAGTGGAGTTGAACGAGAACTTCTGACGCAGCACGGCCTTCGCCACCTCGAGCTCCAGGGCATCCGGCTCGTCGCCGCCCCAGAAGTCGACCATCAGGTGGTTCTCCTTGACGCCGGCCGCCTCGAGCGCCTCGGCGACGCGGAGCAGGTCACGCACGGTCGGGCGAAGCCCGGCTGTGTACAGGATCTTTCGCAGCGTGCTGTCGAAGATCACCAGCGGCTGGGGGAAGTCGTAGGTGGCCGTGACCTCGGGGTCGAAGTTCAACGGGCTGACCCAGCTCCGTCCGGGAACGTGGGCGGGAGCCTGGAACAGGTTCTCGTCCGTGACATTTATCGGTTCCGTACTCATCGGGTGCCTCCTTCAGATATTGGTCGTGTCGGTGAATCGGTAACAACGGAAACGTCGTCGTGATCGCGTCCGCCGACCGCGACCGGGATTGGCTCGCTGCGGCGCGCTGCCGCGGTTGTGTTCATGCCAGCATCGGCAGCAACGCTGCGGGTCGATGCCGTGTCAGCCGTCTCACCTGCACTCCCCTCCTCAGCGTCGTCGATGATTGGAGGCTGGAGCGCAGCCCCGCGACGCGCGCGCTTCGAGATCACCACCACGGCGATGATCGCCACGGCGCCGAGCAACAGGCAGAGCGAGATCGGGTGGGTCACGAAGGTGACCGGGTTGTTGTTGGAGAGGATCAGCGAGAGGCGCAGGTTGCGCTCGATGATCGGACCGAGGATCGCGCCGAGCACAAGCGTGGGCGCCGAATAGCCGAAGCGACGCAGCCCGAGGCCGACGAAACCGAAGACCATGAGCACGCCGACGTCGAACACCGTTCCTCGGTTGGCGTAGGCGCCGACGGCGCAGAGGATGATGATCGCCACCCCGATGATCGGCGCGGGCAGCGCGATCATCCGCGCCCAGATGTTCGTCGTGACGATGCCCAGCACCCACAGCAGGCCGGTGCCGACGAACAGACCGACGAAGACCGTGTAGATGGTGACCGGGTCTCTGGCGAGGAGCTCGGGACCGGGAGTCAGCCCGGCGATCAGCATCGCTCCGAGGATCAGCGCCGACGTGGGTGTGCCCGGGATCCCCAGGGCGAACGTGGGGATGAGCGTGGCGTGCATCACTGCCGCGTTGGTGGCCTCTGGAGCAGCGATGCCTTCCGGGGAGCCCTTCCCGAATCGCTCAGGGTGGCGTGATGTTGCCTTGGCAAGGTTGTACGAGAGAAACGGCGGCACGCTGCCGGCCATTCCCGGAAGCAACCCGGTGAAGAACCCCACGACGGTGCCGAGGGCGGCGGGGCGGGCCACCGACCGGAACTCGCGGAACTTGAGCCAGACGCGACCGGGCTGCTGCGGGACAGCCTCACCCGCGTCCTTGCCGCCCATGAGCATCCGCACCGCCTCAGGGATGGCGAACAACCCGATGAGCATCGGGGCCAGCGGGATGCCGCCAGAGAGCAGGACGTTGCCGAAGTCGAATCGAGGCAGCCCGGTCACCGAGTTCGAGCCCGATCGTCCCGATCAGCACCCCGATGGCAACGCCGATGATGCCGCGGCGCGGCGCGCCGCCCACCAGGAAGGCGATCGCGGTGAGCCCGAGCAACCCGAGGCTCGTGTATTCGGTCGGTCCGAGCGCCAGCGCCCACGACGCGATCAACGGGGTGACCAGGATGAGGGCGATTGTGGTGATCACCCCGCCGAAGGTCGCCGACCACAACGAATACGCGAACGCTTTCGCAGCACGGCCGGCGCGGTTGAGCTGATAGCCGTCGAGGATGATCGCTGCCGAGTTCGGAGACCCAGGGGTCGAGACGGCGATGGCAGTGATCGATCCGCCGTACTCCGCTGCCTGGTAGAGGGTCGTGTAGAAGATCAGGGCCTCAGCGGGAGGCAGGAAGAAGCTGAGTGGGAGCAGCAGCGCGATCCCGCTCAACGGGCCGATGCCCGGCAGCGCTCCCACGAGGATTCCGGTCACGGTGCCGGCCACCAGGCAGAGCAGCCCAAGTGGCGTGAAGAGATGGGCTGCGGCCTGGCCGAGAACGACGAACAGATTCATGCACGTGCTCCCTACGACGCCCAGACCGGTCCCGGGAGCGGCACGTTGAAGACGTTCACGAAGAGCAGGTACAGCCCCACCGTCGCCACCGTGCCGGCGACGCAGACGAGGATCCGCATCCTCGTCTGCAGCTCACCGGGAAGGCTCAGAACAATCGAGAGCGCGATCGTGGCCGCGAGGAATCCGACGACCGGCATGAGGAACACGTAGGCAGCGAGCGCACCTGCGGTGACCACCAGCTGCACCGGCCGGATCCGGAACCATGTATGACTGCTCCGCTCGGGGCGAACAACACCCCAGGCACCCAGCACCACGAGCACGATCCCGACGATCATGGGAACGAGCCACGGGCCCGCCACCGTGCCGAGGTCGAAGGTGGTGCTCTCGATGATCACGTAGACCCCGAGAGCGCCGATGACAGCTGAGACCGCCCGGTCAGCCAGCATCCCGATGGCACCGCCACCGCTGGTCCGGGGCGGCGTCACGACCCGGTCGCGTCCAGCGACTGATAGAGCGACAGCTGCTGCTGATCGTGCTGAATGACGCCCTGGGTGTCGAGGAAGTCCGGCAGCTGGACGTTGTGCTGCATGTACTTCTTCCAGGCCGGCGTGGCGAACACCTTGGCGCTCACCGCCTCGATCTTCGCGATGATCGCGGCAGGAGTTCCCTTGGCGGCGAAGATGCCTTTGAGGCTGTAGCCGGTGATGTCATAGCCCGCCGACTCGAAGGTCGGAACACCGGGAAGCGGCGCATACGACGTCCCGTCGGCCGAGACCGCCACCGTGATCAGCTGACCCGACTGCTGTTCAGGGAGGTACGCGCTCGGCGTCACGAGCCCGAAGTTCACGGTCCCGTTGAGGGTGTCCGTGGCCGTCTCGGAGCCGCCGTTGGTCGAGATGTACTTGAGCTTGATCCCGGCGTCCTTCTCGAGCGCGAGGTAAGCCTCATGGTTGGGGCCAACAACGCCGGTCGCGGCGACTGAAAGCTGGTTTGGATGTGCCTTCGCGTACGCCACCAGCTCCGCAACCGTCTTGTACGGGCTCTTCGCGGCAGTGATGAGTCCGACCGCCTCACCGTCGAACTGCACGACGGGGGTGATGTCGCTGAACGTGTAGGGGATCAGCTTCTGCGCGATGAGGTCGGCCATGGTTCCGTCCGCCTCGTACAGCAACGTGTAGCCGTTGGCCGGCTGCGACATCACCTGAGAGACGCCGACAGCGCCACTTGCGCCGGGATCGTCCACGACGGCGATGGACCACTTGAACTGTTGCTCGAGGATCGCGGCAAGCTCGCGCGCCTCGATATCCAGTGACGACCCGGCAGCGACCGGGACGATCAGCGAGATCGCCCGTGTCGGATACGGGTTGGCGCCTCCGGAGGACGCCGCCGCGCTGCTTCCGCAGGCGGCCATGAGCAGTCCCAGGCTCGTAGCCGCGACCTTGCCGGCCGTGCTCGTCCGGATGCGCCGGCGCGAATCGCGTTGGCGGCACTGCTCCAGGACCGCCGTGGTCCCCGTCTCGCTGTCGGCGCGCTCGCCGGCATGGCGCGCGTCTCCATTCCCCATCGTCCCCATGACTTGTCTCCTCCTCTCGAAGCCGAACTGCCGACCCCGCGTTCAGTCAGAAATGACCATGGGAGGGAAAATAGCATATCGATAGATTTAATCGAGTTACTGCACAATGGGATGAAATCAAACTTAAAAGGCGCTCGATCAACCGCGACCACACGCGTGAGGGGTCGGCGGAGGGGATCAGGTCGCTCGCAGGACCACGAGGCCGAGATGCCCGCGGGCGCCTGCGATGGGGTGGCCAGCGGGGGTCGAACCCGCGACCTCCAGGGCCACAACCTGGCACTCTAACCAACTGAGCTATGGCCACCATGGGACTCCGCAGAGGAGGCTTGGCGATTATATGGTGCGGCGGCCGGCCGTCCGGACGAATCGCCGCAGGTACACTCGCCGCGCGCCCCCGTAGCTCAGCGGATAGAGCAGCGAGCTTCTAACTCGACGGTCGTGGGTTCGACTCCTACCGGGGGCGCCATCCTCGTGTGTGCGTCATCCCGTAGCATCGCCGTGAGTGAGTGAACCCCCGGTCTCCACCCGTCTCCACCTGGTTCGCCACTGCGACGTCCGCAACCCTGACGGCGTCCTCTACGGCCACCTCCCGAACTTTCCGCTCAGCGAGAAGGGCGTCAAGCAGGCGCACGCGCTCGGCAGGTATTTCGCGGGCACGCGTGTCCGCCAGATCTACTCCAGCCCGCTGGAACGCGCCCGCCAGACCTCGGAGATCATTGCGTCGTATCTCGACGGCGTCCCGATCACGTACACCGACGATCTGATCGAGACGCGCTTTGGGCTGTATCTCCAGGGAATTCCGCCGAAGCAGGTTCCGTGGCGGCGGCCACTCTGGCTGATCCACATGGTGTGGCCTGGATTGCTCAGGAACGACGAGTCGGTGGCAGCGCTGGCCGCACGCGTCCGCCGTCCACTGATGCGTCTGCTTGCCGACCACCCGGGCGACGGCGGCATCTGCGTGAGCCACGGCGATCCGATCCAGGGCTTCTGGGTCAACTCCGAGAGCCGGCCACGCTATGCCCTGCACCGTCTGCAGTGCGCGAAGGGCGGGCTTCTCGAGCTCGACTACGACGGCGAGGCGCTCAAAAAGTTGACGTACCTCTCCCCTGCCAGGGTCGCCGAGCTCGCGCCGGACCCCGATCAGACCGAGGCCGGTTCTCGCTCCGGCGCCTGAGGCTCACCGCTCGAGTCCGACGACCAGCGCTTGTCGAGGTCGATGGGCTGGCGGCGCTTGCGCTGGCGCCGCTCGAGGATCGGCCGCAGATAGAGCTTCGTGAGCAACCCGACCATGATCAGGATGAACCCGGTGTAGACGAGCAGGACGCCCTGGTCGTCGTTGACCTGGAAGAGTGAGTACTGGGTCACCGACGGGAAGGAGATCGTGAAGTCGACGTCCTTGCCGTTCTTGACGTCGATCGGCAGCGTCACCGTCTTGCCCATCAGGATCGGGATCACCGCGGCATCCGAGTAGTACGGCTGCATCTGCGAGGTGTTGAGCTGGTTGACGTTCTGCGCAGCGCCGCTGTTGAGCCCGAGGTTGCCGACGTAGAGCTGCATCTCGATGATCGGATTTCGCACCGCGACACCACCGGGGCCGTACGTGATGTTCGCAGGATTGATCGATCCGTTGGTGCCGACCGCAGGGACGACGGTGGCATCCGGGTAGAACGTCATCTTGGCGCCGATCTGCACCGGCTGCTTGGCGCCGCTGATGGTGTAGTCGAAGTCCGGCACCTTGAGCACACCGTCCGCGAGCGCCTTATTGCCGATGTTGTCCGCATCGTCGAAGAACTGGATGGAGCCGTCGTACACGGTCTGTCCCTGAGGGTTCTTGACGACGATCGTCGGCGCCCACCCGTAGTCCTGCTGATAGACGTTGACGTTGTCGATGCTGAGGAAGTCGTTGACCAGGATGTCCTTGGTCTCCACCTTCTTCCCGCGGTCGAAGACTGTGACGTTGCTCACGTAGTTGCTCGCCTCGCCGTTGGGTGCATAGGTCGCGTCGAAGCTGTTGAGCCGCAACGTGAACGGCGCGTAGTTGCCGTTGAAGAGCAGTCCCTGCTGCAACGTGTCGTAGCCGGCGGGAGTGTTCGTGAAGCTCTCCCCCTGGGTGACCGTGACAAGCCCTTGGTAGCCCGTCGCCTTCCCCCAGATGACCGCGACCAGCAGCAGGAAGAACGATGTGTGGAACAGCCAGGATCCCCACTCGCCCCAGTACTGCGGGGTCCGCTTGTACCCGTGGATCGTGCGCATGATCAGCGCCTTGCCGCGCCGGATCACGCACCAGCCGAGCGAGACGTAGAGGAGTCCGAGCAGCGCATAGAAGACCGGCGAGACGAAGACCTGCGTGAGCGGCAGCTGCAGGTCCGAGAACAGGATGTTCAGGTTCGGCCACGAGGTCAGGAACGCCTCGACCTTCCCCGGATCCGAGGTGTTCTGCTGCGGCACGAACGAGCCGATGAGAACGATGATGAGGATGCCCAGCAGGAGAAAGATCGCGGTCCGCATCCGCGTGTACTCATGCCAGTACTTCCCGGCTGCCTCCCTGACTCTCCCCCTCACCGCAACGCGCTCGGGCGCAGTAAGCCTTTTGGATCGAACGCCCCGGCGAGGCCGGGCTGCCAGGTTCGTGCCCCCGGCGGCTTCGAGGCGGCGGTTCGCGCCGCCGCCGGCTCGAGACGGAAGGTGACCGCCGCGATGACGGCGAGGCGACCGGCACTCCCGAGCAGTGCTGCAATCAGGTCGTAGCCGACGACGTCTTTGAGCGCGGCTCCGCCTGCCTTGACGGCATCACCGGTGGAGAGGATCGCTTCCACGCCAGCGAGCGAGCGTCGCGGGATCTCGCCGCGGGCGACGAGCGTGCCGACGTGTTCGGATCCCGTCTCCGCGCCGAGGCCGACAACCACGAGCTTCGACTCGGCCACTGCGGATCGAACCTTGGCCACCATGGCGCCCGCTTCCGCACGGACGGTCAGACCGGCCGCCGCAACCTCGATGCCCGCAAGGCGGTTGACGCTCAGGATGATGCCGCCGCGCTCGGGGGTGCCGTCCGAGGTTCCGGGGGCGCCACTGGTCACGGTGATCGGCACGCCGTGCTGGTTGCAGAGGCTGGCCACCCGCACGAGGGACGCGACATCTGCCGGGCTCACGACATCGCCGGCAACCCCCGCTGGGCTCACGACCTCGACAAAGCGCTGCAGCAAGTCGTCGTTCAAACGATCAACCCCTTCAGGGATGAGGATGCCGCCGTGTAGACCAGGAGAATCATGACTCCGAGGATGAGAGTCCCGGCGGTCGTGGCCACCAGGACGGCGGTGCCCGAGAACCCGGTGCGCGACCACCGGTACTCCTCGGTTCCCGCCTCAGGACGCTGATACATGAGCAATCCGACGCGCAGGTAGTAGAAGGCGGAGACGGCGCTCGTCGCGATGCCCCAGAGCGCGAGCGGGACCTGGCCCGCGTTGATGGCGGCGGTGAAGACGAGGAACTTCCCGAAGAAGCCCGCAGTTGGCGGAAACCCGCCGAGCGAGAACAGGAAGAGCGCCATGCTCGCGGCGACAAAAGGGCGGCGATGTGCGAGCCCGCGCAACCCGGAGTAGCTGTCGAGGTCCTCGCCGCGCCCCGCCATGATCGTGATGACCGCGAACGCGCCGATGTTGGTCACCGCATAGGCGGCGAGGTAATAGAGCACGCCGATGGTTCCGAAGGAGCTCGTCTGCCCCGACGACAGCACCACCGGCCCGACCGCCACGCCGATGAGGATGTACCCCGCCTGCGCGATGCCCGAGTACGCGAGCATTCGCTTGACGCTCGTCTGCGTCAGCGCGGCGATGTTGCCGACGACCATCGACGTGATGGCCACCAGCGCCACCACCGGCTCCCAGTGCTGGTAGAAATTCGTCCCGCCGCCGTCGAACGTGTAGGTGAACACGCGGACGAGCGCTGCGAACGCCGCGACCTTGGTCGTCACGCTCATGAAGGTGGTGACGGACGTGGGCGCACCCTGGTACACGTCAGGCGTCCAGGAGTGGAACGGCGCGGCCGACACCTTGAACGCGAATCCCACGAACAGGAGCAGCACGCCTGCGAGCAACAGGGGATCGACGGCGAGGGTTGTCTGGCTCTGGATCGCCGCGGCGATCTGCGCCAGCTGCGTATGCCCTGTCTCACCGTAGATCAGGGCCATGCCGAAGAGCAGGAAGCCCGACGCGAAACCGCCGAGCAGCAGGTATTTCAGCGCCGCCTCCTGCGAGCGCTCCTCGTGGCGCGAGAAGCCGCTGAGGATGTAGAGCGCCAGCGAGAGCAGCTCGATTGCCAGGAAGATGACCATCAGGCTCGTCGCGCCGGCGAGCAACATCATGCCGAGCGTGGCAGCGAGGATCAGCGCGTAATACTCGCCGTAGTGCATCCCCCGCCGGTTGAGGTAGTTCGGGCTGATCATGACCACAAGTCCGGCGCTCACCAGCAGGATCGCGTCCACGAAGAGCGCAAAGCGGTCGTAGGCGAACGAGCCGGAATACACGAGGCGGCCGGGGTTCGCGTCGAACCACGCCCAGATGACGACGCCGAACGTGGCGGCAAGTCCGACCAGCGCGAACCCCGCGATCCACGTGCGCTTCGTGGCTGGAATGACGAGATCCAGGAGCATGGTGAGCAGGAACACGCCGGCGAGGACGATCTCGGGGAGGATCCCGACGAGGTCACGCCCACCAGGAAACGTCAATGGCACCGGGGACGCCGCGATCATCATCACTGCGTCCCCGGATTCGACGCGCCGGGCTGGATCATGTTCACGGTGGTGCTGACCGATCCGGTCGAGATATCGGTGATCGGCTTGGGATACAGGCCGATGAAGATCATCAGCGCGACCAGCGGCACGAGCAGCAGCCCCTCACCGAAGTGCAGGTCGTGCACCCTCTCGGTACGAGGTTTCGGCGGGTCGTGCATCAGGCCCTGGTGCAACCGGAGCATGTACCAGGCAGCGAGGATCACGCCACCACCCGCAAGCACGGCGTACACCCAGTTGAGCTGGAACGCGCCGAGCATGATCGTGAACTCACCCACGAAGCTGTTCATGCCGGGCATCCCGAGCGATGCGAGTGTGGCGATCAGGAAGAAGAAGTACAGCCACGGCATTCGTCGCTCGAGTCCCGACAGCTCGCCGAGATCGCGTGTGCCGGTGCGTGCTTCCACGTAACCGACGATCAGGAAGAGCGCGCTGATGATGATGCCGTGATTGACGATCTGGATGACTGCGCCGTTGATACCGTTGTCGGTCAGCGAGAAGATGCCGAGCGCGATGAAGCCAAGATGGCTGATGCTCGCGTAGGCGACGATGCGTTTCAAGTCGCGTTCCGAGAGCGCCATCAACGCGCCGTAGATGATGCTGAGCACCGCTAACGCGGCGAGGATGAATCGGTACTTCTCCATCTCGCCGGGGAAGAGCGTCAGCGCGAAGCGGATGAAGCCATACGCGCCGAGCTTGCTGACGATGCCGGCGAAGAACACCAGCACGGCCGGCGGGCATGCCTCGTAGAGGTCGGGGAGCCACGTGTGGAACGGCACGATCGGGATCTTGATGGCGAAGGCCAGCGCGAAGCAGAAGAACGCCAGCTCCTTGGGCGTGAACGTGGTGAGATGGATGATGGGTATGACGAACGCCGAGCCCGAGCTGATCGGTTGCGAGAGGATGCTCTCCAGGTCGAACGAGCCGGATGGCGACTGGACGTACAGATAGATGATCGCGACCAGCATCAGCAGGCTGCCCGCGACCGTGTACACGATGAACTTGACCGTCGCCGGACCGCGCTTCTCACCGCCCCAGTTGCTGAGCAGGATGTAGAGGGGAACGAGCATCCCTTCCCAGAACATGTAGAAGAGCAGCAGGTCGATCGACAGCAGCACGCCGGTGGTGGCGGCCTCCGTCAGCAGCAGCAGCGTGCAGTAGAAGCGCAGCCGGTCGGTGCTCTTGCGCGAGATGGCGAGCGTTCCGAGCAGGAACACGCCCGCGTTGAGCGCGAGCAGCCAGGCCGAGATGCCATCGATGCCGAGGTGGTACGTGGCGTTGATCGCCGGCAACCACGCGTGCGTCTCCTGGAAATGCAGGGGCAGCGGACCTCCCGACGCCTTGTTGCCGGGCATCCAGATGAGCAGCAGCGTGACGATGACCGCACCGGCGAGCGTGGCGGCGATCGTCAACCCCTTGACAGCGGCGGTGAGGCGGCGCGGGACGAGCTGCAGCAGGATCGCGGCCCCGGCGGGGATGACGATCAGCAGCGTGAGCCAGGGGATGTGATTCATCGCGCGATGAACACCCACACGACCACGAACACCACCGCGAACACGGTGAAGATGGACGCGTAGTCGCGGATCATCCCGGTCTGGACGGTTCGCAGATCGAAGCTGAACCCACGGAGCAGACTGCCGATCCCCTCCACCCAGCTGTCCATCACGTCCGGTTCGACGACACGGCGTGCGGTGCGCGCGACAGCCTTCATGGGCTGGACGAGCGCACGGTCGTAGATCTCGTCGAAGTAGAACTTGTTGTACGACAGCAGCGGGATCACGCGTGGCAGCCTGGAGAGGACGACCTGCGGGTCCGGGCGGTGCTCATACCAGAGGCGCATCGCCAGTCCAATGCCGATCAGGCTCGCCGCCGTCCCGATGATCAGACCCACGAGCGCGGGTCCGAAGGACGGGTCGTGTAACAAGGGTGACTGCGAGCCGGCGAAGACGGGGTTCAGGAAATCGCTGAACACGTGGATGGTGTTGGGGAGCGGGAATTGCAACGGCCACGCGACGACGACCGAGAGCACGCCGAGGATCACCACCGGGATGAGCATCGGCAAACCGGCTTCCTTGACTGCGAACCCACGCGCCGTCTGCGGCTCTCCCTGGAAGACCGTGAAGTAGAGCCGGAAGGCGTAGAGGCCCGTGAGCACGTTGACGCCCACGCCGACGACGTACAGCAGCCATGGCGCCGCGCCCGGACCGGAAACCGTGCCGAAGCCGAGGAGATCCTCCTTGCTGAACCAGCCCGAGAAGAGGAAGAAGCCGCTCAGCGCGAGTGACCCTGCGCCGAAGGCGAGGTGCGTCCATTTCATTCGCGAGTGCAGGCCGCCCATCAGACGGATGTCCTGCTCATCGTGGAGCGCGTGGATGACGTTGCCCGCCGCCATGAAGAGGAGGGCCTTGAACACCGCGTGCATCGCGAAGTGGAACAGCCCGGCGGTGTATGCGCCAATCCCGACCGCGTAGATCATCAGCCCGATCTGGGACATCGTCGAATAGGCGATCACGCGCTTGATGTCGATTTGCGAGAGGGCGATGATGCCCGCCATCACGGCGGTTCCCATACCGACGCAGGCGACCATGCCCTCGGCGACGGGAGCGAGGTTGAAGAGCACGTGAAAACGGGCGATGAGATAGACGCCGGCCGTGACCATGGTGGCGGCATGGATCAGGGCTGAGACCGGAGTTGGCCCTTCCATCGCGTCCGGCAGCCACGTGTGGAGCGGGAACTGCGCGCTCTTGGCAAAGGCGCCGATCGCCAGCAGCACACAGATGCCCGTGATGAGCAGGCCTCCCGCTGGGAACGCCTGCGTGCGCGCGAAGATGTTCGGCAGGCTGAGCGTGTGCGTGTGCAGCACGATGAGGAACGCGGCGATCACAAGCGCGACATCGCCGATGACCTGGGTGATGAAGGCTTTGCGCGCCGCCAGGACGGCCGTCGGACGGTCGTGCCAGAAGCCGATCAGCAGGTAGCTGCTCAACGCGACGAGCGCCCACCCGATGATGAGGATCACCAGGTCCGCCGCGAGCACGAGCGTCAACATCGAGAAGATGAAGAAGTTCATGTAGCTGAAGAAGCGTGCGAACCCTGTGTCGTGCTCCATGTAGCCGACGCTGTAGACGTGGATGAGGAAGCCGACTCCGGTGATGACCATGAGCATCAACGCGGCCAGGGCGTCCAGCGTGAAGTCCATCCCGACCGACAGGTTGGTGCCGCCACCGAGGTTGATCCAGTCCCAGAGACGGACGGTGATTGCGGCATGACCGGCCGGCGCGCCGACGACCTGCGCAAGCACGAGACAGGACACCACGAAGGACGCGAAGATCGAGACCGTCCCGACGATGTTCACGAACCGCCGTCCGAAGACCGGTCCGAGGAACCCGTTCAGCGCCGAGCCGATCAGGGGAAAGAGCAGGACGAGGATGACGAGCGTGGACGCTGTGCTGACGTTCACTCTTTCATCTCGCTCAGGTCGTCGACGTCGAGCTCGCGACCGAGCCGGAAGATCTGGGTGATCAGCGCGAGCCCCACGACGACCTCAGCGGCGGCGACGACGATCACCATGAACGCGAAGATCTGGCCCTCCTCACTGTTGAGGAAACGGCCGTAGGCCACCAGCGCAACGTTGGCCGCGTTGAGCATGAGCTCGATGCACATGAACACGACAATCGGGTTGCGCCTGATGAGGACGCCCATCGCGCCCACCGTGAACAGGAAGGCCGCGAGCCCGAGCAGGAACGGGAACAGATTCGGATTCAGCATCCGCGTCGCTCGCTCACGGGCTCGACCGCCTGGTCAGGTACACCGCGCCGATGGCTGCCACCAGCAGCAGCATCGAGGTGATCTCGAAGGGAAGCAGGTAGTTGGTGAACAGCTGGCCGGCCACCGTCTGCACGTTGCCGGCGTTGTTCACCGCGTTCTCCGGAAACTTGAACGTCTGATAGGGATTGCTCGCGGCACCCACCGACGCCCCATGAAAACCGTTGGTGTTGTATGTGATGCCGTTGCGGGCGGCGATGAAGACGAGGACGGTGACGACGAGGACTCCGAGGATGCCGATGATCGCGCGCAGATCGAAGGTGGGACGGTCCTCGGAGTCAGGGCTCAGCAGCGCCACGATGAACACGAACAGCACCATCACGGCGCCGGCGTAGATGATCAGCTGCACCGCAAACAGGAACTGGGCGTTGAGCAGCAGGAACAAGACGGCGAGCATCGTGACGGTGAGCACGAGGCTGAGCGCCGAGTAGATGGTCTGGCGCGAAAGCACAACGCCCAGCGCGCTCACCGCCGCAAGCGCGATCACCACCGCGAAGATCACCGTCACGACGTCTTCCCCGCACCGGGCTCGATGACGGTCGGAACGTCGACCGGGACGCCGAGGTCACCCGGATGTGGCGCCAGCTGGTGGTCGAGGGTCTTCTCCTGAGCTGCCCACGCGGCGCGCGGGCGCACACCCGGATCGAGCTCCTCGCGACCGGTCTGGTCGGCGCCCGCGCCAACCGGGCTGTTGGGACGTTGCGCCTGCGCGAAGCCAGGCCACGACTCGAGCAGTTCCGCCTTCGTGACCACGGTGCGCTCACGGCGGTAGTCGGCGAGCTCGAACCGCGGACCGAGCGTGATGGCCTCGGTCGGGCACGCCTCCGCGCAGTACCCGCAGTAGATGCAGCGCATGAGGTTGATCTCATACCGCTCGGCGTAGCGCTCTCCAGGGGAGATAGGTGACTTGGGGTCGTTCTCGGCGGCGAGCACGTAGATGCACCCGACCGGGCACGCCGCGGCGCAGAGCTCGCAGCCGATGCAGCGCTCGAGGCCGTTGTCGTACCGGTGGAGGATGTGCCGGCCGCGATGACGTGGCGACACCGGCTTCTGCTCCTCAGGCCACTGAACGGTGATGGGGTGCGTCCCCATCTTCTTGAGCGTGAATGCGAGTCCCTTCGCAATCTCCTTGATCACGGCCGCACCCTCGCCATCACTATGCCCGCAGCGCGACGATCGCGCCGGTGACGACGATGTTGATGAGGCCGAGTGGGAGCAACACCTTCCACCCGAAGTTCATGAGCCTGTCGTAGCGCAGGCGCGGGAGCGTCCAGCGCACCCAGATCATCACGAACAGCAGCACGAAGACCTTGCCGAGGAACCAGATCGGACCCGGGATCCAGTCGAAGGGATGGAATGGCAGCAGCGGCAGCCAGCCACCGAGGAACAGCGCCGTCGCGATCGAGCAGACCGTGACCATGTTGATGTACTCGCCGAGGAAGTAGAGGCCGAAACGCATCGCCGAATACTCGGTGTGATATCCGGCGATGAGCTCTGTCTCCGCCTCGGGAAGGTCGAACGGCAACCGGTTCGTCTCAGCGAACGCCGCAGTGAAATACAGGATGAATGCGAGTGGCTGCAGCACGATGAACCAGAGTCCGTGCTGCGAGCCGACGATTTGCTCCAGGTCCAGTGACCCGGACAGGATGACGACGCCGATGAGCGCGAACGACACTGCCATCTCGTAGGAGATGAGCTGTGCGGATGAGCGCAATCCTCCCAGCAACGAGTACTTGCTGTTGGATGCGAACCCGCCGAGGAACAATGAGTAGACACCGAGCGACGTGATTCCGAGGATGAACAGCAGCCCGACGTTGATGTGGGCGATGTCCCAGTGGAACTCGTGTCCGAACCAGTTGTTGGTTCCCCAGGGAATCACGGCGTAGGCGAGCAGCGCCGCACCGCCGGCCAGGCTTGGTCCGACCAGGTAGAGGACCTTGTCGCGTTCAGCCGGAGCGACGTTCTCCTTGAAGAAGAGCTTCAACCCGTCCGCAGCCGGCTGGAGCATGCCGAAAGGGCCAACCCGGTTCGGGCCGTAGCGAAGCTGGATTCGGGCTGAGATCTTGCGTTCGGCGAGTGTCAGGTACGCGAACGCTGTGAGCAGGAAGACGACAAGGACACCGCACTTGATGAGCAGTACCCACCAGAGATCATCGGGCCCGATCACGCCACTGCCTCGGCGGTGAACAGCGCGCGGCCGCCGTTGCCGGCGTGGCCGTAGGCGGCAACCTCTTCACGCAGCAACCGGTTGACTGCGAGCGGATCGCCGGAACCCCATCCGACCGCGCCCATCTCACTGGCGATGCTCGTGAGCACGCGCGTCTCTGTCGGCGTTGCAGACGCGGGTGGCAGGCCTGCGCGAATGCGCTGCACGCGACCTTCGGTGTTGGTGACGCTGCCGGCCTTTTCGAAGATGGCGTGGCCGGGAAAGAGCACTGTCGCATTGCGCGAGACGACGCCGGGGCGGGTGTCGAACGCGACGACACATGCGGCCTTGCGCACCGCTCGCTCGAGCAGATCCCCTGCGGCTTCGAGCGCCGGGTTGGGTCCAAGGATGATCAGAGCGCGCATCTCGCCCGCGGCGAGGCTCTCGAGGATCTGCCGCCCCGTCTTGCCCGCCTCGGTGACTGATGCATACGCGCGGCCGAGATTCGGGAGCAGACCGAGGTCCTTGGCGCCGCGCCCGTTGATGCCGCGAGTGATCGTGAGACGGCGTACGGAGCCGACCGATCCGAGCGCCGTTGCGATTTCGGCAGCATGCGCTCGGTTGGTCTCGTCGGCGATGAGGCCGATCCGCGATGCGCCATTTGCGGCAGCCACGGCATCAGCAATTGCGACATCGCCGCTCAGGCGGAGCACGCGCGCGTTCTTCTTGCGCTCCGCCTTGTACAGCCGCAACGTCAGCACCGGCGCCTGCTCCTCGGGCTCTGCGCCGAGCACGACGAGCGCATCGCATTCCTCGATATCCGCAATGCCGAGCTCGTGCTCCGCGGCCGAAAGATCCTCGAACGCATCGAGCTGATGGTCGACGTGCGGCGTGCCGATCACCTGTCGCGCGAGGCGCTCGAGCAGGAACAACTCCTCGTTGGTGCTGGCATTCGAGCCGAGGACGCCGATCGATGCAGGGCCGTACTCGTCTGCGATCTCACGAAGCCGGCGTGCAGCCTGCGTGATCGCCTCGGGGACGCTCACGTCGCGCGAGTCGTTGTCGGTGCGGAGCACAGGACGGCGAACCCGTTCGGAGCTGTTCCACTTGTCGAAGCTGTATCGCCCGCGATCGCAGAGCCACATGTCGTCGACGAGCGGATTGTCACGCGACGCGAAACGGCGCACCTCGAAGTCGCGACTGTCGACGTTGATGTTGCAGCCGTACGAGCACTCGGGGCAGATGCTGGCGGTGCGCTGCAGATCCCACGGACGCGAGACGAAGCGGTACTTCCGGTGCGTCAGCGCACCGACCGGGCAGACCTCGGGCAGGTTGCCCTGGAACTTCGACTCCAGCTGGCGATCGTCGAAGGTGGACACAAGCGTGTCGACACCGCGCTGCTGCAGGACGATCTCCTTCTCGCCGGTGATCTCGTCGTAGTAGCGGACGCAGCGCCAGCAGAGGATGCAGCGCTCCTGGTCGAGCTCGATGTGCTCGGAGAGCGGGATCGCCTTCTTGAAGTGGACCTTCTCCGTGATCGGAAACCGCGAGATGCCCGGGCCGTAGCGGAACGTGAAGTCCTGCAGGTCGCACTCGCCGCCGCGATCGCACACCGGGCAGTCGAGCGGGTGGTTGAGCAGCAGGAACTCGAGCATGCCCTCGCGAAGCTTCGTGACCTCGGGAAGGTCGGTCCGCACGACCATGCCGTCACCCGCGACGGTCGCGCATGCGGGTTGCGGCTTCGGGAACTTCTCGATGTTGACGAGGCACATCCGGCAGACCGCAACGGGGTCCATCTTCGGATGCGCGCAGTAGATCGGGATGTGGATGCCGGCCTCTGTCGCGGCGTCGAGCACCAGCGTCCCCTTGGGCACACGGAGCTCGCGTCCGTCGATGCTGATGCCGACGCGGCCGTCGTCCGGCTGCTCGGGTGGCGTTCCCGTCTCCGCCACCGCGATCAGGCCACCAGCGCCGTGGCCTGCGCCCTCACCGGGCAGCGCCCGGCCCCGCAGTGCGCTTCGAATTCTTCGCGGAAGGCCTTGTATGCCGACATCACGAACCAGGTCGCGGTGTCACCCAGCGGGCAGAAGCAACGGCCGTCCATGTTCGAGCAGATGTCAGCGAGACTCGCGAGTTCGGCCCGTGTTGCGAGGCCGGCCTCGAGACGGTGCATGAGCTCCGATTCGAAGTAGGTTCCCTCGCGGCAGGGCACGCACTTTCCGCACGACTCGTGCCGGTAGAAGTCGACGAGCCGCATCGACACGTCGACGAGGCACGTCGTCTCGTCCATGAAGATCATCGCGCCTGCTCCGAGCGATGACCCCGCCGCCTGCACCTCGTTCATGTCGAGTGGCAGGTCGAGGTGCTGCGGCATGAGCACCTGCATCGAACCGCCGCCCGGCTGGAACGCCTTGATGGAGCGGCCCTTCCAGATACCGCCGCATTCCTCTTCGAGCAGTTCGCGGATGGGCGTCCCGAGCTGCATCTCGTAGTTGCCGGGACGGTTGATGTGGCCACTGGCGCAGAACACTCTCGTCCCCGAGCTCTTCTCGGTGCCGAGCGACTTGAACCACTCACCGCCGCGCTGCACGATGTGCGGCATGTTGCACAGCGTCTCGACGTTGTTCACGACCGTCGGCTGACCGTAGAGGCCCTTGACCGCAGGAAACGGTGGCTTGAGCCGTGGTTGGCCGCGAAGCCCTTCCAATGACTCGATGAGGGCTGTCTCCTCACCGCAGATGTATGCGCCCGCGCCACCGTGGACGATGACATCGCAGTCGAAACCGCTGCCGAGGATGTTCTTGCCGATGTATCCACCGGCGCGCGCCTCCTCGACTGCGCGCTCGAGGAGCAGGCGCTGATCGTGGTACTCGCCGCGGATGTAGATGAAGGACGTGTTCACCTGCAGCGCGTACGACGCGATCAGCAGCCCTTCGATGAGCTGATGCGGGCTCTCATCGATGAGATAGCGATCCTTGAAGCATCCCGGCTCGGACTTGTCCGCGTTGCAGCACAGGTAGCGCGGGAACACATCCTTCGGGAGGAACGACCACTTCATCCCCGTCGGGAACCCCGCCCCTCCCCGCCCGCGGATGTTGCTCGTCTTCACCTCTGCGATGAGCGTCTCCGGCGTGAACTTCTTGAACGCGTCACGAAGGCCCTGGTAGCCGCCGGCCTTCTCGTACCCACGCAGGGTCTGGAGCGCGTCTGCGCCGAAGTCCTTGGTGAGCAGCTTGTACTCAGCCATCGGTACCCATCGGTTCCGGCGCGGTGGTTTTCATCGGCCGCTGCATCCTACTGACCCGCCTTACCGCGGCGTCTCGTGGGCTTCGTTGTGCCCGGACCGGTGATCGCCGATTGCTCAGGCTCCTTAGGGGCAGTCGCGTCTGTGATCTTCGCTTCTGGCCCCGCATCGGCAGGCGCTGTGGGGGCGGGTCCTGTCTCCGCGGGTACCCCTCGCCGTCGCGCCTTTTGCGCGCCGGCGCTTCCCCCCGCGGCGCCACCCGCCTCGACTGCGCCTTCTTCGTGCGGTGCCGGCGTCTCTCTCAGCGCTCCGAGGATCTGGTCGACGCGGTCGGGGGTCAGGTTTTCCTGGAAATGGTGGTCCACCTGCATGGTGGGGGCGCCGCCGCAGCCGCCTAGGCATTCGACGGTGCTGGACCAGGTGAAGGCGCCGTCCGCTGTCGTCTCTCCCGATGCGCAGCCCAGGCTGCGCTCGAGGTGGTCGACGATCTCCTCGGCGCCTCGCAGCGCGCAGGAGACGTTGATGCAGACGATGACTTCGTGGCGCCCGTGGGGGTGCTGGAAGTACATCGAGTAGAAGGTCGACACCGCTTCGACGTCGCTCGGCGTGACCTTGAGGATGCCGGCGATCTCACTCATGGCATCCGGTGTGATCAGGCCCTGCTCGTGCTGGACGGCCCAGAGCGCGGGAAGGATCGCGCTGCGGGCGCGCGGGTACCTGTCGCGGGCGCGTTCGATCGCAGTCCGGGTCTCCGCCTGCAATGTCATCGATCGACGTCCCCGAGGACGATGTCGATCGAGCCGATGACGGCGACGACGTCCGCGATCAGCTCGCCGCGGACCATGTGGGGCAGCGCGCTGAGGTTGCTGAAGGATGGCGCGCGCACCTTGCACCGGTAGGGCCGGTTGGCGCCATCGCTCACCAGGTAGAAGCCGAGCTCGCCACGGGGTGACTCCACCGCCTGGTAGACCTGACCGGCCGGGACGCGCATCCCTTCGGTGACGAGCTTGAAGTGATGGATGAGCGACTCCATGCTCGTGTTGAGCTCGTTGCGCGCCGGGAGCGCCACGCGGCGGTCGGTGGTGTTGACCGGACCGTCGGGCAGGTTCTCGAACGCCTGCGTGATGATCTTCAGCGACTCCCGCATCTCCTGCATGCGCACGAGATAGCGGTCGTACACATCCCCGGTCCGGCCGATCGGGACGTCGAAGTCGAAGTGGTCGTACGAGCTGTAGGGCTGGGCCTTGCGAAGGTCGTACGGGATGCCGCTGCCGCGGAGCACCGGCCCGGTGGCGCCGTAGGCCATCGCGTCGGCTGGCGAGAGCCGGCCCAGGCCGATCGTGCGCTGGCGCCAGATCGGGTTCTTGGTGATCAGCAGCTCGTGCTCATCGATGAGCTTGGGGAAGGTCTTGATGACCGCGCCGACCATCTCGTAGAACGGATCGGGGACGTCGGCGAGCAGGCCACCGACGCGGATGAACGACGTGTGCATGCGGACGCCGCTCACCAGCTCGTTGATGTCGAGCAGCTTCTCGCGGTCGCGCCACGCGTAGACGAACGCGGTGGTCGCGCCGAGATCGAGGGCGCTCGTGCCATACCAGAGCAGATGGCTGGCGAGGCGGCAGAGCTCGCACATGATCACGCGCAGGTACTGGCCGCGCAGCGGCACCTCGATGCCGAGCAGCTTCTCGACGGCAAGGGAGAACCCGAGGTTGTTGAACAGCGGCGACAGATAGTCCATCCGGTCCGTGTACGGGATGCACTGCTGGTAGGTGTGTCGCTCGAAGTCCTTCTCGAAGCCGGTGTGGAGATAGCCGATGTCGGGCCGGCATTCGCGCACCACCTCGCCGTCGAGGTTGAGCACCAGTCGAAGCACACCGTGCGTCGAGGGGTGCATCGGCCCCATGTTCAGCTCCATGGTGCTGTCGCCGATCTCGACCAGGTCGATGGCGTCGAGACCATGCTCGATGCCCAGCATCTCGCGACCCGCCTCGTACTGCTCGCTGAGTGGATCGAGTGGCGCCGTCTCCGTGTCCGTGCCCGGCGGTGGCAGCGCTGTCATCGCGATCCTCCGGGCATGTCGCGCGGCCGCTCCTGCGCCGGGAGCGCCCACTCGAGGTTGTGGGTGAACGCGATCGGCTCGCCGAATGACGCGTAGTCCTTGCGCAGGGGGTGACCTTCCCAGTCCATCGGTAGGAGGATCCGCTGCAAGTCGTGGTGACCCGTGAAGGTGATCCCAATCAGGTCGAAGCACTCGCGTTCGTGCCAGTCCATGCCGGCGAAGACACCCTCAAGCGTGGGCACGTTGGGATCGTCCTCGGTGACCTGGACGATCAGGCGGCAGACATCGTTGTGCTGGAGCGAGCGCAGCATGTACACCACGTCGAAGCGCGGCTCCGCCGGCTCGCGGTCGGGCCAGTCCACCGCGGTGACGAAGACCGGGGTCGTATACGCGCCGTCAGGGTGGTCACGCAGGAGCGTGCACACGGCCACGAGGTCGGTGCGATCGACCCAGAGCGTCACCTCATTGAACCCGGTGTCCCGCCGGCGCACCGCAGCCGGAAGCTCCCGCTCGAGGAGGTCCGCTGCGCGCGCGCCGCTCATGGGCGATCCCACGGCGGTCATCGCGCTACCCGAGCAGCGAGCCGGGGAGTTCCCCGGCGATCTTCTTCTGCAGCTTCATGACCGCGTCGAGCAGCCCTTCGGGGCGGGGCGGGCATCCAGGGATGTAGACGTCAACGGGCACCACCTTGTCGACACCCTGGACGATCGCGTAGTTGTTGAACATGCCGCCGCTGGAGGCGCACGCGCCCATGCTGATCACCCACTTGGGCTCCGGCATCTGGTCGTAGATGTGACGGAGCACCGGCGCCATCTTCTGCGAGACGCGCCCGGCGACGATCATCAGGTCCGATTGCCGCGGTGACGCCCGGAAGACCTCACATCCGAAGCGGGACATGTCGTAGCGGGCGGCTCCCGTGGCCATCATCTCGATCGCGCAGCAGGCGAGCCCGAAGAGCGCCGGCCACAGCGAGCTGTACCGGCCCCACTGGATGAGCTTGCCGAAGGTCGTGGTGACAAACCCGCTCTGCAAGGCGGTCCGTTCCGCCGCCCCGGTACGCGGCAGGGCAATGGTGCCGGCATCCGCGTCGGCCAGGAGGATGCTCCTGCCCGCTCCACCCGGAACGATCAACTCGTTGTTCAGTCCCATCGCAGAGCTCCCTTGCGCCAGACGTACAGCAGTCCGACCAGCAGTGTGGCGATGAAGATCCCCATCTCCACGATCCCGAAGACCTTCAGCTCCCGGACGATGGTCGCCCACGGGAACAGGAAGATGGATTCAACGTCGAAGATGATGAACAGCATCGCCGTGACGTAGAAGCTGACCGAGAAACGGCGGCGCGCGCTCTCCCTCGGCACCATCCCCGACTCATAAGGAAGGTCCTTGGTTGGCGAGGGACGCTTCGGACCGAGCGCCGCGTTGAGCAACTGTGCAAGGACAGCAAACGCCGCGCAGATGCCGAAGAAGAAGAGGATCGGCGCGTAGCCCGACAGCATCGCGGCCGATCGTAACAAACGATCCTCCAGCCAGGCACCAGTCGGCCCAGGAAACAAACTGATCGCCAGTCCCGTGGTTCCCGGGGCGAGTTTAGTAGGCTTCGATACGTGACACTGACCGCTCTCGACCGGCCGCCGCTCCAGGACAATCTCACCGAAACAGACGCGCAGGCTCGCGCGGCGCTGCTGTCCAACCTCTCGTACGAGGTCTCGCTGGTGCTCAGCGACGACCCGGACGCCGAAACCTTCCAGAGCGCGACGACGATCGTCTTCGACGCCGCTCACGAAGGCTCGGAGACCTTCATCAACATCGCCGCGCGATCGATTGATGAGTGCACGCTCAACGGCAAGCGCCTGAGCGAGGCCCAGCACGGCTTCAACGGCAACGTGCTCTGGCTCCGCGGCCTCCGCGCCGGCTCCAACCGCCTCTCGGTCACCGCGCAGTGCGAGTACCAGCACACGGGTGTCGGCCTCCACCGGCTCCGTGACCCCGTGGACGACGAGGTGTATGTGTACACCCACTTCGAGCCCTTCGACGCGCACAAGGTCCTCGCCTGCTTCGATCAACCGGACCTCAAAGCCGGCGTCACCATGAGCGTCACCGCCCCGAGCGCCTGGCGCGTCTGCAGCAACGGACGCATCCTCCGCACCGAGCCACGCGGCTCCGCCAAGACGTGGCACTTCAACACCACGCCGCCCTTGCCCCCCTATCTCATCGCCGTCGTGGCCGGGAAGTACCACACCGTCGAGCGCAAGCACCGGGACATCCCGATGGCGCTCTGGTGCCGTGAGTCACTCGCCACGTGGATCGACGCGCAGGCGGACGAGATCTTCGACATCACCACTGCCGGCCTCGACTTCTTCGAGAAGTACTTCGGGCTGACCTACCCCTTCGACGAGTACAACCAGCTGTTCGTGCCCGAATTCAACATGGGCGCGATGGAGAACCCGGGCTGCGTCACGTTCAACGAGGCCTACATCCATCGAGGCCAGGCGAGCGAGGCGCAGTTGCAGCGCCGCGCCGAGACGATCCTCCATGAGATGGCGCATGTGCACGGCTTTGGCGACGTCACCACCATGCGGTGGTGGGGCGACCTGTGGCTCAACGAGACGTTCGCGACGTACATGGCCAACCTCGCGATGGAGAAGTCCACGCGCTTCACCAACGCGTGGGTCGATTTCGCCAACAGCGTCAAGTCGATCGCCGCACGCCAGGACCAGCTGGTCACGACGCATCGCATCGCCGATCACGTGCCGGACACCGTGTCGGTGCGCCAGAACTTCGACGGGATCACGTACCACAAGGGCGCGTCGGTCATGCGGCAGCTCGTCGCCTGGGTTGGCGACGACGCATTCATGCGTGGCGTGCAGGACTACTTCAAGCGGTACCGCTGGGGGAACGCGGACCTGCAGGAGTTCCTCGATTGCCTGCGGCGCGCCTCAGGGCGCGACCTGACACGGTGGGGGCAGGACTGGCTGCAGACCACGGGGCTGAACACCTTCCATGCGCATCTCTCGGAGCAGAACGGCCGGTACACGTCGTTCGTCGTCGAGCAGACCGCGATTCCGACGCATCCCACGCTCCGCGCCCATCGCGCAGGGATCGGCCTGTACGACCGCGACGCCAAGGGCGTCATCCGCCTCCGGCGTCGCGTCGAGACGGATCTGACGGGTGCGATGACCCCGATCAACGAGCTCGTCGGCGAGCGCGTCTGCGACCTGGTCCTCCTCAATGACGGCGACCTGACATTCGCGAAGCTGCGCTTTGACGATCGCTCGCTCGCGACGCTCAAGGCCGACCTCTCCAAGCTTGCCGACCCCCTGGCGCGCGCGCTGTGCTGGGCGGCGATGTGGGATCTCACCCGCGATGGCGAGATGCCGGCGCGCGAGTTCGTCGAGCTGGTTGCGCGGCATGCGCCCGCGGAGCAGGATTCACTGCTGGTCGAGCGGGTCACCAGCCAGGCGCGATCCGCCATTGACCTCTACGGGGATCCCGAGAACCGCAGCACCGCGCGCGAGCGCCTCCACCAGGTTGCGGTCGCGCAGGCCAACAACGCGGATCTGCCCGCCGAGATGCGCCTCATCTGGGCTCGCATCCTCGTCGGTACTGCAGCATCCGAGGAGTCGCTGGCCAAGGTCGCCGCGATGCTCGATGGCTCGGAGACCATCCCGGGCATCGACCTGGACACCGACCTGCGCTGGCTGATCATCGGCCAGCTCGCCGAGGAGGGCCACGCTGACGTCGCCCTCATCCAGGCGACCATGGCATCCGACCCGAGCGACATCGGCCGTCGCCGCGGCACCGCGTGTCTTGCCGCGAGGCCGACAGCGGCCGCGAAAGAGGAAGCCTGGGAGCGGGTTGCCGATGCCAGCGCTCCCATGCCCGCGGCCTGGAAGGGCGCGACCGATGGCGAGCTCTCCGTGGCCTCGATGTCGGCCATCCTCCGCGGCTTCTACATCGGATCGGTCGGAGTCGGCGGTCTGATGGCGCATGGCCCTGATCCCGAGCTCCTCCGGCCATACGTCCAGCGCTATCTCGACGCGCTCCCGGCGATGTGGGCGGAACGCACCATCGACGAGGCCGAGGCGTTCACCGAGTGCCTGTACCCGAGCCATCTGGTCGATGACAAGGTGGTTGCCGCGATCGACTACGCGTTGGAGGCCGGCGAGCTCCCCGGGCCCGCAGTCCGGATCCTGCGCGAGGGCCGCGACAGCACGCTTCGGGCGCAGCGCGCCCGCGAAGTGGACCGGGCCGCCGGCGCTTAGCTGGCGGCGCTGCTCATCTGAGCGAGCGCCTCTTCGTCCTCGTAGCCGCAGGGGCTTCCCGTCGGTTGGCCACCGACGCTGATGCGGTCGTAGATCGCCGAAAGGCGGTCGACCGCGCGAAGCCAGGTGAATCGTCCGGCCCGGCGGCGCGCCTCGTCACCCATCTCGGCCCTCCGAACGGGGTCCTCGAGGATGTCGGACATCGCCCGCGCGTAGTCCTCGGGGTCGTGACCTTCGACGAGATAGCCCGTGACGCCGTCGTCCACCACCTCGCGGAGGCCACCGACGGAAGCCGCGACGACCGGTGTTCCCTGCGCCTGCGCCTCGAGCGCGACCAGGCCGAAGCTCTCGGTCAGCGACGGGACGACGCACACGTCGGCCATGGCGTAGTAGTCGGCGAGGCGATCGTGCGGCACGGCGCCGACAAAACGGACGTGATCGCTGATGCCGATGTGTGCCGCATGCCGTTCGAGGCGGTGGCGCTCGCCGCCACGCTCATCCTTTGCGCCGTCACCGCTGTCGTCGCCTGCGATGACAACGGCGAGGTCTGCGTACTCGGCTCGCCTCCGGAGTCGCGCTGCTGCGTCAAGCACGATCTGCGTGCCTTTGAGAGGCTCGAGCCTGCCTGCGAACAACGCAACGCGCGCATCCACCAGACCGAGATCCCGGCGCAGGCCGGACCCGTCGTGCTCCGCAAAGAGGCGGGGATCGACACCCGGCTGGGCGACGCAGATGCGGTCACGGGATGCCCGGTACAACCGGATCAGGTCCTTGGCCTCAGCCGCGCTCGCGGCGACCAGACGGTCCGCCTGAGCGGCAAGCTCGCCCTCGGCCTGGGCTCTGAGCGCATCCAGCGGCAACCCGGCGCGCGCCTTGGTGAGCGCAAGCGTGTGGAAGGACTGCACCCATGCGACGCCCCAGGCCTCGCGGAGCTGCCGCCCGACAAGGCCGCCATGCCAGTAGTGGCCATGAATGGCGCGATATGAGCGCCGCTCGGACTCCGCGTGCCTGACGGTCGCGACAGTGAAGTCGTCCAGGAGCTCGCGCACTTCCTCCTTGTGGAGTGCCTCGGGCGGGCCGACGGGGAGTCGCACCAGCCTGCTCAGCGGCGCGATCAGTTCCTCGTCCGGACCCGGGCCGTCGCGGCGCACGAAGACGTCGGTGGGAACGCCACGGAGGGACAAACCCTCGCACAGACGGCGGATCGCGAGGTTCATCCCGCCGTTCTCGCCACTGCCCAGATCCGACAGCGGAGAGGCGTGGACAGAGATGACCGCGACCGCGCGCGAGCCGGTTTGGCGCATGGGTTCAAGTGTACCCACCGGCCCCTTGACGAATCCCTCCGACCCCGGCGCATACTCGACGGCCACAACTGAATAACGCTCCGGGTGACGGGAAGCCGGTGAGAATCCGGCGCTGTCGCGCAACTGTGAGCGGGGAGCCGGCGGCCATCGTGCCACCGGGAGTGAGAGCTCCCGGGAAGGCGGCCGTTGCGGCGTTGATCCGTGAGCCAGGAGACCGACCCGAGGCGTCGACCTCCATCCCCGCGCACGACGGGAGGAAGCCTCATGCGGCGAGGACAACTCCGGCAAGGATGGAGTCCCCTTCGCCGCGTGGGGTACCAACCATGGGCAGGACCAGCAGAGTGGTCGCGCTTGCGACCACCGCAGCGATGGGCGCGGCAGCGCTTGTCGTCACCGCCGGGAGCAGAACCGCATCAGCGCAGGTCGACCCTGCATCGCATGCGATCGAGTATCTGCAGACGCAGCAGTCGGCGGCGAACGGGTCGATCCCGCTCGGTGCGAGCACGGACAGCGTCAGCGAGGAATACGCCATCGGGGCGGCCGCCGCCGGCTATGACCCCAAGGCGTTGCGCCACGGCAGCGGACCGTCGGTGATGACCTACCTGAGCACCCAGGCCGGCTCCGCCTGCGCCAGCGCGGGCGCCTGCGGTCTGCTCATCCAGGCGGTGGTCGCCGCCCACCTCAACCCCAGCTCCTTCGGCGGCGTCAACCTGATCACCACCCTCAACGGCATGTACAAGGCCGGCGTCTACGGCGATGGCGAGGCATTCACCGAGTTGCTCGCCATCCAGGGACTGGTCGCCGCGGGGCAGACCGTGCCCACCGCCGCCGTCCATCACCTCGTCGCCGCGCAGGACAGTGATGGCGGCTGGGATTACCTGCTCATCAAGGACGATCCCAACGGCTCCACCAACTACGACACCAGCGACACCAACTCCACCTCGATGGTGCTGATGGCGCTCAACGCCGCGGGGACGCGGAGTCGCAATGCCTCGGCCCTTGCCTGGCTGCACACCCAGCAGGACGGTGACGGTGGCTTCCCGTACCAGGCCGGAGCGGGCACCGACCCCGACTCCACCGCCCTGGTGCTCCAGGCCCTGGTCGGCCACCGGGCAGAACCCGGAGGCGTCCGCGTGGGCACCGGGAGGCACCAGCCCCGCTCGCCGAGCTGATCGCCACCCAGGACGCCGGCGGCGGCTACACCTTCCCGGGCAACTCCGGACCCGACGCCTTCACCACCGCCCAGGTCCCACCGGGGCTGGAGATGGCGGCATACCCCGTCAGCGTCGCCTTCACCAAGGGCTTCACGCCTGCGGCTGAAGCAAAGGTGACGACCACCACGCTGAAGTATCTGCAGACGCAGCAGTCGGCGGCGAACGGGTCGATCCCGCTCGGTGCGAGCACCGACAGCGTCAGCGAGGAATACGCCATCGGGGCGGCCGCCGCCGGCTATGACCCCAAGGCGTTGCGCCACGGCAGCGGACCGTCGGTGATGACCTATCTGAGCACCCAGGCCGGCTCCGCCTGCGCCAGCGCGGGCGCCTGCGGTCTGCTCATCCAGGCGGTGGTCGCCGCCCACCTCAACCCCAGCTCCTTCGGCGGCGTCAACCTGATCACCACCCTCAACGCCATGTACAAGGCCGGCGTCTACGGCGATGGCGAGGCATTCACCGAGTCGCTCGCCATCCAGGGACTGGTCGCCGCGGGGCAGACCGTGCCCACCGCCGCCGTCCATCACCTCGTCGCCGCGCAGGACAGTGATGGTGGCTGGGATTACCTGCTCATCAAGGACGATCCCAACGGCTCCACCAACTACGACACCAGCGACACCAACTCCACCTCGATGGTGCTGATGGCGCTCAACGCCGCGGGGACGCGGAGTCGCAATGCCTCGGCCCTTGCCTGGCTGCACACCCAGCAGGACGGTGACGGTGGCTTCCCGTACCAGGCCGGAGCGGGCACCGACCCCGACTCCACCGCCCTGGTGCTCCAGGCCCTGGCGGCCACCGGGCAGAACCCGGAGGCGTCCGCGTGGGCACCGGGAGGCAACAGCCCCGCTCGCCGAGCTGATCGCCACCCAGGACGCCGGCGGTGGCTACACCTTCCCGGGCAACTCCGGACCCGACGCCTTCACCACCGCCCAGGTCCCACCCGCACTGGCGCGCGCACCCTATCCACTCGACTGCGGCCCTGCCCCCTGCTACACCACCGGGACGAAGTTGTCGGGCGTGGAGGTCTCCGCAGTCCCGGCACCCCGCATTGCCGCCGGAATCGCCCGGCTCGGCGCCCGCTCCTGACATGACGCGGCGTCTGTGGCGCCTGGCGCTCGCCGTGCCGCTGCTCGCGATCGGGCTCGGCACGGCATCCGCGGCCGCGCGGGTCGGCCCGGCAGAGCCGCTCTGCGCGCAGGCGGAGTCCGCGTACCGCGCGGGTGTCGTCGTCGAGCTCGGAAACGGTCAGGTCGTGCGCCAGTGCGTCGGGTTCGCAACACCGACCATCACCGTCCTCGCGCTGCTCACTGCGAGCAAGATCGAGTTCAAGACCGAGAGCTACGGCGGCCTCGGCGAGGCGATCTGCCAGATCGACGACGAGCCGCCGAGCTACACCACCTGCCTTCCCACCTCGGGCTCCTTCTGGGTGTTCTTCGTGTCACGGGGCGGAGGCGCATGGACGAGCGCATCGCAAGGCGTGTCGACGGTGACCGTCGGCAATGGCGATGACGCCGGCTTCCGATACGACCCGCTTGCCGGGGCGGATCCCCCGCCGGTCTCGCCGGCCGGGACGTGCTCGACCGCGACGCCCACGCCGAGCCCGACGGCACGGCCGACGCCCGTCCCGACTGCGAAGCCGACACCGGCCGGCACTGCGCCACCCGGCGGGACGGCAACGCCCACCACCCCGGCCAAGGGCGCCGGCCAGCCATCTCCGAGCGGTAACGCGGCGGTCGAGCCGAACGTCACCGACGATCCCACCGCGACGGCCGGTCAGGCATCACCCGTTGCGACTGCCTCGCCCGTCACCGACGTCGCCCCTTCCGCATCGATCTCCAGTCCCTTCACGCCTGGATTGCTGCTGGCAGCGCTCGTGGTGGCTGCGCTCGTCGGTCTCCTCGGCGTCCAGGGGATTCGCCGGCGGCGACGATGAATCCACGAGCGTTCGCCGTCTGGTCGCTCTCTGGAGTGACCATCGCGCTGGCCACGGGGAGCCCCGTCTACCGGACGCTCGTGCTCCTCTGCGCCCTGAACGTCCTGATCGCGTTTCGCCGGCCGGGCGTCTCGATCCGCGGCCTGCTGATCGCTCTCGGCGTGGCTGCGGCGATCGCTATCGCCACCACCACGCTCGCCAGCCACACGGGCGATCACGCGTTTCTCGTCCTGCCTGCGGGCATCCCGGTGATCGGCGGTCCGCTCACCCTCGAGGCAGCGCTGTTCGGCGCCTCGACAGGGATCGGCATCGCAGCGGCGGTGCTCGCGGCTGCTCCCCTCTCGCTGGTGCTCCAGCCCCACGCGCTCGTCGACGCGCTCCCGGGGGCGCTCGCACGGACGGGTGCGGCGATCGGCACCGCGCTCAACCTCATCCCCGGCATCGCGCGCAGCGCCACCGAGATCCGCGATGCCCAGCGCATGCGTGGCTGGCGCTCACGCCGCGTGCGCGAGTGGCCCGACCTGGCGGTGCCTGTCGTCCTGACGGCGCTGGAGGGGTCGATCACGCTCGCTGAAGCGATGGAGGCGCGCGGGTATGGCTCGGGCGTGCGCACCCACTACAGCGAGCAGGTCTGGCGCCGCGCGGATGTGGTGGTCGCACTCGTCTCCGCGGCAGCGGCGGTGGTCTTCGTCGCGCTGCGCGTGGCCGGAGTCATCACCGACTGGTATCCGTTCCCCAGACCTGACATGGCCCGCCGTCAGCGTCGTGGGCGCGCTCTGCTGCCTTGCGCTCGTGGCGCCGGTGCTGGTGTGGCGGCGATGACAGCACCCGGAATCGCCGCTCTCACCGGATTCCGGTACTGGTACCCGAACGCCCAGGTCCCGAGCATCGACGGCGTCGACCTCGAGATCGACGGGGGCATCACCCTGCTCTCGGGGGCATCCGGATCCGGCAAGTCCTCGCTGCTTCGCGTGTTCAACGGGCTCGTGCCGCATTTCCACGGCGGCACCGTGACGGGGACGGCCACCGTGTGCGGGCACGACGTGGTCACGACGCCCACCCGCGTTCTTGCGACGAAGGTTGGTTTCGTCTTTCAGGACCCGGAGTTGCAGTCGGTCTACCCGACCGTCGAGCGCGACGTCGCGTTCGGGCTCGAGAACATCGGCACGTCGCCGGCGGTGATGCACCGTCGCGTGCTCGACGCGCTTGAACAGACCGGGATCACGCACCTGAGCGGTCGCGCGGTCGCGACCCTCTCGGGCGGCGAACGGCAGCGGCTCGCGCTTGCCGGGGTGCTCGCCATGCGCCCGCGGATGCTTGTGCTCGACGAACCGCTGTCGCAACTCGACGACGCCGGCGCGCGAGCCCTCGCCGCAACGCTCGTCGACCTTGCTGCTCACGGCATCGCCGTGGTGGTGGCCGAGCACCGCTTTGAGCATCTGAGCGCTCTCCCCGGGCGCAGTCTCGCCGTCGACGCCGGCCGGGTCCTCGAGGTCCGGAGGGAATCACACGGCCGCAGGAGGAACGCTGTGGGCGTGCGTGCCACCGGGGCACACGCGGCCGGCCCTGTGGCGTGGAGCCTCGACCGGGTCGCAACCGGTCCGGCACGGATTCCGGTGCTCGAGGGCGTCTCACTTGACGGCTCGGCCGGTGAGGTGGTGGCGCTTGTCGGACCCAATGGAGGCGGCAAGACGACGTTGCTTCGCACCATTGCCGGCCTCCTCGCGCCGCTCTCGGGCACGGTCACACGTGCGCCCGGGCGTTTCGCATACCTCCCCCAGAACCCCATGGCACTGCTGCACCGGCCCACGGTGGCGGCCGAGGTCGCGTGGACGGTGCGGGGCGAAACGCAGAACGCGGAAGCGGCAGCGCTGATTGCCGAGCTCGGGCTCACCCACCTCGCCGATCGCGATCCACGCGACCTGAGCACGGGAGAACGCCAGCGCGCTGCCATCGCCGCCGTCCTGGCGGGAGCGCCAAAGATCGCACTGCTCGATGAGCCGACGCGCGGCATGGACGACGCGGCGCGTGATGCGCTCTGCCGCGTCATCGTGAGGATGCGCCGCGCGGGGACGTCGATCGTTCTTGCCACGCACGACAAAAACCTTGCAGCTGCAGTCGCCGACCGCACCATCGCGGTGGAAGCGGGTGTCGTGCGCGAGCTCACCCCGGCGGCCGTCGCATGAGAGTTGCGGCGATCACCGTTGCCGGCCTTGCGCTGTTTCTCTGGCCCTTCGTGGCCTCCGACACCCCGCCGGCGGCAGCAGCTGTGGCACTGAGCATCGGCGTCGTCGCGGTGCTCGTCTTCGTCGAGACGTCAACGCGAAAGCTCGACGCACGGCGGTTCGCGCTCCTCGCGGCGATCGCCGCCATCGACGCTGCGCTCCGGCTCGTCCTCGTCACCGGCCTTGGGGGATTCAGCCCGATCTTCTTCCTGATCCTCGCTGCCGGCTACGTATACGGGCCGTCGTATGGATTCCTCGCCGGAAGCGTCGCCCTGCTTGCGTCAGCGATCGCGACCGGCGGCATCGGCCCCTGGCTGCCGTACGAGATGGTGGGATGTGGCTTCGTCGGGCTGGTCGCCGGGCTGGCGGGGCTCCGGCGGCGCGGCCCGGTGAGCTGGCGGGACGTGCTGGTGCTCGCGGCCGTGGGCGTGGTGACCGGATTCGCCTACGGTGCGCTCCTGGACGTCTGGGACTGGACGACCTTCTATCGCGGCGCACCGGACTTCGGATGGCAACCCGGGCTGTCCCTGGCGGCCGCGCTTGGTCGCTTCGGACGCTTCTACCTCGCGACGTCGCTGGTGTACGACGCGTTCAGGGCGGTGGGCAACGCGCTCGCAGTGATGATCCTCGGCGCGCCCGTGCTCGCCGGCCTGATCCGGATGCAATCCCGATTCAACGTTGTCGTGCTCGATCGCACAGCACCGATCCCGCCGCGGGTGACTGCACCGGTTCCGTAGGTCCCGTCAGCCGGGGTCCTCGAGGAGCCGGGAGGCAAAGCGAGCGTACAGGGCTGGATGCTCGGCAGCGTCGACCTCGTGCAGGCGGCTGATGAGCTCGTCGATCCGCGACGGCAGCACCATGATGTAGCGCGACGGCGCCGGCCCGGCATTGCCAAAGGTGTGCGCCATCCCGGCTGGAATCAGCACCGTGGATCCCGCCGCAGCGATGACGAACTCGATCGTCGAGACGGAACCGCAGCGCCCCGGAGATGACGTGCCAGGCCTCGTCATCGGCGTCGTGCACATGCAGTGGCGCCACCTCCTGGTCGGTACCCGTCGCCGGCCACTCCCTGATGACCAGATGCGCGCCACGGATGGATGGCCCATCTGCGACGTCAGCGCCCGGCGGGATGATCACCGAATCAGCCTGCGCCTCCACTGCGACACCTGCTTGGAAAATCTGGACACCGTCAGCCCGATACCAGCGCGAGCACAGCGAATATCACGGCGACGATGGCGCCGATGATCAGCGGGATCTTGGACAGCGGCCAGGGCGTCCGGCGGCTGACGGCGAACGTGATGCCGAGTGTTGCCGCCATGCCGGCTCCGTAGAGATAGTGCAGCCCGTATGCAGGCCGGTTGCCCATCAGATACAGCACACCGCCGAGGATCGCCTGCACCACCACTGCAAGGAAGAGGAGGCGGAGGTAGATCTTGAGGACGACTCCGACGAATGGCGTCACGAGCGAGACCAGCGCCACCAGCGCACCCACCACTGCCAGGACGACGAGGGCGAACCCGAGCTTCTGATGCAGCGTCACCCAGTCGAACGAGGCAACCATCAATCCGGCCAGTACTGCTCTTCGCGAATCGCCTTGTTGTCGAATCCGGCGCGCCGCATGATGGCGCGCGCGCCGCTGATCATCCCGGGGTGGCCACAGAGGAAGATGCCGCCGCTCCCCGGCCGCATCCCGGCCGCATCAGCGTACTTACGCATGACGTCCTCGACACGCCCCCACTCGCCGCGCCACTCCGGATCTTCCCAAGGACGGCTGACAGTGGGGACGTAGGTGAACCACGAGAATTCGTCAGCGAGTGCGACGAGCTCGTCCGCATAGCCGAGCTCTGCGGAGCGTGCAGCGCCCTGCAGCGTGATGATCGGCACAGGAGTCCATTCCCCGGACCGCGCCCGTGACGCAAGCGTCCGCAGCAGGCTGACGAAGGGCGCGATCCCGGTCACCGTGGCGACAAAGAGATGTGGCTCGTCGATGAGCGGCGCCTCGCGCAGGAACAGTCCTTTGGTACGCCGGCGAACAATCAACGCGCCGCCGACACCGAGAGCGAACAGTGGATCGGACAGTTCGCCGTCTGGAACGCGCTCGATGAACAGCTCGATCTCGTCTTCGAGCGGCGATGAGCAGATCGAATACGGTCGCTCGATCACCTTGCCGTTCGACTGGAGTCCGACCGTCACGTACTGACCTGGACGGTACGGCAGCTCCGCGTCTGCGCGGATCCGAATGATCCACAAATCCGGTGCCGGGTCACGGCGTGACACGACTGTTGCGGCGGCGTACTTTTCCGGATCGATCATGAGCGCGGCTCCAGAGTGTAGGGGGAAGGAGCCGTGACGCCGATTTTCGCGGAAGAGCGGAGACTGTCATCAATGTACGGCCCACTCGCACTCGTCGGCGGCGACGAGTTCCATCCCGGCAACGAACACCAGGACGAGATTCTTCGCGACGCATGCGCCGGGCGACCGGCCTATGTGGTGGCGACCGCTGCGCAGGACTTCGCGTCAGGAGCCGTCGAGACGGCTCGTCGCTGGTTCGCGAGCCTCGGTCTCGAGGTGCATGAGCTGCGCATCCGCAGCAAGGACGATGCAAGCGCTCCAGAGATCGTGGAGGCGGCTGCGGGCGCGGGGCTCGTGTATATCGCGGGCGGTGATCCGGGCTGGGTCGTTGAGGTGCTTCGGGCGAGCCCGGTCTGGAAGGCGATCGCCGCGGCCTGGCGTGCCGGCGCAGCGCTCGCGGGATCATCTGCCGGCGCGATGGCGCTGTGCGAGTGGTGTCTCGTCCAGACCAGCTGGCCCGGCGAGGTCGATGAGCGATCGGTGGACGCCCTCGGGCTCGTCCCGGGATGCGCGATCCTCCCCCACTTCGACGTCCTCGGCGACGCCTGGATTCCCTGGGCCCAGGAAGGGCTCGGCGAGGATGCTCAGGTCATCGGTATCGATGAACGAACCGCCGCGGTGCTGCGTGATGGCCGCTGGGAGGTGTTCGGCCCGGGTGCCGTCACGATCCTGCAAGGACAGCGACGCCATCGCCATATCGAGGGCGAAAACATCGACGAGATGTCGAATCCGGAACCTTAACCCTGCTCAGCCCGTAATCCGAACGTAACCCTGCTCCGTTTACATCTATGACAGGCTGGATAACCTGAAAGAGCAGCGAAGGCAACAGTGAGACGACGAACGACATGAGCTTCCAAGGCGCAATCACCGACATGGACGCGGCCAAGGCACGCGCCGAAGACGCAAAGGCCCGCCGGCAGCTGCGAATCCAACACATTCAGCGCCTCGAACGCGTCCTCGACAGCGTCGAGCATCACAACCTGCAGCGTGATCGTCAGGTCCCACCGGACATGTGGCGCCAGCTCGCGGAGCTCGAAGTGGTGCTTCCCGTCCCGGCTCCGGCGTCCCTCTGGCAGGCCCGCAACACCGCTCGCCTCCACGACGCACTCCTCGACTGGGAAGCCGATCTCCTCGATAAGGTCGCGCCACACCGTGTGGCATACGACGACACGCACGACGACTGAGCTCACCGCCTGACGCAGGTCTGGCACACTCAGCGGACGTGAGCACCGCTGAACGTATGGCGCTCGTCGAGCGCAACACCGCCGAGATCATCGGCCTTGACGAGTTGCCGCCCCTGATGGACGCCGGCCTCCAGCTGCGCCATTACATCGGATTCGAGATCTCCGGCAAGGCGCACCTCGGTACCGGGCTGATGAGCATGTCGAAGGTCCGCGATCTCACCGCGGCCGGGGTCCACTGTTCGGTGCTCCTCGCCGACTGGCATACCTGGATCAACGACAAGCTCGGCGGCGATCGCGACCTGATCCGGCGCATCGCGACCGGCTATTTCACCGAAGCATTCCGTGCGTCGCTCCTCTGTGTCGATGCGGACCCGGATTCAGTGGATTTCGTGCTCGCGTCCGATCTCTATCGCGACGACGACGAGTACTGGGCAACGGTGATCGAGGTCAGCAAGAACACGACGCTCGCCCGGATGCAGCGAAGCATCAGCATCCTCGGCAGGCAGGAACGCGAGAGCATCGATTTCGCCAAGCTCATCTACCCCGCGATGCAGGCGGCGGACATCTTCACCCTCGGCGTGCACATCGCCCATGCGGGGATGGACCAGCGCAAGGCGCACGTGATCGCGCGCGACGTCGCGACGCACATGCGCATCCACGCTGTCCGCGGGATCGACGGCGCGCCGATGAAACCCGTTGCGCTGCATCATCCGCTCCTGCTCGGGCTTCGCCGGCCGTCGGTCTGGCCGGTGCCGCCGGAGGCGGTGCGCGACGTGTTCTCGGCGATGAAGATGAGCAAGAGCGATCCGAGCTCCGCGGTGTTCGTTCATGACAGTCCTGACGAGATCAACACCAAGATCCGCAAGGCGTTCTGCCCGCCTGGTGAGGTGATCTTCAATCCGATCCTGGACTGGATCGACAAGCTCATCTTCGGCATCGCGGGCGGACCGTTCGTCGTGAATCGGACGGAGGCGAACGGCGGACGGATCGTCTTCGACGCGCAGCACGAGGTGGTGGCCGCATACGTTGACGGTTCCCTTCATCCGATGGACGCCAAGGCCGCGCTCGCGGAGCGGCTCATCGATCTCCTCGAGCCGGCACGCGAGCATTTCGCGCGACCTGAGATCCATGCGATGCTCGAGGAGATCGACGCGGCGATCGCCTGATCGGTCAGCGCAGTCCGACCGCCTTCTGCACGCGGAGCAGCGTCGCATCGGCGACGACATGCACCCGCGCAGCGGACTCGGCGAGGAGCTCGCGGAGGTGCGCTTCGTCGGCGCGGAGCTCCGCATACCGCGCCTGGATCGGGACGAGCTCATCGATGATCGCGTCCGCCACCGCACCTTTCAGGACGCTGTAGGTCTTGCCGAGGAACTCGTCGAGCGCGGCTTCCGTCGTGATCTCGTGCAGCGCCGCGTAGATCTCGAGCAGGTTCGCAACGCCGGGTCCCGGCGGGCGCCCCACCGCGGGCTCGGTATCAGTGGTGGCGCGCGCGACCTTGCGCCGCACGATGTCTGGTGGATCGAGCAGCAGCACGGCATGTCCCGCTCGTTCCGCGGCGAAGCTCTTGCTCATCTTCTCCTCGGGCGAATCGAGCCCCATCACTCGCGCGCCGACGCTGCTGATCAGCGCCGCAGGCACCTTCAGCACGTCACCTCGCTGCGAGTTGAGCCGGTTGGCGAGATCCCGGCAGAGCTCGATGTGCTGGCGCTGGTCCTCGCCGACCGGGACGAAGTCGGCGTCATAGAGAAGGATGTCCGCCGCCATCAGATCCGGGTACGTGAAGATGCCGGTGTTGACCCGCTCGCGCCCCTGCGCCTCGCTGCGAGCCTTGAACTGGGTCATCCGCTCGAGCCATCCCATCGGGGTCAGCGTCTCGAGGATCCAGCACAGCTCGGAATGGGCGCGAACGTGGGACTGCACGAAGATCTCGCAGCGCGCCGGATCGAGGCCGCAGGCGATGTACATCGCGGCCAGCTCGAGCGTCAGCTCGCGCAACCGCTGCGGATCCGGCGCCCGGGTCAGCGCATGCAGGTCGACGATGCAGAAGTAGTTCTCGTAGCGATCCTGGTCGCGGGTCCAGTTGCGCAGCGCCCCGAGATAGTTGCCGAGATGCAACCCGAAATCCGGCTGGATGCCGCTCAGGACACGGGGGCGTGGGGCAGCGGTCTCGGGCATGACGGGGTCCAGCCTATCGTCAGGCGGTGCGACGGCGCTGCCGGCGGGGCTTTGCCACCGCCCGCGGCGACCAGCACTCGGCGACGAATCCCGCGATCTCAGCGGTGATGCGTTCTGGCCGGAAACGCAGCTCGAGGATGTTCGACGCCTCGACGAGCCGCGCGTTGGGCAGCTCGCTCGTGAGGACTCCGGCGTCGGAGAAGGGATGCACCGGGTCGATGTGGTGCCCGATCACCAGCGCGGGCATGGTCAGCTCGCGACGCTGCGCGCTGTACGGCGCGATGTGGCTGAAGAACAGGCCCTGCAGCAATGCCGCGCTCGGCCCCGGCTCCTGACGGACGACATCCAGCGCGACGTTGCCCCAGAACGGCAGCAACCGCCTCGGGATGAGTCGAAGGCCTGCGGCCGCCGGTCGCATCAGCCGCTCGCCGAAGTGGAGAGCGACCAGGAGTGGCCCAAAGGCGATCACCGACGCCACGAGCGCGTTTTCCAGCACCGGCATCTCGATGATCATGCCGCGCACCCGCTGCGGCGCCGCGTGAGCGATCTCCAGGGTGACGTTGGCGCCGAGCGACGTTCCGCCCACCACCGCCTCGTCGATGTCGAGGTGGTCCAGCAGGGCGATCGCATCGCTCGCGAACGATTCGATGGAGTACTCGGCCATCTCCGCAGGGCGATCGGACCGGCCGTGGCCCAGCGGATCGAGGGTCAGGACGTGCGCCCCGCCTGCGGCCAGTGCGATGGCGAGGTGCTCCTGCATCAATGCCGGGACGAGCAGGCCGGGCATGAGCAGCACCCATCGCTTGCCCTCGCCGAACTCCGTGTACGCGAGACGGTGCCCCCTGCTCGTGAACGCCGACGGCACGACCTTCGGCGGGCGTTCGGCAGACATCGCGCGAACTATGCCCCAAAAATCGAGCGAGCGCCGCACGCCGTCACGCACTGATCGTCGCTCGGGGCCGATTTGATCGGTGGCTCGGTACATCTGGCCTAGAGTCATCACCCATGCGAACGCTCATCCGAACCGCCGGTCGTTTCCTCCTCGCCGGGATCTTCGTGTACTCCGGTTACGGCATGTTCAACAACCCCGAAGGCTACGCAAAGCGGGCGTCGGCAGCCGTGCCGATGCTGCCCGAGGATCCGATGATCCCCAAGGTGCATGGGGCGATCATGATGGGGGCCGGGATCGACGTTCGCACTCGGCATCCTGCCGAAGACGTCGGCTCGGATCCTCGCCCTCACGATGATCCCGAACACGTTCATCGGCCACCCCTTCTGGAAGCAGGAGAAGCCGGAGGACCGGCGGACCCACCTGGTTCACTTCCTCAAGAACGTCGGGCTCCTGGGCGGTCTGCTCTACGCCAGCGCCGACAAGCGCACCAAGCCGCAGCCTCAGCCCGACGAGGACTGACCTACAGCGTCTCCGCGGCGTCGAGGCTCGCCAGGTAGCCCTGGAGGCCGGCTTCCCAATCGGGGAGCGGTGGCTCGCCGAGATCGCGCCACGCGCGGTTGTCGAGCACTGAGTACGCCGGGCGTTCCGTCGGGGTCGGATATTCCGCCGTCGTGATCGGCACGACCTCGGTGTCCAGGCCACGCGAGCGGATCGCCGCGACAGCCAGCCCGTACCAGGTGGTCACCCCACTGTTGGTGAGGTGATATGTCCCTGGGGGTCCGATCTCGAGCAGGCGGAGCATTGCCGGTGCGAGGTTCCCGGTCCATGTGGGAGCACCGTACTGATCGGCGACGACGCGGAGCTGGGGCCGCTCTGACGCGAGGCGCAGCATCGTCAGCACGAAGTTGGGACCCTGCCGCCCGTACAGCCAGCTGGTGCGCACGATGAGGTGATCCGGGCAGTGCTCGCGGACGGCCACCTCGCCATGCCACTTGGTGCGTCCATATGCCGATCGCGGCGCGGGCACCGCGCTCTCCGGTATCGGCTCGGTGGCCGTCCCGTCGAAGACGTAGTCGGTGCTCACGTGGACGCACCTGATGCCGCGCGCGCCGCAGGCTGCCGCAACGATGCCGGCGCCAGTGGCGTTGACGGCTTCGGCCTCGGCCTCGCGTTGTTCCGCGGCATCGACCTGCGTCCACGCCGCCCCGTTGATCACCGCATCGGGCATGACCTCGTCGATGACCCGCTCCACGGACGCGCTGTCGGTGATGTCGCACTCCCACTGAGTGCGGCCGACCATGTCGTGCCCAAGGCGCAGGCCTTCATCGACGAGGTCGCCGCCGAGCTGTCCGGGTGTGCCGAGGACGAGGTACTTCAGCGCTGCACACCCCGCGAGACGGCCATCGGCAGGTCCGTCAGAGCTCGACGCGCGAATGGTCGCCGAGCATGAGGCGGAGGGCCGTCGGCCGCGCGGGCGACTTGCAGACCTCGCATTCCTTGCCGATCAGCGACCCGTCGATCTTGCCGACGATGTCGTGGATGCGTGTGCCCTCGAGGACGATGCTGTTCTCGATCTCCGCGTTGCGGACGACGCAGTCGAAATAGATGGACGTGAACGGGCCGATGTACGCGTTATCGACGACTGTGCCGCTGCCGATGATCGCGGGCCCTCGGACCACGCAGTTGCGCAGCGTCGCGCCCTCCTCCACCACCACCTTGCCGTGGAGCCGGACGTCCTCGCCGACTGTGCCGTCGCAGCGCGCTTCCAGCGTATCGAGGATCATCCGATTGGCTTCCAGGATGTCATCGAGGCGTCCCGTGTCCTTCCACCACCCTTCGATGATGTGCGGCAGGACGCGCTTGCCCGTGTCGATCATGCGTTGGATGGCGTCCGTGATCTCCAGTTCCCCGCGGGCACTCGGCTCGATGGCATCGATCGCCTCGAAGATCAGCGGCGAGAACAGGTACACGCCGACCAGAGCCAGGTCGGACCGAGGCACCGGGGGTTTCTCCACCAGCGATATCACTCGGCCGTCCTGGAGCTCGGCGACCCCGAAACGCTGCGGCTCCGGAACCCGCGCGAGCAGGATCATGGCGTCCGCCTCGGAGCGGCGGAACTCGTCGACGAGCGTGCCGATCCCCTGAGCGATCAGGTTGTCGCCGAGATACATGACGAAGCTGTCGCCGGCGAGGAAGTCGCGGGCAATGCCAACGGCATGGGCCAGACCGAGCGGCGCCTCCTGCTGGATGAACGTGATGTTCGCGCCGAACTTCGACCCGTCGCCGAGCGCGCTGCGGACCTCATCCGCGGTGTCGCCCACGATGATGCCGATGTCGTGGATGCCGGCCTGCGTGAGCGCGTCGATGGCATAGAAGAGGATTGGCCGGTTGGCCACGGGGATGAGTTGTTTCGCGCCGGTGTGGGTGATCGGCCGCAGCCGCGTTCCCTTGCCGCCGCTGAGGATGAGCCCCTTCACCGGGAAGCCGGTGCTCGCATAGCCGCAGGGTACCAGCAGGTCATCTGGTCGGCCCATGCCGCAACGGACCGGCAACGACTCCGAGAGCCCCGTCGCGGCGGTGGTGACGGTGCAACAGGTCGCAAAGATCGGTCGTATGAACAGACCGAACGCCCCAAATGGCCCTAGGCTCTGCGGCGGCGACGCTCCGAGAGGGGGAGCGCCGCTCCTGCCGTAGGATGCGCCGATGGGTCGACATCTGATCACGAGCGCCTTGCCGTACATCAACGGGGTGAAGCACCTCGGCAATCTCGTCGGGTCGATGCTGCCCGCCGATGTGTACGCGCGCCACATGCGCCTTCGCGGCCACGAGGTGCTCTTCATCTGCGCCACCGACGAGCACGGCACGCCGGCCGAGCTCGCCGCCGACGCCGCGGGGCTCAGCGTCGCCGACTACTGCGCCGAGCAGCACGAGATCCAGGCAGATCTCGCGCGTCGCTTCGGGCTGTCGTTCGACCATTTCGGACGCAGCTCGTCAACGCAGAATGCCGAGCTCACGCGCCACTTCGCCGAGCGACTCCGCGACAACGGCATGCTCGAGGAGCGAGTCACCGACCAGGTCTATTCGCTCGATGACGGACGGTTCCTCCCCGACCGATACATCATCGGCACGTGCCCGCACTGCGGTTACGAGCGGGCCAACGGCGACCAGTGCGAGAACTGCGCGCGCCTACTCGAGCCGTCGGATCTCATCAACCCGCGATCCGCCATCTCCGGGAGCACGCGCCTCGAAGTCCGAGCGACGCGCCACCTGTTCATCCGTCAGTCGCTCATGGCGGGCCGGGTGCGCGAGTGGATCGATTCCAAGACGGACTGGCCGATCCTGGTCACGTCGATCGCGAAGAACTGGCTCAACGTCGGGCTCGAGGACCGCAGCATCACGCGCGACCTGAGCTGGGGCATCCCCGTGGGCTGGCCGGGATTCGAGGGCAAGGTCTTCTACGTGTGGTTCGACGCGCCGATCGAGTACATCGGCGCAACCAAGGAGTGGGCGGACCTCGATCCTGCGACGCGAGACTGGCGTTCCTGGTGGTTCGAGGCGGACGACGTCCGCTACACCGAGTTCCTCGGCAAGGACAACATCCCCTTTCACACCATCAACTTCCCGATCACGATCATGGGCTCCGGCGAGCCGTGGAAGCTCGTCGACTACATCAAGGGGTTCAACTACCTGACGTACCAGGGCGGGCAGTTCTCGACGAGCCAGAAGCGGGGAGTGTTCATGGACGCCGCTCTCGAGATCCTGCCCGCGGACTACTGGCGATATGCGCTCCTCGCTGCCGCTCCCGAGTTCGATGACAGCGAGTTCACGTGGGAGAACTTCGCGAACACCGTCAACAAGGACCTCGCGGGCATCTTCGGGAACTTCGTCCAGCGCACCCTCAAGCTGGCCGAGAAGCTCTACGGACTCGTGGTCCCCGATGGTGGCGAGCCAGGGCCGGAGGAGGCGGAGCTCGCAACGGCGCTCGACGCGGCTCTGGCAACCTACGCCGCGGAGATGGACGCCATGCGGTTCCGGCCGGCGGCATTCGCGCTGCGCAGCCTCTGGACGCTCGGCAATCAATACCTCGACCGGTGCGCACCGTGGCACGAGACCGACCCCGCGCGGGTGGCCTGCATCCTGCGCACCGCCATCAATGTGGCACGCATCGAGGCCATCGTCTCGGCGCCCTTCGTTCCCTTCGCGTGCGAGCGCCTTGCCGCCGGGCTCGGGCTCAACGAGGACGAGCGCTCCTGGCCGGGCGCCGCCGGCGACGAGTTGCTGACCCTGCGTCCTGGGCGAAGCCTTGCCGCCGGGGATCCGCTGTTCCCACGGATCGGCGACCGGAGCACGCTTGCCGCGTGGGTCTCGGACATGGAGCAGCGCTTCGGCGGCTCCTCATAGCCACACGTTCGTTTGAGGCTTCTGACGCGTTAGTAACCTTTTCGACAGGCTGGCGCGCTATCCTTTGCCTTGATGAGTGGGGAGTTTCCAGAGCCGCCGCCGCTGGTTGAGCCGGCGAGCAAGCGTGTCAGCCGCCTGCGTCTTTTCGGCATCGGCCTGACGATCGCCGTCGTGGGCGCCACGGCAGGGTTCGTCGTCACGCGCGCCGCCTCACCGTCTGCTGCGAACACAACTGCTGCTACCACCAAGCCCAGCCCATCGCCTTCGACCGGCCACAAGCCGTCCTTCGGTCCGCGCGGCGGCTTTGCGTTCGGCTGCGGTGCGCCGGTTGCCGGCGGATTCGGTGCCACTTCGGCATTCGGCGGGGGCTTCTTCGGAGGCGGCTTCTGCGGGACAACCGGCACCGTCACCAAGATCAGTGGATCGACGCTGACGCTGCGCACCATCTCCGGAACCGTCACCGTGACCACCACCGCATCCACGAAGTACAGCCGTGAGAACAAGTCGGTGAAGTTCAACGCCGTCGCAGTCGGCGACGTCGTCTCCGTGCGCGGTAGTCGCGGCAGCTCGTCAACCGCCACCTCTCCCGTTGCCGCAACTGCCATCACCATCGAAGTGCCGAGCGTCACAGGACGCGTGCAATCCGTCAGCGGCAATACCGTCACGCTGGTCACGAGTGATGGCCAGCTCGTCACCGTCACGGTGTCGAGCTCCACCGCCTATCAGGGTGTCCGCGGTGCATCGGCAACGCGTTCGTCGCTCAAGGCAGGCGTGTACGTCGTCGCCGAGGGGACGCAGACGAGCCTGACGGCATACAGCGCTGACAATGTGCAGGTTCTCGGGACGCTGAGCTTCACTCCGCACAGCTTCCCGGGCCACTCCAGCACCGCACCGAAGGCCACGCCGGCCGCGGGAACCTCAGGCAAGTCCGTCTAGGCGCTGGTCTCCCGGTTCGCCCGCAACGAGCGGTGCGTCAGGTGAGGACCACCTCGTAGTACAGCAGCTCAGCGTCCGTGCGCACGAGTCGGAATCCGGCTCGGGACAAGGTCCGCTGCGAAGCGATGTTGTCCAGCGTCGTATCGGCGATCACCTTTCGGACTCCGTGATCCGCGGCCACCTCGAGCAGGGCCATGACCGCTTCCGCCGCATAGCCGTTGCCGCGAGCTGACGGAGCCAGGCCATAGCCGATCTCGACGCAGCCGTCGTCCGGCCGGCCCTTGAAGCCGATCCCTCCGATTGCCAGCCCGTCGGACAGGCGAGTGATGCGGTAGTAGCCGAATGGACGCTGCTCGCCGAGCGTCGCGCTTGCGTGAAGAAACATTCCCGCGGCGCCGACATCCCCCTCGAAAGGGAAATCGCCGGCCCATGCGTCATCCGGCCCCGCCGTCTGCGCGACGATGCGTTCGGCTTCATCGACGTCGACCGCATGCAGCAGGAGGTGCGCCGTTCGAATGTCGGTCATCGATGCCGCCATCCGGTCATGTGGAGCGCTGCCGCATCGCACGCGCCCGCCGGCGCCACTCGCGACGCTGTTCGGCCTGTGCGCGAAGGTCGCGGGCGTTGTCGAGTTGCTCCTGCTCACGCTCGAGCTTGCGCTTGGACTCCAGACGCGCCAGAACAGCCGGATCCTGCTCCGCGGCTGCACGCACTGCGCATCCCGGTTCCTTCTCGTGCTTGCAGTTCCGGAAGCGGCATTGCGCGGCCACCTCGGTGAGGTCACCGAAGACCTCATCGATCCCCGCGCCGGCATCCCAGAGCCCGAGCTCGCGAGTCCCGGGTGTGTCGATGATCAACCCGCCACCGGGGAGCTCGATCAGCTCGCGGTGCGTCGTGGTGTGACGGCCCTTGCCGTCCGAGCGCACCTCGCCGGTGGCGAGCGCCTCGTTGCCCGACAGTCGATTCACCAGCGTGGACTTGCCGGTGCCGCTGGGCCCGACCAGCACGGCGACGAGCCCTTCGAGGAGCACGTCACGCAGGCGCCCCAGCCCTGCGCCCTCTGCATTGACGGCAATCACCTCAGTACCACCCGCAACGGACCGCGCCGCGCGCAGGTCGGCTTCGATGTCAGCGCTCAGATCTGATTTCGTGAGCAGGATGACCGGAGCCGCGCCGCTCGACCACGCCATCGCCAGCGCGCGTTCGATGCGCCGGAGACGGAGTGGAACACCGAGCGCAACGGTGATGAAGACGAGGTCGATGTTTGCGGCCACTGCCTGTCCGGCGGTGGCGACACCGGCGGCGCGACGCATCAACACGCTGCGTCTGGGGAGCAGGTGCACACCGACGCCCGCTTCGATGACGAGCCAATCGCCCGTCGTGACGCCGCCGTCGTCGGGCACGCCGGACAGCGACGACGCCAGCGGGATGCGCTCCTGACCGGCGTCGGTCAGGACGGTGACGACGCGCCCGTCAAAACGGACGACCAGGCCGCGGCGTCCGTCGTTGGTGGCGTCAGTGAAAGCCGATTCGAGTGAGCCGTTCCACCCGAGCGCGGTGAGACGGCGAGGATCGTGAGACAAGTGAGAACTCCATGCTGCAGAAAGAGCCCGGAGCTCCGATTGCAGTCCCGCGCCGGAGAATGGCGCGGAATCAGCGGACGATCAGGCGGCGGAGCCGCCGGGCACGACGTCAGTGGTGAGCGCTGCAGGCGCAATCGCAAGTGCCATGGCTGGTGCCCTCCAGTAGTCGTGTGGATCTATCCGCCCCATCGTACCGCAGCCGCGGAGTACGCGCGTCAGGCCGCGCGCGTCAAGCGCATGACGATGAGTGAGACGACGCCGGCAAGCAGCAGTCCGCCGGCCACGTCGGCGAGATAGTGCTGTTTGATCAGGACAGTCGACGCCACGATCAGGGCTGTCCAGATCGCCGCCGGGATGCCGATCCGCCGATCGAAGCGCCACCAGTGGATCGCGATGATCGTCGAGAGTGATGTGTGCAGGCTCGGGAAGTCGTTGTACGGCTGATCGGCGGAGTACACGCTGCGCACCATCGCTGAGAAGGGATCGGTTCCAGTGATCGCCGGCCGGGCGATGTACGACTGGAGGAAGAAGTAGAAGGCGTAACTGATGAACCAGACGATGATCATCGTCACAGCGGCCGAACGGTAGACACGGACGCGGAAGAACAGGAACACGACGAGGCTGATGCCGATATACGGGATCAGCGAGACATACGGAATGGCGAAGACCGGGACCACCGGCAGCGCTCGATCCAGCGGGCTCTCGAGAAAGATCCGATTCGGGCCGTGGTTGAGCGAGTCGTAGATGAGGTTGGTGCCGAGGATCGCCGGGATGAGCAGCAGGCTCACCACGATCCCCCAGCCCCGCTCCGCGATGATCCCGCGGCGAAGCTGGCTGTTGAACCACGAGCTCTGTGGGTGCCGCCTCGGCCGACTGGCCCATATGCCTCCCTCAGTAACGCCCGATCGGCCGCCAGCCTACAGCGCGAGCATGCCGTGCGTGATCGGCAGGTACCATGGTGCCCACGCGGGAGTAGCTCAGTTGGTAGAGCGCTAGCCTTCCAAGCTGGATGTCGCGAGTTCGAAGTCTCGTCTCCCGCTCCCGGCCCCTTGCAGGTCCGTTGCAAGAGTGCCGAAGGAGCCGATTTTGGCTGAGAAATAGACCACGTACCCACGACTCCGACCTCGCCCGTGGGAGCCGTCGGATTACGTGGTGAATACGTGGTGAATACGTGGTAGCCCTGATGACCCCGGCTCACCTGCGACCGCACGATGTGGCCGAAGAACGAGCAACTGAGGTCACGAAAGGAGCACGCCATGAGCGGTCGAACAAGCGAACGGAGGAGGGGCTTCACTGCCGCACGCATCATCGCCCTCATCCTCATTGCACTGGGAATGCTTGGTCTCGTGTTCCTTCGATTGACGGGCGGCACCAGCGCGGTGTCTGTCCCCGCCGGAGCACATGCCGGCCAATTGAAGCTCACGGCTTGCACCTATCCGACCGAGAAGGGGGACTCCCGCGCCGACTGCGGCACGCTGGTCGTGCCCGAGAATCGGGCGGACCCGCACTCGCGACTGATCGCGTTGCCCGTCATTGTCATTCGAGCCACATCCGCCCACCCGTCCATGCCCATCTTCCGTCTGAACGGCGGTCCCGGCGTCACGAACATGGTTTTCCCGGACGCCAGCCGCTTCACAGCGAACCATGACGTCGTCCTGGTCGGTTATCGGGGCGTCGACGGATCGTCCGTCCTCGACTGCCCCGAGGTGACCTCCGCACTGGACAGCTCGGCGGACATGCTCGGACAGGCCTCGTTCCAGGCTTACGCCAACGGCTTCCGCGCGTGCGCGACCCGCCTGACGGCAGACGGCGTCGACCTCGCCGGCTACACCCTCCCTGAGCAGGTCGATGACCTCGAAGCGGCGCGGAAGGCGCTGGGCTACAAGCAAATAGACCTCGTCAGCGAGAGCGAGGGTACCCGCCTTGCGATGATCTATTCCTGGCGCTACCCGACGAGCATCTATCGCTCGGTGATGATCGGGGCGAACCCGCCAGGCGACTTCCTGTTCGACACGGCGACTATCGATCAGGAGTTCCAGTCCTACGCTCAGCTCTGCGCCGCGGACGCCGGCTGCAGCAAGCGCACCAACAATCTCATCGCCACCATCGAGCACACGGCGGCCACCATGCCCGACCGCTTCTTGTTCCTCCCGATCAAGAAGGGCGATGTGCTGGCCGCAACCGCATTTGGCATGCAGGAGTTGACGGACGCCGACGCGCCGGACTCCGCGCCGATGACGATCGACGCATGGTTGTCGGCCGCCGCCGGCGACCCGAGCGGGCTCTGGTTCGAATCGTTGCTGGCAAGCATCGCTTTCCCACAGGCGTTTGTCTGGGGTGAATTCGCGTCCGTCGGGTCGATCGACTTCCCTGCCGTCAAGCAGTACTTCGCCCACCCCGACCCGTCGATCATCGGCAGCCCCGGCACCGCGTTCCTCTTCGGCGGCGGCGAACTGGCGAATGCCTGGCCGGCTGCCACGGACTCGGACCAGTACGCGCACCTCCAAACATCGAATGTCCAGACCCTGGTGATCAGCGGGGCGCTCGATATGGCGACCCCAGCGCAGAACGCGACAACGCAGCTGATGCCCTCCCTTCCGAACGGGCGCCAGGTGGTGCTGCCCCAGCTGGGGCACGCAGACTCCTTCTGGAGCTATGACCCGGCCGGCGGTACCGCCCTGATCAGCACTTACCTCGAGTCCGGACAGGTCGACCAATCCCTGTACACGAGCCCGCACCTCTCCTTCATACCGGCCAGCACACAGACGGGGATTGCCAAGGACATTGTCGCCACGATGATCGGCCTCACCGTCCTCACGGTGGTGTCGCTGCTCCTGATGTGGTGGCGGATCCGCAGACGCGGTCGGTTCGGGCGCATCGCGAGTGCGGTGCTCCGCTCGGTGTACCCGCTCATCCTCGGCCTCGGTGGCTGGTTCCTCGGTGTGCTCATCGTTCTCACGGCGTCCTCGACGATTGCGATTGACGACCAGCTCCTCGCCGTCGTCTCAATTGGTGTGCCGATCGGCCTCGGGATCTACCTCGCCTGGGTCAACCGCGCCCGGCACTCCAACGCCAACACCGTCGGCGTTGCGGCAGCAGCAGGAGGGGCTCTCATCGGTGCCTGGCTGGGGTTCCAAGCGACCGACGGACTCCTGTCTCTCGTCACTGCAATCGTCGGAGCGACAGTCGGCGCAAACCTGATCCTGCTCGTGCTCGACATCTCGTGGACTCGGCAGGCTCGTGATCGTGTGCATGGAACCAAGGCATCAGACGCGAAGGCGCTTGACGCAGCTGTGATTAGCTTTCATGAATGGCACGCGTCGTAGTCGGAGCCTTGATTCAGAACAACCGGCTACTCCTGGGGCACCGGAGCGCTGGACGTGCCGCGTTCCCAAACGTCTGGGGCCTGCCGGGCGGCCATGTGGAATCTGGTGAACCCCCGCCTGACGCGTTGGTTCGCGAGCTGTCTGAGGAACTCGGCGTGCTGATCGATCGGCCCGTCGCCCCGCCACTCGCAGTCCTTCACCCGCTCGTCCATGAACCCGGCTTCGAGTTGGCGATCTGGGTGGTGACCGAATGGGTGGGCCACGTGACCAATTGCGCGCCGAACGAGCACGACGAATTGCGCTGGTTCAGAGCCGATGAATGGCCGGCGGTGCCTCTGGCGCACGCTGAGTACCGCGAGATTCTTCCGTTAGCTTTCGCTGCGAGCGAAGGAGCAAGCAATCACTGACCAATCGAGCGTTGAGCGCCCTGGCGAGTCCTAGCCAAAGGACCGACGTGACCCTATCTGTACGACAACTCCGCGTACCAGTCCCGGCGTCCTTGCGGTGTGAGATCGAGGAGATTCCAAACTGGGCTGAGCAGGTCGATCCCACGTTCGTCAAGGTCGTCGGATAGCGACGGTGAGGTGCTATAGAAGTGGTGCACGGTGCCGTCCGATCCAAGCCGGAACACCGATATGTAGGAACGCTGGCCGCCGGTCTCGTCCTCGCTGCCCATATCGAGTTTGAACGTGTTCCGCGCGCAACTCAGGAGCCGGAGATTGCGCCATTCGCGCGCACGGGCATATGCGCGCAGGTCGGGGACTTCAGCCGCCGCTGCAACCACGAAATCCACGTTCTGGGTGACGTGTTGCACGACCCCGTTGAAGCCGTCGATCCACATGGTGCACATCGGGCAGGCCGTTGACTGTTGCTTGCCGAACATGAGGTGATACACGATGAGAGGTCGATCCGGCGCGGTGAACAGCTCGCGCAACCGGACGGTGCGTACAGGCGCATCGCCGGCGTCGAGATCCGCCGGACCCTCCTCGAATTCGTAGTCACGAACCGGCGGACCATCCGGGAGCATGCGTCGCAACGCCGCCACTCGTTCGATGTGTTCGGTCATTGCCAGTTCGGCGAGGCGGAGTTCCTCGCGCCGCTCCTGATACGAAGGGCTCTCGTCTCCCAGGGTCTTGATCTGCATGCCGTCTCCTCGCCTGACGCCCTGCGCCCTAAGCTTCGGCGCAGTCCTCGCAGAGCGTGTACCCGCCGTTGCCCTCAACACGCTCCTCGTCAGGAATTTCCTGACCAGCCTCGCACGTGTCGGTGTTGTGGTACCGGCGCGCCAACAACGGCTTCTCTTCCTCTTTCACAGAGTGGAACGCGTCGATAATCGTCATGGTCGCTCACCTCCAATAATTGACCTCCTCCAAACTACCACCGTGTACCACGCCAGTGGTCTTCAACCCGGTTGCCTGAGTGGCGGTATCACGGCGGGCTGGTAGCGCGGCAAATCGACGTCACGCACACAGCGCGCTTCTCACCGATTTCACGTTACCGCGACTCCCTGCTATGGGTTGAACGAATCGGGTCCTCGCGGCGGTCTGACTGAGGGAAGCCGGCCCGCGTCGACAAGCGCTCGACGGAGCACGAACTCGATCTGGGCATTGGTACTTCGGAACTCGTCCCCGGCCCACCTCGCAAGTGCGTTGTGTACCTCCGGTTCGAGGCGGAGCAGAACGGACTTCCTCCGGATCGGCAGCACGAAAGCCGTGTCGGCGACCTCGCTCATCAGTACAACGAGCCTGCGTTCACGACGGGTTGCAGGTCGTGGTCGCTGCAGAGCACGACGAGCAGGTTGCCCACCATGGTCGCCTTGCGCTCCTCATCGAGCTCGACCACCGCATCCGCCGACAGCCGATCCAGCGCGAGCTCGACCATACCGACTGCGCCCTCAACAATCCGATGGCGCGCCGCCACCACGGCATTGGCCTGCTGCACCCGCAGCATTGCCTGCGCGATCTCCGGCGCATACGCGAGTTGCGTCAACCGCGATTCGATGATCCTCACGCCGGCGGCGGTGACGCGGACCGCGATCTCTGACGACAGTTCCTCGTTGATCTCATCCGCGTTCTCGCGCAGTGAGGGGATCTCGCTTCCCCGCGTGTCGTAGGCGTAGCCACTCGCGATGTGGCGCACGCCGGCCTCGGCCTGGACGCGCACGAACTCCACGTAGTTGTCGACAGCGAAGAGCGCTCGTGCCGTGTCCTCCACAACCCAGACGACGGCAGCGGCAATCTCGATCGGGTTGCCGTCGCCATCGTTGACCTTGAGCATGCCCGTCTCGTGATTGCGGATCCGCGTCGACACGCGATCTCGTCGCGCCGCCGGATGCACCCACCAGAGGCCCGCCCGCCGGATGGTGCCCTGGTAGCTGCCGGCGAGGCGGAGCGCAACCGCCTCCCCTGGAGTGACTGATATCAGCCCTCGCGACCCAACCAGCGCGATGACGAGGCACGCGAAACCGATGCCGAGAAGCGCGCCTGATGAGCCCGGTCCATGGATCCGGTCAACCACGCCCCGGCTCACGAGGCTGGCGCCCACGATGATCAGCACCGCAAAGGCAACGAGCGCCGACCAGCCTGGGAACGCCCGCGGCGGCTGCTCGGTCACCAGCGCCGGAGTCTCGGCGAGCGAGATTCTCCCCAGACCTTTCTCGGATGTCATGTCTGTCCTCACGAAGTTGACGTCGGATGTATCGGAATGATATCACTGAGATATGACAGCCAACACGATCACCGGTGCTGTCGGACAGGACGGGTCCACCAAGCCTCTCGCGTTGGAGGTCGACCATCTCAGCAAGTCCTTCGGGGAGCGCACCGCCTTCCAAGACGTCTCGTTCTCTGTGGCGCAGGGCGAGGTGTTCGGGTTCCTGGGACCGAACGGCGCCGGCAAGACCACCACGGTCCGCACGTTGGGGACGTTGATCGCACCAACCTCTGGCTCCGCGAGCGTCGCCGGCATTCCCCTGACCGCGGAGAACGGACCCGAGATCCGTCAGCGCATCGCGGTCATGCCGGAGAACCCCGGGCTCTACCGGCGTCTCACGGTGACTGAGAACCTCCAGCTCTTCGCCGGTCTCTACAGGCAGCGCAACGCGGCCGCTCGGATCAGCGAGGCGCTCGAGGCGGTGAACCTCACAGCGCGCGCACGCGACCTCTGCGGCAGCCTGTCCAAGGGATTGCTCCAACGTGTCGGGCTCGCTCGGGCGCTGCTCAACGACCCTGCGGTGATGTTCCTCGACGAGCCGACGTCCGGGCTGGATCCTGTCGCAACACGTGAGGTGAACGACCTCATCAACAGCCTGCGCCAGCGTGGTGTCACGGTGTTCCTCACCACGCACCGGCTGGAGGAGGCGGAGCGGCTGTGCGACAGGGTCGCAATCCTCAACACCAAGCTGCGGTTGGTCGGGCGACCCGACGAGCTGCGCGAACGACTCTTCACCCGATCGCTGGTCGTCGAGACGTTGACACCGCTCGCGACTCCGGATGCTGTATTCAATTCGACTGACGGCGTCGAGACCTGGCGTGCTGACGGACCGAGCAGCTACGTGCTCGACGTCGCCGATCCGAGGAACATCGCCCCGCTTGTGACGCGAGCACTCGTCGCCGCAGGTGCAGATGTTGTCTCGATCAGCGAGTCCCGTCACTCCCTCGAGGACGTGTACCTGCAGTTGATCGATGCGGATCCGGAGGCGGTGCAACGATGAACTTCAGCTTCACGCGTCTCGGCGCGGTGCTCCTCAAGGAGCTCCGTGAGTATCGCCGCAGTCCAACCATCGTCGGCACCATGGCGGTGCTGCCGCTGGTCTTTCTTGTCGAGCCCGTCATCATCATCTTCCGGATTGGAGCATCGGTATCGCCGGCCGCAGTGGACAAGGCTGTTGGCGCCACGTTCCTGCTCATGCTGATCACGCCCGTGCTGATCCCCGCCGTCCTCGCCGCATACTCGATCGTCGGCGAGCGCGAACAGGGAACGCTCGAGCCACTGCTGACCACGCCCGTGACGCGCGAGGAACTGCTCCTCGGCAAAGCGCTGGCAGTCGTCGTCCCAGCGGTTGCCATCGCTTATGTTGTGTTCGGGATCGTGGAGTTGAGCGCGCATCTCTTTGCGAGCAACGCCGAGGTTGTGGCGGCCCTGTCGCAGGGGCCTCATGTGCTTGCCGATATCTTGTTTGCCCCGTTGCTCGCAGGGTGGTCGATCTGGGTTGGCATCGCCATCTCGACACGCGCAAGCGAGGTGCGCGTGGCTCAGCAGCTGGGCACGCTCGCGAGCCTCCCTCCGCTCGCTGTTGTGGCGCTGGTGTCATTCAACGTCATCACGCCGAGCTTCACCGTGTCGCTGGCGTTCGCGATCGGCCTCCTTGTCGCAGACGTCGTGCTGTGGCGAGTCGTGTCGGCGATGTTCGATCGCGAGCGACTCATCACGGGCGCGTCCGCGCATCGCCTGGCACCTCCCCGCGGTCAACCCCCGCCCGCCGGTTCGATTCGACGGATACCTCGCGCTGGTGGTGTCGATCATGGGTGAGCGGATTCCAGTCATGCCCGTGGCATCGCGAGCACCCGGCATGCTGGCAGGCATCTTTGGTGGCAGTGGCTCTGGCTCGCACCCCGAGTTGGTCATCGTCATCATCCTGGTGGTCACCGCGGTCATCGCCACGGTCGTGGTGAGCATCAGGCACCGAACCGGCGGCAGTTACATGCGTACCGTTGCAGCCCCGGTCAGCACACGTACGCAAGGCGTCGACGGCGCACGCACCACACCCGATGCGACCCTCAGATTGTCGCGAGTATGGACCGGAGTATTCGGCTCCAACGAAGAGTGGCCGATCGCCATCGATGGAGCGGTGGTCGGCGCCGTCGCCAACAACGAGACCGTCGATGTCTCAGTGGAGCCAGGTGCGCACACGTTGCGTCTGGGCACTGGAAGGCACCGCAGCGGAGAGCGCACATTTGAACTGGCGCAGGACGAAGTGGTTGGATTTCAGTGCCACGGTCCACGAATGTGGCCGATATGGTTGGCAGCACTTGTCAAGAGCGATCTCTGGATTTCGCTCAGACGCGACTAGAAGGCGCCACCTCGATATGCTGATTGTGCTGGCCGGTCTCCCGGGTTCTGGCAAGAGCACGCTGGCCGCCGATCTCGGACGAGCGCTGCAGTGCGCAGTGCTCGCGGTGGACCCTGTGGAGGCAGCCATATGGCGCGCGGGCGTGAGCTCTTCGGAGCCCACACACCACGCTGCCTACCTCGTCGTGGGAGCAGTGGCGGCAGAACAGATCGCCCTGGGGCACGATGTCATCATCGAGGCCGTCAACGGACCCGAACAAGCGCGCGCGCAGTGGCGAGATCTCGCCGATCAGACGGGCGCCACGCTGACGTTCATCGTCGTCGTGTGCAGCGACGACGGCGTCTATCGGGATCGCGTTGAGCACAGATCCAGGAGCATCGAGGGCTTCCCAGAGCCGACATGGAACGGCGTGCTTCGGCGCCGAGCTGAATTCCCTCCATGGACTGATGAGCGCCTGACAATCGATTCGGTGAACGCGCCCGAAGCGAATGTGCAGACCGCGCTGGAATATCTCAAGACCCGTCGCGGCTAGGGATCCATCCGCTGGGCGAGATTCGCCCTCGACGCCGGCGCCTCGAACGGGTCCGCGAAGTACTGGGTCTCATGCGCGACCAGCCCGTCGTGGAACTCCATGATGCTCACGGAGTGTGTCGGGACGCCGTCGTACGTGATCACGCACTCGCTCACCCACACCGAACCGGCGCCGACGATCCGCCGCAGTGTGAAGTGGCGGTTCGCAGGGTTGCCACCTCGCTGCGCTGCGATGGTCGCGCGACCGACGAAGCGCTCACCCGACTGCGGGTAATCGAGGATGGCATCCTCGGCATACACACGGTGCTCAAGCTCACTGTCCCCGGCTTCTGATGCCGACCAATGCTGCTCGATCGCTGTGCGCTTCTCAAGGTCAGAGGTCACGCGGGCTGCCCTCCAATTCACCGGCCCTCGCGCATGATGGTTCACCCATAACGCCAGTAATGTAGGCCCACGTGAGGCGCTTCCACAACCGCGCTACACGCGGCCGCCGAAGAAGACCTGCGTTTCGACAAGCTGGCCGTTGCGAATCGTGATGTACTCGACGTTCCGGTAGCGCTCACCGGTTGTCAACTCATACTCATAGAACAGAAAGACACTGTCGTCGCCGGCCGGGACGAGTGCCAGGACGTGGGACTCAGTGAAGCGGTCTGCCGTCGGGAAGCATCGCTCGAGATAGGCCGTTTTGTCGATGTGGTCATCCTGAGGGCTCGTGAACGTGAAGTCATCCGCAAGCAAGCGTGTTGCGGTCTCGAGATCACGGCTGTGATATGCGTCAATCGACGCGCGGACGGTGTCGGTATTCGACAAGCGACTCTCCTTCATATCCTGCGACAGTCAAGGTTGCGGTAACCACCATCGACGCAGCAATTGGCAGCTCCACGGGTACTGGTCCACGGCGGTACATCCGCTTATTCTGGCCATCACGTCCCCGTTTCCCGTCGCATGACTCTGACCAGATTTGCGTACCCACCTAGCACGTCCTGACACCGTGACGTCGCGCGCCGAGCACCAGGCCCACCTGTACGTGGGTACCAGCGGATGGCAGTACGCCGACTGGCGCGGAGTGCTGTATCCAAAGGGCCTCGCTCAGCAACGCTGGTTGCAGCGGTACTCGGCGGAGTTCGCCACCGTCGAGGTGAACAACACCTTCTACGGACTGCCGGCTGCAGCCACAGTTCAGAAATGGGCCGACACCGTCCCGCCGCACTTCGTGTTCGCGCTCAAGATGAGCCGGTACGTGACGCATCGCAAGGATCTGCTCCGCACGTCGGCGCCGATTGCAACCTTCATGGAACGCATTTCGGGAATCGGCTCGCACATGGGACCCATCGTTGTGCAGTTGCCCCCGTGGCGCACCGCTGATCAGGAGGGGTTGGAGGCGATCCTGGTCGGCACTTCCACGTGGCATCAAGGCTGCGGTCGAGTTTCGCCATCCAAGCTGGTTTGAGGCGAAGAGCATTCGTCGCCTCCTCGAACGGCGTGGCGCGTCGCTGATCTGGGCAGACCGGGGCGGCCGGATGCAGAACCCTCCCTGGGTGACCGCGGACTGGCTGTATCTCCGACTCCACGAAGGGCGCGGGCGGGCCGGCAACTACGGGCCGCGCGTGATCGATCGATATGCCGCCCAGCTGGCCGCCTCGAACCAGGAAGCCTATGTCTATTTCAACAACGACGTGACCGGGAACGCGGTGCGCAACGCGCGATTGCTCATCGCGCGGCTGCTCGCCTGAACTCTTGCGCCGGCTCGCATGCGCCCGGCCTGCTGCCGACCCTACCAGTAGCCAGTCATGAAGTATGATATGTGCGCTGTAAGTTCCGGGCGCCGCCCGAGCAGCCGTTCTGGAGATCGAAGTTGCTAGACGAAGCGCCCGTGCGTGGGGAGATCACATGGGTCACGGACAGTGACTTGCTGCTGCCCGGGGAGGATCCAACCTCCACCGAAGTCCGCGATGCCATCCACTGGACCCAGGTCTATCGCGAGTTGATCGGGATGACCGCGGCCCTGCTTGAGCGGTCGGACTCGACGCTCCGGACCATGACCGCGGCGGCCGCGCGAGAAGGGGCCACCACGCAGCAGGTCCTGCGCGCGCAACGCGAGCAGTATCTGGCCAGGTACGACTACTGGCGCGACCGCGCGAGCGACCTGAGCGCACGGCGCGACTAGTCTCCGGCGGCTTCGTTCCTCCGGCGCAGGCTCAGCGCGTCTGCGATGGACACGATGCAATCGAGGTGCGCATCAAGGGAGTCCAAACCCAGCCCCATCGTGACGATGGAGACGTGGGATCCTCCCGCTTCGCGCCAGGCCTCGATGTCCGCTGCCACCTGGTCCGTGCCGTTATCGACACGCAGAACAACCTCCGCGCCGAAGCCTTCGACCGGCCTCCCATGACGACCCAGAAGACCTTGCAGATGCCGGAACGCGTCGACGGCGCTCGCGACGCCATCTCCGAAGAAGATGAAGCCGTCAGCGAGGCGAGCCGCCCGGTCGTACGCGACTTCGCTCGAGCCCCCAAGCCAGATCGGGACGGAGCGGGTGGGCTTGGGAAGGAGCGCGGCTCGGTCGATCCGGTCGAAGCGACCTGAGAAATCGACAACCGGCTCGGTGAACAGCCTGCGAAGCAACTGGATCTGCTCCTCCTGCCTGGCGCCTCGAGTACGGAAGTCCTGCCCGAGTGCCTCGTACTCGACGGGATTCCAGCCGACGCCAACGCCCAGCCGGAGCCGTCCGCCCGACAGCAGATCCAGATCGGCCGCCTGTCGCGCAACGAGCGCCGTCTGGCGCTGCGGAAGAATGAGGATCCCCGTCGCGAACCCGATCCGCTCGGTGATGCCGGCGAGATACGCGAACATCACGAACGGGTCGTGAAACGGGTCGCGCTCCGTATAGGGGCCGGTCAGCGGCGGTGTTCGGTCGGCGTGAACAGCACCCAGGACGTGGTCGTAGGCAAGCAGGTGGTCAAAGCCTCGCTCCTCCACCAGTCTGCCGATGCGGCGAACGGCGCCGGGGTCTCCACCCACCTCGTTCTGCGGGTAGACGATGCCGATTTGCATGCCGTGGAGTCTGCACCTGGCACGTGTCAGCCGGCGGGTGCCTACGCGAAGGCCGCATTCACCGCGTCGTGCCGACCAATGGCTCCAACAGTTGGACCGCGATCTGGTCTGCACGGGTGGTGCCCTCATTGGAGAGAATCACAAGGCGGATGTCGTCGTCGGGGAGGACGAGATTGAGCGAGACGCACCCTGCGTTGTCTCCGGGATGCAGCACTGCCCGATGCCCGGAAGCGCTGCCGACGAACCACCCGAATCCATAACCCGTCACTGATAACGCCGGAGTCCCCGTCGGGTCATCGACCGGAACCTGTGGTGCCAACATCATGTCGAGGCTCGGTTCACTGATGAGCCGCTGCCCCATCAACGCCCTGTCCCATCTCAGGACATCCTCAGCGGTGGACCAGAGGTCGCCGGCACCCATGCCGACGGCACTCAGCTCCAACGTCGGGACCGGGAGACCCCGAACATGGTCGGTGGCGACCAGCGTGCGTGATGCCGCATTGCCGGCGAACATCGATGTCAGGCCGAGCGGTTCGAAGATCCTTTCTGAGACGAACGCTGCATATGGGCGGTTGGACGCGCGCTGCACGACGTTGGCAAGCAGCCAGTAGCCCGGGCTGCTGTAGACCCAGCGCTCACCGGGAGCGCTCAGCAGCGTCGCGTGCTGGATCGCCGACAGCTCCTGCTCCGCATCCATCGGCGCAGCCAGCGTGATCTCCGGAATGTCGTGCCAATGCGGCAGCCCCGACGTATGTGTGAGGAGATGGCGGATCGTCATGCCCTGCCACGACGGCGGACATCCGTCGATCCAGTGAGCAACCGGATCGTCCACGGATAAGCGCTGCTCATCCACCAGCATCAGCACGGCCGCGGCGACGAACTGCTTGCTCACCGACGCGAGTTGAAACCGGACATCCGGCGCACACGCAAGGTTCGATGCCTCATCCGCCATCCCGCCGGCGACCTCCGTGAGCACATCACCGCCGCGCTCGACGCGAATGACGCCGCGAAAGGCTCCGAAGTCAGTCATCCCCATCTCGAACGTTGAGCACCGGGGCGAGGCGGACGACCAGCGCTGCTGCGTTCCCGGACACGTCGAACATTGTCCGGGTTTGGGACCGTCTCCGAAGGTGGTCCTCCGGTTCACGAAGCCGCATCCCGGAGTCGCATGATGCGCACGGAGGTCCGCATGACAGTTGACGACGAGAAGGCAGCCCTGCGCTCAGTCTTGACCAACCAGCGCGAGCACATCCTCGCAGACCTTGAAGGGCTCTCCGACGAGGACCTTCGTCGACCGGTGCTTCCCTCTCGGTGGACATGCCTTGGCCTGGTGCATCACCTCGCGCTCGACGTCGAGCGGTTCTGGTTCCAGGACGTGTTCGCCGGCGAGCGCTTCGCGAAGGAAGACGGTGATTCGAACGCGTGGGAGGTCCCGCCCGGCATGACCTCCGAGGCTGTGATAGCCCTGTATCGCCATCAGATCGACCGTGCCAACCACATCATCGATGCCGCAGCGATCGATCAGCCGCCCGCCAACTGGCCGGATGATGTCTGGCCCACCTGGCGCCTCGCCACGTTGCGCGCGATGATGTTGCACGTCATCACGGAGACGTGCCTGCATGCGGGACATCTGGATGCGGTGCGAGAGTTGATCGACGGCCACCAGTGGCTCGTCCTCACCTGAGCGTGCACTAGCCTCGTGCCGCAAAAAACGACGGCGCTCCGTATCCGCTCAGAAACCCAAGCGTGCCGGTAGCGCCGCCGCGTCGGAGGAAATTGGCCGCGTGACGCTTAGGTGCTCAGACCGTGGCTGATGTTGGAGAACACGTTGTTCACCTGATGACCGACTGTCGTCAGAATGACGATGACGACGACTGCGATGAGGACGAGGATGAGTGCGTATTCGACCATCCCCTGACCGCTCTCGCTCGAATGGTCGAGCATGTCTTGTAGCTGCTGCATGACGAACTCGCGACCGCGAATGAACTGGGACTCCATGGCATCTCCTGAGTGCTTACGTCTTGCCCATCAGGGTGCGCAGCGGACCTGAAAATCCGCGAAATGCTGTGTCACAGGGCGTCGTACGCTCAGCCCGGGAGATGTGACGAGGACATGACGCTCCTTCCCGGCGCGCTTGGCTGGCGGTGGGGCCTGCTCGTCAAGGCAAGGCCTGCGCCACGACGCTCAGCCGGTGTGACTGACGCATCATCGTTGGTGTGAATGACCGTCGCTCTGGATGGAAGCCACGTGTCGCACTGTGCGTCACCGTCATCGGGATCGTCACGGCCTGCGACGCAATGTCGGCTCCCGGTCCGTCCACGCGATCGGGAACACATTCCGCGTCCCCCGCCGGCACGGTGCCGCGCCCGTGCTCGTTTTTGACGCAGCAGACCGCAGCAACGCTCAGTGGCGACTCTGCTGTGACGAGTCAGGCGAACAACGTCTTCGAGCCGATCTACGGATACGTCGCGTGCATCTACAGCGATGCCAGACACGAGGCGAACAGCGTGAGCGTGCAGATCAAGAGCGTGCCTGGCGGCGCCGGACCATCTGCCATACAGCAGGCCGCGACCTTCTTCGAAGGTGGCGAACCCGTTCAGCCATACGCGCCATTCCCCGTTGCGGGCATCGGCGAGCGGGCCCTGGGCGCGGCGATTCCCGGCGTCGCGTTCATCGTGTTTTCCACCGCATCCCTGCTGGTGTATGTGGGCGGCTTCTCCGCATCGGTGAATGCGGCTGCCTTGCGAAACGGCGTCGAGCATCTCGCGGAGCGGGTGGCCGCAGACCTCTAGACGGTGACGGCGTTCTGCCAGACATCGTCGATCACCGCAAGACTCCCGATTGCTGCACGTCGATCGCTGCGAGCGCTGCGGTGACCGAAGGCATCGTGTGCGCCGGCACCGCATCCGGCGCGTCCGGGGAGGTCACGGCGATGGTCACGCTGGCTCCCGGTCGCGACAACATCCTGGCCATGGCCACCGCCTGCGCGCGAATCTCGCGGGCCGCCGTCGTCTCCCACTCCACGCCGCGGCGGAGCGGGCCGATGGCCCAGAGATTGTCTGAGGCGAACCCGAACGCATCGATGGCCGCACCGTCGCGGGTGACATCGAGACCGAGGCCGAACGGCCCCGGCCGCACAAATCCTGACAACAGGAGTGCATCGATCAGCGGATCCCCTGCGGCGCGAATCGAGAGCTGCGGACCGGTGCAGTTGACGACCGTCGACACGGCGAACACGTCCGTCTCCGCTGTGCCTCGCCGGCGCACCGAGACCTCAACGCCATCAGGCCCATCGCGATGATCTTCAATGCTCCCCGCAGTCAGACACAGCTGTTGCGCAGCCAGCAGGCGCTCCACCCGTTGCGCCACCTCGGGCGCCATGCGATGGCGGTGGATCTCCCAGAAGCGAGCGGCGTGGCGCAGGAAGCGCCGCCGCTCCGCGTCCGGGAGCAACCGCCAGATGTCTGCGACATGCGGGCGGAATTCGTCGACGGCCCGTCGCCAGTCACCACGCTCGGCGGCGTTGCGACGGAGCATCGCGAGCAGACCACGCACGCTGCGCTCCGCGGGCGCAGCGGTGAGCGGCGGTGTCGCGCATGTGTCCGGTCGATGCGCCCGGGGCAGCAGCCCGTGGCGCGACACGGCACGAATCGTGCCGACCGCGCTGCGATCGGCGAGCGCGAATGCCACGTCGACAGCGGTCAGCCCTGTGCCGATGAGCAGCACCGATCCCTCGACGTCATCGAGCGCACCGGGACGCCAGGGATCGGCGACGTAGCGAGGGCTGGCAGCAAGGCCGCGCCACGCAGCGGGCGACGGCTGCGGTGTGAGATTGCCCATGGCCAGGACGACGTGATCCGCGTCGATGGCCGTTCCATCCCCGAGACCGACACGAAGTGTTGCGCCAGTCACGTCGATCGATGTGACAGTGCTTCGAACGTGCACGAGCGACGATCCATGCGGCGCCTCGACCTGCGCCTCGCGCCAGACCGATTCGAGGTACTCGCCGTACAGCATCCGGGGTGCAAAGCTGCGCTCCGTAACGCGCGGATCGCGCTCATGCGCCCACCGGACAAAGTGCTCCGGGCGTTCGACGTGGGCACTCATCTGCTCCGCGGGGACGTTGAGCAGATGGCTGGCGAATCGGGTGCCGTAGGCGACCCCTCGCCCCGGAGTCTCGCCCGGGTCGACCACGACGACCTCGCACGGCGAGTCGGTGGACGCAGCGATCAGCTCTGCAGCGAGCAGTGTCCCGCTGCAGCCTCCTCCCACGATGACGACCGTCGCGCGCCCCCCGACTGCCATGACCACCCCCCTGGATTCCCCCAATTACCCTCGTTCGCTGGTGCAACACCTTCGCATGAGGCTCCTTCCATCATATCTATATCTTTTCGATAGAGCAAGTACATTGATGAGATGCAGGAAGGCCGGCGCCCGTCGTTCTCCGCATGAGTCGTGACTCATAGGACAATGCGAACGTGCGCATGTCCGCCAAAGCCGACTACGCGCTTCGCGCCATGGCCGAATTGGGCGCCCATCCCGCGGAGCACGCCCTCAAGGCCGAGGACATCGCGGCGTCGCAGGAGATCCCGCTTCGCTTCCTCCTCGGCATCCTGAACGAACTCCGTCGTGCGCGCCTCGTGACCAGTCATCGCGGCATCCAGGGCGGCTATGCGCTCGCACGGCCCCCTTCGGAGATCAACCTCGCCGACGTCATTCGCGCCATCGACGGGCCGCTGGTGTCCGTGCACGGTGAGAGCGTCTCGAAGATGCGATACGCCGGGCCGGCCGAAGGGCTTCGTGACATCTGGATGGCCGTGCGCTCGAGCCTGCGATCAGTGCTCGAGGCGGTGACGATCGCGGACCTGATCGACGGCGACCTCCCGGCGACGGTCCGCGAACGTGTGACGGAGTACCAGCACGCCGAGGCCGCGCGGGGTCGCGCGGTCGACTGAAGCCGGGCGCGGACCTTCAGCCGGGTCGACTGTCTACGGGTTCTGGCCCTGGTATTCCGCGTCGGTGACATGGGCTCCCCAATCCGCCTCGGAGCGTTCAGGGTCGCCAGGCGCTTCGGTGATTGAGAGATGCGTCATGAAGTGGTCCGCGTCCGCCCCATGCCAGTGCACCTCGTCCGCGGGCGCGTAGATCACGTCACCCGACCCGATCTTCACGATGCCGGCGCCCCGTGACTGGACGAGCCCGCTCCCCTCGGTGACATAGAGGGTCTGACCAAGTGCGTGGGAATGCCACGCGGTCCGCGCGCCCGGCGTGAAACGGACAGCGTTGACCCGCACACGCGATGGCTCCTCGCCACGCGCGATCTGGTCGAGCCACACGTCGCCCGTGAAGTTGTCGGGGGAGCCTTTGACGCTGGCCTGCCTCGGTTTCCTTTCCATCCACGTCTCCTTGTCGGTGTCCGCTGTGATGCCGATCAGGGCCGCACAAGTACCTTGAGCGCCTCGCGATCGGCCATTGCCCGATACCCGTCGGCAACATCGTCCAGGCTGACCGTTCGATCAAACACACGGCCCGGCTGCAGTCTGCCTTCGAGGACATCCGGAAGCAGTTCCTCGATATACGCACGCGCCGGAGCGACGCCGCCGGTGAGCGTCACGTTGCGCAGGAACACGCCGAAATCCATCGGCACCTCTGTGTACTGCGGGGCGCCGACACGGCTCACCACACCACCGTCACGCACCACTGCGAATGCGGTCTCGATGGCCTCCTTGAGACCGACGCACTCGAGCACCGTGCGCGTCCCTTCCCCATCGGTGAGCTCGCGGACTTTCGCAACGCCTTCAGCACCGCGCTCCGCCACCACATCGGTGGCGCCGAAGTCGAGTCCCAGATTCGTGCGGTCCGGGTGTCGCCCCATGAGGATGATCCGCTCGGCGCCGAGGCGTCGCGCCGCAAGGACCGCGCAGAGGCCGACGGCTCCATCGCCGATCACGGTGACCGTCGTCCCGTGGTTGACCCCGGCCTTCACGGCGCAGTGGTGGCCCGTTGGGAACACGTCGGAGAGGCTCAGCAGCGACGCGAGGAATGCCGAATCCTCGGCGACCGGCAGCTTCACCAAGGTCCCCTGTGCCTGCGGCACTCGAACGGCTTCCCCCTGACCGCCGTCGATGCCATCGCGGCCCCACATACCGCCGTGCCGGCACGACGTTTGGAGTCCCTCGAGGCAGAAGTCGCACGTGTTGTCGGCCCAGACGAACGGGGCAACGACGAGATCGCCGGCGGTCAAACCATGCACCGCGCCACCGACGCCTTCGACGACGCCCAGAAACTCGTGTCCCATGCGCCTCGGCTGATCCGATGCCGGCATTGACGCATACGGCCACAGATCGCTTCCGCAGACACAGGCACTCAGCACTCGGACCAGCGCGTCGGTGGGCTCATGGATCGCCGGATCAGGAACCTGCTCCACGCGAACGTCTCCGGCCCCATACATCAGCGTTGCACGCATCAGGAGTCCTCACTCATCGTTGCGCCGAGTCCCGGCTCGATGTGTCCATCCCGCAAGGCTACGGCTGTGTCACCACATGCCGCTTCCAGCCGTCTCATGGCGATCGCAGCGTTCTCGACACGGCGCTGAAGAATGTTCGGCTCCACGCGTAGGCGTCCGCCCGGACATCGGGCGCCAGACGGGCGATAGCATCCTTCGTATGGCATTCAGGCCGGGATCGGGTTCGAGATCTCAGGCCCTCCTGCTGCTCGCGGTCGGCGCCGGCGGCATCGCGGTGATCGGCCTGCTCCTCGCGGTCATCCGGCCGTCACCCGTCCTCGCGCCAACCTCCGTTCACGGGCGGACGCCGCCCCCAACCCCGACACAGATCACCGTGCCGCTCGATGTCGCTGGGCAACTCAACGTCGGTCCGCATCCGGTCAGCGCACTCGCGGCGAGCACCGGGCTCGTCTGGCTTGCAACGCAGGGAACAACAGCTGGCGCTTCTGGCCGGCTCTTTCGGGTCGACGCCGCGACCGCGACCGCTACCGCGAGCTGGCCAATCGGTGGGAATCCGGTCGCCGTCGCGGCAGGCGGTGATTTCGTGTGGGTGGCCAATGGTTCGGGCGCGAGCTCGACGAGCACACCCGGGCACGACACCGTCCAGCAGTTCAACGCCACAAGCGGTGCGCTTGTCCACGACTACGCGATCTCCGACCCCCAGGGCCTCGTCGCAACCACGACGTCAGCGCTGGTGATCGCTGCGAACAACGATCAACGGACATCCGTCAGCCTGCTCGCCGCGGGGAGCGCGCAGACCGTGACCACGCTGCCCGGTGTGTTGAGCCCTCCGGTGTCCACACTCTCGCCGGAGGTCGCTGTCTCGGTCTGCTCGGACCAGGTCTTTCTGGCGCTGACCAGCGTGGTCACAACAGGATCGAACGTGACGATCTACGCGCTCCCGCTGTCCGGTGGTCCCGCGCGAAAGGTCGTGACGGTGCCGTACGACTACGAGGCGTCCACGGCGTGCGACTCGACGTCCGTCTTTCTCATTGGTGCAGCGGGCGATGGTGATGCCTCGATTGCTCGTGTGAACACCACCGACGGGAGCAGCACCAACCTTTGGGAAGGTCCATATCCGCTTGCTGTGGCGTTCCTTTCCGGACGCGTGTGGATCGCCTATTCCGATGACGCGCGGAACCAGTCGGCGCTGACCTCACTGGATCCCGCCAGTGGCCGGGTGATGTCAACTCGTTCCATTCTTCCCGATCCCCTCAACACCGGCAACCCGAACCTGCTTGTCCCCGGCGACACCGGGCTCTGGCTGGTGGCCAGTCAGGGCAGTTTGCTCGTCCACGTTTCGACGAGCTGACCGGCCATGCGCCGCCCAGCATCACCTAGTGCGGTAAACCAGCCGGGTCCGGTCGGACTCTGGATTGCGAATGGCTGCCGTAGCGCGGTTTGAGAGCGCGAATGCTGCGACACAGCACGACGTTGCCCTTGCGATCGCTGAATTTGGACGAGAGATGTACGGACTGGCACTGAGCATTACCGCGAACGTTCCCGATGCAGAGGATGCGTACCAGACGGCGTGGCTGGAGGCGATCACGCATTGGGGTCAGCTGCGCGAGCCCGCGCGCAGACGTTCCTGGCTGGCGTCGATCGTGTCTCGCTCCGCACTTCGGACGCGCCGACGCCGCCTCCTCTGGCTGCACCGGCATCCAACCATCGATGATGGAGCAACGCTCGCAGTGGTGATGGAGTGGGATCCAACGGTTGCCAAGGCTCTGACATCGCTCACGGAACGCCAGCGTGCCGTCGTCGCGCTGCATTACGGATACGGCTACTCGCTCGACGAGACTGCGGGCGTTCTTCGGCTCAGCGGCGGCACTGTTCGCAGCCATCTCGCCCGCGCCCTGACCACGCTGCGAAGGAGCATGCGCGATGACCACTCTTGAGTCCGACGAAGCCCGTCTGGCCAGCGCGATGGGGCGCCTGCTGCAACTGGATCCACCGCAACTTGCACCCGCGCAACCGCGCGCACGGCATTGGCTCGGCGCCATCGTCGCAGGTGCGGCTGCACTCGTCGTTGTGGCGGGAGTTGTCGGAGGGTCAATCGCGCTGCATGGACGCGCTCCGTCGGGATCAACTCCTCAACATCCCGCCTCACCGGCATCAGGCGTGGTGATCCTGTCCCCCGCGAAGCTCCCGGCGTGGGTGTCCGTCTGTCTCCGGACGGCAGGCATCGGCGCCACCGCACCGTCCGACGGAAGGAAGCCGCGCTTGACCAGAGCAGAGGTCATCGATGATGCTCGCGCTGCGGATAGCCGCGTGGGCGTCAACCCAACCACAGCGTTTCTGCAGTTCCACGCTCCGAAGGTCAGCCCCATCGCATCAGCGCTCGAGCAGCCGGTCTGGGCCGTCGGTGTCGCTGACATCCACTTCGCCCTTCCCGGGCTTGCCGTTCCGACCAACCAAGCGACCGACTCGCCGCAGCCTTACTTCGGAGCGATCATCTACTTCGTCAGTGACCCGAGTGGCACGGTCGGACTGGAGATCGGCTGCCCGCGGAGCTGACGGCCCCCGCAGTCAATCGGCCGTCAGTGCCGCAGTCCGCTCCAGCGCCGCAACAGCCGCCGGCCGGGTGCGACGTCCGAGCCCGCATGACGTGGAGACCGCGACTTCGCGGCCGACGTTGCGCTCGATGAGCGCGCGAAGCTCACGCTGCACCTCGAGATCCTGATCCTCGTGGACGAACCCGGCTGCGAACCGAGTCGCTGCGGGCACCTCGAGCCGCGTCAACGGTGCGTACCAGTCCGGATCCGTGCGCGGCTCGATGTCGGCTGCCGCGAATGGCGCATGCACGAACTCCAGCGGCCGCCCAGCCGGCCAGGCCTTGATGATCGCGTTGGCAAGCAACACCACCGGCGTGGTGTCCGGCATCGTCGCGAGCGCCTTGTGGTTCATATCGCCGAGGCACAGATGGATGCCGAATCTCGCTCCGTTCGGAGAGAGCTCTGCCAGTCGTGCGACGCCGCGTCCAAGGTTTCTCGCCATGAGCGGACGCAACGGCGGAGGCATGCGGGCGACAAACGCAAGCTCGGCTGGGATCTCGATCTGGAACACGACCTCCGCACCCGCGATGCGATGGATCTGGCGGATCTCGCGCAGCGTTGCCTGCCGGAAGACCGCGCGGTGCCGAAATGCGCCGGCGGGTCCGAGCGTGAACAGCGCCATGTCGAAGTCGCCGGGAATGCCAACCTGAAACGCGAGCGACGGCGTGTTGCGCGCGTCACGAAGGCGATGGAACACGGGCCAGCTGTCGTTGAAGTTCGCCACGTGTCCGAAGTCGAGGCTGTCCGCACGCAACGTGTGCCCGCGCCGGATCCGGAACTGCGGGATGTTGTCGTAGTCGGACCAGTCGCCATCCTTCTTCAGTTCGAGGTCGGGGTGCGTCCGCATCGCCTCGAGGATGTGGATGATCCAGTTGTGCCGGTCGCCGGTCTCACCGTCCGGCAGCGACTGGAGCGTGGCGCCGAGGTTGGCGAGGGCAAGACTCATCGCGTCGTCGGCGTCGTCACCTGGGAGGCTGCCAACGAGATGTGCTGCTCGTGTCACCACCGGCTCCTTGATGTGCAGAAGAGTTGAACGCGAACATGCGGATCGCGTCCGACGACTATACGAGGAGCGCTCCCAGACACCGCCCCTTCACCGTGCGATCCATGTGCAGGCGCGAGGTGCAGGCGCGAGTCGCACACACCTACTGCGTTCGCCGCAGCGCTTCCGAGCACCACGAACGCACCTCGCCGTGATGCGCCGCCCACGCATCCCACGTGGCGCGCGCCCAGCGCTGAACGACGCCGGCACGGTCACGCGCAGGGGCGTCAAAGACATCATTCACTGTCACCGCGTATGCCGTGATGGCAGGCTGCAGCGCCGGGTACTCCCGATGCGCGAGGCGACCGATGAGCGTCCGGCGCTGTTCTGCCGGCATCGCGTGCTCGAATGCTGCGCACAGACTCACCAGGTGCAGCGCCACGGACTGGCGGTTGCGCCGATCCGTGTTCGTCGCGTGCTGCGACGCGTACGCATCGACGAGCGCTTGGGAGACCTCCGAATCCCGTGCGGCGTCACTCGCATAGTTCCACTCGAGCACCGACCCGTACCGCGCCCAGCATCCAGGTGCGGCATACATGTATGCGTGAACAGGTCCCTGCGTGGCCGGTACCCAGGCCCCGCAACCAAAGCATGTGACGTCCGGCATCCCCGTACCGTAACGCCCGGTCAGAGGCGCACCGATCATGTGTGCGGTTGCGGACCGACATCCGTTGTCCCTGTTTGCAAACTGGTCTTCTCGAGGACTTGGCGGAGTGCGTCGCCGACCCCTGTCGCGCAAGTCGTCAGTCGGTCTTCGAGAGACGACGGAGCCACTTGTGCTCCACGATCTGAAGGGTATGGCCGCCGCTGGAGCGTCTCCCCCTCCTGCTCCTGGCGGCCATGCCTCGATCGTGGGATCGCGGACGAGGCATAATTCCGCGACCGACGGCCACAAGCGAGGAGACAGTGATGGCGAAGATCGAAGAGTTGACCGATGAAAAGGCAGCCGAGTTCGGACGCACCCTGATCCGCTGGCTGACCGACGAAGATCCGGCCGGGGTCGCGCGTTTCTTCCCGAACCTGGATCCGCACGCCGTCACCGACGCCGATGCATCGGACATCGGACGCGCCGTCCTCGAGGACCTTGTCGCCGAGCGACTCCTCAAGTAGCAGGACAGAGCGCCGCGACGCGCTTCGCCGCGTGGGCTAGATTGCGCCCGGCGTGGCCGTCGGTGGAGGCGTTGACGACCCGGCCGGCACGCCACCGCCGCCATATCCGTTCGGCGGCACGGTCGTGGTGAGGCTCGACCAGGCCACAGCCCCTGTCGGTGCTGTGACGTTGGGAGCTGTTCCCCAGGCGCTGAACGTGGTCGAGAAATTCAGCACCACGCCTTGATCCGAGATCGCCGACGTGTAGGTGATCGGCAGATCGGAGCCCGTTGCGACGACGAGCGATCCTGTCCCGGCAGGAAGCCCCTGGTTGGGCGGCACGACGCCGGAGATCCGGATTGCGTTGGTGCCCTGGATTGACGTCTTCGAGCTGGACTGGGCTGTCAACGGAATCTGGAGCGCCTGTTGTGAGCTGGTGATCCCTGGTTGCAGGATCTTGTACGGACCGTTCCCGCTGACCACCGACACCCACTTGTTCTGCAGAGCGGGCGCAGCCGCAGCGGACACACCGAGCTGGTCCTGAACCGCAGGCGTATTGCCCTGGAAATAGACGGTGCTCCCCACGAGTACCAGGCTGAACTGCTCGGTCCCGTAGTTGGAGACGAAGGTGATCGCCTGGCGCCCATCCGAGGTCCCCGCATCGCCAACGATGGTCTGGTCATCCCCGCCAGTCGAAACCGCGACGTAGTGGAAGCCGGTCGAAGCGCCGGTTGCGGTGAGGGCCTGCTGATAGAGGGCCTTTGCCTCGGCGGCGCCGGAGCTCGTGCCGGGCGCGGCGGTGGGCGACGGCGTGTTGGACGTCGTGCCCTGGATGTGCCGCACGAGCAGCACGCTGCCCACGCCGATGGCGGCGGCGATGACGCCCGTCGCGACGAACAACGCGACGATCGCGAGCATCCGCGAGCTGCGAGGCGGCGGCGTGGTGGTGGGCGCCGGCGGCCACGCCGGTGGCTGCGGCGGGAACGCCCAGCGGTCATCGTTCATCGGACACCATGGTGAACGGTCGGTCCTTTCTGTTCGCTTGCAATGGTCACGGCTCCCGATACTAGTCGACGCCAAGCGGGCCGACGCCACCAAGGAGAATCCGAATGAGCGACGAGGCGATGGAGATCGTTTTCGACCACTTCCACGCCAGACGGCGGCGCGATGCCGATGCGCTCGCTGCCGGTCTCGATCCCGACGTCGTCCACCAGGGCGTCCGCTCGGAGCTCGTGTGCCAGGGGCGCGAGGCCGTCCTGGAGCGGATGCGGGCTTCGCTCGACGACGGTCAGAGCGGTATCGACAGCCTCGAATTGCATTCGGCGGCCGGGAAGGTGGTCGTGCGCATCGCCGGCCCCCGGTTTCGGGACATCCCGTTCCTGAATGGCGAGATCTTCATGGTGTTCACCGTCCAGGACGGCCGGATCCGGCGCATCGACGACTGCACAACCCGGGAGGACGCCTTCCGAGCCGCCCAGGCGAGCGCTCCCACGACGGGTTAGGCACGCCCTTCGGGCGTCCATCGAGCACTTGCGTGTGCCGAAGCGGCGCGACTTGGCCACCGAAGCTGTCGCAATACCCGCTCCACTCCGATCACCACGCCTAACTGTCAGGGTGACGACCCCCAGGACACAGAGCCCCGAGACGGGCGAACTCCAGTTTCGGGCGGTGATCGAGGCACTGCAGAGCTTCTCGACGATCCTGGCGCTCAGCGACGGTGACAACCGCATCATGTGGGTCAACACGGCGGCCACGGTGTTCCTTGGACGATCCGCTGAGGACCTCCGGGGGCGGAGCGTGCTCGACCTCCTGGTGCCCCTGGCTCGCGAGCTGGTGACAGCAGAGTTCGGCGTCGCGGGCGCCGACGACGGATCCTATGGCGAGCACGAGTTCGAGTTCGACAGGCCCGGCAAAACGAGCGTCTGGGGCCTCGTTCGCACGATCCGGCTCAAGAACGACGCGGGGAGCACCTCGCAGCGCATGAGCGTCATCGAGGACATGACAGCCCGTCACCTCGGGACGGTGCGGGAGACCCTCCTCGAGGCGGACCTGAAGACCGCCGAGCTGGCCAATCACACGAGTGAGGCGGTGATCCATGCAGCGATCGCCGCCCTGCCTCTTGTCTTCGCGGTATTCGACACGGACCTCCGTCTCACGTCCGTCGCAGGCCAGGATCAAGCCGGCGTTCGGTTCCAGAGCCAGATCGGCAAGTCCGCGGCGGAGATCATCGAGGACCCACTGGCAGTGGTGGCTCTGCGCCAGGCACTCGGCGGTTCCGAATCGACCTCACGGACAAGCACCAGTGACGAGACGTTCATCGCGCTCAACGCACCGATGCGCGACGACGGCGGCGAGATCGTCGGTGTCATCTCGATTCGAAGCAACGTGACCGCGGAGACCTCCGCCGGGGAGAAGCGCCGGCAGGCTGAGGCGCTTGCGCTCTTCATCGCCCGGCACGATCCGCTGACCGGGCTGCTCCAGCGCTCGGCGCTCATCGAGAAGCTCGCGGACAGCGCCTCGGCAGGACAGGGTGCCCGCGCGCTGATGATCGTCGACATCGACGACTTCAATGCCGTGAATGACTGCCTCGGTCACGCCGTGGGTGATGCCGTGATTCTCGAGATCGCAAGCCGCCTCACCGCGAGCTTTCCAGGTTTGGTGGTGGCGCGCTACGGAGGCGACCAGTTCGCTGTCGTGGCGCCGTTTGTGGTCGACCGCGAGCTTGCGTTGCAAGCGGCCGGCACCGTCCACAAGCTCCTCGACTCCGATCTGGAGGTCAGTGGCCAGACCGTGCGAGTTACTGCCAGCATTGGCATTGCGCTGCAGGAGTTGCGCGACACCTCGTCGACGCTCATCCGCAATGCCGACTCGGCGCTCGCACGTGCCAAACACGCGGGACCCGGACAGTACCGCATCTACGACGATGAGATGCGCCGGCTGAGCATGGAGCGACTCCAGATCAAGGATGGGCTCCGCGTGGCGCTCACGTCGGGCGAGCTGCAGATCGCATATCAGCCGATCGTCGGGCTCGCCGACCGCGTGATCGTCGGAACCGAGGCACTGCTCCGCTGGACGCATCCGGTGCGCGGCCCCATCTCGCCGGCCGAGTTCATCCCGGTGGCTGAGCAGAGCGGCGTCATCCTCCCCATCGGCGACTGGGTGATGCGAACCGCGTGTGCGGACATGCTGGCGCTGCGTCGCGACTTCGAGGTCTACGTGTCCGTCAACGCCTCCACGCGCCAGCTTGTCAGCGCCCACTTTGCGGAACAGGTCGAGCGGATACTCGAGCGGACGGGACTCGCGCCCGCCGCATTGATGGTGGAGGTCACCGAGGGAGCGCTTGACTACGACTTCGCGCCGGTGCGCGCGGCGTTCGAGCAGCTGCGGGCTCGGGGCGTCCGCGTGGCAATCGATGACTTCGGCACAGGGTTCTCATCACTCGCGCGGTTGCAGGGCCTCCCGGTTGACGTCATCAAGCTCGACCGGGCCTTCGTGACGAGCGTCGACACACGTCCCGAGGCGCGTGGCATGGCTGCTGCGATCCTGCAACTTGGCGTCGCTGTCGGTGCCGATGTCATCGCTGAAGGTGTCGAGACCGAAGGCGAGGCAGACACCCTGCTGGACCTGGGCTATGCGCTCGGGCAGGGATTTCTGTTCGCGCGACCGATGCCGATCGCCGCGCTCGTCGAGCAGCTCACACGGCCGGACAACGACCGGTCGGGATCAGCCGGCGGTGGGAGTCGTCGGACCTCCTGACGGTGCCGCGGGCTCGGGCTCGACAACCGGCGCGGCCTGCACCGGTGTGGGAGTGACCGGCTCTTGTGGCGTCGCCATGGCGTTCTTCACCGTGTCGCGAGTTTCTGCCGAAGCGTTCCGGAACTCGCGGATGCCGCGGCCCACTGCCGCACCGAGGTCGGGGAGTTTGCCCGGCCCCCAGATGATCAGAATCACCACGAGGAGGATGATCAGCTCGGGGAGATGCCCACCAATCAGATCCATGCCAACAGCCAGTGTAGCGCGCCTCCCCGACGCGAATGGGGCGTGCGGTGTGAAGCCCGGGTTTAGGCCGTCTGCAATCGACAGATACGTCGATTTTCGCCAGCCATGAAATGGGGTTGACCGTTCAGAGGATGCCTGTTACGGTCGGGGACCGTTCGAACCCGGCGCACGCTCATCCCATCGGAGGCTGTTGTTGCTCGCTCGCCGCGTGTCACTCGCCGCCTCGGCCGGCGCGATCGCACTGCTGGTGCTCGGGTCTCCACTCGGCTCTGACAAGGTCGTCCTGGCTGACCAGTTCACCCAGCAAATCCAGACGCTGTCTGCGCAGGCAAGCGCGCTGAGCCATGCGATTGCTTCGCTGAGCACCGCCAGCTCCACCGCGCTCGGCAATGCGCTCGCGTCAGACGATGCGATCGCTGCAACGCAAGGGCGACTCGCGCAAGCGCAGCTGGAGCTCGATCAGGCCAACAAGAACCTCGCGAACACCAGTGAGCAGCTGCAGATCGTGCACGGCGAGTACACCGCCGACCAGGGAGACCTTGCACAGATCCTCGTCCACGTCTACGAGCTCACCGACGACGGATCGGTGACCGCGATCCTCGTCGACAGCAAGAGCTTCATCGACGCCATGGACGCCCTCACGAGCGCAGACCAGGTGAGTGCTCGCGTGCAGCAGCTCGTGACGCAGATCCAGGGAAAGCGCGATCAGCTCGATGCGCTGCAGAAGCAGCAGCAACGCAACCAGCAGAACGCGAACACGCTCGTCGACAGCCTGCAGACGCTGTCCGGCCAGGAAAAGACCGAAGAGGTCGCCTACACCCAGCAGGCGTCGTCGCTCAAGGGCAAGGCCGTGACCCTCCTGGCGCAGCTCCGAGGCGTGCAGTCGAAGATCGCGCAGGTCCGCCGCGAGCAGGAGGCGGCAGCCGCAGCCGCTGCCGCGGCCGCGGGTTCGGGCGCGGCACACGTGCTCGGGAACGCGCTCCGGCCCTTCGCCTTCGGACCGATCTTCGACGACTATCCCTGGGGGCAGTGCACCTGGTACGTGGCGTCCCTGCGCGACGTCTACTGGAGCGGCAACGCGTGGCAATGGGCGGCGACAGCGCGTGCGGCCGGCCGGCCGGAGGGGATGACCCCACGCGTCGGCAGTCTCGTGGTCTTCGGGCCGGGGCACGGCTACAGTCAGTTCGGCCATGTGGCGTACGTTGTCGCCGTGCAAGGCCGATCGAGCTTCACGATTGACGAGGCGAACATGCTCGGCCTCGGGGTCGTCGACCAGCGGCACATCGGCTCGCTCTACGACGTCGAGGCGTTCATCTACTGACACCCGGCGTCAGGACGAATAGCCGAAGCCCTGCAGCCAGCGGGCTGTTGTACGGGCTCACCGCCTACCTGCTCTGGGGCCTCTTTCCGCTCTTCTGGCCACTGCTCGAGCCTGCGGATCCACTCGAGATCCTGGCCTGCCGGATCCTGTTCTGTTTCATCGTCATCGCCATCCTGCTGAGCGTCCGGCATGAGTTGGGCGGCGTTCGAACCCTGGACCGCGGCACGCTCCTGCGCCTCTGCCTCGCCGGCATCATGATCGCGGTCAACTGGGGCGTCTACATCTGGGGCGTCAACAACGGCCACGTCATCGAGACGAGCCTCGGGTACTTCATCAACCCGCTCGTGACGATCGGTCTCGGCGTCGTGATCCTGCATGAGCGGCTTCGCGCGGTCCAGTGGGCTGCGGTGGGGCTTGGCATCGTGGCGGTCACCGTCCTGAGCTTCGACTACGGCCGGCCGCCATGGATCGCGCTCACGCTTGCAGCCTCATTCGGGACGTACGGGTTCCTCAAGAAGGGCGTCCGCGCCTCTCCGCCGGAGGGGCTGTTCATCGAGGGCGCGGTGACGAGCATCCCGGCGGTGGTGGTCCTGGCCGTGCTGGCCTTCGCCGGGGACGCCACCTTCGTGGGGCACGACGCAAATCCTGGACACCTGCTCCTGCTCATCTCGGCAGGGCCCGTCACCGCCTTGCCACTGCTCTTCTTCGCCGGGGCGGCCACCCGGCTGCCGCTCTCGACGATGGGACTGCTCCAGTACGTGACGCCAGTCATGCAGTTCGTGATCGGCGTCCTGGTCCTCCGCGAGACGACATCGTTCGCCTTGCTCTGTGGGTTTGCCCTGGTCTGGATTGCCCTCGCCATCCTCGGAGTGGATGGCATCCGCCACCGAAGTCAGACGAGCGCTCCAGCGGTGGCATAGAGGCTCTCCCACGACGCCTCGCGGATAACGAGTTGCTGTATTCGGCTCAATCAGGGGGTGTTGGGGCCGGTATTAGCCGGACTTATCCATGTCGCGTCATAAGATCAGTAAGATTGATAAGAACCGTTCAGGCGCATAAGATCAGTTGAATCGATGGACGAGCTCGCCAATCCCTTCCGCCCAGGCGCCGGCACGCCGCCCCCTGCGCTCATCGGCCGTGACGAGCTGATCAACCGCTTCGGCATCTCATTCCGCCGGGCCGTGGCGGGCCGGCCGGGCAAGAGCCTGCTCATGATCGGGTTGCGCGGGGCGGGGAAGACGGTTCTGCTCAATCGATTCGTGGAGATCGCCGAGCAGGAGGGCTTCCGGGTCGGACTGATCGAAGCACCCGAGCACGGTCACTTCCCATCACTGCTCGCGGCCCGGCTTCGACGCATCCTCCTCCCGCTCAGCAGCAACGTCGTGTCCACCGCTGTCACCCGGGCGCTGCGCGTCCTCAAGACCTTCACGTTGCAGCTCCCTGACGGAACGCGCGTCTCCATCGACGTCGACGCGCTCAACGGCGTCGCGGACTCGGGCAATCTCGCGGACGACGTCACCGACCTGCTGGTCGCATGCGGCGAGGCCGCGCGCGATCGTGGGACGGGCATCGTGCTTGCCATCGACGAGCTGCAGTACGTGCAACCCGACGAGCTGTCGGCATTGATCGTCGCGATCCACCGGACCAATCAGCTGAACCTTCCCGTGATCCTCACCGGCGCCGGTCTCCCCCAGCTCAGAGGACTCGCCGGTGAAGCCAAGTCATACGCGGAGCGCCTCTTCGACTTTCCAGAGATCGGGTCGCTCAATGCCGGCGATGCCCGCGTTGCCCTCGCCCTCCCCGCTGCAGAGGCCGGTGCTTCGATCGACGACACGGCACTCGACATGATGGTGCAACGGTCGCACGGATATCCGTACTTCCTCCAGGAATGGGGATACCACGTGTGGAATGCGGCGCCGCAGAGTCCGATCACCGCTGATGACGTGGAACGCGCGGCGCCACTCGTTCAGGACCAGCTTGACCAGAACTTCTTCCTGGTGCGTCTCGATCGCCTGACCCCGCGGGAGCGGGAGTATCTCGTCGCAATGGCGTCGCTCGGCCCGGGGCCGCACCGTTCGGGCGATGTCGCGTCGGCGCTCGGCGTGCGCGTCGAGTTCGGTGGCCCCCCGACGCTCCGCGCTGATCGCCAAGGGGATCATCTACAGCCCCGCGCATGGCGACACCGCGTTCACCGTCCCGCTCTTCGACGAGTTCCTCGAGCGCGTGAGCACGCACAGCTGATCGACGTGTGCCCTCATCACGGCGGCCGCTCAAGGTAGCCTTGCCGGGCCAGTGGAAACGGTTCTGCGTATCGGCAACGCCTCGGGTTTCTATGGCGACCGTTTCGCGGCATTTCGGGAGATGCTGGAAGGCGGAGACCTCGACGTCCTCACCGGGGACTACCTCGCCGAGCTGACCATGCTCATCCTCGGCCGGCAGCGGCTGCAGGGCACCGGCCACGGATACGCAGGCACGTTTCTGCGTCAGATGGAGGAATGCCTCGGCATCGCGCTCGAGCGCGGTGTCACCGTCGTCAGCAATGCCGGAGGGCTCAACCCGGCCGGGCTCGCCGCCGCGCTCAACGATCTCTCCCTCCGGCTCGGGCTCAACGCTCGCGTTGCGTGGGTCGAGGGAGACGATGTCACCGCGCGCGCCGCGGAACTCGGCCTGGGCAGCCCGCTTGCAGCGAACGCGTATCTCGGCGCGTGGGGCATCGCCGCGTGCATCGCTTCGGGCGCGAATGTCGTGGTCACCGGACGCGTGACCGACGCAAGCCTGGTCGTCGGTCCGGCCGCGGCGTCCTTCGGATGGCAGCGCGACGACTGGGATGCCCTCGCAGGCGCGACGGTCGCCGGCCACATCCTCGAATGCGGCGCGCAGGCGACCGGCGGCAACTACAGCTTCTTCACCGAGCATGACGTGCACCATCCCGGGTTCCCCATCGCGGAGATCCATGCCGACGGCTCGAGCGTCATCACCAAGCATCCGGGCACGGGTGGTGCAGTCACGACGGAGACGATCACAGCCCAGCTGCTGTACGAGATCGACGGCCCTCGGTATCTCGGTCCTGACGTGGTCACGCGTTTCGACACGATCGAGCTCGCCGCTGACGGCACGGACCGCGTGCGCGTCAGCGGAGTACGCGGTGCGCCACCACCGCCAACGCTGAAGGTGTGTTGCAACACGCTGAGCGGATATCGCAACTCGGTGGTCTTCGTGCTCTGCGGCGACGACATCGACGCCAAGGCCGCGCTGGTGCGCGAGCAGATGGAGTCGGCGCTCGCAGCCGCGCCGCCGGAGCACATTCGCTGGACACTTGCACGGACGGATCACCAGGATGCCGATGACGAGGAGGCGGCCAGCGCCTTGCTCCACTGCATGATCCGCGATGCCGACCCGAGGATCGCGGGCCGCGCCTTCAGCGCTCGCGCAGTCGAGATAGGCCTGAGCAGCTACCCCGGATTCCACCTCACTTCGCCGCCGAGCGATGCGTCACCCGTCGGCGTCTATCACCCGGCATTCATTCCGATGGATGCCGTTGAACACGTCGCCGTCCTCGACGACGGTTCGCGGATTGCCATACCGCCCGCTCCAGAGACAGCGGTTGCACACCTCGAAACCGCGACACCCGATGCACTGCCCCCGCGCCTGCAAGCCGGGCACACGCGCCGGGCTCCGCTTGGCAGCATCGTGGGAGCGAGGAGTGGCGACAAGGGCGGCAACGCGAACCTGGGCGTCTGGGCGCGAAGCGACGCATCATGGCGCTGGCTCGTCCACACACTCACGGTCGAGGAACTGCAACGGCTGCTTCCCGAAACAGCAGGATTCGTGGTGCAGCGTCACGTCCTGCCGAACCTGCGCGCGCTGAACTTCGTCATCGAGGGCCTGCTCGGCGAGGGAGTGGCGTCGTCCACCCGTTTCGACCCGCAGGCCAAGGCACTTGGTGAGTGGCTTCGCTCACGATCCATCGACATACCCGAGGAGCTCCTATGACCGGCACGGAACTCGTCCATCTCTCGGTGGAGCGCGGCATCGCGACGGTGACGCTCGATTCGCCGCAGAACCGCAACGCGCTCTCGCGGCAGCTCGTCGCCGAGCTCACGGGACATGTCCAGGCTGCGAGCGCCGATTCCAGCGTCCGGGCACTGGTGCTGACCCACACGGGAACAACCTTCTGCGCGGGCGCCGACCTCTCGGAGGCGTCCACCGGTCCGATGACCGGCACCGCGAGCGCGCTGCTCACGGTGCTGCGCCTCATCGTCGACGTTCCCCAGCCCGTTATCGCCAGAATTGACGGTAACGTACGAGCAGGCGGGGTCGGCCTGGTCGGCGCATGCGACATCGCCGTCGCCGGACCGCGCAGCACCTTCGCCATCACGGAAGCGAGGATCGGTCTCGCTGCGGCAGTCATCTCCGTGACGGTGCTCCCCCGCCTCGACGATCGCTCCGCCGCCCGCTACTACCTCACCGGCGCCACGTTCGACGCCGCCGAGGCGCAGCGCATCGGGCTGGTCACCATCGCCACCGACGACATCGACAGTGCGGTCTCGGGATTCACCGCAGACCTGCTCAAGGCCTCGCCACAGGGGCTCGTCGAGTTCGAAGCGTCTCGCCAACCGTGGCGTTCGCGAGGCCATGGAGCGGTACGGCGAGGAGATGGTGGAGCTCTCCGCGCGTCTTTTCGCGTCCGAGGAGGCGCACGAAGGGATGACGGCGTTCCTCGAGCGACGCTCGCCGCGCTGGTCCGCCTGACCCAGACCCACAGGGGCCGAGGACATAATCGGCGCGGTGACCAGCGAAGCCTGGGGGAACCAGCCGGCGACGGCTGCCCCGAGCCCGTCCGCGGCGCTTCGCCACGTGCTGCTCTGGGCGTCGCGGCGGCGCCAGATCAAGCGCGTGGTGACCTCTGCGCCCGTCACCCGCGACGTGGTCAAGCGTTTCGTCGCCGGCGAGACCATCGACGACGCGCTCCGGGTGACCCGGGCGCTCACAGCGGACGGGCTCCACGTCTCGCTCGATCACCTGGGTGAGGACACCCTGGACACGGCGACGGCCACGGCCGCTGTGGACGCGTACCGGACGCTCGCCGCGCGTCTCGCCGACGAGGGCCTCGCGGCAGCCACCGAGATGTCCGTGAAGCTGTCCGCCGTAGGACAGGCGCTCGACGAATCCATGGCGCTCGACAACGCGGGGCTCATCTGCGAAGCGGCGAAGGCTGCGGGCTCCTCCGTGACGATCGACATGGAGGACCACACCACCACCGACTCGACGCTTCGGCTCGTCGGGCTGCTTCGCCAGGACTTTCCCGGGACGGGAGCGGTGCTGCAGGCGTCGCTGCACAGAACCGAGGACGACTGCCAGGCGCTCGGCGTGCCGGGGTCCCGTGTGCGCCTGTGCAAGGGCGCGTATCTGGAGCCGTCATCGCTCGCCTGGCAGCGGCCCGACGACATCCGCGCCGCGTACCTCCGCTGCCTTGGCGCCCTCATCTCGGGCGGAGCGCTCCCGATGGCGGCGACCCACGATCCAAAGCTCATCGCGGCGACGGGACGTCTCGTCAGCGAGATCGGTGGATCGGGATTCAAGCACGAGTACCAGATGCTCTACGGGATCAGGCCGGACGAGCAGCAACGGCTGGTCGCAGCGGGTGAGACAGTGCGGGTCTACGTGCCGTTCGGCGTGCAGTGGTATGGATATCTCATGCGCCGCATGGCGGAGCGACCCGCGAACACCGCGCTCTTCCTCCGCGCGCTGATGAGCCGCAACTGATGGCCGTCATGGACGGACAGCGCGTTGTCGTGACCGGTGGCGCCGGCTTCATCGGCGTCCACAGCGTCGAGGCGCTCCTTGATGCGGGGGCGGAGGTCCTGGTCATCGACGATCTCCGTCACGCCTCGTACCGCCCGCTCCCAAGCGCGGCGAGGCTCGAGGTGCAGGACATCGCCGAGGAGGGAGCGCGAGCGGCCATCCGGGAGTGGAAACCGGCTGCTGTGCTGCATCTCGCCGCCCAGGGTGGCGTCAACCGGTCCTGGCGGGAACCGGCGGCCGATGCGCACATCAACGTCCTGGGTACCGTGAGCATCCTCAAGGCCGCGATCGACGCCGGCTGCCGGCGTGTGGTGGTGGCCTCATCGGGCGGAGCGCTCTACGGCGCCGCGAAGCGGCTGCCGACGCCCGAGGACGAGCCCACCCAGCCGCGGTCGCCGTACGGCACGGCCAAGCTCTGCATCGAGTACTACCTCGGCCACTTCACGCGTGCCGGCGCGATCGATGCCCTGGCCCTGCGATACGGCAACGTCTACGGCCCGGGCCAGGACGGCACCGGCGAGGCCGGCGTGGTGGCGATCTCGAGCCTGCGCCTCCTGGGCGGCAGGGCGCCCGTGCTCCGCGGCGACGGCGCGCAGACACGCGACTTCACCTACGTGGGCGACATCGTTGCCGCGAATGTGCTCGGCCTGGCCTCGACGGTCACCGGAGCGTGCAACGTCGGCACCGGACGCGAGACGAGCATCGGCGATCTCGTCCACCATCTCTCGGAGCTCGCCGGCTATGCGGGGGAGCCGGAGCGCGAGCCGCTGCCACCGGGCGAGGTCGCGCGCAGCGCGCTCGACAACGCCCTCGCCGCCGATCGCCTCGGCTGGCACCCGAGCGTCAGCCTCGATGACGGTCTGGCACGCACCCTGGAGAGCTTCCGCGATCAGGTGCGCTGATCACGCAGCCGCGTGCGCGGCGGTGATCAGCCCGGACGCGTCGAAGACCAGCGCGACGGCGACGAGCGCGGCGATCGACGTGACGCGGAGTGCCGAGAGCGGTCCGGATCGCCGCCAGGCGATCGTCCACGCGGCAATCGGCGCCGCTGCGGCGACCGCGACGAGCAGATAGCGCGCCTGCGGCTGCAGGTCGAAGGTCGCCGAGTTCAACAGCGATTGCGCCATGGCGACGAGCAGCACGATCAGCAGCACGATGCCGAGCCCGCGCCGTGCGACGTCCCATCCGGTCCACGACCGCGCCACCTCCACACAGGCGGCAACGGTGATGACGGCGATGACCGTCACCGACGCCAGGCTCGGCAGCGGACGGATCCCGAGGATCGAGATCGGAACGAAGTGAGCGCCGTTGCCATACATGCCCACGAGGCTCTGCGCCGTTGCAGCGATGTACCCGCGCACCTGGGAGATCGAGTTCGAGCACCTGGCGCTGGGGCGTGATCGGATGCAGCGGCGGAAGCGGACTGCCGAACGCGATCGCGTTGCGCACGAACCACCACCCCGCGAGCACGATCGCCGGTACGAGCAGCGCGGCGACGTGGACCGCTCGCAGCTGCCGGCCATGCCGGACGACAACCACCACGAGCAGCAGCGCGGCGAGCACCCAGACCGTCTCCTTGGCAAGCACCGCCAGCGCCACGGCGAGCCCCACGCCGAGTGCGAGCCGGGGGGTCAGCACCTCGCTCTGCATGACGATGATCCCCGCGAGAACCAGCAGCGCGCCGGCGAGCCATGCGAGGTTGTCGTCGTTGATCCCGCCCGCCAGGTACTGCGTCTCCGGCAGGAGCGCGACCAGGGCCGCGGCGCCCACCGCAAGCCCGGGGCGGAGCGGAAAGAGCCGTCGCGTCACGGCGTAAACCGTGAGGATCGTCAGGATGCCGAGCCCCACGGAGAGCAGCCGGATCAGGCGGGCATCGTCGCCCGTGAGCTTGGCCACCACCGCTCCGAGCAGGTAGTACAGGGGCGGTTGCTGACGCTCCGGCTCGCTTGCCGGCGGGAGACGGAAGTGGTCCGAGATGCCGGTGATGTAGTGCAGGTGGGACACCTCGTCGGGCGAGGCGCCGATCGGCGTGATCCGCGTGTAGGCGATCGCGAAACCGGTGAAGACAACGATCAGGACGCCGAGCAGCACGCGCTCGAGATGGTGCTGCCGAGCACGCTCGAGCAGGTCCTTCGGCGTCACGGGTCGGTCTTGACGCTGTCGGCCCTGACCCACACGGTATCCGGGTAGCTCTGGTACTCCTTGATGTATCCCCCGCCGGCGAGCAGCTTGTCAATCTCCGGGAAGGTTCCTTCAGCGACGGAGTTGACGACGATCAGCACCGGCTGCTCGTTGTCCACGTACTGCTCCACCGGCCCGCCGGTGCCGAGAAGGACCTCGTCGTTGTAGAGCGGCGGCGTCGGCATGTCGACCTGCAAGTTTGCGAGCGCATACACCCAGGCGTCATAGGACCACACGACGGCGGTGTCGCCGCTGTACCCCTCGGCGACGATCCACGCCGACACGTTGGCGTCGCCTTCGACCCGGTAGTCGAAGTCGTTGAGCCACTCCGCGCGCCACGTCGGGTCGAAGACCGCGGCGACCGCGCCGCCGTAGTAGACGCTGAGCGTGTGCGGGCTGCTCGAGATCGGCTGAATCGGCATCCAGTCGATGCCCGCCACCTTCGCCATCAGGATCGCAACGACCAGGCCGCCGGCCTGGAGGCCCGGGCCGATCAGCGAGCGCCTGTTTCCCGCACGGAACCACACCCGCGACGGCAGAACGATCCCCGCGACCAGCAGCGTGAGCGGCGCCACGGCCGGTTCGAGAAAGTGTGGATACGGCTGCCCGGCCACCGCGGTGACGACGAGCGTCGCACCCGCCCAGAGCGCGAGGACCCAGTCGACGCGTGCGCGGTTCCGATTGGCGATGGCCCCGCCGGCGATGGCCAGGGTGACAGCCAGCGCGAGGGCGAAGTGCACGACCCCGCCGATCGCGCTCGAGGGGAGCGCCTTCTGCGTGTAGACGACATAGAAGCCGGCAAGCGCGAACCACACGTTGCCGAGTCCCGCCGTGACGACCGCCGCGATGAGCCAGGTGAGGGTGATGGCGGCGACCGTGCCGATGAAGACAAAGGCGTCACGTCGCAGCAATCTGGGAGCCAGGAGCATCGCGAGGAAGAACGCTGATGTCTCCGCGACCGAGGTTTGCTGGTAGGCGATCGCTGCCGCCATGAGCACCCCGGCAGCGAGCGGCCAGAGCGGGATCCGACGCGGTGTGGCTGTGCGGTCGCCACGGAGGATCTGCACGAGGATGATCGCGCCGGCCCACGACGCGGGCGCGATCAGCAGGCTTTCCGGCAGGGCCAGCTCGGCGTCCACGATCGGCAGGCCGAGGATCACCCCGGCGATCACGCCGGCGATCAAAGCCCGCCGCGGCGTGTAAAGGCGGCTCGCCGCCCAGACGATGGCGCCGACAGCGATCAATCCGGTGATCAGCGTCAGGACGTGGAGGCCGATCTCACTCGAGCCGAAGAGCTTCACCTCCAGCGCGATCGTCCAGAGCATCAGCGGCGGCTTGTTGTTCCAGGTCTGCGAGTAGAGGATCTTGCCGTTGAGCAGCTCGCGGGCGACGTTGACGTAGCCGGCCTCGTCCGTGTACCAGTGCGGCTCCATCAGCGACGGCAGCCGCAGGACCGCCAGGGTGACAAGCCCTGGAATCGCCGCTTTGCGCACCTATGCTCGCTCCCGGCGGGCGCCCTCCGCTCGCCAGTTCATCGCCAGCGCGATGCGAAGCCGTATGACGTCGCGCATCGCTCGTGCGACTGGGATGAGCCTCCCACCCGACCGGCGCCCGGCGAGCCGGGGCAGGTGCTGGACGCGGATCTGGATGACCCGGAATCCAAGCCGGTGTGCCTTGAAGAACATCTCGGGGTTGAACACCGCGGAGCGCGCGAGGATCGGGGTGACCCCGTCCCAGACCTCGCGGGTGAAGACCTTGAGCCCGCAATCGAAGTCCTGCTCGCGAATGCCGAATGACGTCCGGACCACGAGGTTGTAGACGCCGCTGACGAAGGAGCGGTACCAGGGATCCGCGCGGCGATTGCGAATCCCGGCCACCATGTCGGCGCGATCGAGCGCCGTCAGCAGCACACCGAGATCGCTGGGCGCGAACTGGCCGTCGCCGTCCATGAAGGCGAGCACCTTGCCGCGCGATGCCCGGAGCCCGTCGCAGACGGTGATCGCGTAGCCGCGCTGATGTTTGTGGGTGACGACGGTGAGATTCCGGGCGGCGTCGCCCATGGCCGCTCGCGCTGCCCCGACGGTGTCGTCCTGGCTCGCGTCATCCACGAGGACGATCTCGTACGTCCTGCCTCCCTCGGCCAGGACCGCCATGACGTCCTGGAGGACGCGCCCGATGTTCTCCGACTCGTTATGGGCCGGGATCGTCAGGCTGACGTCGACCTCGGGTAGCGCCACCGGCGCTACGCCACCGTCTCCGCTGCTGGAGCCGGGACCTGTGCCTTGCCCGTGGCGGACCGCGAGCGGCCGGTGGACCACTCGACGTCGGAGACGCCAACCTGCGAGAGGTCGACCCGGTCGATGTGCGCATTCACCACTTCGATCACCGAGTTGATGAGCGTGCTCCGGAGCTTGTGCGCCTCAAGGCCGAGGTCGACCAGCAGTTGATGCTTGGCGTTGTAGTAGTGCGTGGCCTTTTCGAAGCGGGGATTCGCGGTGTGCTCGATGGTGGTCTCGAGACCGTGTGCCGCGCGTGCGTCACGGACCAGCTCGGCCAGCTGCAGCACCGAGAACTGCTCGGTGAACTGGTTGAACACGCGGAACTCGCCGGGCTGCGCGGGATGCTCGATGCTCAGCTGTACGCACGCCATGGTGTCGCGAATGTCGAGGAAGCCGCGCGTCTGCCCGCCGGTGCCGTAGACGGTGAGCGGCTTGCCGATCGCAGACTGCACGATGAAGCGGTTCAACACCGTGCCCCAGATCCCGTCGTAGTCGAACCGTGTTGCGAGCTCGGGATTGAGCGCTGTCTCCGGCGTGTTGCAGCCATAGACAACGCCCTGGTTGAGGTCGGTGGCGGCGATTCCCCATGCACGGCAGACGAAATGGATGTTGTGGCTGTCGTGCACCTTGGAGAGGTGGTAGAAGCTGCCCGGCAACTTCGGATACGGCAGCGTGTCGGTCCTGCCGTTGTGCTCGATGGTGATGAACCCTTCCTCGATGTCGATGTTCGGCGTGCCGTACTCGCCCATCGTGCCGAGCTTCACGAGGTGGCACTCGGGTGCGTGCTCGTGGATCGCGAACAGCAGGTTCAGCGTCCCCGCGACGTTGTTGAGCTGCGTCATCACGGCGTGCTCGCGGTCGATCATCGAGAACGGCGCCGACCGCTGCTCGGCGAAATGCACCACGGCGTCGGGCTTGGTGGATGCGATGAGCTCGGTCAGCGCCTCGGCGTCGGTGAGGTCGACGTTGCGCCATTCGATCTCGCCACCACCCTGCTCGCGCCAGCGATCCACGCGCCGCTCCATGGTCGAGATGGGGATGAGCGACGAGGTGCCGCACTCGAGGTCCCAGCGACGGCGCACGAGGTTGTCGACAGCAATGACCCGATAGCCCTGGCTGGAGAGGTGCATCGCCTGGGGCCACCCGAGGTAGCCGTCCGCACCGAGCACGATCACCGTTTTGTCACGCATGCAAAAAGCTCCTGAGACTGTTCATTACCCAATGACCTTCGGGAAGAAGACCTTTCGAGCGGGTTATCGACTGGGATTATGCCTTCCGAACACGTCGATTGGCCATCAGAGCCCTCATGGCGTACGCAGCACCGCGACCCGGAGGGAGTCGATCCCGAGCACAGTGGTCGCGCCGATCACCGCCATGGCGACCACGATCCTGGGTCGAAGCGCGAGCCGGCGGGCGATGTATGCGCCTGCCCAGGCCAATGCGGTGGCCGGCGCTGCGACCGCCACGAAGAGGTACCTCGACTGCGGCTGGAGATCGAAGAACACGCTGTTGAGGACCCAGAGCGCCACCAGGAGCGCACACACGGCAGTGAGCACGATCGCCACCTGCCTGCTCCGGCGATCGAGCCCCGGCCACTCGCGGATCGCTTTCAACCCCGCAATCGTCAGGACGAGCACGACGCCCGCGAACAGCACGCCGATGAGCACCTGGATCGGAAACGAGCGGACGAGCGGGCCACCGTCGGCTCGCTCCGGGCCGAAGAGGCTCCGCACGGCGCCCAGATGCAAACTCGCCGAGAGCGTGGACCGACCGCAGGTAGGGATGCGTCGTCGTCAGCGGCTGCAGCGGTGGAACGACGTTGTGGAAGGTGACGATGTTGCGCACGAACCACCAGCCGCCGATCGCGGCGGCAGGCACCACTGCGATGGCGAGGTCGCGGATGCGGATCGGTGCCCGGAGCCGGAGCCCGATGGCGACGGCGAGCGCCACCACGAGCACCCAGTCCGTCTCCTTGCTGAGCAAGCCGATCCCGGCCACGATGCCGCTCACGAGCAGCAGGCCTCGCGATGATCGAGTCCGATCGCAGGACTCGCGCGATGCACCAGAGCAGTCCCGCACCGGCCGCCCACGCCAGCACATCGTCGGAGAACGACGCGCTCACCGCGACCGTGATGGGAAATGACGCCGTCGCAACGCCAGCGGCGATCGCGATGCCGGGCCGCCCGGGAACGAGTTCACGCGCAACAGCGATGACGAGCGCGATGGTGGCCATCCCGAGCGCGACCGACATCAGTCGAAGCGCTGTGAGCGAACCACCGGCCTTGATGATCAGCGCGCCGATCAAGTAATAGAGCGGTGGTTGCTGCTTCTCGGTGAAGTCCGCGCCCGGCAACTGCGCGTGATTTGCAATCAGCTGCGCGTAATGCAGGTGGTACATCTCATCGGCGTTCTGGAGTGGCGGGACCAGCAGCGCATACACGACTGCAACTGCGCCGAATACGACGACGACCGCTATCGCGGCCAGTGTCCACCGGTATTTCTGCACGAGGCTGCCTTTCGTCTCACGTCGATCCTTTCGAGATGGTTTCGACGTTGTGGATTGCTGAGATTCGACCCGAAGTGGGTCAAAAGAGGGACAATCATCTTCCGTGTCGATCTCCGGTTTTGCTCGCCGTGGGCGTCTGATCCGCGCGGCGATCACCAGTGTCATCACAGTCCTGGTGCTCGTCCTCGTCTGGCGTCTCCTCGGTCATGGCGTCAAGTGGGCCGGTATCCACCCTTCGGTCGGGTTGATTCTGGTGGCCGCGTTCGGCGCGGCGTGCTTCCTCGTCGGCCGCGCGTGGCGGTTTGGCGCACTCCTGCCGAGACGTGATGGCAGCTCTCGCGAGTTGCTCGGCGCCACCGCCGCATCCTGGGGCGCCGGGCTCCTCCTCCCCGGACCATCGGCCGACGTCGCGTTCGTCGCCCTCGCTCGAACCCGCTTCTCCGTCGGTGTCGCTCGCGGCTCGGGGAGCGCGGTTGTGGCTCGAATCCTCGACGTCGTCAGCCTTGCCCTGATCGCGCTCGTCGCCTCGTACTTCACCAGCTGGGTCGAGCCGACTCCAGTGATCATCGCTGCCGCCGCTGCACTGGCCGTCGGCCTCGGCGTGTTGCTCGCGCTCGTCATCCCCGGTCCCCGGACGCTCGTCACGCGGCTCGCGGCACGGATCCCGAAGCTCGCGTCGCTGGCTGCGCGCGCAGAGGCGGAGCTGGAAGTGCTCAACAGCCGCTCGCGCTGGGCCAACCTGGTGGGCAGCACCGCGTTCTGCCGGATCGCCACCGCCATCCAGTACACGGCGCTGATGGCGATGGTCGGGGTCCACCTTGGCTTCTGGGCCACCTGGTTCGTGCTCTCGATTCGCACCCTGCTGCTCACCATCCCGATCCAGGGCATCGCCGGCATCGGCACCGGACAGGCCTGGTGGGCCGGCGCGCTGGCGTTCGAAGGCCTCCCGATCGAGGCGGCGGTTGCCGCGGGCCTGACGCTCCAGGCGATCGATCTTGCCGTTTCCCTCCCCGTTGCCGGCATCGGGAGCACGCTCCTGTTCCGCCGCCGCAAGGAGGAGCCTGCGCCCGAACTCCCTCCTCTTGACGTGGTGGGCACGCCCGCCACGCCGGCACGCGAACCCATGCACGCCGGCTGACGCCGGGTTCTCAGCGCGCGTCCATGCCCTTGATTGCCCAGGACGCCGAATACGACGTTGTCGTCATCGGAGCCGGCTCAACCGGAGAGAACGTCGCCGGCCGCGTGGTTCGAGGTGGGTTCACCTGCGCGATCGTTGAGAGCGAGCTCGTGGGCGGAGACTGCTCGTACTGGGCGTGCATGCCCAGCAAGGCGCTGCTCCGCAGCGGCCAGGCGCTCCGAGCGGCGCAGGCAGTCGACGGCGCCAGCCAGGCGGTGAGCGGACGGCTCGACAGCGCTGCGGTCCTCCGCAGGCGGGACAGCTTCACCTCGCATTGGCATGACGACGGCCAGGTGCAGTGGCTCGATGCCCAGCCCATCGATCTCGCGCGGGGTGCCGGGCGGCTCGACGGAGAGCGGCGGGTCGTGGTCAGTGGCCCCGATGCCCCTGATTTCACGCTCACCGCCCGCCACGCGGTGGCGGTCTGCACTGGGAGCCGGGCTGCCGTCCCACCGATTCCGGGCATCGAGACCGCCGGAGCCTGGACGAGCCGCGAGGCCACAAGCGCCACCGCAGTGCCCCGCCGTCTCGTGGTGATCGGAGGCGGAGTGGTCGCCTGCGAGATGGCAGACGCCTGGAGGACCCTCGGCAGCGAGGAGGTGACCGTCATCGTTCGCGAGGACCGCCTGCTCATCAACACCGAGGATTTCGCAGGCGATGCGGTGCGCGCCTCCTTCGAGCAGCGAGGGATCACCGTCCTCCTGGAGACCCTCACAGAGCGGGTCGGTCGTGCACCCGACGGCGAAGTCACGGTCACCCTGGCGGGCGGCCGGACCATCACCGGCGATCAGCTCCTCATCGCCACCGGGCGCGCACCGCGAACCGAGGGGATCGGCCTCGAAACGGTCGGGCTCCGCCCCGGTACGTGGCTGGATGTCGATGACAGCTGCCTGGTGGAAGGTGGCCGCGACTGGCTGTATGCGGCGGGCGATGTGAACCACCGCGCGCTGCTCACGCATATGGGCAAGTACCAGGCCCGCGCGTGCGGCGACGCGATCGTCGCGCGAGCGAAGGGCTGGCTGACGGGTGATCCCGCGCCGTGGTCGGCGTATGCCGCCACCGCCGACCATCGCGCAGTCCCGCAGGTCGTGTTCACCGACCCCGAGGTGGCAAGCATCGGTCTCACGCATGAACGCGCGGTCGCGGCGGGACTGAACGTGCGGTCTGTCGACTACGAGATCGGCGACGTCGCGGGCGCCAAATTGACCGCCGACGGATACACCGGACACGCGCGCATGACCGTCGATGAGGACCGCAAGGTGATCGTCGGCGTCACGTTCTGCGGCCCCGGTGTCGGGGAGCTGATCCACGCTGCGACCATCGCTGTGGTGGGCGAAGTACCGCTCGACCGCCTCTGGCACGCAGTCCCGTCGTATCCGACGGTCAGCGAGATCTGGCTGCGACTCCTGGAGACCTACGGCCTCTGATCAGTTGCCGATGTGGTCTGCCGGGACCGAGCCCATCCTGCCGGCCTGGTAGTCGGCCATCGCCTGCGCGATCTCGGCGTGCGTGTTCATCACGAACGGGCCGTAGTGCGCCACTGGCTCGCGGATCGGCTTGCCGCCGAGGATGAGCAGATCGAGGTTGGGATGGCGGCTCTCCTGGTGCGTCCCGGCGGTCGCGGTGATCACGTCACCGGCGCCGAGCGCGGCAAGCTGTCCCGACTCGATCGGTCGCCGCTCCTCACCGACGGTCCCGCTGCCCGCAAGCACGTAGATCAGCGCGTTGAAGTCGCGCGGCCATGGCAACACGAGTTGCGCGCCGGGACTCACAGTCACGTGCGCAAGCGAGATCGGTGTGTACGTGATGCCCGGACCCTTGTGACCCGCGACCTCGCCCGCGATGACGCGCAGCAGCGCGCCGCCGTCATACGACGTCAACAGCGCGACGTTGCCGGCACGAATGTCCTGATAGCGCGCAGGCACCCACTTCTGTGCCGCGGGGAGGTTCACCCAGAGCTGGAAGCCGTGAAAGAGCCCGCCGCTCGCGATGAGCTCCTCGGGTGGACGCTCGATGTGCAGGATGCCCGCACCGGCAGTCATCCACTGCGTGTCGCCGTTCGTGATCAGGCCGCCACCACCGTTGGAGTCCTGATGCTGGAACGTCCCATCGATCATGTAGGTGACCGTCTCGAAGCCGCGATGCGGATGCCACGGCGTGCCCTTGGGCTCACCGGGCGCGTACTCCACCTCGCCCATCTGGTCCATGTGGATGAACGGGTCGATGAGCGATGGATCAGTGCCCGCGAACGCGCGGTGCACCGGGAATCCGTCGCCCTCGAATCCTCGCGGCGCGGTGTTCACGCTGATCACCGGACGGAAGGTCGACGCCGCCGGGTCCGGTTGCGGGATGTGCGGCAGGGCGGTGATGTCGGCAACGGTCACAGCAGGCATTGCGAATTTCCTTACAGGGCAAGCGCTTTGATGGGCGCCATCACGTGTTCCAGATCCCAGGTGACACCGGGGACGTCGATGTACAGCTCGATCTCATTGCCGTCGGGGTCCGCGATGTACAGGCTGTGCGTGACCGTGTGGTCGCTCGAGCCGACGATGCGAACCCCCGCCTCCTGACAGCGGCGCAACGCCTCGCGCAACTCGTCATCCGAGTCGCCCACCTTGAGGCCGAAGTGATAGAGGCCGACATGGCGGCCGGTGGGCAGCGGCTGCGCATCCTCTCCGACTTCGATCAGCAGGAGCTCGTGATGCGTGCGGCCGCTGCTGAACAGCGCAACGGGAACGCGGCCGAGCGGCCCGCCCGCGGCCTCAAGACGCTTCCAGCCAAGCACCTCGCCGTAGAACGCGGCGGATCGATCGATGTCGTGCACGTAGAGGACGATGTGCCCCAGCTCCTTGATCTCCATAGCGAGAAGCTTACCCACACACCCTCGAGCAAAACAGGGCGGACCTCGACGCACCGCGCGCCCCGGCTGAGCGAGGATGGTCGGATGCGCCGGGTGCAACTGTCGTACCAGCAGATCATCGCGATGATCTACGTGGCCGCGATGTTCATGACGATCATGGACGTGACCATCGTGTACGTCGCCCTCCCGGCCATCGCCCGGAGCTTCGACGTCAGCCCGGCCGCGACCGACGGCGTCGTGGTCGGCTACCTGGTCAGCCTCGCGATCTGGATCCCCGCCTCGGGATGGGTGGGTGACCGCTTCGGCACCAAGCGCACGTTCCTCATCGCGATCTCCCTGTTCACGGTCGCATCAGGCATGTGCGGCCTCTCACAGTCGGTGCTCGAGCTGGTGCTGTGCCGCATCCTCCAGGGAGCCGGCGGCGGCATGCTCACCCCGGTGGGCATGGCGATGCTCTACCGGGCGTACCCGCCGGCGCAGCGCGCTCGAGTGGCGCGCCTCCTCGTGATCCCGACGGTGATGGCGCCGGCCCTCGGCCCGCTCATCGGTGGTGCGCTGGTCGACAGCCTCTCCTGGCGTTGGGTGTTCTTCGTCAACCTCCCGATCGGTGTGGCCGCGCTGGTCTTCAGCGCGCTGAAGCTCACCGAGCATCGCGAACGCGCCGGCGAGCGGTTCGACATCCCCGGCTTCGTGCTCGCGGCTGCCGGCTTCGGCCTGTTCCTGTATGCGCTCAGCGAAGCGGCCACGCTCGGCTGGGCATCGCCGCTCATCGACATCACCGCGGCATGCGGTGCCGCTTTGATCGTCGCGCTCGTCTGGGTGGAGTTGCATGCCGACAAACCGATGATCGACTTCCGCCTGCTGCGCAACCGCCTCTTCGGCGTGGCCAACCTGGCGTCGCTGTTTGCTGCGGGCGGCTTTCTCGGCCTGCTCTTCATCGCGCCCATCTGGCTGCAGACGGGTCGTGGTTTCTCCGCGCTCGTCTCGGGCTCGAGCACTGCGCCCGAGGCGCTCGGGGTGCTCGTCTCATCTCAGCTCGTCGGCCGCATCTACCCGCGCATCGGACCGCGCAGGCTGATCAGCGGCGGGCTCATCGGCGTGACCCTCGCGACGTGCCTGCTGGCCGTCACGCTGGATGACAACCTCTGGCTCTTCCGAGGCGTCATGTTCGCCATCGGTGTCGGCTGGGCCTACGTCGTGATCTCGCTGAACGCCGGGCTCTTCGCCCAGATCTCACCGCGCGACACGGGCCGTGCGACCGCGCTCTACAACGCGCAGCGGCAGCTCGCGTCGGCGGTGGGCGTGGCCACGCTGTCCACGATCATCGGCACCCAGGCGACCGCCTCAGGCCTGCATGGCAACGTCGGAGTCTTTCGCATCGCCTTCTTCGCCGCCGCAGGCTTCACGTGCGTGGGCGCGATCATCGCCTTGGCCATCCGAGACCGAGACGCCGCATCAACAATGCGTAAGACAGCCCCAGTGCCACCAGCCGCCGTCCCAGTGGCCTAGACAAGACACGCCTCAGTGACCGGGGTCAGAATCCGCTTTCCCTCAGTGGGAGCAGGACTTGGCTTCGCCGGCGGAGTCCGCGGTCTGGAAGGAGTGGCCGCAACCGCAGGTGCGAACGGCGTTCGGGTTGTGGATGGTGAATCCACCGCCCATCAGCTCGTCCACGTAGTCGATCTCGGCACCCTGCAGGTACTGCGAGGAGTACGCATCCACGTAGACCTTGATGCCCCCATCGACATCGACCACCTGGTCGTCCTCGCGGGGCGGGTTCTCATCCAGGCCCATGCCGTACGAGAAGCCGGAGCACCCACCGGACTGGATGAAGACCCGAAGTCCGAGTGCGCGATCGGCCGGCTGGTCGGCGATGAGGCCCTTGAGCTGCTCACGGGCGGTGTCGGAGATCGTGACGATGGACGGAGTGGTGATTGCCATGACGTAATGAATGATACGTCAGACCCCCCTCCGGGAAACCTCGCCACCGGTCCGAGACGTCTCTGCGACCTGTATTCGACGGGCGGTGCGCTCCGCGAGGAGGCCGCGGGCATCCGGCTCGCCTTCGTGCATGTGGTTGGCGACCGCCCCCAGAAGGATGAATTCGGCGAGGAAGTACAGCCAGCTCGCCAGCAGGAACACCAGCGCGAATACCTGGCCGTACGTGGAGTTGCCCTTGGCGAAGTGCGTGTACACGGGCCAGAGGAGCGTCAACACCTCCATGAGGACGCTCGCGATGAGCACCCCCGGCCAGAGGTGGCGAATTCTGTAGGTCCGGTTGGGGACCAGCCGGTAGATCGCGAGCATGAACAGGCACCAGACGAGGAGCCCGGCGAGAGGCTCGAAGCCCCAGATGATGCCGGGGAGCGCGATCAGCGAGTTGATCCCGATGGTCACGACGATCGCCACGATGAACAGGAGGGTCATCACCACGGCCATGCCTCGCTGACGGAGGAAGTTCCGCTGGCCGATCCCGATCACCCTTCCGAGCGAGAACTCCATGCCGGTGAAGAGGCTGCTGCCGCTCCACAGCAACCCGACGATGCTCACGATGCCGAGGAGCCCGGAGTGCTCGCGCACCGAGTTGAAGAGGGTCTGCAGCTCCTGGTGCGCGTCGCTGGGAAAGAACTGCAGGATGGCGTTCAACGCCTTCGTCTTCGCCTCCGCCGACCGTGTCGCGTACCCGAGGATCGACAGCAGGCCGAGGATCAGCGGGAACATGCTCACGAAGGCGTTGAACGCCATCCCCGACGCGTAGTTGCCCGCCTGGCTCGCACCGAACGCGCCGAGCAGCCGGCCGGGATAACTCGTGCCCACCCACGAGACGATCGGTTTGAGGCGCCGCTTCACGACGTCAGATTGACATTGGCGGACGGGATGCGGCGAGAACGCCCCGCAGACCTACTCCGTGGCCACCGTGCTCGCCGCTTCGGCAGCGTATCGACCGAGGTGCACATCCTCCATTCCCGCGAACCGCATCGCGCCGGCAACCAGGTGGTGGCCGGCGACCTCGTCGATGAGGCGGAGCATCTCCTGGCAGATCTGCCGGTAGCTCGGATGCCCCTGCGGCGATGTGCGCAATTCGATGAGGTGCATCGCCTCCCGCGCGTTGAGCTTGATCACGTATCGCATGCGGTGACCGAGGGTCACCAGGTAGCCGGCCTGCTGCGGGAACGTGTCGACGATCTCGCGGTACGCGGCCTCAGCCTCGCGCACCGCGACGTGCCAGCGCTCGCCCAGCCCGGCGTCCACGACGGCATCGGGAACCTCGTACCCGAGTGACGGCGTCAGCTCCTGCCACTGCAGCGTGAGCATCCGGTGGCGCTGCAGGTCCCGGAAGGCGCCGTAGTCGGAGATGACCTCGAACGTGTAGTCGCAGTGCTCGAATCCGCGGCCGGGCCGGTGGCGCCGGTTGCCCCGCTGCCCGACTGCCGCGGCGAACAGCGACGCCCGCCGATCCTCCGACAGCGGCCGCACCGCGGCGAGCAGCCGTTCCTGCGAGGCGTGGGAGTACGGGAAGAGCGCGGATGCAAGGATGCGATCCTCGCCGTCACCGTCCCACTCCACCAGCGTCACTCCCGGCGGCCCCCATTCGCTCTCCGGTGCGAGGAGATCGGCGTCGCGAGCCACGGCCGCGGCCGTCTCGCGTAGGTACTCGACCCACACGCCCCCGCGATCGGGACGGTCGAGCCGGGTCAGGAACTCCGGGATGAGCTGCTGCACCTCGGCGTTGATGAGCTCTGCATAGGCTCGCGCCTCGGGCAGCGGATGGGCGCGCAGGCGGAGCACGAGTTGCTCGTACGCCTGCGGCGACGCGTACATCCCGACATTGCTCACCGTTCCAGCAGGCAGGAGACCGCGCATCAGGTCGAGCGCGAGCGCGCGGATCGCCCGTTTGCGCGCGGCGGTGTCCGTTTCCTGCGGCAGCGTCTCGTCAAGGTGGCGCGCGAGTGGTTCGCGCAGCGCCGAGTAGGTGTCGAAGAGCATGTCCATCGCTCTGACGTATGTGGCGCCGAGCGGCGAAGCGAGGATCTCCCTGTCCCGCAGGTACCGGTAATGACCGTCCCGGCGATCGGTGTACGGGATGTACCGCGTCGACTGTTCGAGATAGGCGGCGAGCCGCCCCCACTCGATCGCCTTGGCGAGCGGTTGGGAAACTTGCTCGCAGGCAAGGTGCACGCCGGCGAGCTGGGCCACGGAGTTGTCGCCGTACTCGGCGAGCACGCGACCGAAGAGGTCTGACGCTCGCGTACGGCCAGCATCGGACGCCGGCGGGCCGCCGGTGGCGTCGGTGAGGAACTCGTCGACGAGCAGGCGGCGCAGGCTCTTCGCGCTGCGGCTGTAGCGGGCGAAGAGCGCCGCAGCGGTGACCTGGGGAAGGTTGGTGAGCGCGAAGACCGGCCGGTCGAGATTGGTCACATACGGCGCGAGGCGCTGCTGTTCCTCGGCCGTGAAGGGCTCGACGTAGTAGTCGGCGATCATCGACGCAACTCTACGGATCGGCGTGGGTGAGCCATCGGCGGTGGAGCCGTTCGCGATCTCGTCTACAATCCGGGCCCAATGGCCGGCGCCGCCGTCCCGACCCCCCGCTTCCTTGCCGACGTCTACGAGGCGGCGAGCGAGTGCAACAAGTGCTCGCTGTGCCAGGCCACGTGCCCGGCATACGTCGTCAATCCCGTCGAATGGGAGACGGCCCGCGGGCGCATCGCGCTGATCCGCGACGCGATGGAAGGCCGGCTCGAGCTGAGCGACATCGCTGACGGTCCCCTCTCGACCTGCCTCACCTGCGACAACTGCGTCGCCGCCTGCGCCCCGCGCGTGCCGACGGGCCACATCGTCAGCCGCGCCCGCCAGGAGCTGCACGCCCAGGAGGGATACCCCTGGGGTCAGTCATTCGCCCTGCGCAGCGTGCTGCCGCGGCCGGGTGCGCTCCGCGCGCTCCACGGCTTCGCGCGCTTCACACGGCGCACCGGCCTGTACGGGCTGGCCCAGCGCATCGGGCTGCTCTCGTGGCTCGGCACCGTCGGAGCCCTCGCCGAGCAGAGCGGGCCGCCGCCCGACAAGACCATCTACCAGATGCTCGGCGACCTGCCGCCGGTGGCAGAACCGGTGCGTGGCTCCGTCGCCATGCTCGTGTGCTGCCTCTCGAATCTCACCGTCCCGGAGGCGACCGACGCGACCATTCGCGTGCTGCTCGCTTCCGGCTACGAGGTGCAGGTTCCGCAGCTCGGCTGCAGCGGCCTTCCTGCGCGCACGCTCGGCGATCGCGATGCGATGGTGGACATGGCGATCAGGAACAGCGCCACGATGGCAACGCTCGACGTGGACGCGTACATCGGCGACACCGCATCCTGCACCGAGCATTACCGCGAGTACGGGAGCATCGCGGGTGACGATCGCCAGGTCGGCGCACGCGCACGCGACATCGCGCATCACACCGCGCTTGCGAGTGATTTCCTTGACCGCAACGGCGTTCGTGGCGACCTCGGACCGCTGCGCTGGCGCGTGACGATCGATGAGCCGTGCGCGTTGCCGATCGACGGTCCCGAGCGCGGGCGCGATGCTGCGCCTGCTCGGGAAGATCCCGCACCTCGAGGTCGTGCCGCTCAACGAGCGCGCGATGTGCTGCGGCGGAGCCGGCACGTATTTCGCCCGTCAACCCGAGCGGAGCGAGGCCATCCTGCGGCGCAAGTTCGAGAACATCCGCGCCAGCGGGGCGGAGATCGTCGTCACCGAGAACGTCTCCTGCCTGCTCCAGCTTCGCGCCGGAGCCGCACGCTACGCGCCCGAGGTGAAGGTGATGCACATCATGGAAGTGATGCTTGCATCCATGCAGGGTGCGGAGCGGCGCCGCGCCGTGCTCGCCGGCTAACCGAGGGCTGACAGCACCTCGTCGACGTCCATGGCGATGCACGTGAATGACGGCACGTCACGCACGGTGTGCGTGGACGCCTCGGTGTCCCGCATCTCGTGCACGAGGTCGAGAAAATCGGCCACCGAGTTGCTCTCGAAGGCGACCACGAATTCCTGATCGTCAAGCCCGAACGAGTACGTGGTGTTGATCTTCACGCCGGGATATTTGTGCCCGAGCGCGATGTGCTGGGTCATCTGCCGCTGCCGCTCCTCGGAGCTGAGCCGGTACCACGCACGCGTCTTCACGAACGGGTAGACGAAGAGATAGCGCCGCCCGGTCGGAGCGATGACCAGGCGGTTGCTTCTCCCCTCCTGGTTCTCGTGGTGATGTTTCTCGACATACATGCTCTGCTTGGTCATCGAGAAATAGCTGTATGGGGAGTCGAGGTATGCCGCGAGCCTCGTGTGGTTGAGGCGGGCGGAGAACTCGTGGAGATCGTCGAGGCGCTCGCTCACCATCCAGAGCAGGAAGTCCGCGTCCCCGCGGGTCCCCACCGTGCTGTACGAGCGGATGAGCACACCGTCGCGATCGCCGATCTCACGAACCAGCGCGGCAACCTCCTCGCGGTCGGCAGCCCGTTCTGTCGCCGGCCGCAGGCGCCACTCAGGGCGGACGCGGTAGAAGGCGAAGCGGATGTGCTGGCGCGCAGTGGGGACCGGTGCCGTGGCGTCACGAACGGTCAGCGGCGCGGTCACCTCGGACATGGCCGGATCATCGTACCCGAGGCGCTGCGCCGCCCGGCCGGGTGGGCTCAGCCCCCGTGCAGCGCCTCGGCAACCGCGCGTTTGCGCAGCAGCCGTTGCTCCCGGCGCACACGGGCCTCCGCCTGGCGCTGGCGTTCCTCGTCCGTCTCGGCGACGACCTTGGCGACCTCGGCCGGACGGCCGTCGCGGTCGAGCCCCACGTAGACGAGATGCGCGCTCGCCACGTGCAGCTGCTCGCCTGACGGGATGCGCTCCACATCGACCCGGACACTGATCTCCATCGAGGAAAAGTGCGCGTCGTTCACGCGGGCCCGAACGGTGAGCAGGTCGCCGATGTAGACGGGGGCGAGAAAGCTCATCTCGTCCATCGTTGCGGTGACGACGCGGCGCCGCGCGTGCTTGACCGCGGCGATGCCGGCTGCGGTGTCGACCAGTCGCATGATCGTGCCGCCGTGCACGTATCCCGAGTTGTTCGCGTGCTCGATCTCCATCGCCACCGACAGCAGCGTCTCCGACTCCGATGACGGCCGCGGCGTCAGATCCACGTTGTTGTAGAGGTTGTTGCGATCCTCGCGCGAGCGGATGAAGTCCATCAGCCGAGCACGTCCAGACTTGCGCGCACCAGCGTCTCCACGCCAACCGGGAGCGCGGCCTCATCGATGTCGAAGTCAGCGCTGTGGTGCGGCGGGACCGGACCGAGCTCCGGATGGCCCGCGCCGACCAGGAAGTAGCAGCCCGGCGCGCGCTCGAGGAAGCACGCGACGTCGTCGCCGACAGTGATCGGCACCGCGATGTCGACGTGGTCCTCACCGACTGTGGCAGCCGCCGCGCGATGGACGAGGTCCGCGGTGGCCGCGTCGGAGACCACCGGTGGGCATCCGGGACCCCGCGAAAACTGCGCCTCCGCGCCATATCCGCTCGCCACCGCCGTGGCGATCTCCGCAACACGCCGGAGCAGCCGATCGCGCTCTGTAGCCTCGATCGCTCGCGTGGTGCCGAGCAACTCCGCGGAGTTGGCGATGACGTTGAAGGCGGTGCCGGCGCTGACGCGGCCGATCGTGATCACCGCCGGAGAGAACGGCGACGTCTCACGGCTGATGATCGATTGAATCGCGAGAATGACCTGGGCGGTGACCACCACCGGGTCGATGGCGGTGTGCGGCATGCCGCCGTGACCACCGCGTCCCTGGATGTGCACCGAGAAGCTGTCGGCGCTCCCGAAGATGACGCCAGACTTGACAGCAACACGACCGGTTTCGAGCGGTGCCCAGAGATGGATGCCGAGCACACGATCGACGCCGTCCGCGGCGCCGTCGTCGATCATCGGGATTGCCCCGGAAGCCGTCTCCTCAGCAGGCTGGAAGCAGAGGCGCAGGCGCCCCGACCAGCCGTCGCGGAGTGCCACGAGCGCGGTCGCTGCACCGAGCGTCATGGCAACGTGGCCGTCGTGACCGCACGCGTGCATCACACCCTCGACCGCCGATGTGACCACTCGATGATCACCGCGCTCGACGATCGGCAGCGCATCCATATCGGCGCGCAGCATCAGCATCGGCCCCGGCTTGCCGCTGTCGAGATCCGCGAGGACGCCCGTGCCGCCGATGCCGGTGCGCACCGTGAAGCCAAGGTCCGCACTCCGCTGCGCGACGAAATCGGCCGTCTGGTTCTCCTGGAGAGACAGCTCGGGATTCCTGTGGAGCGTGCGGCGAACCTCGACGACCTCCTCGCGAGTTCCTGTCCACCTCGGACCGGATGCGGGCGTCCAGGTCCGCTGCGACAGCGCTCATGAGGGACTCACCGTGGTGACGCCCGACCGGCGCAGCGCCACCGCCCCGATGGACCCGTTGTTGACCACGCGGGTCGCTCCCGCAGCGCGCGCACGGCGCCGCATGTCGAGATCACCGTGGTGCGAGAAGCCGACGATCTCGAGGTCCGGCCGCTCCGCGCGAAGACGCGTGATCAGTGCGAGGCGGACCTCGACGGCGCTGTTGAGATCCACGAAGAGGACCGTCACGTCCGGGAACGAATCACCCGTGACCAGCACGGCGCTGCCTCCGGCGGCACGCATCGTGGTGATGAGACGGCTGGCGAACATGAGGTCGTCGCTGACGAGCGCGACCGTGCCCGGTGACACCATGCCGCCCATCATAGGTGCGGGAACCGCCCGTCCTCGGGCAGACTGCGCGGCGCGGCCCGTGGGCCGCTGAACGCAGGAGACCGCCGCCCTACAGGAGAGCCAGGCAATGAAGATCGGGAGCGTGGGCATCATCGGCGCCGGGTTGATGGGCTCGGGAATCGCCGAGGTGTGCGCCCGCAACGGGATCAAAACCCTCGTCACCGAGGCTGGAGCCGAACAGCTGGCCGCCGGCGAGCGCCGGGTGGGCGCGTCGCTCGAGCGTGGCCGCAAGACCGGGAAGCTGAGTGACGACGACGTCGAGCGCATCCACGGCCTGCTGACATTCACGCAGCGACTCGAGGATTTCGCCGAGTGCGATTTCTGCATCGAGGCGATCGTCGAGCAGCTGCCCGCGAAGGTCGCGATCTTCACCCAGCTCGATGACATCGTGGGTCCTGACGCCATCCTTGCGACCAACACATCCGCCCTTCCGATCATCGAGATCGCACGCGCGACCCGGCGTCCCGACCGGGTCATCGGCACGCACTTCTTCAACCCCGCCCCGGTCATGAAGCTCATCGAGGTTGTTCGGAGCATTGCCACCAGCGATGAGACGTTGGAGGAAACGCGTGTCCTGGGCGAGCGCCTGGGAAAGCGAATCATCGTCGCGCAGGACCGTGGCGGCTTCATCGTCAACCTGCTGCTCATCCCGTTCCTGACACACGCGATCCGCCTGTACGAGTCCGGTTTCGCCACGCGGGACGACATCGATGAAGGGATGCGACTCGGATGCGGCCACCCGATGGGTCCGCTGCAGCTCCTCGACTACATCGGGCTGGACACCGCGCTGTTCGTGTGTGAGTCGCTGTACGAGGAGTACGCGAACAGCGACTTCGCCCCGCCGCCGCTGCTCCGTCGCATGGTCTCCGCCGGCTACCTCGGCAAGAAGAGCGGCCGGGGCTTCTACGAGTACTGACCTCAGTTCGGCCGGTCGCTCGGAACCGGGGCCGGCGGCTTGCGCTCCTCCACGTTCAGGTTCACCGCGCCGATCTGCACGCCACCCGACCAGAACTCGGTTGTGTACACGCCGGGCTCGCCGAACATCGGCTGCAGCACCGTGACCGTGGAGATGCTGACCTCCTGTCCCGGAACCAATCGCGCGCCGGCCGCCTGGAACTGCAGGGTGACCGGGGCCAGCACCAGCTTTCCCTGCCCATCGGTGAGGCGAAGCTCCACCTGATGCGCCTGGCCGACGTCGGCCGCTCCGAATCGGAACCCGGCGACCACGGCGAACGCCGCGCGGCCCGGGAGTGTTGCCATTGAGAGCGCGCTGAACCCGCCGCCGAGCACGTACAGCTTCCCGTCAGGAGGAACAGCGGCGCTGTCTGCGAAGAACGCGAAGCTCAAGTCCATGCCGCACCTACTTTCGCACGCCGGCCCAGGGCGGAGCCGCGCCCGTGTGGGGGACCATTGAGCGCGATGAGCGATCCCATGCCGCGGAATCTCCACGTCTTCGTCTGCACGACCGTTGGGCGCCACCACTGCGGCGGTCAGGGATCGGAGCACATCCTGCAGCGGCTGCGCGACGAGGTCGAACGCCTCGAGCTGACGTGGGTGCGCACCACGAGGATGGGATGTAATCAGCAGCACCACCAGGGTCCGATCCTGATCGTCTACCCGGACGGTGTCTGGTACGGCCGCCTCGAGGTCGCCGATGTCGACGAGATCATCGCCGAGCACCTGATCGCCGGACGCCCGGTCGAGCGTCTGCGCATCATCCCGGACGGCCCGTGGTCGGCCACGTCGCTGACCTGACCACATCGGACCGGCTGAAACGGTCCCGGCGTGTAGGGTGGATACGAACGATTGACCTGACACGGGAGGCGCACGAATGGGCTACATCCGCGGACTGATGCACGGAGCAGTGGTGGGAACCGCAATCGGACTCTGCGTCGCCCCGCAGACAGGCGACAAGACGCGCGCACAGCTGCGCATCGCCGCCATGGCAGCGCGCGAGGGAGCCATGACCACCGGCCGTGCCCTGAGCAGGGCAAAGCCTGTGGCGAGTGGCGCCGTGCACCTGGTGGCGACTGCGCGCCATCGCGGCGAGCACGCATCCAACGGCACTGCCGCAGCCAGCGGGGCCGCGGTCTAGCTCGACCGTTCGGTCAGGCGGTCGCGGCGGCGGGTTCGGATCCGCCCAGGGCGCAGAGCACCGCAAGCGCGCCGGTGATGAGATCGAAGATGTTCATCACCTCGGTGAAGTGGATCCCGGCGATGCTCCGAGCCTTCGTCGCCGTGTCCGGATCGACGAATCCGATCAGCGCAAGGAGCAGCAGCACCACGCCGACCGTGAGCACGATCTCATCGGTGATGCGCGGCGCTGCCCGGAACCCCGCATAGGCGAGCGCCACGCCGATGACCAGGTCCAGAACGTCGCGGATGTAGGTCAGATGCAGCGTCATCGGCCCGACGTTGCCGGCGGGCACACCGTGGACCATCGTTCCCGCGTCGCCTGTGAACAGGCCGCCCACGCCGACCACCAGGAAGAGGACGGCGCCGAACTGAGCGTAGAGACGTGCCATGACGGGTCAGACGTTAGCGGATGGCGTGGGGAGCCAGCGAGCCGCGACCATCGTCACATTGTCGGTGCCACCGCCCGCGAGCGCCGCATCGCAGGCGCGGGTCAACGCCACTCCGAGAGGATCGGGCGCGGCCACGATCGCCCCGAGCGCCGGGTCTGACAGCGGCTCCCACAGGCCGTCCGAGCACAGGAGAAGGACGTCGCCGGGGTTCGCGTCGACCTCGAAGATGTCCGCCTCCACCGGGATCACCCATGACGGCTCGCTCGATGAGGTTGCGCTTGGGGTGGTGGCGCGCCTCGGCCTCGTCGATCGCCCCGAGGCGCACCTGGCCTGCAGCCCAGGAGTGATCGTCGGTGATCTGCCGCGCCGTCGCGCCACTGATGAGGTACGCACGGCTGTCGCCGACATTGGCGACCGACGCATGCGCGCCCTCGATGATGGCCAGGACCAGGGTCGTGCCCGGGTTGCCGCCGATGGACACTCGGGCCACCGCCACGGCGTCGTTGGCCGCTGCCACCGCCTGGCGCAGGGTGGCCGCAGCATCCTCCGGATGGTCGGCATCGGTCAGCACCGCCATCGCAGCGGTGACCGCCGCCTCGGCCGACTCGAGGCCGCCTTTGTGGCCGCCCATACCGTCGGCCAGTGCGAGAACGGCGTTGCCGCCGCCGGGGCCGATCCGGGCGTCCCAGACGTCCTGGTTCTGCGTGCGCACCGGTCCGCGATCGGTGATCCCGGCGATCTCGAGTGACTGACCCTCGCCGTCGATGGACCGCGCGGCGCGGTCGTCCGTCACGCCCCGGCCCCGGCCTCGGCGGCGGCGGGATGACCGAGCAGACGCTGGACGACCTCGTCCGCAACCGAGACAGGGTCGAGGCACTGGATCGTCTGCATGCCCAGGGCGTCCGCGGCTTCGACGTTGCACAGCAGGTCGTCGATGAAGAGACACCGCTCCGGCGCGACGCCGAGGCGTTCGCAGGTCAGGCGGTAGATCTCGGGGTCGGGCTTGCGCATGCCCACCTTGGACGAGTCCACGACGACGTCGAAGAGCTCTTCGACGGGAAAGAGCTTGGTGAAGATCGCCTCACCCTCGCGGGAGATGTTGGTCAGCAGCGCGGTGCGGTACCCGGCGTCACGGACCTGCCGGACAGCGTCAACCATGGCCCCGCACGCGACCATCCCCTGGCCGAAGACGAACTTCTGCGCATCGCGGGGATCCACCGGCTCGTTGCCGGCCTCGATGTAGCGGGCGATCATCCGGTCGAAGAACTCGTCGTCCGAGATCTTGCCCATCTCGAGGAGGTGGAGGTCATGCACGCCCGTGGTCAGGTGGTAGTGGTCGCGGAACTCACCGAGGAAGAACGCGATCACGCCGAAGAACTCGGGCGGGACGTCGGTGCGGTGGTGAAACAGGGGCTCGGTCATGACGCCACCGAGATCGAAGATCACGCCGTCGAACTCGCGACTGGCGGTCACCGGCCCGGTGGTGGCTGGCTGTGTGCTCATCGGCTCCATTGTGCCTAACCGTGCCAACATGCCCGGTCATGCTCGTTCTCAGCAAGCACGACGTCGAGGCGTTGTTGTCGCCTCCGGCGATGCTGGACGCGCTGTCGGCGGGGTTCCTCGCGTATTCCACGGGCCATGCTTCCGTGCCCCCGCGCACGGCCGCGCGCGCCCCGGCCGGCCTGCTCGGAGCGATGCCCGGGATGGGTCGCCGATCGCGGTTTCGCGCTCAAGGCGGTCAGCGTCTTTCCTGACAACGGCGAGCGCGGCCTGCCAACCCACCAGGGGGTGATCACGCTCTTCGACGAGCATGACGGTTCCTTGCTGAGTGTCATGGACGGCGAATACATCACGGCGATGCGGACCGGTGGCGGTGCTGCCGTCTCCACTCGTGTTCTCGCGCGCGATGATGCGAAGGTTCTGGCCATCCTTGGCGCCGGCGTGCAGGGATACTCGCACCTGGCGACTGTTCCTCTCGTGCGCGACTTCAGCACCATCCGCATCTGCTCGCGTGACGCCGGGCGTGCGGCAGCGCTGGCCGCGACCGATCCGCGCTGCGTGGTGATCTCCGGCTTCGAGGCGGCGATTCGCGGCGCCGACGTCGTGTGTTGCTGCACCGATGCACGGGAGCCGATCACACGGTATGAGTGGTTCGACGCCGGCACGCATGTCACGTCTGTCGGCGGCACGTTCGGCCCCGAGGTCGATGCCGAGACGATGCGACGCGGCAGTGTCTTCGTGGAATGGAAGGGCGCTGCCGAAAACGCACCGCCCGCCGGCGCGCACGAGCTGCAGGGTCGCGACCCTTCCACCGTCACCGAGGTGGGCGCCGTGATCGCGGGCCTCGCACCTGGACGGCAGAGCGACGATGAGATCACCGTGTACAAGTCGACGGGCAGTGGCTTCCAGGATGCCGTGGTGGCGCGGGTCGTGTACGACGCTGCCGTTGCCGCAGGAGTGGGCACGGAAGTCGCGCTATGACCGCGATTGCCGGCGTCGACGCTTCGCGCGTCCACGAGACTGCGCGCCTTGTGGCGCCTCATATTCGCCACACACCACTGGTGCCGACGCCCGGCGGTGGACTGCTGAAGCTCGAGTCCCTGCAGCCCACCGGCAGCTTCAAGGTTCGCGGCTTCTTTGCTGCCGCGCACGCGATCGAGCGTGAGCGGGTTGCTCGTGGTTTGCTGACAGTGAGTGCCGGAAATGCGGCGCTGGCGTGCGCGTATGTGGCGCAGGCGTTGCATGTGCCGTGTCGTGTCGTGATGTTCGACACCGCGCCCGCGCTCAAGGTGAATGGCGTGCGCGACCTCGGCGCCGATGCGGTGCTCATGCCGCGCGAGCAACTGCTCGACTGGATCGCACGGCGTGCGTGGGAGCAGGACCCTGAGGTGTTCATCCACCCGTTTGCGGATGAGGCCGTCATCGTCGGGCACTCGTCGATCGTTCCAGAGATTCTTGCGGACCTCCCCGATGTCGAGGAGGTATTCGTGCCGGTTGGTGGCGGTGGATTGATCTGTGGGATCGCTTTGGGGTTTGCGGCGCTCAAACCGGACGTGCGCATCGTGGGTGTGCAGTCGGACGGATATCCCTTGTGGCCACAGGCGTTTGCGGTCAACGGTCCGCCGGGGTTGACGCCCGATACCATCGCTGATGGGACTGCCGCGCCGTTCGATGCGGTGATGTTCGAGCGGCTGCGTTCGCTTGTCGGGGAGTGGGTTGTCGTGCCCGAGGGGACGCTCCGGAAGACTGTGGCGCGGCTCGCCACGGAGGTGAAGGTGGTCGCGGAGGGAGCGGGCGCCCTTGCCTACGCGGCGATGGCCGATGGCCGGTCCACGCCGCGGAGTGTGGCGATCCTGAGCGGTGGGAACCTCGATGCCTCACGCCTGGCGACGTTGTTGACGGAGTAGGTCGAGGCTCGGCAGTGCGGGTAGCTCACCCGCGGACCACCCAGGACGCGTCGTGCGGTCAGGAACCCCCGGAGATCGCGTGCGACGACCCACCGAACCCGCTCTGGGGAGCCTCTGCCGGGGCCTGGAATCCGGGCTGCGCGAAGCTGGGCTGATTGTCGATCGGCGCCTGTGACTGCGGGTTGGTTGCGGGATCCGACTGCGCGGGCGGGTTCGTCGCGGCTGCCGTCCTCCCAGGCGCCGTGGCGGCCGCAACCAGCGAGAAGACAACGGTCAGGCCCGCAGCGCCAACTCCCGCGACGATGGTGAGTCGCCGCCGCAGAGCAAGGCTGAGATCGCGCCGCTGACGCGCGTGGTCGAGTTCGCCTGGTCCGGCCATGGGTTCAGCGTACAACGCCCTCCACCATTGAGCACTCTTGACCCGCGAGGCTCGCAGCTGACGACGTCTGGAGTTCACCCGACCCACCTTGGAGCACCTGATCCGTTCGATGGCATGACCTCCGAGCTGACTTCGCGAGCTCGGCGGCAAGCTTCTGCGGGCACCGATGAGTACGAGAACCAGGGCTCGGTCTCTCCCTATGACTGGATCCGGCACAACTGCCACATGTCCGTGCAGGCTGCGTCTCGATCCCTCACCGCGGGTGAGCAGTTCGGGCGGCTGTTGGGCAGTGCCGCTGCGCTCGATGCTGGCGAGATCGGCTTCGCCCACTTCTCCCTCCTGGCCGGGGTGGCCAAGGCGGCACGCACCAAGCTCGCAGCGACGGATCCGTGGGCTGCGATGCGGGTCGACGCCACAGACTTCGACGCCAACCCCGACGCTGCCAACCCGACGCGGCGATGCCGACGCGGCTGCGACGTCCAGCCACCGCCGACGACGCTCTCGACGGCTCGCAGCAGACGGCGCCGACCCCGCCACCCGGTTCCGCCGCTCACCTTCGACGAGCGTCCCCTCCTCCAACTCGCTCGGGAGCACTCGGTCAGCCGCTTCGGGCACGAGTGCATCCATGCCCGCCATGCCTACGATGCCGCCGCCGTCCTCGAGGAGCACGTCCACGAGGCCGAGCACAATCGTTTCGAGCTCATCCCCTGCGAGAACGGCTCCATGGCACTCCGGGGCCTGTTCGATCCCATCGCCGCGGCCACCCTCCAGACCGCGGTTCTCCCCTTGGCTCGGCCCGTCCGGTGCCGGCGACACCCGTACCCTGCAGCGCCGCCTCGCCGATGCGCTGGTGGAAGTCGCCGCCCATGCCCTGGATGTCGGGGCAGTTCCCGGCAGCAGCGGGACCAGAGCCCACTTCCAGCTCACCGCCTCCTTTGAGACGCTGATGGCCCTGGACGGTGCTCCCGGAGGCGAGCTCGAGCATGCTGGCGCCGTCCCTGCCGCCACCGTGCAGCGGCTTGCCTGCGATGCCCGGGTCGACGATTACCTCCGCGACGTGATACCGGCGGTGAGTGGCGTCGCGACGCAACTTCGAGACACAGAGGAGCGCATCTGGGGGGAAACAGGCGTACTGACCTGCTGGATCGATCAGGACTACACGATGAACGGCACCTCGCAGCACATCTCCGCTCCGACCACGTTGATCCTCCGTCGCGAAAGCGGCGCCTGGAAGCTGGTGCTGTGGCATTCGATCCCTGTCCCCGAGCAGTCGTAGCCACGATCGATCCAACCTCGCCCGTCCGTAGGCAACGAACCCAATCCCAACTGACCCCTAGGCCTACCTGCCATGCTGGGTGCCCCACGGGGAGGGGTTGAAAGACGGACCCGGCATTGGGCGCCGGATGTCCGCCTCGCGCAGCGAGAGTTCGGGGAGAGGTGGTGAGGGGACGCGCGAAGACAGCGATGATCGGTGCCTGGCTGCTTGCCTGCACCGGGTGCGGTGCACTCGCGCCTGGGAACGCAGTGGTACCGCGGTCAAGCACCACGGCCACCGCGCGCACCACGCCCAGCGTCCCTGCTGCTACGAACCTCTCATGCGCCGACGTGACGACGACAACACCGATCGAGCAGGTGTCACCGGCATGCCAGCAACGCTGGGAACCCTACGGAGTCACAGAGGTACCGCCAACCAACGAACTCGCCCAGGAGCGCGTCCCCGCGGTGCAGGCCGTCACGAACATGACCAACGGTGCGATATCCGACAAGACCGCGCTGCACTGGGCAAACGCGAGCAACTGGGATAGTGGTTGGTGGAAGTGGGCGGAGGGCAACGACCAGCTGTTCATGCTGCGCACGCTCGTGGCTCCATCGGAGATCCCCGCGGATGAAGTCGACGTTCTCCAGAACGGTGGAACGATCGAACAACCCAACTGCGATCTCTATCCACTGAGCTGGAAACTCTTCCCTGTCGATGCCACTGCGCGTGCGTATTTCGCGCGACGAAACCTGCAGACCACCGCCGCATACGTGTTCGTGATCGACTACTCCGGCCCTGCAGTGAGACGTTCCGCACGTCGAGCGGCGCGACCTCGGTCCGTGTCGATTTCACCCAGAACACGACTGTCTTCCAGCCGGGCACCCTGCGCCATGACCCGGTGCTCGGTGACATCTGGTTTGCGGATTCCGCCGGCAACTGCCAGGACCCAGACGGTCCTCCTGCTCAGTGGTGCGGCCGGTGATGCGACGGGTTCGCCGGACGTACGCGATGGTCGCGATATGCGGACTGCTCGCGCTGACGCCAGGTGCCGCTGTCATCGCCGCGGGCGGTGGCCCCGGCACGGGACCTCAGCCGGGTCCGTCGAGTGAGGGGACGGGCGCGCTGACACACGGAAAGCTCGTGGCCGGCGCCGGTGGAACGTATCTCCCGATCCTCCCCGTGAACATCACACCGTCAGGCTCCGATACGCGTAACCCGCTCGACATACCGCCGCCCGGACCGAACCCGCAAGGGATGTCGTGCCCGGATTCACATCTGTTCCACGTTGGACCGGGATCACCGTCACCAGGAGGTGGCGTGGTGGCCGCGATATCCATCCATCCCGGATTCACAAAGAACAGTGCCGGCGGCTACGACGGATTCGACGCGGCGTACGCGTACGACATCGCCAACGTCATTCCCGCCGGTGGCGATGCGACCGCCACCGCACCGGGCAGTCCCGCGACAGCAGCGAATGTCGATGGTCACGCCGTGGCCGTCACGGCATTCCTGCGCACGCGCGGGACGTGGGTGGACGCGCACACCGTGGCTCCATTCGGTGGCAGTTGCCAGGGCGCGACCTTCTCGTTCAGCCCTCCGTACCTTGCCGGCAACGCTCCGCCGCCGGCTCCGACGACGACCGTCCTCAGCAACCCACCGTTTCCGGTCGGAGCCGATCTCGTTGCGTCGCTGACCAAATCGTGGGTCATCGGCGGTATCGCGGTCCTCCCCGGCGGCGCAGCAACATCGCGGACCTTCGTCCACATTCCGACCTGCGTGTGGACCGACTCGACCGTGCCTGTTGCGCCCGACGAGTACCACGCGCTCACCACAACCGTGGCTGCTGGATACACGCTCTTCCTGCTCTACAACGTCACCGTGACTCCGGGACCGGTCGCATGGACCTGGGGAGACGGAACGAGCTCGATCGCTCCCGGTCCCGTCGAGCAAGGGCCTGCGACGCTCCCCTCATACGATCCGTCGACGCAGCATTGGACTGATCCGTGTGCAGTGAGCCATGCCTACGCACAGGTGGCAAAGGGGGCGACGATCACTGCGACAGAGACGTTCACCGTGACGATCACCGTCAGCTGGAGCGATGGCGTGGCAGTCCACACGGTGCCGGTTGCGTGCGATGCGGGCGGAGGCGACTGCCATCTGACGCTCGGTCCGGGCGACGGATGGCAGAGCGGACCGCACCCCGTCGACCAGATCGAGCCGGTGCCATACCAGCCGCCGTCCGCGACGTAGTCAGCGCGAGCGTCCCCCGGCGTTAGCGACTGAGCAGCGACCGGCCGGTCATCTCTGCCGGCACCGGGAGGCCCATGGCGTCGAGGACTGTTGGTGCAACATCGCGCAGTCCCCCGCCTTCCCGCAGCGGGCCGTCGCCAGCGCCCACAACGATCACCGGCACCGGGCTGGTCGTGTGCGCAGTGAGCACCGAACCGTCGCGGCGATCGATCTTGTACTCGGCGTTGCCATGATCGGCGGTGATCAGGAGACCACCGTGAGCGGCCTCGACGGCGCGCCGGACGCGACCGAGGCACGCGTCGATGCACTCCACTGCGCGAACCGTCGCATCGAAATCGCCGGTGTGCCCGACCATGTCCGCGTTGGCGTAGTTGGCGATGATCAGTGCGTCACCACCTGCTTCAAGATGTGCCACCACCGCGTCGGTCACTCCTGCGGCGCTCATCTCCGGCGCTGTGTCGTACGTGGCGACCCGAGGCGACGGCACGAGCAGCCGTTCCTCACCGGCAAAGGCGTCCTCGCGTCCACCATTGATGAAGTACGTCACGTGCGCATATTTCTCCGTCTCAGCAACGTGGAACTGGCGCAACCCGGCGGCGCTCACCTCCTCCGCGAGCGTGTGGGCAACGTCCTCGCGTGGGAAGGCGACACGGGCATCGAGATCTCGTTCGTACTCGGTAAACGTGACCAGATCGACGTCACGAAGCACCCGCGAGCGTGCAAACCCTTCGAAGTCGGCATCGACGAGCGCGTGGCTCAGCTCCCGCGCGCGATCCGGCCGGAAGTTGAAGAAGATGATCGAGTCGCCGTCTTCGATGCGGATGCGCCTGCCGTCGTGAAGGATCGAAGCCGGTGGGACGAACTCGTCAGTGATGTCCACCGCGTACTGTGCCTCGATATACGCGACAGCGTCGGTGGCCGTGCCGTTCCCCGTTCCTGCGATCACCTCGTATGCGCGCTGAACGCGGTCCCAGCGTCGGTCGCGATCCATGGCGTAGTAGCGGCCGGCAACCGACGCGATGGCGCCGGTGCCAACGCGCGCCAATGCGTCAGTGAACGTCTGCACGAAGCCGGCCGCGCTCGTCGGTGGCTCATCGCGGCCGTCGAGAAAGACGTGGAACCAGACGGAGTGGAGGCCGCGGCGACGCGCAAGCTCGGCGACCGCGACCGCGTGGTCCTGGTGGCTGTGGACTCCTCCGGGCGAGATGAGCCCGAGGCAGTGCAGGGAAGCACCGCGATCGCGCGCGCGGTCGATGGCGTCGCAGAGCACGGCGTTCTCGTAGAACGTTCCATCGTCGATCGCGCGGCTGATGCGCGAGAGTGGTTGGAAGATGAGGCGTCCGGCGCCGATGGTGAGATGTCCGACCTCGGAGTTCCCCTGCTGCCCTGGGGGGAGGCCGACCGCCTCACCGCTCGCGTCAACTTCCGTGTGCGGCGAGGTTGCTTCCATCGCGTCGATCTCGGGGGTACGCGCTGCGGCGATCGCGTTCCCATATGGATCCGCGTTGCATCCCCACCCGTCGAGGATCACGAGGACGAACGGCCGCACCGGGCTCATCTGGTGGCGCTACCTGCTGTCGCGAGGAGCAGCGGCCGCGACGATGATCCCGAACTCCTCAGCGCGCAGGCTCACGCCGCCCACCAAGGCGCCGTCGATGTCCGGTTCGGCAAAGAGTGACTCGGCGTTGGCCGGCGTGACGCTGCCGCCGTAGAGAACACGTGGCGAGGCGGTCTGCAAACGATCGCGCACGTGTTCCTTGATGTGCGCGACGACCTCCTGCGCCTGTTCCGGCGTCGCGGTGCGTCCCGTGCCGATCGCCCAGACGGGTTCGTATGCAATCACCCACGCATCGGCTGAGGGCGGCAACTCCAGCTGGGCGAAGACCGCATCCAGCTGCCGGTCGACCACGTCGAATGTCGTTCCGGCGTCGCGTTCGTCGCTGGTTTCGCCGACGGCCAGGATCACCTCGAGTCCATGGGAGAGGGAAGCGACGAACTTCCTGCCGACTTCGTCATCGCCCTCGCCGAAGATGTGGCGCCGCTCGGAGTGACCAACGAGCGTGAGATCGCACCAGCCGGCGAGCATCGCAGGGGAGATCTCGCCGGTGAAGGCCCCGGCATCCTTCCAGTACACGTCCTGGGCGCCGAGACGCACGCCGGTCCCTTCCAGCACCGAGCGGATGGCCCAGAGATGCGTGAACGGCGGCAACACAGCAACGTCAACGCCGTTGATCTGCGCCACGGCCGTGCACACGGCGCGAGCCAGCGCGATGCCCTCGTCCACGGTCGTGTTCATCTTCCAGTTCCCGGCGACCATGAGCCGGGCTGGACGCATCACCCGAGGGTTGCACTGTCATGGGCGGGCCGCCTCGCGATCGCGTAGCGCCGCGACGCCGGGGAGCGTGCGGCCCTCGAGGAATTCGATGGTCGCCCCACCACCCGTCGAGATAAAGCCGATCTTGTCAGCAACACCGGCGTCCTGGACAGCGGCCGCAAGATCGCCGCCGCCGATGACGGTTGTCGCGCCGGATGCGGCCAGGGCGCGGGCGACTTCGCGTGTGCCCTGTGCGAAGGCGGGAATCTCATAGATGCCGAGCGGGCCGTTCCAGATGACCGTCCCCGCACCGGCGCAGTCCGCGGCGATGCGAGCAACGGTGTCGGGTCCGGCGTCGACGACCATCCAGCCGTCGGGGATCGCCTTCCAGGCGACGACCTGTGTCGGCGCGTCGGCGTCGACCTTCTGGACCACCACGCCGTCCACTGGAAGCCGGAGGTCGGCGCGCCGCCCCTGGGCCGAGTCGAGCAGCCGCCGCGCGACGGGCACCTGCTCCTCCTCCACCAGCGACGTGCCGGTGCTCTCGCCGAGCGCTCGGTAGAACGTGCACGCCATGGCACCACCGACCCAGAGCACATCCACACGATCGAGCAGATGATCGAGGACGCCCACCTTCGTGGAGATCTTCGAGCCGCCAACAATGGCCACAACGGGTGTGCGCGGATTGTCCATGACGCTGCCGAGCATCTCGAGCTCGCGAGCCATCAGCTTGCCGGCAACCGCGGGTAGCAGGTGCGCGACGCCCTCGGTTGACGCGTGGGCGCGATGCGCCGTGCCGAAGGCATCGTTCACATAGATGTCGGCGAAGGACGCGAGACGGCGGGCGAACTCCGGATCGTTGGCCTCCTCGCCCGGCTCGAAGCGAACGTTCTCGAGCATGCCGATATCCCCGTCGTGCAGTGAGTCGACCATGCTCCGCGCGCTGTCGCCAACGACGTCCGAGGCGAGGCGCACATCAGCCCCGAGCAGACTGCCGAGGCGCGCCGCGATCGGCCCCAACCGGGCGCTGTCATCGATCCTGCCTTTCGGACGCCCGAGGTGGGCAACCACGATCACGCGCGCATTCCTGGCACGCAACGCTTCGATGGTGGGAATCGCCTCGCGAATGCGGCGATCATCGGTGATCACACCGTCGCGCATCGGCACGTTGAGGTCCTCGCGAAGGAGGACGCGCTTGCCATGCACGTCGATGTCGTCGATGGTCGCCTTCGACAGCGCCGCCATCGGAAGGTGCCTAGAGCCGCGAGACGATCAGGTTCGTCAGGTCGACCACCCGGCAGGAGTATCCCCACTCGTTGTCGTACCAGGCGAGCACCTTGATGGTCCGGTCGCCGAGCACGATGGTCGACGGTGCGTCGAAGATCGCCGAGTGCGAGTCATGGAGAAAGTCCATCGAGACCAGCTGATCCTCGCTCACCGAGAGGATGCCCTCCAGCTTGCCGCCGGCCGCCTCGCGCATCGCACCGTTGATGTCGTCGACCGTCGCGCCCTTCGAGAGCGTCGCGGTGAGGTCCACCAGGCTCACGTCGGGGACCGGAACGCGCAACGACATGCCGTGGAACTTGCCCTTCAGCTCGGGGAGGACCAGCGCCATCGCCTTGGCGGCGCCGGTGGTGGTGGGGATGATCGAGAGCGCCGCAGCACGGGCACGGCGCTTGTCCTCGTGCGGCGCATCGAGGATCACCTGGTCCTTGGTGTACGCGTGCACGGTGGTCATGAGACCCGTTTCGATGCCGAACGAGTCGGAGAGCACCTTGGCGACCGGGGCCAGGCAGTTGGTCGTGCACGAGGCATTCGAGACGATGTGATGCTCGGCCGGGTTGTACGCCTGGTCGTTCACGCCCATGCAGATGGTGATGTCCTCGTTCTTGGCGGGGGCGGTGATCACCACCTTGCGAGCGCCGGCATCGATGTGGCCCTTGGCACGAACGGCATCGGTGAAGAACCCGGTGGACTCGATGACGACATCGACGCCGAGGTCGCGCCAGGGAAGCCGCTGCGGATCGCGCTCGGCGAGCACCTTGATGACCTTGCCGTCCACCGTGATGCTGTCAGCATCGGCAGTAACTGTTCCCGGGAACCTGCCGAGGACGCTGTCGTACTTGAGCAGGTGAGCCAGCATCTCCGAGGTCGTGATGTCGTTGACGGCGACGATCTCGAGCTCGGGGGAACGCTCTCGGGCGGCGCGCAGCACGTTGCGTCCGATACGGCCGAAGCCGTTGATGCCAACTCTCACTCCCATGCGGGGCGTCCTCCAGTCATCTGATGTTTCACGCCGGACAGGCGGCGCGCGTCCACCCTATCACCGCCCTCGCCTGCCGCGGCGATCAGGCGTTGCAGGCGGCCCGCCATGGCCGGCCGGCTGCATCCCGCTCGAGCGGCGAGCTGTGCCAGGTCGTCGTCGGGATGTCCGCTCCGCAACTCGGCGGCCTCACGGAGCGCCGGGGGCAACGCCGCCCAACGGCCGGTGTCCGCCTCGAGGACGGCGATCGATTCGAGCTGGCGCACCCCGGCGGCGGCCGTCCGGCGGAGATTGGCGGTCTCGGCGTTGAGGCGGCGGTTGACCCCGCTGCGGACCTCACGGATCACGCGGCCCGATTCGAATGCGAGGCGGCCTGCCTGGGCGCCGATCGAGCTCAGTGCCGCCCCGACGGCAGCTCCGGAGCGCACGGTGACGACCCAGCGGCCGCGCCGCAACCGCGTCTGCGCGCTCACGCCGAGCGCCGCGAAATCATCCAGCAGCTGGATGGCGCCGGTGTCCTCGGCGCACCCGATCTCGAGATACGGCTCGCCGTCCGGGCGGACCAGACGGCCGGACCCGAGGAACGCGCCGCGGAGGCGGCTGCGCCGGCAGCACACCTTGATCGACGGCGTCGTGGACCACTTCCGGCTCGATCCCCACAAGCACGTACTGGACGCGCCGGGCGGCTCCGACACGGGAGACATGCGCGGTGATGCGCTCTGTGTGGAGCGCCTGCATCGCCGCCCGCACTGCGACCGGCCGTGTGGTTGCGATGGCACCGGGGACGGTCGTGACGAGGGCGAGGCCTTCCACGAGGGATCGCCGGCAGCAGGAGAGGATCGGCGTGTGCGGGGCGAGCTCGGCGACGACCCGCTGCGTGAAGGACGGCGCGCTTTGCATGGGTTAGTGGCCCGGGACGGCGTTGCCCTGCGCATTCCATGCCGCCTCGACACGCTCCGCATGCGCGACGTACGCGGTGGATCCCTTCTGCCGGTAGTGCTCGATGGCACGACTGATCGCCGCATGGGCTCCGTCGTCGTCCCCGGAGAGGTGCAGCACCTCCGCATGCGCGAGAGCGATATCGCCCTTGAGAAAAGGGGATTCGGTGGTCATGGCCAGCCGTTGAGCGCGTTCGATGGTGCTCCGCGCTTCGCTGCTCTCGCCTCGCCGAGCGAGCAGCTTCGCCTGCACTTGCAGGCCCGTCAGCTGCGTGTACACATCCAGAGCACCGCCCATCTCGAGCCCCGTCACGACCCGAGCTTCGGCCTCGTCGTACCGGCCCAGGGCATAGAGGGCGTCGCCGAGCTGACACGCCTGCGTCGACAGCCACCCGCGCTCACCCAGCTGCTCGAGTTGTTCAACGCCGGCGCGCGCCACTCGCTCGGCAGCCAGCAGGTCACCCGCGAGCATCTCGATGCGCCACCCGACCTGCGCGACGATCGCCACCCCGATTGCCATCCCGCGCTCGCTCATTCGCGCGACGGTTGACGTGAACAGCGAACGAGCCTCGTCGTAGTGCCCCTCGGATGCAAGCAGCAACGACTCCCACACGGACAGGATCGGGACGAAAGCACCGTCCGCGGGGTGCTGTCCTGCGAACCACGCTCGCCCATCCGAAATGCTCGTCGAACCATTGACAACGCCCGTCGCGGCGACTCCGCGCGCGGATGCCACCAGCCATTCCTCGTCCGCCTGCCGCGCATGGTCCATCGCTTGTGAGAAGGCCGCGAGCGCGGAGTCGAAACAGCAGCGGTGATGCTCGACGAAACCGGCCGCCATTTCGAGCGACGCCAGCGCGGCATGATCGCCGCTCTGCTCGATCACGGGGCGGGCCGCCTCGACAGACTCCTTCAAAGCGTGCTCATACGTCTCGGGATCGACGGCGGTACGCCAGATCGCACCGACCAGCTTCGCCTGTTGTTCGCGGACGGGGTCGCCCGCAGCGGCGTACATCGCGGCGGCGCGATCCGAGCGTGCAACAGCGTCACTCAGCCGGCCGGCCATGCCCATGCTCTGAATCAGGGCCTCTTCGAGCTCGAACTCGATCTGCTGATCGGGAAGCAACGCGGCAGCTCGCTCGAGCAGATTGACCGCCGCTCCGTTGTCGCCGCGGTCGAGCGCACGCCGCCCCGCAGCCTGGAGGTGCTCGGCGCCCGCTGATGCAAGCGCGGATGCTCGCGCGTCAACCGGACCCAGCTCAGCCCGATAGCGATATGCCTGCTCGAGGTGATAGCCGGCAATCTCGTCGAGCTCGTCGATGTCGGTGCCGTGATCGAGCAGCCAGCTCGCAAAGCGGGCGTGCAGCTCGGCGCGCGACGCCTTGGGGAGCGAGTTGTACGCAGCATCGCGGATGAGGATGTGCCGGAACGTGAACGCCTCCTGCCCGGCGAACACCGGCCGGTCGGTCCGCAGCAGGTCCTTGCGCACCAGCGTCATCAGACGGCCGGCCACATCGTGTTCCTCCGGCCCCATGACCTCGACCGCGCCCCGATGAAACGACTGCCCTTCGATCGAACCGCGTTCCAGCAGCTCGCGTTCCTCGGGTCGCAACTGGTCGAAGCGCGCGGCGAGGAGCGCCTTGATGTTCGGGGGCACGATCACGTCGTGGCTTCGGGACTCCCGCAGCATCGCGACGATCTCCTCCACGAACAGCGGGTTACCGGCAGCTGTGGCACGAACCCGGTCGCGGAGCTCCGCCGGGATGCCGCTGTCGGCCGGCAGCAGCTCGTCGATGAGTGCCTCGGTATCGGTGGCATTGAGCGGTTCGAGCAGGACGGTCGTCGCGTTCAGCTTGCCGCCGCCCCATCCCGGACGGCGATCCAGCAGCTCCGGGCGCGCGAGGCAGAGGACCAGGATCGGCGCGTCGCGGCTGAAATCGGCGATGTGCTCGATGAGGTCGAAGAGCGTCGGCTCGCCCCAGTGCACGTCGTCGAACACGACCACCAGCGGCGTCGTCTCCGCTGCGGCTTCGAGGAGCTTGCGCACGGCCCATGCGATCTCGGTGGACGATGTTGTGCCGGCGCTCTCTCCGAGCACGGTGGTGAGCGCCGCCGCGACGGTGATGTCACTGGCCATCAGCGCCGACGCGCGTGCGCCGGCGGGCGTGTCGAGCAATTGCTTGACGATCGAGATCACCGGCCAGTACGTGATTCCCTCTCCATACGAGAGGCAGCGTCCCTGCACCTGCGTCGCCTCGATGCTGCTGAGGAACTCTGCAGTCAGGCGCGACTTGCCCACGCCGGCGGCACCGAGGATGGTGAACATGCTGCAGGAGCGTCCATCGCCGACATTGGCGAAGGCGTCGTTGAGCATGCGCAGCTGGGTCGCGCGCCCGACCATCGCGGTGTTGAGGCGCTCCTCACGGTCGCCGGTCACTCCGAGCAATCGATACGCGGAGACCGGGAGGCTCTTGCCCTTCAGCTCCAGGGGCTCGAGCGGTTCCACCGTGACCAGCTCGCGCACGAGCCGCCATGTCTCAGGACCGATCACGATCTCACCCGGTGCGGCCGCCTGTTCGAGACGCGCCGCGAGGTTCACGGCATCGCCGGTGGCGAGGCGTTCCTCGGTACCGGTGACCACGGGACCGGTGTTCACCCCTGTGCGAACGGTGACCGCTGTGCCGTAGTCGCGGAGCAGCTCGCTGTTCAAGCCGGTCAGCGCGTCGCGCAATCCGACGGCAGCACGGACCGCACGGAGCGCATCGTCCTCGTGGAGGACCGGCACACCGAATACGGCCATGACCGCGTCCCCGATGAACTTCTCGACGGTTCCTCCGTGTTGCTCGATCACCTTGCGCGCGGCTCCGAAGAATCGGCGCATCACCTCACGCAGGCTCTCGGGATCGAGCCGCTCGCCCAGGGCGGTGGACCCGGTCACATCGCAGAAGAGCACCGTCACCGTCTTGCGCTGTGCGTGCGATGTCGGCGCGGGCTTCAGCGGCGCGCCGCAACCGTTGCAGAACGCCGCATCGTCCGGGTTCTCCCTCCCGCAGTTGCCGCAGCTATTCAAAGCGTGGGTCCGGCGTGTCGACGTCGCGGTGACCGATCGTCACCGTCAGTCCGTCCTCGCGCAGGTTGCCGGCGAGTGCCTCGACGATTGCGACCGAGCGATGTCTGCCGCCGGTGCAGCCGATGGCAACGTTGAGCGACGGACGCCCTCGCTCCGTGTAGCGCTGGGCCGACCAGAGGACAAGGGCTCGGGTGCGGTCGATGAGCTCGCGGGCGACGGGGTCGTCGAGCACGTACGCGCTGACCTCCGGGTCGAGCCCGGTGCGGGGGCGGAGTTCGGGCACCCAGAAGGGGTTTCTGACCATGCGCACGTCCACCATCCATTCGGCGTCGGGTGGGAGGCCGAATTTGTAGCCGAAGGACTGCAGCGCGATGGTGGCCGCCGTTTGTTGCTCGGCTTGGGGTGTGGTGTCGGTCACAGCAGTTCTTTTACGCGAAGCGCGACCGGACGGGGAACAACTGTTGTGAGCTGGTCCAGCGGTGCGTCTCGGATGGCGTCGACGCTGCCGAAGTGTCGGAGCAGCGCGCGGCGGCGAACAGGCCCGAGGCCGGGAACGAAATCGAGCTTGGAGCGGAGCGCGGCCTTGCCGCGGCGGGCGCGGTGATGGGTGATCGCGAACCGGTGCGCCTCGTCGCGCACCCGCTGCACGAGGAAGAGTGTCGGGCTGTCGCGCTCGATGATGATCGGGCGTGACTGTCCCGGCCGGTACAGCTCCTCGTTGCGTTTGGCGAGGCCGAAGACGGGGATGCGTTGCAGTCCCGCCTCGCGGAGCGCCTTCACGGCCGAGGCGAGCTGGCCCTTCCCGCCGTCGATGAGGATGAGGTCGGGGACCACCGAGAAGCTCAGGTCCGCGTCGTCACCGGTACCGCGGGGTTTGCGTCGCGCGCGCTCCTCGGAGCCGTTGGCGCCGGCGGGATCGAGCACGGGCACATCATCGCCGTCACCGTCCCCGCGCGGTGTCAGCCGCCGGAAACGGCGGCGCAGCGTCTCCTCGATCGACGCGAAATCGTTTGCGCCCTCAACGGTCTTGATGCCGAAGTGTCGATAGCTGGCAGGTGCTGGGCGGCCCTCCTCGAAGACCACCATCGACCCGACCGAGTTGGTGCCCATCGTGTTGCTGATGTCGTAGCACTCGATGCGACGAGGCGGTGCGGGCAGATGCAGACGCGATGCGAGATCGTCAAGCAGCGCCTCCGTTTTGGCCGCGTCGTAGTCGTCCACGATGCGCTGCTGGCGAAGCGCGACGAGCGCTGTCTCGGCTGCCTGGGCGACGAGCTGTCGCGCGTCACCGCGTTTCGGCACGTGCACCTCGACGGGTCCACCGCGCTGTTCGGCGAGGAATTCCTCGAGCACGGCACGGCCGTCAACCTCATCGGAGATGAGCAGCCGGCGCGGTACGGAGGTGACGCTCGCGTAGTACTGCGGCAGAAAGCCACCGAGGCACGCCGCTGCGTCGAGACCGGCGACGCCCTCGAGCTCGTGCGTCTCCATCCCCATGACACGGCCCTGCCGGATGCTGAGCACCGCGGCCATCGCGCGCCCCGCCTCGACGGCAACGGCGATGCAGTCCTCGTCCGAGCGCGCGCCGCGGAGCACCGTCTGACGCTCGCTGATCCGCTCGATCGCGCGCAGGCGGTCGCGGAAGCGCGCGGCGAGCTCGTAGTCACGATCGTCGGCAGCCGCATCCATCTGATCGCGCAGCTCATCGTGCAGCGTGTCGGATCGGCCCTCCATGAACTCCTGCACCTGCTCGAGGATCTCCGCGTACTCCGGCGCGTCGATCTTCCCTTCGCACGGGCCTGCGCACCGCTTGATGTGATAGTCGAGGCACACGCGTCCGCGACCGAAGATCTCATCGCTGCAGGTGCGAAACGGAAAGATCGTGCGGAGCGAGCGCACCGTGGTGCGCAGGGACTGCGCGCTCGTGTACGGCCCGAAATAGCGAGCGCCGTCACGGATCACCTTGCGCGTGTAGTACGGACGCGGAAAGAGCGTCGCCCCCTCAGTGGTTTTGCCGCGCGGCTTGCGCACCTCTTCACGCGCGGTTCCCGGTGCGACGGCATCGTGCACGCCGGGGCGCGGGATCTTGAGATACAGGTAGCTCTTGTCGTCCTTGAGCCGCACGTTGAATCGCGGACGGTGCTGCTTGATGAGCGAGTTCTCGAGGACCAGCGCCTCGTGCTCGCTCTGGCAGGCGATGACCTCGAAGTCGAACACGCTCCCGATCAGCTGATGGGTGCGGGGTTGCAGCGCGTCCACGCCGGAGAACCACGAGCGAAGGCGGTTGCGCACGTTGGACGCCTTGCCGACGTAGATCACGCGCGCGTCCGGGCCACGCATGACGTAGACGCCCGGGCCGTCCGGCGAGGCGCGCAAACGCGCCCGGAGCTGCGCCTTGTCGTCGAGGAGGCGCTCAGCGCGCCGTGGTGCCGCCATGGTGGTCACTGTATCGCGGCTCAGCGAGACGCCTCTGCCGCCGAAAGCTCATCGACGAATTGCGCCTCGTCGATGACCCGGACGCCGAGGCGTTCCGCCTTCTCGAGCTTGCTCCCGGGCGACGCGCCGGCGACGAGCGTGTGCGTCTTGCGGCTCACGCTCGAGCCTGGATTGCCGCCCAGCGCCCGGATCCTCGCCTCCGCGTCCACGCGGCTCAGCCCGTCGAGCGTCCCGGTGATCACCCACGTCTGGCTGCTCCACGGCCCGCCGCCCCCGGCGGCACGTTCTGGATGCACCCCGGCCTCGCGGAGATGTTCCAGGACGGCGCGACCCTCGCTCGACTCGAACCATGCCGCCATGTGCGCCGCGACCACCGCGCCGATCCCCTCAACGCCGAGCAGGTCCTCCTCGGTTGCAGCAGCGAGTGCGTCGATGGTGCCGAAATGCGCGGCGAGGGTTTCCGCGGTGTGCTCGCCGACATGGCGGATGGCGAGCGCGTTGATGAATCGCGCCAGCGGCACGGTGCGGCGTGCGGCGATCGACTCGATCAACTTCGTTGCCGATCGCTCGGCGAATCCGTCAAGGGTGAGGAGTTGCTCGGCGGTGACATGGAAGAGGTCGGCGGGCTCGGTGACGTAGCCCAGGTCGAGCAGCTGATCGATGACGGCCGGTCCCAGGCCCTCGATGTTCATCGCTCCGCGCGACGCGAAATGGATGAGCAGCTCGCGTCGCTGCGCAGGACAGAGCGGGTTCAGGCAGCGGCGCACCACCTCGCCCTGTTCGCGGACCAGGAGGGAGTCGCACGCCGGGCAGTGTTCGGGCATCTGCCACGGTGCGGCATCCTTCGGCCGTTTCTCGAGGATCACCCTGACGATCTCCGGGATGACATCGCCGGCCTTGTGCAGCAGCACGGTGTCGCCGATGCGCACATCCTTGCGCGCGACCTCGTCCTCGTTGTGGAGCGTGCAGCGGCGCACGGTCGAACCCGCGACCAGTGTGGGCTCCAGGATCGCCACCGGCGTCACGGCGCCTGTCCGCCCCACCTGCACGTGGATGTCGAGCACCTGCGTCTCGTATTCCTCGGGTGGGAACTTGTACGCGATAGCCCAACGAGGGGCGCGTGAGATGGTGCCAAGCTCGGCCTGTTCTGCCAGCGAGGCGACCTTGATGACAACACCGTCGGTGTCGTAGTCGAGGTTGTGCCGCCGCTCGCTCCAGTGGTCCAGGAAGGCGAGCACCTCGTCGATCGACCCGGCGAGCTGGCGGTGCGGATTGACGCGAAATCCCAGCGCTGTCAGGGTTTCGAGCACCTCGGCCTGGCTCCGGATCTTCCCCGGGGGATCGATCGCATACATGAAGGTCTGCAGACCGCGCGCAGCGGTGACCGACGGATCGAGCTGCCGTACAGCGCCGGCCGCGGCGTTGCGCGGATTGGCGTAGCCGGGTTTTCCGGCCTCCTCGAGGCGGGCGTTCGTCGCGGCGAACGCGCCTTTGGGGAGGTAGACCTCGCCCCGGACCTCGAGCTCGTCGGGCAGGCCTTCCACCGCGGTGAGCGTCATCGGCACCGAGCGGATGGTGCGGACGTTGGCGGTCACATCCTCGCCTTCGACCCCGTTGCCACGCGTGGCCGCTCGGACGAACCTGCCGCCGGCGTAGGTGATCGACATCGCCAGCCCGTCGATCTTCAGCTCGCAGACGTAGCCGCCGGGCGGTCCGATCGCACGCTCGACCCGGGTGCCGAACTCGCGCACCTCGTCGGGGCTGAATGCGTTGTTGAGGCTGAGCATCGCGGTGCGGTGGCGGACCTTGGTGAAGGTTGCGGCGGGCTCGCCACCGACACGCTGTGTCGGGGAGTCGGGCGTCTGCAGCTCCGGGAATGCAGACTCGAGGTCGACGAGCTCGCGGAAGAGGTGGTCGTACTCGAAGTCGCTGATCTCGGGTGTGTCGAGCACGTGGTAGAGGCGGGAGTGGCGCTCGAGTTCCGTGCGCAGGGCGGCGACGCGGTCGCGGGCCTGATCGGGGGTCATCGTGGTAGCGCTCATGGTCAATCCGCGACTGGCCAGAGCGTTGCGTCGGCCACGGCGAAGATTTTGACCCCGTGGTCGTCGAACTTGATGACGAGCTCTTCGCCACCTCTGGTCATCGTGCTCTTGAGCACGGTCCCCTCACCGTACTTCTGATGGCCGACACGCATGCCGACGCTGTACCGCTGCGGGGCGATCTCCACGGGGTTGGGTCGTGTGGCGTATCCCGCGACGGCGCGGCGAACCGTTCCCGGTGCACGGATATCGCCGATGGACGGCATGCCCGGCCGGAGCTGGACCTCATACATCTCGTTGGGGATCTCGCCGAGAAATCGGGACGCCTCGGCAAGCTGCGGTGTGCCATAGGTGTGCCGCCGGAACGCGTGCAGCAGGTAGAGCCGGCGGCGCGCGCGCGTGATCCCGACGTAGGTGAGACGGCGCTCTTCGGCGATACCGGCATCGCCTTCCTCGAGCGCCCGCGAGTGCGGCAGGAGTCCCTCCTCCATACCGGCGATGAAGACGACCCCGAACTCGAGGCCCTTGACCTGGTGCAGCGTGATGAGCGTGACGCCGGGCGCCTCCTCGCGCATCGTGTCGACGTCACTGACGAGGGCGACGTTCTCGAGAAACTGCACGAGACCGTCGGGTGGCGGAACGTCGGCATACTCACCTGCGAGACCTGAGAGCTCGAGCACGTTCGCCCATCGCTCCACGCCCTCCTGCGTCCCGTCCTGGAGCATCTCGCGGTAGCCGGTCTCATCGAGGATCCGTTCGAGCAGCACGGGAAGCGGGACTTGCTGCGCATCCGAGCTGAGACGCTCCATGAGCGAGGCAAAGCCGCGCAGCGCGCTCATCGCGGCGGGACCGATTGACTGGTCGCCCTCGTCGAGCCGTTGCGCGGCCTCGAGCGGCGCGAGCCCCTTCTTGCGTGCGAGCTTCTCGAGCTCCGTGACGCTCCGATCGCCGATCTTGCGGCGGGGCGTGTTGACCACGCGCGCGAATGACACGGCATCCCGCGGATTCACGCACAGGCGCAGATACGCCAGGACGTCCTTGACCTCGCGACGGTCGTAGAAGCGCAACCCACCGACCAGCTGATACGGGATGCCGCGCCGGAGGAACACCTCTTCAAACGCACGGGACTGCGCGTTGGTGCGATAGAGCACCGCGCACTCGGACAGGGAGACTCCCTCGCGACCGATGAGGTTCTCGATCTCCGATCCCACCGCGAGCGCCTCCTCGCGTTCGTCATACACGGAGAGCAGCCGGACGGGCTCGCCGATGGTCTGCTCGGTCCAAAGCCGCTTGACCGCACGCTCGGTGTTGTTCTTGATCACCGCGTGCGCGATGTCGAGGATCGGTTGCGTCGAGCGGTAATTCTGTTCCAGGGTCACGGTTTTGGCGTCAGGGAAGTCGTGCTCGAAGGACAGGATATTGCGGACGTCCGCGCCCCTGAAGCCGTAGACGGCTTGATCGTCATCACCCACCACCGTCACGTTGCGATGCTTCGCGGCGAGAATCTTCACGAGCTCGTACTGGGCCTTGTTCGTGTCCTGGTACTCGTCGACAAACAGATGCAGGAAGCGATCCTGGTAATACTCGCGAACCGAGTTCGGCCTCACGGAAGAGCGTCACGGCGCGCAGCAGGAGGTCGTCGAAGTCGAGCGCGGACGCAGAGTCGAGCTCGCGCTCGTACGCCCAGTAGATGCGCGCGATCTGCTCCTCCATCGTGTTCGGCGACACACGAGCCTGGTAGTCACGCGCGTCGAGCAGCTCGTTCTTGGCAGCGCTGATCGCGTGCGCCGCGCGGTTCGGCGTCAGCCGCTTCTCATCGATCCCCTCGGCGCGGATGGCGTTGCGAATCGCCGAGAGGCGGTCGGATTCGTCGTAGATCGTGTACCCGGGCGGGATCCCGATCGCCTCACCCTCGCGACGCAACAGCCGTGCGCCGAGCGAGTGAAAGGTACCGAGCCACATGCCCCGGATGCTGTCGCCGATCAACTGCTCGACTCGGGCGCGCATCTCTCGAGCCGCCTTGTTCGTGAACGTGACCGCGCAGATCTCATCGGGGCGAACGCGGCGCGTGGCGATCACATAGGCGATGCGCTGCGTGAGCACGCGCGTCTTCCCGCTGCCGGCGCCCGCGAAGATGAGCAGCGGTCCGTCGGGAGCCTCGACGGCTTCACGCTGTGGCGGATTGAGCCCCTCGAGCAGCGCCGTCGCCCCGATCGTCGCGCTCAGACGTGCGCTCCCGTCGCGGGAGCCGCGCGCCCGGCCGCCGCGTGATATGCGTCGGGGCGGCGATCGGTATGCAGATGGTTTCGAGGCGTGCGCTGCCGTGCGCGTGCGACGGAGTCGAGGTCGACATCGGCGATGAGCAACTCCTCCGCATCCTTGCTTGCCGGACCGGACACCGGCCACCCATCGGCGCCGACGATCATCGACGCACCGATGAAGGTCACGCCGCGCTCGACACCGATCCGGTCTGCGCAGGCCATGACGACACCGTTCTGCGCGGCGGTGGCCATCGCGACGTAATCGCCCTGGCAGTAGCCGCGGTCGTCCCAGACGGTGCGCTTGAAGGACGCGACCCAGTTGGTCGGGACGGCGATGATCTCGGCGCCTGCAAGCGCGAGCGCGCGGGCCGGCTCGGGGAACCAGAGGTCGAAACAGATGATGATGCCCACTCGCCCGAAGGGGAGATCGACGATCGGCAGCTCATCGCCCGGCTTGAACCACGACTGCTCGTCGAAGTACAGGTGCAACTTCCGGTAGGTGGCGAGCCGCCCGGACGGCCCGACAAGCACCGCGCTGTTGTGCCTGCAGTCGCCGTCGCGCTCGCTCAGGCCGGCCACGATGTGACAGCCGTGCGCGGCGCACACATCGCGCAGCGCACGGACGGTGGGACCGTCGTCGGGATCCTCGGCGAGGCGTTGCGCCTCCTCCTCGTCCTGGAAGACATAGCCGCTCGACGCGAGCTCCGGGAGCACGATGAGATCCGCCCCCTGCGAGGCGGCGGACTCGGCCCAGCGCACGGCCTGGGAGCGGTTCTGCTCGAGCTCCCCCACGTGCGGCTCGTACTGGGCGACAGCGATACGTACCGGCCGGCTCACACCCTCACGGTAGCGCAGCGGGCGTGACCCCAGGATGGCGCGGGATGCCCTCGGCGATGCCGCAGAGAATCTCGTGCGGGAGGGTGCCGCAGAGCGCACCAATCTCGTCCGCGCCGAGGCGAATCCCGTCGCGTTCCCCGATGAACATCGCCACGTCTCCGGCGACAACTCCGTCCACCTCGGAGACATCGACGCCCACCTGATCCATGCTCACGATCCCGACGATCGGGCAGCGCTGCCCGCGAATCGCCAGATGCCCGCAGTTGGACAGCGCCCGGGGCAGCCCCTGGCCGTAGCCGAGCGTCGCGGTGGCGATCCGCCGGAGCGGACGGCGCCATCCAGGTGCGCGAGTATCCGACGCTCTCGCCCTGCGCCACGGTCCGCACCTGGGCGACACGGCAGAACACGTTCATCGCGGGGCGGAGCGCGGCTGGTCCTGGCGCGGGCGGGTAGCCGTAGAAAGCGATGCCGGCGCGCACCAGGTCGTGGTGCATGGCGGGATGCGTGAGGATCGCGGCGCTGCCCGACGTGTGCAGCAGTGCATCGGGCGCGACCGGGCGGAGCACCTCGGTTGCCTCGAGGAAGCGGGTGTGCTGCGTGATCGTGAATGCGGGATTCTCCGCCGCGTCCGCGAAGTGGGTGAAGATCCCCGCCACCTCGACCCGGTCGCCGGCGTCACGAAGCGCGGTCAGCAGCGTGTCGAGGGTCTCGGGCAGCGCGCCGAGCCGGTGCAGGCCCGTGTCGATCTTGAGGTGGATGCGGCCGTGCCGCTCCCGTGCTGCGGCTGCCACCGAGCGAATCCCATCGGCGTCCAGCACGCTGATATCGACGCCTGCCTCGATCAGCGCCTCGATCGTCGAAGGTGGGGTCCAGCCGACGACGAGGATCCGCGTGTCGAAGCCTGCGGCGCGCAGCGCCGAGCGCCTCCTCCGGCGTGTACACGCCGAGCCACGTCGCCCCGCCGTCGAGCGCCGCACGCGCGGCGATCGTGATGCCGTGCCCATACCCGTTCGACTTCACCATGGCCATCACCTGCGCCGGCCGGACGAGCGTGGCGATCACCTCGGCGTTGGTCGCAAGCGCGGCGACGTCGATCTCCGCCCAGCGAAGCACGCCGTCCACGCTGGCCCCGCTCACGCTCCGACCGGGACTTGCTCCGGTTCCGGGGCGGGCGCTGCCGCCGGAGCGACCCGGCGCACCAAGGCGAACGGTGTCTGCTCGTCGGACTGGCCGAGCGGGTTATCGGCAATCATGGCCAGAACAGCCTCGGCGTCGACACCCACCGAGGCGAAGACCTCGGCAGCCATGTCGTTGGCGTCGATGACGGCCACCGCAACACGGCGTCCGGTACGCCGCCGCAGGTCCGCAGCGATGCGCAGCGCGGCGCCCGACGGATCCACGGGCGACTTGGTGGCCCACTTGTCGTACGGGGGAAGGTTGAGCGACGAGGGCCCGTCGATCGCGTTGACGCCATGCCCCGCCACGCGATAGAAGACGCCGCGCATGCCCAGTGGTTTCGTGACGGCGGCTGCGGCGGCGGCCATCAGAATGCGTGGCGCGCCGGCTTCGTCGATGGCCAGTTGCATGGTGGTGGGATGTGCAAGGCCCACACCGGTCGGCTCGTGACTCACGTACCGCGACAGCACACGCGCGGTGCGTGAGACCGGTATCTCGTCGATGGGATACGACCGGCCCTGGCTGATCGCCAGCGCCTTCTCGCTGATGAGCAGCGCGTCGCCGTCCTCGACGTCGATGCCGTCGTCGTGGAGGCGGTCGATGCTGCCGGCGATGGCCTCCATGAGGTCGTCGCCAGGCTTGATGAGCGTCGAGCGCAGCGGGAAGCGCGCCCAGATCCTGCCCTTGTCCTCGAGAAAGAGGTGGCGGCCCCAGTTGAGCCGCGCGCCGGCAAGCAGCGCTTCGCCGTTGGCAACTTTCTTCGCTGTTGCGCTGTCACCACGACGAACGAACCCGCCCTCGTAGCTGTTCTTGTCGAGCGCGCGGGTCTTCCCGTCGATGTAGACGCGAAGCCACACCTCGGCATTGACCGCCCGCCAGAAGAACATCGACTCCTCGACCTCGCCGGCGCATGCGCGGCGGAAGTTCTCGGCGACTGCGGCCGCCTTCCAGTACGGGCGAGCGCGGAACGACGGCGAGCGCATCAGGCTCTGGAGCACCGCCCGCTGACGGCGGTACCAGCGGAATTCCGGTGTCGTGAAGCCGATCTTCTTGCGCCGCGCCTCCACCTTCGCGGGCAGGACGCCGTGCAGCGCCTGGCGGACGATCGCACGCGTCCAGCCGCTGTGGATGATCGCCCTGCGCGGCAGCGTGAGGATGTAGTCCACGAGCTCCTGGTCGAGAAAGGGCAACCGCGCCTCGAGCGAATGCGCCATCGACGCGCGATCCTCGTAGCGCAGCAGCGGCGGCAGGCTGTACGTGCGGAAGTCCTGGAGCAGCCGTCGCTTGAGGTCATCGGATACACGGTCGTCGTCGGGTGGCTTGCGCCCGCGCGTGAATGCAGGCGACAGCATGCCGGCCACGTCGACTCGCTGGCCGCGTTCGCGCAGACGGCGGCGAACCAGCGGGCTCACGATGTCGCGCAGCAGCCACGCCTCACGGGAGAACTCGAGATACCGCCGCTCGCGCAGGAGCTGCCGGAGCAGCACATATGGATAGTGGTCGTACCCGGCCAGCAACTCATCGCCGGCCTGGCCGTCGAGGGTGACCGTCACCTGCTGCCGCGCGAGGCGCATCACCATCCACATCGCGAACGGCGCCGACGACACCATCGGCTCCTCCATGTGCCAGACCCACGCCTCGAGCTCGCGAATGAAGTCCTGGTCGGTGGGTTGCACGGAGCTGTTGTCGGCGCCGGTCACCTCGAGCACGCTGTCGATGTAGGCGCTCTCGTCGATACGGTCGCCGGGAAACACCGCGGAGAACGTCTTCAGACGATCGCCGAGCGACTCGGTGTCGCGCACATGGTCGTGGAGCTGCTGCGCCATGACCGTGCAGATGGACGATGAATCGAGGCCGCCGCTCAGGCAGATGCCAACAGGAACGTCAGCAACGAGCCGTCGCTGCACCGCACGCTCGAACATCGCGCGAAACGCCTCGGGACTCGCGTCGCCGTCCTCGGAAAGGCGCGGCGTCCAGTACACGGTCTCGGAGATGGTGCCGCCCTCCACCACCGCGAACGCTGCCGCCGGCACCTGGCGGATGCCACGAAAGAACGTGCCGTCGTTGTGGTCGAAGAGGCCGAAGCGCAGGTACTCGTACATCTGCTGCTCGTCGACCTCGCGCGGAAACGTCTCGTCCTGCAGGATCGCCTTGATCTCGGATGCGAACACCACGCGACCGTGGTGGCGCGCGTAGAAGAGCGGCTTGATGCCGAAGTGGTCGCGCGCCAGCACGAGCTTTGGCGCCTCACCACGCTCGTCGAGGATGGCGAGGCCCCACATACCGTTGAAACGGCGGAAGCAATCCGTGCCCCACTCCGCGTACGCATGGAGCACCACCTCCGTGTCGCACGTCGTGTGGAACGCGTGTCCCAGCGCCTCGAGTTGCTCGCGCAGCTCGCGAAAGTTGTAGACCTCGCCGTTGTAGACCATCTGCAAGCGGCCGTCGGCCATGGAGACCGGCTGGGCGCCGTGCTCGATATCGATGATGCTGAGCCGGCGGAACCCGAGCGACGCATTCGCGTCCTCGAAATGGCCGTCGTCGTCCGGGCCACGATGCCGGAGCGACAGGGTCATCGCCTCGAGGAGCGCCCGGTCGGGTGGACCCCAGAAGCCCGTGATGCCGCACATGTCAGCGGGACGCCGGCATCAATGGTGGTCGGTGCATGACCATGGCAACGGTACGACACCGATGCTGGTCACGGACGCGCGAGACCTGGAAACGCGAGGGCTTGTGACCCGCGCTAGAAGTCCATGTCGTCGTCGTCCATGCCCATGCCACCACCGCCGTGGGAGTGGCCGCCGCCGGCCGCAGCCTCCTCGGGCTCCGGCGCATCCGCGATCAGCGCGTCGGTGCTGAGCACGATGGTGGCGATCGACGTTGCATGAACCAACGCTGACACGACGACTTTGGTGGGATCGATGACCCCGCGCTCGATGAGGTTGCCGTAGGTCTCGGTGGCGGCATCGAAGCCGTGGTCGCCCTTTGCTTCGGCGACCTCGTTGACCACGACCTGTCCTTCGAGACCGGCATTCTCCGCGATGATGCGCAGCGGCTCACGAAGCGCGCGGGCGACGATATCGGCGCCGACACGGGCCGACCCTTCGAGCTTGAGCGCCTGGACCGCGGGAATCGCGCGGAGCAGCGAGACGCCGCCACCGACCACGACGCCTTCCTCGATCGCTGCGCGGGTTGCGGCGAGCGCATCCTCCACGCGCGACTTGCGCTCCTTCATCTCGACCTCGGTGGCCGCGCCGACCTTGATCACCGCGACACCGCCCGTCAGGCGGGCGAGCCGCTCCTGGAGCTTCTCGCGATCCCAGTCGGAGGTGGTCTCCTCCATCTGCTGGCGGATCTCGGCGCAGCGCGCCTCGATCGCTGCCTTGGAGCCGCCGCCGCGCACGATCGTGGTGTCGTCCTTGGTGACGGTGACCCGCCCGGCGACACCGAGCTGATCGTCACGAACGGCGTCGAGCCGCAGGCCGGTCTTCTCGCTGATGACCGTTGCGCCGGTGAGCACCGCGATGTCCTGGAGCACAGCGTCGCGCCGCTCTCCGAACGCCGGGGCCTTGACCGCCATCGCGCTGAAGGTGCCGCGCGCCCGGTTGACCACCAGGGTGGCGAGCGCCTCCGCCTGCACGTCCTCGGCCACGATCAGGAGCGGACGTCCCGCGCGCATGACCAGCTCGAGGCTGGGCAGCAGGTCGGCGACCGCTGAGATCTTGGCGTCAGTGACCAGAACTCGAGCGTCGGACAGCACGGACTCCATGTTCTGAAGATCGGTGACCAGATGCGCGGAGATGTAGCCGCGGTCGAACTGCATGCCCTCGACCACCTCGACCTCGGTGTCGATGCCGGTGCCGTCCTCGACGGAGACCACACCTTCCTTGCCCACCTTGTCGAACGCGTCCGCGATCATCGCGCCGATCACGGCGTCGCCGGAGCTGATGGTCGCCACGCGGAGGATGTCGTCGCCGCCCTTGACGGGATGCGACCGCTCGCGGATGGAGGCGACGGCCGCGTCGCACGCCGCCGTCATGCCGCGACGGAGCTCATTGGGTGGAGCTCCCGCGGCGAGGTTCCGCAACCCCTCGTCGAGCATCGACCGGGCCAGCACCGTCGCAGTGGTGGTGCCGTCGCCCGCGATGTCGTTGGTCTTGATGGCCACTTCCTTGAGCAGCTGCGCGCCCATGTTCTCGAAGTGATCCTCGAGCTCGAGCTCACGCGCGATCGTCACCCCGTCATTGCTGATGAGCGGCGGGCCGAACTTCTTGTCCAGCACGACTGTGCGACCGCGTGGTCCGAGTGTCACCGCGACGGTGTCGGCGACGATCGCCGCGCCGCGTGCGAGCGCCGCGCGTGCGGGCGCCTCGAAGCGAAGCTGCTTTGCGGGCATTCCTGCCTAGCTCTTGTTGCCGTTCTTTTCGACGACTGCGAGGATGTCCTTCTCTCCGAGGATCAGGTACTCGACATCGTCGATCTTCACTTCGCTGCCGGCGTACTTCGCGTACATGACGCGGTCGCCGACCTTCACATCGAGTGCGACGCGGACACCGGACTGCTCGTTGTAGCGACCGTTGCCGACAGCCTCGATGATGCCTTCCTGTGGCTTCTCCTTGGCAGTATCCGGCAGCAGGATGCCGCTCTTGGTCATCTCATCGCGCTCGACCGGTTTGACAACGACGCGATCGGCGAGGGGGCGCAGCTTGAGGGACATGGGACCTCCTGGATTCTTAGCACTCTGGGTGGGTGACTGCTAACACTCTACCTAACTGAGTGCCAACCATGCAAGCGCAGGGCGATGCTTCGTCACGCGTGAGCCCGCTGGCTGGATCGGGTTAGCTTAGGCTAAGCTAAGACGCATGCGGCCGCGAGTCAGTCCCCTGATGGCTTGCCTCGCCCTGACGAGCAGCGCGTTGGTGACGGCACTGACCGGATGCGGCGGTTCGACGGATCCCGCGAACACGCTCGTCCTCTACAACGGCCAGCACGAGCAGACCGCCAACGCGCTGATCTCCGCGTTCGAGAAGAAGACGGGCATCACCGTGCAGGTGCGGAGCGACGACGAGGACGTGCTGGCCAACCAGATCGTGCAGGAGGGGGCCAACTCGCCCGCCGACCTCTTCTACACGGAGAACTCGCCCGCTCTGGCGTTCCTCGACTCGAAGGGGCTGCTGGCCTCCGTCGATCCGAGCACCCTCGCCGGCGTGCCATCCCAGTACGACTCGCCGCAGGGTGACTGGGTGGGCGTCTCCGCCCGCGTCTCGGTGCTCGTCTACAACACGAACATGCTCAAGCCGGACCAGCTGCCGACATCGATCACGCAGCTGGCCGACCCGAAGTGGAAGGGCCTGCTCGGCATCGCACCGAGTGAGACCGACTTTCAGCCCATCGTCACCTCACTCGACGCAACCGAGGGTGCATCGGCGACGGTGCAGTGGCTCGAGGCGTTGAAGACGAACGCCGGGACGCACAGCTACCCGGACAACGAGACGCTCGTCGCGCAGGTGAACAGTGGCGAGGTGGCGATCGGCGTCATCAACAACTACTACTGGTACCGCGAACGTGCCGAGATCGGCGCGAGCAACATGCATTCGGCGATCGCCTTCTTCGCGCCGCGTGACCCCGGCTACGTCGTCGACGTCTCCGGCGCCGCCGTGCTGAAATCGAGCAAGCACCAGGCGAATGCGCAGAAGTTTCTCGCGTTTCTCGTGAGCCCGCAGGGGCAGCAGATCATCGCCGACACCGACAGCTTCGAATATCCGCTTGATCCGAACATCCCTGCCGCAGGTGGCCAGGTGCCATTCTCGAACCTGCAGCCGAACCCGATCACGATTGCGCAACTGGGTGATGGCGCAACGGCAATCGCGTTGCTGCAGCAAGCCCAGTTGATCTGACGAGGGACTGAGAGTTGTCAGTTGCGCTGGCCGACTCGGGCGTTCTTGCACATCACGGTGCGACGCGGCGACGGATGCGAACCCCAAAGGTGCTCGCGCTCGTCAGCATCGTCGTTGCTGCAGCACTCCTCGTCCCCATCGTGTTCCTGCTCGTCGATGCCGGTCAGATCGGCGAGACGTCCATCACGAAGCTGCTCTTTCGCGAGCTGACCGCATCGCTCCTCTGGAACACCGTGCGGCTCGCCCTGGTGACAACGCTGTTCTGCGCGATCATCGGCACCGCTGCCGCGTGGTGGATCGAGCGCACCACGCTGCCGGGGAGGCGTGCTTGGGCTGCCCTGGTGATCCTTCCGGCGGCCGTGCCCGACTTCGTCATCGCGTACGGCTGGCTCTCCGCGGCGCCGTGGCTGTCCGGGTACTGGGGCGCTGTCCTGGTCATGACGCTCGGCCTCTACCCGCTCGTGTACCTGCCGGTCGCCGCGAGCCTGCGCACCGGCGATCCCGGCCAGGAGGAGGTGGCGCGGAGCCTCGGGCTGCGGCCGGCGGCCGTCTTCTGGCGGGTCACGTTGCGCCAGGCCCGCTCGGCGCTGCTCGGCGGCTGCCTGCTCGTCTCACTGGCGCTCCTCGCGGAGTACGGGGCATTCGAGATGCTCCGGTATCAGACGTTCACCACCGAGATCTTCACGGAGTTCCAGGTGGGCTTCAACGCCCCGGCGGCGTGCGCGCTCTCGCTCGTGCTCGTCCTGCTCGGCGTGATCATCCTTGCCGCTGAAGCGTCGCTGCCGGATCGCGGGCGGACATCACGGGTCGGCCCGATGGTTGCGCGGCGGAGCCCGCGGATGAGCCTCGGCCGCGCGACGGCGCCGGTGCTGCTCGCGCTTGGCGTGCTCGTCGCGATGGCGCTCGGGGTGCCGGTGGCGATGATCACGTACTGGCTCGTGCACGGCGGCGCGTCCACGCTGCCGGCCACGACGTCCGTCCTGTCCGCAACCCTGTACACCGCCGGGTACAGCGCCGCGGCGGCAGCGCTCGCGGCACTCCTCGCCCTGCCCGTGGCGATTCTCGCGGTCCGGCATCGCTCGCGCTGGAGCCGCCTCCTCGAGCGCAGCACGTTGCTGGTCCAGGCGCTTCCGGGCGTCGTGGTTGCGCTGGCGCTCGTCTTCCTGGGCACCAACTACCTCCTGCCGCTGTACCAGACGCCGCCGATGCTCGTGGTGGCGTACGCGGTCCTCTTCTTCCCGCTCGCGCTGATCGCGGTTCGCGCGACGGTGGCGCGCGCGCCTGTCGGGCTCGAGGAGATCGCACGCTCGCTCGGCAAGCGGCCGATCCGCGCCCGGATGGAGGTGACCGTCCCGCTGATCGCGCCCGGGATCGCCGCCGCCTTCTGCCTGGTGTTCATGGCTTCGGTCACCGAGCTCACCGCGACGCTGATCCTCGTCCCCACCGGCGTGCAGACGCTGGCGACGCAGTTCTGGGCGTTCACGAGCAACGTCTCGTATTCAGAAGCAGCCCCGTATGCGGCGGTGATGATCGCCCTCGCGGTCATCCCGGCGCTGCTCGTCGGGCGGTGGTTCAGCCAGAACCAGTCATCGAGCGCGACACTGGGAGGATGAGCGGGCTCCTCGCCGAGGATGTGCACAAGGCCTTCGGATCCAACCAGGTCCTGGACGGCCTCAGTCTCGACGTGCCCGCCGGGTCGCTCACCGCAGTCCTCGGGTCATCGGGCAGCGGCAAGACCACGCTGCTCCGGATCGTGGCGGGATTCGAACGCGCCGACAGCGGACGGATCCAGCTTGGCGACACCCCGGTGGACGGTCCCGGGTGCTTCGTTGCTCCCGAACGCCGGCGCATCGGCTACGTGCCCCAGGACGGCGCGCTCTTCCCCCACCTGACGGTCGCGGCCAACATCGGCTTCGGGATCAGCCGCAAGGCACGCCGGACGGCACGGGTCCCCGACCTCTGCACCATGGTCGGCCTCGCCGGTCTCGAGGCGCCGCTACCCGCACGAGCTGTCCGGTGGCCAGCAACAGCGGGTCGCGCTTGCTCGGGCGCTCGCGGTCGAACCCACGGTGGTGCTGATGGACGAGCCCTTCAGCTCGCTGGACCCGGCCATGCGCGCATCGGTCCGGGCGGACGTTCGGGCGATCCTCCGCGCCGCCGGGGTCACCGCCGTGCTCGTGACCCACGACCAGGACGAGGCGCTCTCGCTCGCTGATCATGTCGCCGTCCTCCGCGACGGGGTGATCGCGCAGTTCGGACGGCCCCAGGAGCTGTACGAGCATCCGGTCGACGCGCGCATGGCCGGATTCCTCGGCGAGGCCAACCTCGTCGCCGGCATCGCGGCCGGCAGGACGGCGCAGACGATGCTCGGCGCCGTGCGGCTCCGTGCCGGGCTCGCCGTCGAGACCGCAGGAGGATCCGTCGTCGTCCTCATCCGGCCCGAGCAGATCGTCGCGTCGAGCGATGGCGCCCCGGGCATCCCGGCAACGGTGCTCGACTGCGAGTACCACGGTCATGACGCCGTGCTCACCGTGCGACCCGACGCCACCGGCCACCCCGGCCCACTCCGCGCCCGCACCGACGGTGTCGACCCGATCGCCCCCGGCACTGCCGTGACCCTCACGGTTCGCGGCGATGTGCTCGCGTGGGGCTCCTGAGCGCTTCCTAGCCCGCCGGGCTCTCCACCCACACCGCCCATGCGGCGCTCCGGTCGATCGAGAACTCGCCATGCGCCGCGCGCAGCCGCCAACCCGCTGGGGATCGATCGATGACACCGACGTCGATCCCCGGCATGATCCCGCGCTGATCCAGAAGGTGGAGCAGCTGCGGGGCCTCGTGCTCGGCGACCTCCGAGATGCGCGCCACCTTCGCGTGCTCACCGTCGGCAAGGTCGACGAGGCGCACCAGGGGCCGCCCTTCGGGTGGCGTCCGTCCCGGGATCACGTTGCCGTGGGGACAGGTGGTCGGCCGCCCCAGCTGATCGTCCAGGCGATCGAGCACCACGTCCGACATGCCGTGGGTGAGCTGCGCCGCCTGGAGGTCCGCGGTGGCCCAGTCGAGCCCGAGGACGTCGGTCATCCAGCGCTCGACGATGCGATGCCGGCGCACGATCCTCGCCGCCGCCTCGGCGCCCTTCTCCGTGAGCTCGACGGACCGATCGCCGGCGATGCTCACCAGTCCGTCGCGGGCGAGCCGTTGCAGTGACACGGTGACCGTGGGCGCGCTCACCCCGAGCCATTCAGCGAGACGTCCGGGGCGCGGGATCTCGCCCTCGTGCTCGATGTAGTAGATGGCCTCCAGGTAGCGCTCGGCGGTCTCCGAACGCTGGAGGGCCGGCTCGGCGTCGCTCATGGGTGTGGAATCTACGCGCACTCCGTCAGCCCGGGATCGACGTCGAACCCCGGCTCGTCGGGACCATGGACGAGGAGCCGCTGCCAGCCGGCTGCCGCGATCATCGCCGCGTTGTCCGTGCAGAGATCGAAGGGCGGCACGACCACATGAAGCCCTCGGAAGCGCGCGACGACCGCCTCGCGGAGCGCGCGGTTGGCGGCCACCCCGCCGACGACGGCGATGGTCGTGGCCCCGGTGCGATCGGCAGCCGCCGCGAGGCCGCGTCACGAGCTGGTCCACAGCCGCGACCTGGAAGCTCGCGGCCAGGTCGGCCACCACCTGCGGATCCGCAGGAACGCCCGCTTCCGTGAGCGCGCCCGGCCCGAGGTCGCGCACCAGGTACCGCACGGCGGTCTTGAGGCCGCTGAACGAGAAGGCACCGTCGAGCCGCGTTCGCGGGAGCGGGAAGCGGGTGGGATCGCCCGTTGCCGCGATGCGCTGGATGGCCGGGCCGCCCGGATACTCGAGGCCGAGCAGGCGGGCGACCTTGTCGAACGCCTCGCCGGCCGCGTCGTCCCGCGTTGCTGCGAGCCGCTCCGCAACCCCGTGCTCGCGGAGCACGACGCACTCGGTGTGCCCGCCGCTCACCAGGAGCGCCAGGTATGGCGGCTCGAGCTCGGTGTCGGCGAGCCACGCGCTGTACACGTGTCCTGCCAGATGGGAGACGCCGACGAGCGGCAGACCGCGCGCGATCGCTGCGCTGGTCGCGTACATCGCGCCGACGATGAGGCAGCCCGCGAGACCCGGACCCCGCGTGACGGCGACCGCATCGATGGCGTCCCAGCCGCCGGGCACCGGCGCGAGCGCGGCGTCGACCACGGTGGCGAGTCCCTCGAGGTGGGCGCGCGCGGCCAGCTCCGGGACCACTCCTCCATGGACCGCGTGCAGGGCGATCTGCGAGGACACCACCGAGGAACGAATCTCGCGGCCGTCGCTGAGCACCGCAGCCGCGGTCTCATCGCAGGAGGTTTCGATGGCGAGGAGGTTCAGGCGGACGGGTACTCCATCGAGGGTGCGCCCCCGACGCCGGCCACATCGAGCCCGCTGAGGATTGCCATGAACCCGCGCTTGAACTCCGGGGCGTGGATGCTGTCGCTCCACATGATCACCGCGTCCTCGCCGTTGTCCGTGTAGTACCCGCGGCGACGGCCGATCGCCTTGAAACCGAAGCGCTCATAGAGGCGGATCGCGTGGTCGTTGGTGTCGCGCACCTCCAGCGTGATCCAGCGCGCGCCGAGCGCATATGCACGCTGCACAAGCGCTGCAAAGAGCACTGTGCCGTATCCCTTCGAATGGTCGCCGGCACGGACGCCGATGGTGGTGACGTGCGCCTCCAGCGCGACGCGCCACAGGCCCGCGTACCCGACGATGTCCGTGTCCTGACGGAGGACGATGTAGGACGCCTGCCGGTTCTGCGAGAGCTCGCTCGCGTACGCGTTCTTGGGCCACGGCGATGCGAACACCTGTCGCTCGATGGCCTGTACGGCGGCAATGTCCTCGTATCGCATCGGCTCAACGGAGAGACGAGGGACGACCTGCATGAACACCCTGCAATCAACGGTGGAGTCGGTCTCTGCATCATAACCGCGCCATCCGTTGGGCGGCAGGTGCGCGGGTGACAGATGTCATGCGAGGAAGCTGACCGGCCTCACTATCGGCACAGCCCGCCTCGCCTCACGCTGAGGCCATGACACATCACACCTTCGCAACAGGCGCTGCCGTTGTGACTCCTGAGCGCTCGGTGGACGGCGATGCAGCCGCGGTCCGCCTCGACCGGGTCAGCCGCCGGTTCGGCGATGTGCTCGCCGTCGACAACCTCAGCCTCACGCGTCGGCCATGGGGAAACGGTCGCGCTGCTCGGGCCCAACGGCGCAGGCAAGACAACCACCATCTCCATGCTCCTCGGGCTGTCCGTTCCGGACGCCGGGAGCATCGAGGTCTTCGGCTCGAAGCCGGGATCGGCCGTGGCCCACGCCAACGTCGGGGCGATGCTCCAGGACGGCGGCATGATGCCCGGCGTCCTGATCGTCGAGCTGCTGGCGATGATCCGCACCCTGTACCCGGCCCCGCTCGAGCTCGACGAAGCCATCGCCATCGCGCAGCTCACGTGGCCTCGAGAAGCGGCGTGTCGATCGCCTCTCCGGCGGTCAATCCCAGCGGCTCCGGCTCGCCATGGCGCTCATCGGCGACCCGCGGCTGCTCATCCTCGACGAGCCCACGGCCGCGATGGATGTCGAGACCCGGCGCGGCTTCTGGCGCGCGATGGAGGGATTCACGGCCCGCGGCCGCACCATCCTCTTCTCGACGCACTACATCGAGGAGGCCGACGTCGCAGCGGGTCGCGTCGTGATGCTCGCCCGCGGACGGGTTGTTGCGGACGGAACGCCGGCGGCCATCAAGAACTCTGTCGGCCTTCGCGTCATCCGGTTCTCCACCGCGCAGAGCGGGACCGCGGGGCTCGAAGCCTTGCCGGGTGCCGTCTCGGCGTCCGCGCACGGCGGTCGCGTGGAGCTGCGGTGCAGCGATTCCGACATCGCGCTGCGCGCGCTCCTTGCAACCCACCCCGATGCCCATGACATCGAAATCGCCGGTGTCGCCCTCGAAGACGCCTTCCTCACGATCACCGACGGCATCGCCGCCTGAATGGAGTCACCTGCATGATCAAGTACCTCGCGCTCGAACTTCGACGGTCCTTCCGTGACCGCCGCTACCTGCTGCTCGTGGCCGGCTGGCCCGTCGCGGCGTACCTGCTCTTCTCCACCGTCTTCGGATCGGCCGCGGACAGGACCGACGGGTTGGCTGCCAACCGTCGAGATCATGGTTGCGATGGCGTCCTTCGGCGCGATGGGTGGCGTGCTCCTGGCATCGGGTCCCCGCCTCGCCATGGACCGCCAGATGGGGTGGCTGCGCCAGCTCCGTCTGACGCCGCTCTCCCCCGCTCGCATCCTCACGGCGCGTCTGATCTCCGCCATGGCACTGAGCCTTCCCGCGATCGTTCTCACGTTCATCGCCGCAGTGCTGGTCAAGGGAGTCACCCTCCCGCTCTGGGAGTGGCCGGTGCTGGTGCTCGTGATCGCCGTTGGGTGCCTGCCGTTCGCCGCCCTCGGGATCCTCGTCGGCACGATCGCCGATGGCGACGGCGCCCAGGGGCTGACGATGGCCCTCTACCTCGTCCTCGCCGCGCTCGGCGGCCTGTGGATGCCGGTGCAGATCCTGCCTTCGGCGTTGCAGACCGTCGCGAAGACCCTGCCGTCGTACCACCTCGCGGAGCTCGGCTGGCGTGTCGCGCAGGGCGTTGCGCCCGCGTTCGGCGACGCGCTGGTCCTGCTTGCGTGGTTCGCAGGCGCTGCGCTGCTCGCCGTCGCAGCGTCGCGCCGGCTCACGCTGCGCACCGCGTGAACGTGGCATAGCATCGTGAGCATGGCCACAGACGCTGATCCGTCCCCGCTTGTCGGCTCGCCCGACAACATGATGTGGCCGATCCCGACCGTTGCCCGCCTCGGGTGGGCAGCGGTCTGGCTGGTCTTTCTCGCCTATCCCATCAGCGATATCGTCGGCACCTCGTACTCGCCGGCCAAGGCGGTCATCGCGTGGCTGTGCCTCATCGCTTTCGCCGCGACCTACCTCACGACGATGTGGATCTGCCTGTCACTGGTGCCGCGCGTTGCGACCGGCGCGCAGCTCGTCCCGCTCGCAGTGCTCTTCGCGCTCGGGATCGCGTTCTCACTCATCTTCCGGGGCCAGTGGCCGGGAGTGCTCATCTACTGCGGCGTGGCCGCCGGGTGGACGCTGCGCTGGCGGTGGCTCGTCCCCGTCCTGATCGTGCTCGGGGTCTTCACGGTCATCACCGGCGGGATCATCGGCTACGGATGGGGCGACATCGGATTCATCGCGTTTCTCGCCGTCGCGCTCGGGTTCACGATGCTCGCGTTTCGCCGCCTCATCGCCACTGTGATCGAATTGCGCACCGCGCGTGCCGAGGTGGCGCGTCTGGCGATCGCCGACGAGCGCCTGCGCATCTCCCGCGATGTTCATGACATCCTTGGCCATAGCCTGTCGGTGATCGCGCTCAAGGCGCAGGTTGCGCGACGGCTCATGCAGTCGGATCCGAATGCCGCCGCGGACGCGATGGCTGATGTCGAATCGGTGGCGCGCGAATCCCTTGTGGAGGTGCGCGGCATGGTCACCGGGTACCGGCAGCGCTCGCTTGCCGATGAGCTGCAGGGGGCGCGCGATGTGCTCGACGCCGCGGGGATCGCATTCGCGGTCACGCGGGGCACGATCGTTCCGCCGGCGCCGGTGGACAGCCTGCTCGCGTGGACCGTGCGCGAAGGCGTCACCAACGTGCTCCGCCACAGCCGCGCGCATCACTGCGAGATCTCGCTCTCCTCGAATGACACCGGCTTCACCGTGGCGATCGTGGACGATGGTGTAGGCGGAGTCGCGAATGCCGGTGGCAGCGGACTGCACGGGCTGCGCGAGCGAGTCGGCGCAGCAGGCGGGCGTGTCGATGCCGGCCCGGGTGAAGGCGGCGGGTTCCGGTTGCAGGCGTATGTTCCCGAGGCGGCGGCGTGATCCGCGTGCTGATCGCCGAGGACCAGGGCATGGTCCGCGGCGCGCTCGCCACGCTGCTCGGCCTCGAGGAGGACATCGAGGTGGTGGCGCAGTGCTCCCGTGGCGACGATGTCGTTGCCGCAGCACAGGATTCGAATCCCGACGTCGCCCTGCTCGACATCGAGATGCCGGGGCTCGACGGGCTGCAGGCCGCGGCGCTGCTGCATCAGGCGCAACCCGCGTGCACGATCCTCATCCTCACGACGTTCGGCCGTCCCGGTTATCTGCGCCGTGCGATGGAGGCAGGCGCGACCGGTTTCCTCGTGAAGGACGGACCCGCCGACCAGCTTGCGGTGTCCATCCGCCGAGCGGTTGCGGGTGAGCGCGTCATCGACACAGCGCTCGCCGCTGCAGCGCTCAGTGACGGATCGAATCCTCTGACGCTGCGCGAGCGCGATGTGCTCCATGCCGCATCCGGTGGCGCAACCATCGCGACGATCGCCGGCTCGATGTTCCTGTCGCAGGGAACCGTGCGGAACTACCTGTCGTCGGCGATCCAGAAGACCGGCGCGCGCAACCGGCTCGAAGCGGTGCGGACTGCCGAGCAGCACGGCTGGCTGTAGGGGCGGTCGCCGTCAGTCGACGTAGAGGGCGCTGAGTCCTTCGGGGTCGAGTGCCGGCCGCGACAGTGCGAGTGGCACCGCACGAGCGAGGGCACTCGCGGGGTCGACCTCTATGACTCCGTCGATGTCGACGGCAGTCGCTGCTGAGCACTCGCGCACCCGCTGCATCGAACGCCGTGAGCGCGACACGCTCGGGATGACCGGCGTCGTCCGCGTGTGCGACGTACAGCGCGCCGCGGCCGGCGTCGGAGACGGCCCAGTCACCGTGTGCGATCTCAGGCTGCGCGCTCACGACCACCTCGAGCGAGCCGACACCGTGCAGGGGCAGGCCGCGCGCGTGCGCAACGCCGAGCGCCGCCGCCATCCCGGCGCGAACGCCGGTGTACGTCCCGGGTCCGGTCACCACGACCACGGCCGTGTCGGCACGGCCCAGCATCCTGCCGAGCGCTCCCGGGAGCGACGCCGAAACCGGCGCTCCGCGGATCACCTCGGCGTCGATCAGCTCGCCGTCGGGGGATGCGAGGACGCACACGACCCTCGACCTCGATGACGTGTCGATGGCGAGCACGCTCACACGTGGTCACCGTGCGCCCAGGCGCCGAGGAGACGCTCGGACGCGCCTGCCGGAGGAGTGATCACGCGCGAGCCATCGTCATCGATATCGATGGTGATCGACGCCGATCCCTCCTGGTGCGGGGCGTGCTCGCCCCACTCGACGACCACGACGCCGCCCGACTCGAGCATGTCGTCGATGTCGAGCAGGCGGATGTCCGCGTTCGGTCCGAGGCGGTAGAGGTCCAGGTGATGCAGGACCCTCGCTCCGGCCCGATAGACGTGATGGAGGACGAAGGTGGGTGAGCGGACCAGGCTCGGTTCGATGCCCATGCCCGTCGCGATGCCCCGCACCAGGACCGTCTTGCCCGCGCCGAGCTGACCGCTGAGAAGCAGGAGGTCACCGGGCTCCGCTCGGGTCCCGATGCGCTCGCCGAGGGCGAGGTCTCGGCCTCGGTGCGGCATCGCGCCGGAAATGCCGTTCACGCGAAGTGCCGGGAGCTGTGCGCGGCTCGCAGCCCAGTCCCCACGGCGCTCACGAGAAGTGCCTCGAGCTGGTGCGCGGCCGGGGTACTGGCGCGCCACCCTCTTCGTCGAGTACCACCACGGCGGCGCCGTCGGCGAGACGGCCCACCACGGTCAGCGGCGCCAGATTGGCCGGCCAGGCGGCGAGCAGATCCGGGACGGCTGTCTCTGCCACGGCGACCACCAGCTCGAAGTCCTCGCCGGCGCCGACGGCGAGATCGGGCCACGATGTCCCGAAGTCGGACACGAGCGCCGGTTCCACCGGGAGGCGGTCGAGCCAGATCTCGGCGCCGCATCCCGAAAGATCGGCGATTCGCTCCAGCTCGATGAGCAGCCCGTCACTGATGTCGCCACCGCAGCGCACTCCGGCGGCCAGCAGCGCCTGCCCCTCCGCGATCCGTGCGACCGGGGAGAGCTGGGCGTCGATCCAGGCGCGCTCCTGCTCCGACAGCTCGTCGCCGCCGTCGAGGAGCAGGCGCAACCCTGCCGCGGCTCGTCCCAGCATCCCGGTGACCAGGATGAGATCGCCCGGGGTGCCGCGATCTCGCCGCAGCGCCTTGCCCGCGGGGAGCGTGCCGCCCACCGTGAGATCAAGGACGATCGGGCCGTCGATGGCGCTGACGTCCCCTCCGGCGAGCGCGCATCCCGCCAGGCTGGCGGCGGCGCAGAGCCCTCGCTGGATCTCGATCACGTCCTCGAAGGACGTCGTCGAAGGTGCGCAGAACGTGGCCGTGCACCACACCGGGGTCGCGCCCATGGCGGCCAGGTCGGAGAGCGCGACTGCCAGTGCGCGGGCCCCGAGGCGGCGCGGGCTGATCCAGGATCGCCGGAAATCGACGCCCTCCACCAGGGCGTCCTGGCTGAGAGCGAGGTCGTGCCCGGGCTCCGGGGACCACACAGCGGCATCGTCGCCGGAGCCGATCACCAGGCCGCTCGAGGTGGTCCGAGCGATCTCACCGAGCGCCTTGAGCAGCGCCGACTCGCCCACATCCGCGAGGGTCGGTCCGCCTGCATCGAAGGGCCTTTCAGCCATCCGGTCTTCCACCACCGTCACACGTCCGCAATATACGTGGCCCACCCCCGGGGTACCGTGCTGCCCGGAAGCCCGGCTTGCGCTCGGACCCCCAAGCTCGCTAAGGTGCGGCGGGGACGAACCGCAGGGCGGCGGCGGCAGATCGTTAACGGAGGATGCCTATTTTGACGTGGAGCCGGAAGGTGGCCCTGTCTATTGCAGGCGTCATCACCCTTCTGGCCACCGGAATCGGAACCATCCCAATCAGTCGGGCAAACACAACCGCTGAAAACGGTACGCAGGCGCCGAGCTCTGCGATCGCAGCGCTGCAGCAGCGGCGCGCGCAACTCATCGCAGAGCTCGCCGCGATGCAGCCCAGCCTGAGCGCAGCGGGTGGTGCCGTGAATTCCGCGGAAGGGATGTTCAACGCCCAGCAGACAAAGGTGTTGAACGAACGCAAGCAACTCGCGAAGTTGAATGCAACCCTGCTTTCGCTGAGCAGCGAGTTGAACAGCAACGACGCGACGGCTGCACAGGACAAGGCGCAACTGGCCGCGATCACGCGCGCAACGTACGAGACCAGTGGTACCAACCAGGTGCTCACCGCAGTGCTCAGCGCGCAGTCGTTCAACCAGGCGATCGACGAACTGAAGACTGCGAACCAGGTGTCGCAACAGGTCCTCGATCTTGTTGAGCGTCTCGCCGCATCCCACCACGCGATTCTCTCGGAGCAGGCATCGATCCGCTCCGATGCAGCCTCAGCGGAAACGCTCGAAGGCCAGCTCGCCGCACAGAGCGACAAGCTGATCACCGTCCTCGAGGATCGCAACACACTGTTCGCCGGCCTCACCGGGCCGGCGCGCCAGGTCGCCGCGGAAATCGCCAACATCGACAATCAAATCGCCGCGCTCGAGGTCGGACCGCGAGTCGGTGGATCGGGCAGCTGCGGCAACCATTTCGCATACGGCTTCTGCACGTACTACGTCGCGACTCGGCGCTGCGTCCCGTGGCTCGGTAACGCGAGCAGCTGGCTCATCGCAGCCGCACAGATGGGATACAAGGAAGGACGCACACCGGTCGCAGGAGCGATCGTGGTGTTCCGGCCCGGTGTCGATGGTGTCAGCCCCGAAGGTCACGTCGCATACGTCGAGGCGGTCGGACCTGCCGAGGGAATCCCCGCCGGGGCGTTCAAGCTTTCGGAGATGAACTTCGTCGGCTGGAACCGCGTGGACTATCGCGTGATCAGTGACACCAGCAACGACATCGAAGGCTTCATCTACGGGCAGTAGCCGCCTCGAGCGCCTGTCGTAGGAGCTCCTGCGCTGCGGGCAGGGTGTCGATCACATCGGATGCGAGTGCGCCGGCACGTCCGCGCCGAGCCTGCACCATCTGACCGGCCTGCGCATGCACGGTCACTCCGGCCACTGCAGCGTCGCGCGCGCTGAGTCCCTGCGCGAGCATCGACCCGATCACACCGGCGAGCACGTCACCGGTGCCACCCGTGGCGAGCGCGACGATGTGATGGCGGTCGATATGCGGGGGCTGTCCCGCCGTGGCCACCACGGTTTCCGCGCCCTTGAGCGTGACGACAACTCCATAGCGCTGCGCGTATTGCTGGGCAGTGGTGAGGCGATCCGCCTGCACAGCTTTCGTGTCCGTGCCTGCAAGGCGCGCCATCTCCGCGGGGTGCGGCGTGATCACGACGCTCGCGGGTTCGCAGCGTTTCCAGTCGAAGCCCGACTCGGCGACGATGTTCAGCGCGTCCGCGTCGACGACGGCCGGACACGGCAACCCGACAAGCAGGTCGAGCAGCGCGCTCACCGTCTCCGGCGCGCGGCCGAGGCCCGGGCCGATCACCAGCGCGTCCGCTCCCTTGAGCCGCTCGCGGATGGTGGGCAGCGCATCCGGGTGAAGCACGCCTGTCCCCGCATCGGGCAATGGCGTCGGCATGATCTCGAGGCATCCCACGGCGACGATTGCGTGGATCGATTCCGGCACACAGACCTCGACGAGCCCCGCTCCGCCGCGGGCCGCACCCATGGCGCACAGCCTCGGCGCACCGGTGAAGTGCTTGGACCCCGCGATCACGAGCACCCGGCCGAACGTGCCCTTGTTCCCGTCGTCGGGTCGTGCCGCGAGCACGAATCCCTCCGGTGCTTCCGGGAGCGCGTGTCGACGACCGCCGGTGCGGTTGACCGCGACCGCGATGGCGAGACCGCCGTCGTGGGTGAGCGACAGCGCGATGTCGGTCGGCTCGCCGCGAACGTGCACCTGGGGTGCGCCTCCACGGCGGCGCACCACCTCGATGTCCTTGTACGCCGGCATGCGTTCGCCCATCGAACCGTAGAGCTTCTTGACCGCCTCCTTGGCGGCCCACCTGCTCGCCCATCGCTCGGGTTTGGCGGCGGCGTACCGCTGCTCAGCGTCGGTGTAGATGCGCTGGGCAAAGCGAGGATTCCGCCGCAGCGCGCCCGCGATGCGATCCACAACGGTCACATCGACCCCGACAACCATCGTCATGCGACGACTATTCCACAGTCACCGATTTCGCGAGGTTGCGCGGCTGGTCGACGTCGCATCCGCGCTGGACGGCGACGTGATACGCGAAGAGCTGCAGCGGGACGACGTTGACCATCGGCGAGAACACCTCCGAGCACGCGGGCACCGGAATCGTGGTGGCGAACCCGGCGTCGAACGGATCCTCACCCTCGGTCACGAGCGCGATCACCGGCGCGTCCCGGGAGTGCACCTCCTGGATGTTGCTCACCATCTTCGGCAGGGTCGCCGAGCGAGTCGCGATGGCGATCACCGGGACGTCGGGTTCGAGCAATGCGATGGGGCCGTGCTTGAGCTCGCCCGCGGCATATCCCTCCGCGTGCACGTAGGAGATCTCCTTGAGCTTGAGCGCTCCCTCCATGGCGATCGGGAAGTTGATGCCCCTGCCGATGTACAGCGCGCTGTGGGTGTGCGCAAAGCGCTGACCGAGGTCCACGAGCATCGGCTCCAGCTCGAGCGTCCGGGTGAGGAGATCAGGCATCTCGCGCAGCTCGGCGACGAGGCGCTGATGCTCGGCGACGTCGAGCGTGCCCCGCGCATCGCCGAGACGGAGCGCGAGCAACATGCCGCACACCATCTGGGTCATGAACGTCTTGGTGCCGGCGACAGAGATCTCCGGACCGGCCTGCATGTACAGGGCGCCGTCCGCCTCGAGCGGGAGCGCGCTGCCCACCACATTGGTGATCGCGATGACCTGCGCCCCCGCGCGTCGTGCCTGACGCACCGCGGCGAGCGTGTCGGCGGTCTCGCCCGACTGCGACACGGCAATGACCAGCGAATGCTCGTCGACGAGCGCCTCTCCGTAACGGAACTCGCTCGCGGCCTCCACCTTGCAGCGGATCTTGGCGAGATGCTCGATTGCGTAGCCGGCGACCATCGCGGCATACCACGCCGAACCGCACGCGACGAGCACCACCTCGCGCACGTCCGCGAGCCGCTCCTCCGTCATCCCGAGCTCCGGAAGCACGACCATGCCCATGTCGTCGATGCGTCCGCGGAGCGCGTTGCGCATCGCTTCCGGCTGCTCGTGGATCTCCTTGAGCAGGAAGTGGGGATACCCGTTCTTCTGCGCCTGTTCGGCCTCCCAGTCGACGGTGACAATGCGCGCCTCGACTGCGGTCCCGTCCAACTGCTGCACCGTTATCCCGTCCGGGGTGGCGGTGACGATCTCGCCCTCGCCAAGCAATGCGATTCGCTTGGTGTACGGGATCAACGCGGTGATGTCGCTGCTCACGAAGACCTCGCCGCGGCCGAGCCCGACGACGAGCGGCGCGTTCATGCGCGCCCCGACAACGCGGTCGGGCTGGTCGGCGGAGATCACCACCAGCGCGCACGCACCCTGCATGCGGTTGAGCGCGGTGCGGACGGCGCTCGCGAGGTCGCCGTGGAAGGCGTCCTCGATGAGGTGCGGCACCACCTCGGTGTCGGTCTCGCTGAGGAACTCGTGGCCACGCGCCATCAGCTCCGCGCGCAGCTCGCGGTAGTTCTCGACGATGCCGTTGTGGATGACGTGAATGCGCCCGGTGCAGTCCATGTGCGGATGCGCGTTCTCGAGCGAGGGACGTCCGTGGGTCGCCCAGCGCGTGTGCCCGATGCCGACAGTGCCGGACGGAGTCCCCTCAGCCTCGACCTGGCGCGAGAGGTCGGCGACCTTGTTCGTGTTCTTGACCGTGGCCACATCGCCGTCCGCGTCGATGATCGCGATCCCGGCCGAGTCGTAGCCCCGGTACTCAAGACGCCGAAGGCTGTCGAGCAGGATCGGTGCTGCGGGACGGGGGCCGGTGTAGCCGATGATGCCGCACATAGGACCTCTCTGGAACGGACGTGGGCGGAAGGGGTTACGTGGGCGTCGGGCTCGGCGGGGACGGTGTCGGTGTGGGCGGCGGCGTGGGGACGCTCCCGGTCTGGATCTCGACGGTTGCCTTGGTGATCGACAGGGTCACGCCGGCGGGAGCCTCGATCGTCACGGTCACGGTGTAGTTGCCGAAGACGCCGGCGAGGGCGACCGGAGCCGTGTACACGACATCGATCGCGTTGAGCAGGTCGCGCGGCCCGGTGGCGATGACGGTGGGCGGATTGACGATGATCCCTGTCAGGAAATGACCGGAGGACGGGTTTCCCTCAGTGCGCACGATGACGGTCATGAGCTTGGTGGTGAAGTCCGCGGTGATCGCGATGCTGACGCTGACGTCGGCGTGATCCACGCTGACGTTGTTGAGCCGGACGCCCGCCTTGGTGTACACGAGGACGGGGATCTCCTCCTGGAAGTTCGCCTTCTGTGTGCTCAAGTTCACGCTGACCTTCGCCACGACGCCCGTGAGCTCATGCTCGGGACCATCGACGACGACCGTTGAGGGCGTCGCCTGCTGCGTGCCGCTCTGGTATCCCACCGGTGGCGGGCTTGTGATCTGAATGGTCACCGGGACCGCCTTCGATGTGAAGGCGTCGAGGTCGACCTGCACCGAGGTTGGTGCGTCGATCAGCTCGATGGTCGGATCGCTGCTGGTGATCGTGATCGGGATGGAGTACGTACCGGCGCGGTTCACCGCAGACCAGTCGACGGTCATGGTGAGCACCTGCGGGCTGAGCGAGTCGAGCGTGTTCTGATCCCCTCCGATTCGGACGGGGACAGGCTCCACGCGGTGCACGAGCACATACGGGGCGGGAATGTTCGCCGGACTCTGCGGAACCGGGAGCGACACAACCTTCGTCTCCGGCGGATTGCCCGCGTACACCACGCCCACCCATGTGACGAACGCGATGAAGAAGCACAGCACCTTGAGCTTCCAGTTGCGCCGGATGAACCCAGGGATTCTCATGGATGCGAGCGGCGCCCCAGTGTGCGCAGCGTGCCGACCCGGGCGAGCGGGCGGAGCATCGCGTTGCGCGTGGAGCTGCCCTCGGTGGCGAGCAGCGTGACGAGCATGTCGTGCAGCTTCGCCTGGTCGAGACCCCGATAGATCTTCCCGTCGTGGGCGATGCTGATCAGGCCCGTCTCCTCACTCACGATGAGCACCACCGCGTCGCTCTGCATCGTGAGCCCGAGCGCGGCGCGATGACGCGTCCCCATCCGGCCCACGCCGGGCAGTGTCTCCGCCAGTGGCAGCACGCATCCGGCCGCGACGATCCGGTTCTCGCGGATGATCACCGCGCCGTCATGCAGCGGCGAGCCGGGGATGAAGATGGTGGCGAGCATCTCGCCGGTGACGTCGCCGTTGACATGCACACCGGTTGCGGCGAGATTCTCGAGCCCGGTCTCGCGCTCGAAGACGATGAGCGCACCCACCTTCCGCTCGGCCAGCGAGCCCGCCGCTCGCAGCACCTCGTCCGCCGTGCTCGCGTACGCCAGCTCCGGGTGCCGCCCGAGCACGGTCCGCACGGTACCGAGCCGGCCCACCTGGTCGAGCGCTCGGCGCAGCTCCGGCTGGAAGAGGACGATCGCCGCGATCACGATCGCCTGCGTGCCGTTGTTGAAGATGAACTCCAGCAAGCGGAGGTGCAGGAGCTCCGCGGCCCAGCCGACGGCGAAGATCACCGCCAGGCCGAGAAGCAGCTGCACCGCCTGGGTGCCGCGGATCAGCTTCAGCAGCTGATACAGGAGGAAGGCGACGACCAGCACGTCGACGGCGTCGCGCCAGCTGACGCTCTGGAGGAAGAAGTGCGCGTTGCGGAGGAAATCGCTCACGCCACTGCCTTGGACCCGTCGTCCGCGTAGATGAGGGCGAGGAGCGCCTGCTGCACCCAGAGACGGTTCTCCGCCTGGTCGAAGACGACCGAGTGGGGTCCGTCGATGACGGCGTCGGTGATCTCCTCACCGCGGTGCGCCGGCAGGCAGTGCATCACGCGGACGCCCGGAGGGGCGAGCGACACGAGCGCGTCGTTCACCTGCAGGTACGCGAAATCCTCGCGCCGGCGCTGCTGCTCCGTCTCCTGGCCCATGCTCGTCCAAACGTCCGTGTAGATGATTTCGGTATCGCGCAGGGCCGGCGCGGCGTCGTGCGTGATCTCGAATCCGGTGCCTTCGGCCCGCAGCGTCGCGGCCTTCTCGACGACGTCCGCGCGTGGCTCGTAGCCGCGCGGACACACGACTCGCAGGTGCACGCCGAGCAGCGCTGCCGCGTAGATCCACGATGTGCAGACGTTGTTCCCGTCGCCGATGTACGCGACGGTGGCGCCGGACAGCCGCCCGGTCACCTCGCGCACGGTCATGCAGTCGGCGAGGACCTGGCAGGGATGCTCGGCGTCGGTCAGGGCGTTGATCACCGGGGATGTCGCTGCCGCGGCGATCGTCACCAGGTCCCGGTGCGACACGAGGCGCGCCACGATCCCGTCGGCGTAGCGATCGAGGATCCGGCTGATGTCCGCCGCCGACTCGCGTTCGCCGAGCTGGACCTCGGGGTTGAAGAGCGCGATCGGATGCCCGCCGAGGCGGTTGATCGCCACCTCGAAGGACACGCGGGTGCGGTTGCTCGGCCGCTGGAAGATGAGCGCAAGCGAGCGGCCCGCGAGCGGGCTGCCGAGATCACGCCCCGACTTGGCGGCATCGGCCAGGTCGAGGACGGCGATGATCTCGTCGGTGCTGAGGTCCGCGATGCTGAGCAGATCGCGACCGGCGAGCGAATGACTCATCCGCCCATATGGTTGCACCGAGACGCCAATAGCGCGCCCCGCGCACAAAGGCGCGCGCGGAGTGTCACACGCTATACCGTGCTGCCGTGGACATCGCGGTCGTCGTCAATGGCGGAATGGCGGAGACTCTGCAGTCGACGCCCCTGTTGCGGACGCTGCGCGCGGGCTATCCAACAGCCCGGATTGCGCTCGTCTGCCCGTCCACCGCGGTGGACGTCGCGGATGGCATTCCGCCCGTCGACCAGGTCGTCCCGCTCGCCGGGCTGCGGGGCAAGCACACGGGTGGGCTCCGCCTCTGGTCGACGCTGCGCAGCCTCCGTCTCGACGCCGTCTTTCTCTGCACCTCAGGCGCGGCGCCTGCCACGGCGGCGTATTTCGCGGGGATTCCGCAGCGCAGCGGCGTCGGCGGAGGCATTGGGCTGCTCCTGACCGGCCGCGTCAAGCCGAGGCGGGCGGAGAACCAGGCCGAGACGTGGTTGCGGCTCGCCGAGGTCGCGGGCGTCCACCAGCAGCTGCACAGCCCGGTCTTCGAACCCGGGCCCGAGGCCCGCCGGCGCGCCGAGCAGGCCCTGCACGGCACGGGGCTGGCCGACGGCCGTCTCCTCGTCGCGATCGCGCCGGGGACGGGATACGCCGAGGCAAACGGCGCCCCGGCCGCCGACACGGCGTGGGACCCCGAGCGCTGGGCCCATCTCGCCAACCAGCTCGCCCAGCGCCACGGCGCCGGCATCCTCCTCGTCGGCTCGGCGCACGACCGGGTGGCCGCCGAGCGCACCAAGATGGATCTCCGCGCGGCCGCGACGGACCTGGTCGGTGAGATCGATCTCGCCACACTCGCCGGGGTGATCGCCCGCTGCGATCTCCTGGTCGGGAGCGACACTCCGCTCCTCCAGCTCGCCGCAGCGATGGGCACGCCCACCGTCGGACTGTTCGGGCCGACCGACGGCGCCCGGGGTGGCGCCTATGGGGCCGCCCACCGCGTGCTGCAGGCGCTGCCGCCGCCTCGATTCCAGGACGGCATCGCCAACGTGGCCAGCATGGATCAGATCCGCGTCGAGGACGTGCTGGCCGGGATCGAGGCGACCCTCTGAGCCGCTCCGGCTACCGGATGTACATCAGGGCGCGCTTGAGCACGTCGAGGTTGTCCAGGGCGTAGCCGGTCCCCCGGACGGCGCACAGCTGGGGCTGGCTGTCGCGATGCACCTCGAAGCCGGTCGCGGTGGCGATGGCGCCGTCGAGCCCCTCCAGGCGCGCCCCACCGCCGCACAGGAGGATGCCCTCGCGCTGGATGTCGTTCTTGAGCCGGCCCGGCGTATCGGCGAGGACCGCGTCGAGCGCCGCGAGGATCGGCCGCACGTGGGCGTCGAGGCACGGGTTCAACTCGGTGGACGTGATCGTCAGGTGCTGCTCGCCCTGCGCACCGCTGCCCGTGACCTCGAGGGTCCGTTCCTCGTGGGGACCGACCCGTGCGAGCGACGCGATCACCTCCTCGATCGTGGCGGAGTCGAGGGTCACACCATGGGTGGTGCGGATGTGATCGGCGACGCAATCGTGGAGGCGCATGCCGCCGTGGCCCGTCAGGCAGCGGCCGCTCACCGTCCCCTCGAGCGCGAGGGCGGCGACATCGGTCTTGCCGGCGCCGACGTCGACGACGAGGTGGCCGTTCGGCCCGTTGAGACGGATCCCCGCCCCCATCGCAGCCGCGAGCGGCGCGTCGAGCAGGTATGCCGTTCGCGCACCCGCCAGCGCGGCGGCTTCGAGCAGCGAGCGTCGCTGACCGCCCGGCAGGCTCGACATCACCGCGATCACGACGTCCGGCTTGAAGATGCGCTGACGTCCGGCCGCCCGGATCATCGCGTGGTTGACGAGCCATCGCGCCGACGATGCGTCCACGATCTCGCCACCCGCGATCGGACGGCGGAGCTGGAACTCGGCGTCTTCGGCCACCGTCGAGAATGCCGCCTCGCCGAACACGGCGGTCTGCATCCCGCCGTCGCGGAACGCCACAGCCGTCGGCTCGCTGGCGATCATGCCCTCGCCCTTGACGATGATCCTCGTCGTCGTCGTGCCGAGGTCGATACCGACCTTCTTGCCCAGCACTGGTCCGAGTGTCCTCAGTCGCCGACCACGCCGGTGAGGTCGCGCACCTCGGACCCGGGCTCATCGGTCGTGACCCGCTCGATATCGGCGCCAAGTCCGGCGAGCTTGGTCTCGAGGTCGTCGTAGCCGCGCTCGAGGTGGAAGAGCTTGTCGAGCTCGGTCGTCCCCTCGGCGCACAGCCCGGCAATCACGAGCGCAGCGCCGCTGCGGATATCCGGGATGCTCATCCGCGTGCCATGGAGCCGCGAGGGGCCGTTGATGACGGCGCTCCGGCCGTCGATGGCGATATGCGCGCCCATCTGCTGCAGGAACTCGACGTGGCGAAAACGGTTCTCGTACAAGGCTTCGCTGATCACGCTCGGCCCGGTTGCCTGGGTCATGAGCGCGCAGAACTGCGGTTGCATGTCGGTGGCGAAACCGGGATGCGGCCATGTGGTCATGTCGACGCCGCGGAGGTGCGTGCACGACACGCGCACATGGTCCGCGCCTTCGACGATGTCGCAGCCCGCCGAACGGAGCTTGCTGAACAGCCAGCGCAGGTCGCTCGGCCGCATGTGCTCGACGACGACATCGCCGTACGTCGCGGCCGCCGCGATCATGTACGTGCCCGCCTCGATGTAATCGGCGGTGATGTTGTGCGTCGTGCCGTGCAGCAGCCCGCCGCTGCCCTCGATGACGATGAGCTCGGTGCCCACACCGGTGATGTGCGCACCCATACCGATCAGGCACCGCGCCAGGTCGTACACATGCGGCTCGCGCGCGGCGTTGCTGATCACCGTGATGCCCTCGGCGAGCACCGCCGCCATCATCAGGTTCTCCGTGCCGGTGACCGTGGGCATGTCGAGCGCGATGCGCGCGCCGTGCAGGCGGCGGGCGCGAGCGACGTATCCGCCCTCACGTTCCTCGACCTCTGCGCCCATGAGCCGGAGGCCCTCGAGATGCTGCTCCACGCGGCGCATGCCGATGTCATCGCCGCCGGGCTTGGCGATGCTCGCCTCCCCCGCCCGCGCCACCAGCGCGCCGAGCAGCAGGAACGAGCCGCGCATGCGCCGGCTGAGCCCGGGATCCACCTCGGTGGTGCAGAGCTCGGCCGCGTGCAGCCGCCACGTGTTCGTGTCGGGATGCGTGACCTTGACCCCCACGTGCTCGAGCATCCGGGCCATCGTCGAGATGTCCTCGATATCCGGCACGTTGCCGAGCTCGACCTCCTGGTCGGTGAGCAGCGCCGCCGCCATGACCGGCAGCGACGCGTTCTTGCTTCCGGAGATCGCGACGCTCCCCTGGAGCCGTCGCCCGCCACGGATGCGCAGGAGTTCCATCTCCGCCTACCGTACCCGACGGCGCGTGCTGACCGGGTCGTTCCCGACCGGGTAGATTAGGAGTGGCATCCAGTCGGATCGCCCGCACACATTGGAGACGCCCCATGGCAACCGCCACCCTTCCTGCCACCGAGACTGTCGAGGAGCTCCTCGGCGACGACGCCGCATCCCTGCTGGAGCACGAGTGCGAGACGGTGCCCCGGTCGGCGCTGCACCTTCCGGGCCCTGATTTCATCGACCGGATCTGGGCAGGGACCGAGCGCTCGAACCAGGTCCTGCGCAACCTGTCCTCGATCTACCAGCACGGCCGCCTCGGGGGCACGGGGTACGTGTCGATCCTCCCCGTCGACCAGGGGATCGAGCACTCCGCCGGCGCGTCCTTCGCTCCCAATCCCGAGTACTTCGACCCCGGCAAGCTCGTCGAGCTCGCCGTCGAGGGCGGGTGCAACGCGTTCGCGTCCACCTTTGGCGGGCTTGCGGCGGTGTCGCGGCACTGGGCGCACCGCATCCCGTTCATCGTGAAGATGAACCACAACGAGCTGCTGACATACCCGAACAAGTTCGACCAGATCATGTTCGGCACGGTCAAGGAAGCGTGGAACCTCGGCGCGGTGGCTGTCGGGGCGACCATCTATTTCGGGTCCGCGGAGGCCGACCGCCAGATCCAGGAGGTGTCGGTGGCGTTTGCGGCAGCCCATGAGCTCGGGATGGCCACCGTGCTCTGGTGCTACCTGCGCAACGACGCCTTCAAGAAGGACGGCGTCGATTACTCGCTTGCGGCAGACCTCACCGGCCAGGCGAACCACATGGGCGTGACCATCGAGGCGGACATCATCAAGCAGAAGTTGCCGACCACCAATGGCGGCTACACGGCGCTCAACTTCGGCAAGACCGCTGACGCCGTCTACACGAAGCTGACCTCTCCGCATCCGATCGATCTCTGCCGCTACCAGGTGCTCAATTGCTATGCCGGGCGTGTCGGCCTCATCAACTCCGGTGGTGAGTTGATCGGCGCCGGTGACCTTGCGGCGGCCGTGCGGACCGCGGTCATCAACAAGCGTGCCGGCGGGACGGGATTGATCAGCGGGCGTAAGGCGTTTCAGCGGCCGATGCAGGATGGCATTCATCTGCTGAACGCGATCCAGGACGTCTATCTCAACGAACAGATCACGGTCGCATAGGTTGATCTGATGGTGGACTTGTACGAGGAGATTCCTCGCACCGGCGACGAGCGATCCACGCTGCTTGCGTTCCTTGCGTGGCAGCGCGCCACGCTGCTCCGGAAGTGCCGGGGCCTCGAACCCGATCAGCTGCGTCTCCGGTCAGCGGAGCCGTCGACGTTGTCGCTGCTCGGGCTGGTGCGCCACATGTCCGATGTTGAGCTCGGCTGGTTTCGACGCACGCTTGCGGGCGAGGATGTCAACGACCATTACTGGTCGGAGGACGATCGCGACGGCGACTTCGACAACGTCGATACCGCCGATGTTGATGAGGCCTTTGCCACGTGGCAGGACGAGTGCAGTCGCGCCGACGACATCATCTCGCGGCGCGCGCTTGACGCGACGGGGCGTCAGCGGTCGGGGCGGGAGGTGTCGATGCGGTGGATCCTCAACCACATGATTGAGGAGTACTCGCGGCACAACGGCCACGCGGATCTGATTCGCGAGCGGATTGACGGGGCGACGGACAAGGACGACTGAGGGGCGTCGGTTCTTTGCCTAGGCGTTCCGGCTGCTGAGGGCGTCGAGAAACGTCTTCGCCTCTTGGCGCGTGCGGAGCACGTGAGTTGTGGTGTTCGACCGGTGTCCGCTTGATCTCGTCGCGTACGTACGCAGGGTCTGAACGTCGGTTGCGCCAGATCCGGCCGATGCCGCCCCACTCGTCGCGCAGGCGGCGGCTGAGCGAGTCCTCGCAGCCCTCGGGCATCTCGCCATTGGGCTTGCGAAGTCCGCGGACAAACGCGCGGCTCTGCGCACAACCACCAGGGCGTGTCGAGAAAGATGATGGTGTCGGCGCGTTCGAGCCGGAGGGCGAGCGTCTCGTTGTAGTTGCCGTCGATGATCCATGCCTCGCCGGCGAGCAGTGCGCGTTGCCGCTCTCGCCACTCGTCGTCTGAGGGTCGTGTCCAGCCGGGGTTCCAGTAGTGGACGTCGAGGTGGATCAGCGGCAGACCGGTTTCTTGTGCGAGCGCGCGTGCGAAGGTGCTTTTGCCGGATCCCATCATCCCGTCGACGAGGACGCGGTGGCCGATCATCGGGGACTTGGCGTTCATGGCGCGAGAGTATTCCAAAGCGTGGGGCTGGCGCGTCTGTCCGAGCTGTTACTGCCGTATATGGCGGTAACTTGCGAACGCAATAGGTTTTGTCCGTGTTGGGACACGTGACGTTTCATCGGTACGGTGGCGAACAGATGTTTGGTACGATTATCGGCATGGAAGCGCTCGTCACGCCGGATGCGAGAGAGCGCTTGCGTGATGACGTCGATGCGCTCGTTGCTGAGTTGATCGACGGCGTTACGTCATCCGAGTTGGGTGCCGACATCGTCGAGATCAGCCTGGCCATCGATCGGCTCGAGGCCGAGCGGATCCGGCGCATCCACCGCTTTCATGCCGATCGCGGCGCACTCTCCGAAGGCTGGACGACGGTGTCCTGGCTGCGGCGCTGCTGCCGCATGACCGCCAAGGCAGCCGCGTATCGCGTCCATCTGGCCCGCACCCTTGGCGAGATGCCGGCCGCGCTCGACAGCGCTCGGGCCGGGCGCGCCTCCTTCACCAACGTGGCGATGATCGGCCATCTCGCCGGAGCGGTCGGCGTCGAGCAGTTGGCCCCGTACGAGGCGTTCCTGGTGGAGGCTGCAGAGAAGGTCGAGCCTCGCCAGATGCGCTACGTCACGCACGCAACCAGGCTCGGCATCGATCCTGACGGTGTGCTCGCCGACGACAACCACGCCCACGAGAAGCGCTGGTTCAACTGCGATCAGACCTATGGCGACGTGTTCGTGGTGAGCGGACTGCTCGACGCGGAGGGAGGGAAGCTGCTCAAGACCGCGATCGATGCGCTCAGTCATGGGATGAGCCGTGGGGAGAGTCGGACGCCCGGGCAGCGGCGCGCGGACGCGCTGGTCGACATGGCGGCCACGCAGTTGCGCTGTGGCGATCATCGCGATGTGCATGGACAACGGCCGCATCTGAACCTCACGGTGAGCGCGGAGACGCTGCGTGACAGACACGCTGCGTGCAGAGCTCGGGGCGGAGTCCGTGCCGGGGCGCTCCCGCGGTGCGGTCGCGGAGCTGGGTGGCGTGGGGCCGATCCATCCTGAGACCGCCCGTCGGATTGCGTGCGATGCGGTGCGGACGATGGTGACGGTTGCAGCGCCTGACGCTGGTACGGGAGCGGCTGACGTGGATACAGGATGGATGACCATCGCGGCCCCGGTCCCGCTCTCGGTGGGACGGGCCACGCGTACCATCCCCGCGTCCATCCGCACCGCACTGAATCTTCGTGACCAGGGATGCCGCTTCCCGGGCTGTGACCGACCACCGGCGTGGACGGATGGCCACCACATCATTCACTGGTCGGATGGCGGGCCTACAGAGCTCGGCAACCTGGTTTCGCTGTGCCGGATGCATCACCGACGCGTGCACGAGGAAGGGTGGCGGCTGCACGTGGCTGATGGTGTTGCGGTTGTGGAGCCGCCTCCCTGACTTGACTGCTACGGGGCGCGATCAGACGGCGTTGGTACTGAGGGGCAACTGGTATTCACTGCGGCACGCTGCGCTGATCGCACTCCCTGGAGCCGCTACCGGTCAGCGCACCTCGCTGATGCGGATCAGGTTTCCCGCGGGATCGCGGATCGCACAGTCGCGAACGCCGTATGGCTGCTCCATGGGCTCCTGCACAACCTCGACGCCGCTCGCCTCCACTTTCTCAAACGCACCGTCGAGGTCGGGCGTGGCGAGCACGACGATCGCGTAGGTGCCCTTGGCCATCATCTCCTCGATCGTGCGGCGCTCCTCGTCGGTGATGCCGGGAGTGGCGAACGGTGGATACAGCACGATGGACGTGCCCGGCTGTCCCACAGGCCCAACGGTCACCCAGCGCATCCCCGCGTAGCCGACGTCGGCACGCACCTCGAAGCCGAGGGTGTCGCGATAGAAGGCGAGCGATACGTCCGGGTCGGTGTGCGGCAGGAAGCTCGATTGAATCGTGATGTCCATGACGGCCACTTTAGTTGCGGCTGGATGCCCGGCGCTTCTCGATTCCTGACCGGCCTGCGTAGGCAGCGAGGTGCTCGCCGGTAAGCGTCGAAGGCTTGGCGACGAGGCCGGCGGGCGTGCCCTCGAAGACGATCCGGCCGCCGTCGTGGCCGGCGCCGGGGCCGAGATCGATGATCCAGTCGGCGTGCGCCATCACTGCCAGGTGGTGCTCGACCACGATGACGGATTTGCCGGAGTCAACGAGACGGTCGAGCAGCCCGAGCAGTTGCTCCACATCGGCGAGATGGAGGCCGGTGGTGGGCTCGTCGAGGATGTAGACGCTGCCCTTCTCGGCCATATGCGTGGCGAGCTTGAGCCGCTGCCGCTCACCGCCCGAGAGTGTGGTGAGCGGCTGCCCGAGGATCAGATACCCGAGACCCACATCGGCGAGGCGGACGAGAATCGCGTGCGCGGCCGGCGTGTGCGCCTTGCCGGTGCTGAAGAACTGCTCGGCCTCGCTGACCGACATCGCGAGCACCTCGCTGATGTCGCGACCACCGAGCTTGTACTTGAGCACCGATGCCTCGAACCGCTTCCCCTCGCACTCCTCGCAGGTGGTGACGACCCCGGCCATCATCCCGAGGTCGGTGTAGATGACACCGGCGCCGTTGCAGTTGGGGCACGCGCCCTCGGAGTTGGCGCTGAAGAGGGCCGGCTTCACGCCGTTGGCTTTCGCGAACGCAGCGCGGATCGGGTCGAGCAGCCCTGTGTACGTTGCCGGGTTGCTGCGACGCGAGCCACGGATCGTGCCCTGGTCGATCGACACCACGTCCGGGCGATCGGGGATCGAACCCCGCACGAGCGAGCTCTTGCCCGAGCCGGCCACACCGGTCACGACGACGAGCACGCCGAGCGGGATATCGACGTCCACGTCCTGCAGGTTGTGCGTCGACGCGCCGCGGATCTCCAGCGCACCGTTGGGAGTGCGCGGCGCCTTCCGGAGATCCGCGCGATCATCGAGATGCCGCCCCGTGAGCGTGCCACTGGTCCGCAGCTTGGCAACGCTGCCTTCGAAGCAGACGGTGCCGCCAGCGGTCCCTGCGCCAGGGCCGAGGTCGACGACGTGGTCGGCGATCGCGATGGTGTCCGGTTCGTGCTCCACCACCAGCACGGTGTTGCCCTTGTCCCGCAAGCGCAGCAGCAGGTCGTTCATCTGCCGGATGTCGTGGGGATGCAGGCCCGCGGTGGGCTCATCGAAGACGTACGTGACGTCGGTGAGCGAGGAACCGAGGTGGCGGATCATCTTGGTGCGCTGCGCCTCACCGCCGGACAACGTTCCCGAAGGACGGTCGAGCGAGAGATACCCGAGCCCGATCTCCACGAAGGAATCGAGCGTCTGCAGCAGCGACGAGAGCAACGGCGCGACCGACGGTTCGTCGAGCTCGCGCACCCACTCCGCCAGGTCGCTGATCTGCATCGCGCATGCGTCGGCGATGTTGATCTTCTTGATCTTCGATGAGCGCGCGCCTTCGCTGAGCCGGGTCCCGTCGCACTCGGGGCACACGCTGAAGGTCACCGCGCGCTCCACGAACGCACGCACATGCGGCTGCAGCGAATCGATGTCCTTGGACAGCATCGACTTCTGGATACGAGGAATCAGGCCTTCGAACGTCAGGTTGATCCCGTTGACCTTGATCCTCGTGGGCTCCTTGTGGAGCAGATCGTGCAGCTCTTTCTTGGTGAACTTGCCGATCGGCTTGTCCGGATCGTGAAAGCCGGAACCGCTGAAGATGCGTCCATACCACCCATCGACGCTGTATCCCGGGATCAGCAGCGCTCCTTCGTTGAGCGACTTGCTCGCGTCAAACAGCTGCGTCAGATCGAAGTCGGTGACCGAGCCGCGCCCCTCGCAGCGCGGGCACATGCCACCCATGCGGCTGAACGTCGCCTTCTCGGTCCTGCGAGCACCGCGCTCCACCGTGACGGCACCGGCCCCATGCACCGAAGGCGTGTTGAACGAGAACGCATTCGGCGGTCCGATGTGTGGCTTGCCGAGGCGGCTGAAGAGGATGCGCAGCATCGCGTTCGCGTCGGTGGCGGTACCGACTGTGGAGCGCGGATCGCTGCCCATCCGCTGCTGGTCGACGATGATCGCGGTGGTCAGCCCTTCGAGAACGTCGACGTCCGGTCGCGCCAGCGTGGGCATGAAGCCCTGCACGAACGCGCTGTACGTCTCGTTGATCAGCCGCTGCGACTCAGCCGCGATCGTGTCGAACACCAGCGACGTCTTGCCCGAGCCCGAAACGCCGGTGAACACGGTCAACCGGCGCTTCGGGATCTCGACGCTGACGTCCTTGAGGTTGTTCTCGCGTGCACCGAGCACGCGGATCACCTCATGCGCGATCACTGGTCCTGAATCAGCCCGAGAACGTTGCCGTCAGGGTCGGTGAAGGTCGCAACAAGGCGGCCGTTTGCGACATCGCGCGGAGCCTCCTTCACGACGCCTCCTGCAGCGGTCACCTCAGCGAGCTTCGCCTCGATGTCAGCCACATGCCAGTACGCGACGGGCGAGGTCATCCCGCCACCACCGGGGACGAGCCCGATCTGCTGGCCTTCAGCCTCGTAGCCCACGTAGTACGGGGCGTCTGCCATCGGCTCGACGCCGAGCAGCGCGGTGTACACGGGCTTCGCCTTCTCCAAATCCGTGACGGGATGCAGCACGGTCTTGATGCCCTGGGTTGTCGACATGGTGTCTCCTGAACGTTGTGGTCACAGCGACCGGTTGTTGAATCGAGCTTCACTCTAGGGGCGCGTTCCCCGACGGGCGCTTCTCGATTCCTGACCGGTCTGGTCACCTCCCTGACCACACACGTCGGCATGCCTTCTGTCGCACTCGCCTCGTTGAGCCGGTACACGCTCGGCGACACACCGACAAGCTCGGTGAAGCGCGTGCTGAACGTGCCGAGCGATGAGCAGCCGACGGCGAAACAGACATCCGTGACGCTGAGATCACCGCGACGCAGCAGCGTCATCGCCCGCTCGATGCGCCGTGTCATGAGATATGCGTAGGGCGATTCGCCATATGCAGCACGGAACTCGCGGCTGAAGTGACCGGCCGACATGTTCGCGCCGCGGGCCAACGCCTCCACGTCCAGCGGCTGCGCATACTCGCGGTCCATCCGGTCGCGGACGCGCCGCAACCGCGCGAGGTCGCGCAGGTGTTGCTCCGCGGCGGGTGTGATCGTCACCTGTGACATCGTGTCACGTCGGTCCGGCAGCGCCTACGCGCGCCCTTCCTCGCGTTTGAGCTCCTCGCGGCCGATGATCGAGTAGTGGACCTCGTCGGGGCCGTCCATGAAGCGCGCGGACCGCGCGTACGCGAACATCTGCGTCAGCGGCAGATCCTGGGAGACGCCGGCGCCGCCGTGCACCTGAATGGCGCGGTCGATGACGGCCTGTGCCACGTTCGGCGCGACCACTTTGATCGCCGAGATCTCGAAGCGCGCACCCAGGCTGCCCTGCGTGTCGAGCAGCCATGCCGCCTTCTGGCACAACAACCGAGCCTGCTCGATCTCGATCCGCGACTTGGCGATCTGCTCACGCACGACGCCCTGCTCGGCGAGCCGCTTGCCGAACGCGGTGCGTGACTTGGCGCGATCGCACATCAGCGAAAGCGCCCGCTCAGCAGCGCCGATCAAGCGCATGCAGTGGTGCAGGCGGCCGGGGCCGAGCCGCGCCTGGGCGATCATGAATGCGGTGCCCTCATCGCCGATGCGGTTGCTCTGCGGCACGCGGACGTTCTCGAGCACGATCTCGCAGTGGCTGCCCGGATCGTCGAAGCCGAAGACCTTGAGCTGACGGACGATGGTCAGACCCGGCGCGTCGGTGGGTACCAGCACCATCGAATGGCGCGCGTGGCGCTCGGCGTCGGGATGCGTGACGCCGATGAGCAGGATCACCTTGGCGTTGGGATGCGCGGCGCCGCTCGTGAACCACTTATGGCCATTGATGACGTAATCATCGCCGTCGCGATCGATGCGCGTGGCGAGCTGGGTCGGGTCGGAGCTCGCCACCTCCGGCTCGGTCATGCCGATGCAGGACCGGATCTCGCCGCGGAGCAACGGCTGGAGCCACGTCTCCTGCTGCTCCGGCGTGCCGAACTGCGCGAGCACCTCCATGTTGCCGGTGTCCGGCGCGGAGCAGTTCATCGCCTCGGACGCGATGGAGCTCCAGCCCATGATCTCGGCGAGCGCGCCGTATTCGAGGTTGGTCAGCCCGGCGCCGAAACGCTTGTCGGGCAGGAACAGGTTCCAGAGGCCGCGCCGGCGCGCCTCGGCCTTCAGCTCCTCCATCACCGGCGAGATCCGCTGCGGGATCGTCTCGGCAGAGAAGCCCTGCCAGTACTCGTCCTCCGCCGGGCGGATGCGCTCGTCCATGAAGCGCCACACCTTCTCGCTGAGCTCCCGCACCCGCGGCGTTTCCGTGAAGTCCATCGTCAGCCTCCTTGGGCCGGGCCCAACCGGTCGAGTGCGACAAGGCCACTCTCGACGATGGCCGGGACCATCTCCCCCATCGTCTCGAAGCCCTCGCCGACGGTCATCCCCATCAGGAACCGGGCGGTGATGCCCTCGGCGATGATCGCAAGCTTGTACGCGCCGAGCGCGATGTACCAGTCGAGCGAGGTCAAGTCGCGCTCGGTTCCCGCAGCGTAATCGCGGAGCAGGTCCGCTCGCTTGGCGAATCCGTCCTCCACCGTGATGGCGCGGCCGTGCAGCGTGCGCGCGGCGGCCTCGGAGGCATCGTCCGCCCAGTACACGCAGAGCAGGCCGACATCGCAGAGCGGATCGCCGATCGTGCACATCTCCCAGTCGATCACCGCGACGATGCGCGAAGGATCGGCGGGCGCGTACATGACGTTGTCGAGCCGGTAATCGCCGTGCACGATGCCGGGGGCGGACGGCGCCGGCACCGTCTCGTCGAGCCGCCGCCGGAGCGTGTCGATGCTGGGCAGGTCCCGTGTCTTCGACGCCTCCCACTGCTGCCACCAACGCCGCACCTGGCGGGCGAGGAATCCGTCCGGGTGGCCGAAGTCGGCGAGGCCGACGGCATCCGGGTCGATGCGGTGGAGCTGCAGGAGGGTGTCGATGAGCGCGGTCGACATCGCGCGCCTCGTCTCGGGTGTGTCGGGGAACTCGGGCGGCAGCGAGTCGCGCACCACGTGCCCGTCGATCCACTCCATGACGTAGAACGGGGCGCCGATCACGGAGTCGTCCTCGCAGAGCGTGATCACGTGCGGCACGGGGATGCCCGTGCCCTGCAGGGCCGCGAGCACCCGGTACTCGCGAGCCATGTCATGCGCAGTCGGGAGCACATGCGCGAGTGGCGGGCGTCGCACCACGAAACGGCGCTCACCGTCATCGACGATGTACGTGAGATTGGATCGCCCGCCGGGGATCACCTCGCCACGAAGTGCTCCGGCGAGTCCGCCGACGTACGGTTCCAGATATCGCGCGAGTGCCTCGAGGTCGAGCCCCGGCGGCGAGGTCACTGCTGAGGCGTGTGACCGTGACGGCGGCGGCGGATCTCCGCGACCTGCAGGCGCAACGTGGCGCGCTCGAGCGCCTGGAGCGCCTCCTCGTTGCCGACGTTCTGGCTGAGCAGGTCCTGCGCCTTCTTGCGCGCCTCTTCGGCGCGGGCCTCGTCGATGTCCTCTGCACGCTCGGCGGCATCCGCGAGGATCGTCACCTTGTCCGGCAAGATCTCGAGGAATCCGCCCGAGACCGCAAGCACGTGCTCCGCGGCTTCGTTGCGGATGGACACCACGCCGTTGCGCAGCGGGGTGAGGAGCGCGATGTGATGCGGCAGGACGCCGAGGTCGCCCTCGATGCCGGGTGCGAGCACGAAATCAGCTTCCTCGCTGAAGACGCGACCCTCCGGGGTGACGAGCTCGACCTGCAGCTTTGCCACGCCTGTTATTCCTTGGTGCTCTCGTCGGACGCGGCGGCCTCTGCGCCGGCTTCCGTGCCGGCGTTGTCGCCGGGCTCCGCCGCAGCGGCGTCGGTGGCCAGCGCGGCATCGGTGGCCGCGTCGGCTTCAGCGGTTGCCGTGGACGCATCGGCGGCGGCGGTGGTCCGCGGCAGCGCCGGTCGTTGCGGCAGCCGCGCCGTCCGCGGGAGCAGTTGCACCGGCATCCGTCGCAGCGGCATCGGCCGCGGGAGCAGCAGCAGCGGGCGCTGGCGCACCTGCCGCAGCAGCCTGCCCGTCGTCACCCTTCAGCGCGGCCGCACGTTGCACTGCCTCGTCAATCGTCCCGCACATGTAGAAGGCCTCTTCCGGCAGATCATCGTGCTTGCCGTCGAGGATCTCCGCGAATCCGCGGATCGTCTCCTCCAGCGGCACGTACTTGCCCTCGCGCCCGGTGAACACCTCGGCGACGAAGAACGGCTGCGACAGGAAGTTGCGCACGCGGCGCGCGCGACCGACCGTGAGCTTCTGGTCCTCGGTGAGCTCTTCCTGTCCGAGGATCGCGATGATGTCCTGCAGCTCCTTGTATTCCTGGAGCACGCGCTTCACGCCCTGGGCAACGCGGTAGTGCTCCTCGCCCACGACGTTCGGGTCGAGAACGCGGCTGAAGGACTCGAGCGGATCAACCGCGGGATAGATGCCCGCTTCCGAGATCGACCGGCTCAACGTGACCGTCGCGCCGAGGTGGCCGAAGGTGGTTGCGACCGCGGGGTCGGTGAAGTCGTCCGCCGGCACGTAGATCGCCTGCACCGACGTGATCGATCCCTTGTTGGTGGACGTGATCCGCTCCTGCAGGTCACCCATCTCGGTGGCGAGTGTCGGCTGGTATCCAACGGCCGACGGCATGCGGCCGAGCAGCGCGGAAACCTCAGCGCCTGCAAGGGTGTACCGGAAGATGTTGTCGATGAAGAGCAGCGTGTCGGCGCCCTTCTCATCGCGGAACCACTCGGCGATGGTGAGCGCGGTGAGCGCAACGCGTGCGCGCGCACCCGGCGACTCGTTCATCTGCCCGTACACCAGGGCCGTCTGGTCGAGCACCTTGGATTCCTGCATCTCGCCGTAGAGAGCGGTGCCCTCGCGGGTCCGCTCGCCGACACCGGCGAAGACCGAATAGCCGGCGTGCTCGCGCGCGATGTTGCGGATCATCTCCATGACGATGACCGTCTTGCCGACTCCCGCTCCGCCGAAGAGTCCGATCTTCGAGCCCTTCGAGAACGTGCAGATCAGGTCGATGACCTTGATGCCGGTCTCGAGAATCTCGGTCTCGGTCGACTGCTCGGAGATCGTCGGTGCGGTGCGGTGCATCGGCATGTGGGCCGTGCCCTTGAAAGGGCCCTTGCCGTCGATGGTGTCGCCGATGACGTTGAACATCCGGCCGAGCGTCTCCTCGCCGACAGGAACCTGAATCGGCGCACCGGTTGCGCGCACAGCATCACCGCGGCGCACACCTTCGGTCGTGTCCATCGCGATGGTTCGCACCGTGCTGTTGCCGAGGCTCTGCTGCACCTCGAGCACGAGCAGCTTGCCGTCCTCGCGGTCCATCTCGAGCGCATCGAGAATCTCGGGCAGGCGCTCGCCGCTGAACTCCACATCGACGACCGGTCCGATCACCTGCACAACAGCGCCGGTGCCGGACTGCAATTCCACAACTGCCATCTCTCTCTCCTCAGCCTTCAAGCGCCGCGGCGCCGGAGACGATCTCCATCAACTCTGTCGTGATCGACGCCTGCCGCACCTTGTTGGCGGTGAGGGTCAGGTCTTCGATGAACTCGCTTGCGTTATCGGACGCGTTGCGCATCGCAATCATGCGTGCGGCCTGCTCGGACGCGCCGTTCTCGAGAACTGCGCGGTACACCTGCGCCTCGACATAACGAGGCAGCAGCGCGTCGAGCACATCCTTCGGGTCGGGCTCGTACTCGAAGTCGGCGCTGACGGCCTTCGCGTCCTCCGGCGGCACGACCGGAATCACGCGCTGCAGCACCGTCTGCTGACGCCCGACGCTGATGAAGCGCGCATAGACGATGTCGATCTGCTGCACCTCACCGCGCTCGTACTGCTCCATCGCAACACGGGCGGCAGGCAGGACATCGCCCATCGTGGGCCGGTCGCCGAGGTTGCTCTGGTCAGCGATGAGGTCGCGATGCAGGCGGCGGAGCACATCGCGGCCACGGCGCCCGATGGTGACGTACGACACGGGGACCGACGTCTTCGCCGCATCGCTCAACGCGAGGCGCGTGTTGTTGCTGTTGAGCGCCCCGGCAAGACCGCGGTCGGCGGTGACCAGGATGATCAGCCGCTTCTGCAGCTCGTTGACCTTGAGAAACGGATGCTCGTATTGCGGGGTTCGACGCATCAGTTCGGTCATGATGCTGGCGATCTCGTCGCTGTACGGGCGCGCCGCGAGCACACGTTCCTGGGCACGGCGCATGCGCGCTGCAGCGACGAGCTCCATCGCCTTGGTGATCTTGCGCATGTTCTGGACGCCCTTGATACGGCGGCGCAGATCGCGCAGGCTCGGCATGGAGCGTCAGCCTCTGGTCGTGCGACGCACAGCGCCGATGGGAATCCGCACGGTCATCCGGCGAAGGTCTTCTTGAACTCTTCGACGTCGGCTCGGAGGGTCTTCTCGAGGTCATCGGAGATGCGGCCGCTCGTCGCGATCTCTTCCTCAACCTCGGGGTGCGTCTGATCCATGAAGCGCAGCAGGCTCTTCTCGAACTCACGGACGCGGTCAAGAGGAACGTCGTCGAGGAATCCGCGCGCACCGGCGAAGATGCTGATGACCTGCTTGGCGAAGGGCATCGGCTCGTACTGCGGCTGCTTGAGCAGCTCGGTCATGCGCTGGCCGCGGTCGAGGCGATCGCGCGTGCCCTTGTCGAGGTCAGCGGCAAACTGAGCGAATGCAGCGAGCTCGCGATATTGCGCGAGGTCGAGGCGCAGCTGGCCTGCGACCTGCTTCATCGCTTTCGTCTGCGCGTCACCGCCGACGCGGGAGACCGAGAGACCGACGTTGATCGCAGGCCGGATACCGGCGTTGAACAGGTCCGTCTCGAGATAGATCTGGCCGTCGGTGATCGAGATCACGTTGGTCGGGATGAACGCCGACACGTCGTTCGCCTTGGTCTCGATGATCGGCAGTGCGGTGAGTGTTCCGCCGCCCTCGGCCTCGCTCATGCGCGCGGCACGCTCGAGCAGGCGGGAGTGCAGATAGAAGACGTCACCCGGATACGCCTCGCGAGACGGTGGGCGCCGCAAGAGCAGCGAGAGCTCGCGGTATGCATCTGCGTGCTTGGTCAGGTCGTCGTAGATGATCAGCGCGTGGCCGCCCTTCTGCATGAAGTACTCGCCCATCGCGCAGCCGGCATACGGGGCAAGGAACTGCAGCGGCGCCGGATCCGATGCGGTGGCAGCAACGATGATGGTGTGCTCCATGGCTCCGTACTGCTCGAGCGTCGCCTTGATCTGCGCCACCTTCTGCGCGTTCTGCCCGATGGCGACGTAGATGCAGATGACGCCGGTACCCTTCTGATTGATGATGGCGTCGATCGCGATTGCCGTCTTGCCGGTCTGGCGGTCGCCGATGATCAGCTCGCGCTGACCGCGACCGATCGGGATCATGGAGTCGATGGCCTTGAGGCCGGTCTGCATCGGGGTATCGACGTTCTCGCGCTCGATGACACCAGGTGCAACACGCTCCGTGGGGAACGACTGCGCGGTCTCGATCGGTCCGCGGTCGTCGAGCTGCTCACCGAGCGCGTTGACCACCCGTCCGACCATCTCGTCACCGACCGGCACCTCAGCGATGCGACCGGTCGTGCGCACCCAGTCGCCTTCCTGGAGATGCTCGTACGGTCCGAGAATGACCGCCCCGACGCCATCTTCGCGGAGGTCGAGTGCAAGCGCGAGCACGACTCCGGTGCCGCCAGGACCAGGCAGCTCGAGCAACTCGCCTGCCATGGCTCGCTCGAGACCGTAGATGCGCGCGATGCCGTCACTGACCGACGTGACGACACCTTCGTTGGCGTCGACCACAGGTGCCTCGAAGCTCGCGATGCGTTGCTTGAGAATCTCTCCGATCTCGTCGCTGCGTATGGCCATCAGTCAGTCATTCCTCTCTCGATCAGGCAAGGGCTGCCTGGAGCTGTTGAAGGTGAGTGCGCAGGCTGTCGTCGATGACCCGATCACCGATGCGGATCACAAGACCGCCGATGATCGATGGGTCGGTGCGCACGGTGGTCTGTACGTCGCCGCCGAGGTGCTTGCTCAATGAATCGCGGATCTGCTTGTTGAGCGCCGCGTCCGCCGGCACCGCAGTGATGACCTCCGCGCGCACAATGCCGGACGCCTTGTCTGTGAGCACGTCGTAGTAGGCGAGGATTCCCTGTGCAGCGCTCACGCGGCGGCGTTCGATGAGCAGGCGCGCAAGGTTTCGTGCCGGCGCCGAGGCACCGTCCAACAACGAGAGCCCGAGCTTGACGCGGTCCGCAAGGCTGGTCTTGGGATTTGCCAGCGTCTCGCTGATCTCCGGGTTCCCCAGGATGTCCACGACCCCTGCGAGCTGTTCGCGCCAGCCGGCGATATCGCCGTCGTCCTGCGCGAGCGCAAAGTACGCCTCGGCGTAACGACGGGCAAGGACGCTGGCGTGGACCATGTCAGTTTTGCTGCGCTTTCGACGTTGCGGTTTCGCCGACCTTGGTCAGCGCCTTCTCGATGAGCTGCCGGTGAGCCTTCGCGTCGATGACATCGCCGAGCACCTGTTGGGTCGCCTCGACGACGAGCCCGCTCATCTCAGCTCGAATCTCCTGGATGGCCCGATCGCGCTCGGCGCCGATCTCCGTCCGCGCGTGTTCAATGATTGCTTCAGCATCCGTGCGGGCCTTAGCGCGTCCCTCCTCAGCTTCCGCTGAGGCATCGCGGTGTGCCCGCGAGAGAATCTCGCGCGCCTGATTTCTCGCATCGTCGAGCATGTGCTCGACCTCGTCCTTCACGCTGACAAGCCGCTTCTCGGACTCGGCCGCAGCCTCGAGCCCCGCCGCGATCGTCTTCTCGCGCTCCTCAGCCATCTTTATGACGAACGGGTACACCCACTTCGCCAGGATCAGCACCATCAGGATGAAGGCGATGATCTCGGCGATCAGTGTGCCGTTGACCGTGAGCAGCCCCGCGTCAGGGGATGCCAGCAAGCTTGCTACCACCGACTCATTTCACCGTCGGCGCGATGACGTAGATGAAGAAGATGCCGAGCGCCAAGTTGATGAAGTACATCCCTTCAACCAGTCCGATGATCAGGAACATGGTCGGAGTGAGCCGTCCCTGCGCCTCCGGCTGACGCGCGATCCCGTTGATGGTGGCGCTGCCGGCGAGGCCGTCTCCGATTGCGGCGCCGATAACTCCACCACCGAGTGCCAGTCCTGCAGCGATCAGGGCTCCCATGACCGCGAGTGCATGATTCATCGACGAGTTCTCCTCACGTGATTACGCATTGACTGTCGCACCGCTGTGGTGCGCCTCCTCTTCCAGACCCTCGCGGGCCATACCGAAATAGATGATGGTCAGAAGCATGAAGATGAAGGCCTGGATGGTGCCGATGAGGAAGACATCGAACAGCTTCCAGACCACCAGGAACAGGATCGGAAGTGGCGACAGCGCGGAGAAGATCCCTCCGGACGGCGCCCACTGCTGGAACCAGAACGTCAGCAGGTAGACCATGACCACGCCGCCGAAGATGTTGCCGAAGAGCCGCAGCGCGAGGCTGGCCGGCTTGGCGATCTCGGTGATGATGTTCAGCGGGATGAACGCGATGCGGATTGGAAGCGCGACGTCAAACGGGTGCGTGTAGCGGCGGAAGAAGCCCTTGAAACCGAGGACTTTGAAGCTGTACCACTGAACGATGGCAATCACCACGAGTGCCATCGCGAGGGTCAGATTGATATCGGCGTTCGCCGGCTCGACAGGGGACCGGAGTGGAAAGAAGTCGAGCCAGTTGGCGACGAGGATGAAGATGAAGATGGTCACCGCAAGGGGCATGACGAACGTTGCGTCCTCAGACACCGTGTCTCGCGTGAGCGTCCGGGTGTAGCTGAGCAGCAGTTCGAAGACCATCTGCAGCTTGTGCGGCGTCCCCTTCTTCAATGTATGTGCGACGCCGAAGCCGAGCGCCAGCGTCAGGACGATTGCGATGCCACTCGAGATGAGGGTGTCGTAGTTGAAGGTACAGAAGAACGCCTGCCCGCAGATCTGGATTGTGGGGTGCGTTCCCGGGACGGCGTCTGCGACGATCATCGGACGCGCATCGTCTCGCGCAGCGCGACGGCGGCCAGCACCACCTGGGCTACGCCAACCCCGAGGACGACAAGCCACATGTTGGTCAGTCCGAACGCGAGGCCGAGGGCGACGCCGATCATGCTCAGCGTCAGCAGGCGCATGAGGCTCGTCGCAATGAATGGGACCGGCAGGCGGAGCAGTTTGCCGGCGAGGGCGCCGTTGAGCGCGCCCAGAGCAAGACCCGTCGCGAGCGCTCCGCCTGCGCCGGCATGGCCAATGAGTACGCCGACCAATGCTGCGACGACGGCCGCAGCGGCGCACGCGATAGCGGCATTCCGCACAAGGCGCAGCCCAATCGAGGCTGGCGCTGGATGCGTGGAGGCGCCTTCCGAGATCACCTCTGCTCCCACTGCTTCACTTGGACGATCAAACCGAGCCAACGATATCAATTCGGTCTTGCGAGACGGACCAGCGCCGCCTCAGACGTAGGGTCTGAGTTGGACCACCGCGACGTAGCAGGAGGCGGTGATGCCAAGAACCAGGCCGATCAGCACGCCAAAGGGACTCGTGTGGAGGAAGGCGTCGACGAAGACGCCAAGCACGAGAGGGATGATCATCGCGGCCGCGATCGATATGCCCACTCCGGCGAGCTGGGCGCCAGAAAGCTTCGCGGGCGGGGTGGGGCTGCTCAATCCGCCTCGCCCTGGTGGTGGACGTGCTTCGGAAGGACCCTGCCGGCCGTCAACCTGCACCTCACCCTCCTCCATCGCCACGAAAGGGAGGCGCGGCACTCGGCGGCGGTTGTGCCAGATCAGGACGACCAGGGCAACAACGAGCAGGCCGAGCGCGATGTCGATGATCCGGCGGTGGCCGTAGATGGTCAGCGCGATGCAGCCGAGGATCCCGGTGACCAGATAGAAGGTGAAGGCGGTCTCGATCGGGGTCATTCCCACCGCTCGAAGGCGGTGGTGCAGGTGCCCGGCGTCGGGCGCGGCCGGGTTCCGCCCGGAGAGCGACCGCCGGACGATGGCGAAGGCGGTGTCGCCGATCGGCAGTCCCAGCGTGATCAGCGGAACGAGGATCGACAGCCCGACGACGATCTTGGCCACGCCGAGGATCGTGATCAGCGCCAGCGCCACTCCGAGGAAGTGGCTCCCGGAATCGCCCATGAACACCCGCGCCGGCGGCAGGTTGAAGACCAGGAACCCGAGGCAGCAGCCCATCAGCGCGCCGCTGAGGATCAGCACCCCTCCCTGCACGCCGCCGTTGGTGCCGAGGCGGTTGATCGCGGCGAGCAGGCAGACGCCGGCCACGATCGCGATCACCCCGGCGGCAACGCCGTCCGCACCGTCGAGCAGGTTGACCGAGACCTGCATCCCCACCAGCCACACGACGGTGACCGGCGCCGTGAGCCACATCAGGTCCCACACGGACGTTGAATGGCCGCCGGGCACGGCGATCGACGTGATCGTGATCCCGAGGAGGACCACCACCACGCCGATCCCCACCTCGATGGCGAGCTTGCTCCGCCAGGAGAGGTCGAGGATGTCGTCGACGGCCATCGCGATCGTGATCGCACCCGTGACCGCGATCACCTGCCAGCGATCGGGCACCGAGGAGCCGAAGATGGCCACCGCGATCGCAAAGCCGGCGAAGAGCGCGATGCCGCCCAGCCGCGGGGTGGTCTGCGCGTGCAGATGGCGGTCGCCGTCGGGCTCCGCCACGGCCCCGGCCCGCCGCGCGAGCCACATCGACGCCGGCACCACCGCGATGCAGACGGCACTCGCCACCAGAAACGGCGGGAGCGCCGTCAGCCAGGGCGAGGCGACAGCAGCGATCACGCCGTCGAGGAGCCTCGGTACGGGAGCGGGAAGCGGCGGCACAGCGCGCGGCTGTCCTCGCGAACCTGGGCGCGAACGGCCGGATCCTCGAAGCCGCCGAGCATGCGGGCCACCAGCGCCGCGATCTCGTCCATCTCATCGATGCCCATGCCCCGCGAGGTGACCGCCGGCGATCCCAGGCGGATGCCGTTGGGGTTGTACGGCGTGCCGCCGTGCCCCGGGAAGGCATTGGCATTGACCGTGATCCCGACCTCGTCGAAGCCTGCCTGGACCGCGCGTCCGCGCAGGCCGGTCGGGCGGATGTCGATGACCATCAGATGGTTGTCGGTGCCGCCGGTGGTGAGCTCGAGCCCGCGCCGGGTCAGGCCTGCGGCCATCGCCTTGGCATTGGTCACGACCGCGTGAGCGTAGTCGCGGAATGCGGGCTGCGCGCACTGCTCGAACATCACGGCCTTGGCGGCGATGGCGTGGAGCTGCGGCCCGCCCTGGATGTTCGGGCAGACGGCCTTGTCGATCTGGTCGGCATGCTCGGCGCGGCAGAGGATCGCCCCGCCCCACGGCCCGCGCATGGTCTTGTGGGTGGTGAACGTGACGAAGTCGGCGTGGGGAACCGGGCTCGGGTGCGCGCCGCCGGCCACCAGCCCCGCGAAATGGGCCATGTCCACCATGAGGAAGGCATCCACCTCGCGCGCGATCTCAGCGAAGGCCGCGAAGTCGAGGATGCGCGGGTACGAGCTGTAGCCCGCCACGATCATCTTCGGGCGGAACTCAAGAGCACGCGCGCGCACCGAGTCCATATCGAGGATGCCGGTGGTCTCGTCGACCAAATACGGCTCGAAGTTGTAGATCTTCCCGCTGAAGCTGACCGGCGACCCGTGGCTGAGATGGCCGCCCTGGTCGAGCGCCATGCCGAGCACCTTGTCGCCGGGGGTGAGGACGCTGGCGTACACCGCCATGTTCGCCTCGGTGCCCGAGTGGGGCTGGACGTTGGCGTGCTCGGCGCCGAAGAGCGCCTTGGCGCGATCGCGGGCGAGGTTCTCCACCTTGTCCACGACCTCGCAGCCGCCGTAGTAGCGCTTGCCGGGAACGCCCTCGGCGTACTTGTTGTTGAGCCACGAGCCCAGCGCCTCCAGCACGGCCACGGACGCGAGGTTCTCCGACGGGATCAGCTCGAGCGTGTTCTCCTGGCGGTCCAGCTCCTCGTCGAGGAGCGCCGCGAGGACGGGATCGGTGGCGCGCATCGCGGGTTTGGCCGTGAAGTCGCCCGTCAGAACGCTCGGACGGGTCTCGACATGTGTGCCGGTCATTGCGATTCCTGCCCCTCCGTGGTGGTTGCTGAATCCCCAAGAAGCGAGAACAACGCCGCGGCGCTGATCGGGCCGTCGCGCAGCACGCGAGGGGTCATCGTCGTGCAGTCGATGATAGTCGAGGCAAGTCCGGCCGAGCGACCACCATCGACGATGGCGTCCACCTCGCCGCCGAGCGCAGCCGCCACCTCGGCGGCCGTCTCCGGAGTGGGTTCGCCGTGCCGGTTGGCGCTGGTGGTGGCGAGCGGGCCGGTGCGCCGGAGCAACTCCAGCGCGACCGGGTGCGCCGGAACGCGGACGCTGAGCGTGGTGCCGTCGCGCGGGATCGCCCAGCGCCGCGTGCGGAGCGCGCTGATGATCGAGAGCCCGCCGGGCCAGTACGCCGCGGCGAGCGTTCTCGCGGCCGGGCTGAGGTCGACATCCGCTTCGACGTCCGCCAGCGATGCCGCGAGCAGCGTGAGCTCCAGCCCGGCGGGCCGCCGCTTGATGGTGTAGATGCGGCTCACCGCCGCGGAGTTCGCCGGGTCGCACGCGAGCCCGTAGACGGTGTCAGTGGGCATCACGATCACACCGCCGCGCTGGATCGCCCGCACGGCCGCGTCGAGGTTCACGGCATCTCGACGTCGAGCACGCGGGTCCGCCCAGTGAGGTCCGGGACGTTGGTGACCGCAGCTCCGGGGAACGTGGCAACGACCAGCGCAGCCACCGCATCGGCGTGGCGCGGATCCACCTCGAGCATCAGCCGCGCCGTCGTGGCGTGGTCGCGCACCGAGGTCAGCAGCGCCCGGTACGCGTCGAGACCGTCGGCGCCGCCGAGCAAGGCGCCGTGCGGCTCGAAGTCGCGCACGTCGCGCTCCACGCCCTCGAGCTCGGCGGTGGTGACGTATGGCGGGTTGCTGACGATGAGGTCGAACTGCCCGTCGAGCCCATCCGCCCACGAGCAATCAATGAAGGTGGCATCGATGCCGAGCGACGCCGCGTTGGCTCGCGCGACGTCGAGCGCTCCCGCGCTCACATCCGTCGCGACGACATTCATGCCGTGCACCTCGGCGGCGAGCGTGATGGCGATGCAGCCACTCCCCGTACCGAGGTCGGCGACGCGCAGCTCCGCGCCGGGACGATCCCGCAGGTACGCGATGGCCTGCTGCACGAGCGTCTCGGTGTCGGGCCGCGGCACGAGCACGTCGGGAGTGACGGTGAACGTCCTGCCGTAGAAGTCGCGCGTCCCGGTGATGTACGCCACCGGCTCGCCCTTCCCCCGCCGCCGCACCAGCTCGCGGATCGAGGTCAGCTCGTCATCGTCCAGCGGCCTGTCGAACTGCAGGTACAGGTCGATGCGGCGCAGTCCCAGCGCGTGCGCGCAGAGCAGCTCCGAATCGAGTCGTGCCGACGAGCTGCCACGGTCACCGATATATGTCGTGCTGAGCCGGAGCACGTCGATGAGTGTGGGTGTGGTCGGCGCCACCTCAGGCGGCATGCCCTGATGTGGAACCGTCCACCTCGTCCTCGAGCAGCCGGCGCGCCTGGTCCTCATTGGACAGCGGCTCGATGAGCATCTCGAGGTCGCCGTCGAGCACGCGCTGCAGCTGATGCAGCGTCAGATCGATGCGGTGGTCGGTCACGCGCGACTGCGGGAAGTTGTACGTGCGCACCTTCTCGCTGCGATCGCCACTGCCCACCATGGAGCGCCGGGTCGCTTTCAGCTCCGCATCGCGCTCCGCCTGCGCGAGGTCATAGAGGCGCGCGCGCAGCACGCGCATCGCCTTGGCGCGGTTCTTGATCTGCGACTTCTCGTCCTGGCACGTGACGACGAGCCCCGTCGGCAGATGCGTGATGCGCACCGCTGAGTTGGTGGTGTTGACGCTCTGACCACCGGGGCCGGTGCTGCGATACACGTCGATCTTCAGGTCGTTCTCGTTGATCTCGACCTCGACGTCGTCCGCCTCGGGCAGCACGACAACCGACGCTGCGGACGTGTGGATCCGTCCCTGCGCCTCCGTCTCCGGAACACGCTGGACTCGATGCACGCCCGACTCGAATTTCAGCCGCGAGTACGCACCCTGGCCGTGCACCTCGAACACGATCTCCTTGAAACCGTGTCCCGCGGTCTCGTTCTGGTCGAGCACCTCGATGCGCCAGCGCTTCTGCTCCGCATATCGCGCGTACATGCGGAAGAGGTCGGCCGCGAACAGGGCTGCCTCATCGCCGCCGGTGCCGGCGCGAATCTCGACAACGACGTCGCGGTCGTCATTCGGATCGGCCGTCAACAGCAGCGCGCGCAGGCGGTCGTACTCCGCCTCGGCAGCGGCCACCTGGTCGTGGTGCTCCTCCTCCGCCATCGCCACCATCGCCGGGTCGCTTTCCGCGCGCGACATCTCCTCCGCTTCGCGCGCTGCCTCCTGCGCATCACGCCAGCGGCGTGCGGCCTCGACCACCTCGCGCAACTTCGCCTGCTCGCGCGAGAGCTGCTGAACGCGGTCGAGATCCTGGTACGCATCCGGCGCGCTGAGCAGCTCGCCGAGGTCGGTGTAGCGCGCTTCGAGCGCTGCGAGGCGCTGTTCAAACGGAGTCATCTCGCTCATGACAATCAGCGCGCTCCGGCCGCTTCGAACACGACGCCGTCACCCGCACGAGCGGCATCAAGGGCAACGATCGCAACCTCGATCTGCGAGTCGCTCGGCTGCCTCGTGCTGAGCAGCTGCGTGGCGAGCACGGGCGCGAGCGCAATCCTTCCGAACAGCGAGCCGCGGATGCGCACGAGCCCGCGAATGATCTCGTACGACACCGCGGCGACGACAGGCACGAGCAGGATCTGGCAGACCAGACGCTCGGCGGTTGGCAGCAACCCGAGCGGTGCGAAGACACCGATGCTCACCAGCGCCACCACAACGAGAAACCCGGTGCCGCAGCGAGGATGCAGGCGGCTGCGCGCACGCACGTGATTGACATCGACAGCATCGCCGGACTCGAGCGAGTTGATCGCCATGTGCTCCGCGCCGTGATATTGAAAGAGCCGGCGGACGTTGGGGATCATCCCGATGAGCAGCAGATAGGCGATCAGGATCGCCGCACGGATCACGCCTTCGATGAGCACCGCACTGATGGACGGCGCGGCGCCGTGGCGGAGCAGCGTGCTGATACCAACCGGCACGCCGATGAACAGCACGAGCGCAAAGACGAGCGAGGCGATCATCGCCCCGCGGAGCGCGCCCTCACCGATCTCCGCGTCCTGGCCGAGCTGCACCAGCGCCGACCACTGCAGCGCGCGCATGCCCAGGTGGATCGTCTCGTACAGCCCAGCGACGCCGCGAAGGAACGGACGCCGCCACACGCTTGCCGTGTACACGCGCGACCGCAGCACATCGGTGCAGACCGCGATCTCGCCATTCGGCCGGCGCGCGGCGACGGCATAGCGATCCTTGCCCCGCATGAGGACGCCCTCGATGACGGCCTGGCCGCCATAGAAGAAGGTGCCGGGTGGGGCGCTGACCGCATTGACGGCGACCGTCAACAGGAGATCGCGATAGCGCTGGGCTCGAGACATGATCGGCATGCTAGAGGTAGTACCCAGATCGCGGCAGGATGCCTCCGACCCAAGGGAGTTTTGTCAAATGGCGCCGAGGGTATCCCGGCTCCGAGCCGCTTGACCGTGGCGGGTTAGGCTTTCTTCGCCTGCTCGGCGCGGCGGCGGAAGCGCTCCACCTGGCCGCCGGTATCGACGATGCGCTGCGTGCCGGTGAAGAACGGATGGCACACCGAGCACACCTCGGTCTTCAGCTCGGTGAGCGTGGAGCCGGTGGTGAAGGTGTTGCCGCAGAGGCAATGGACCTCAGCGTCGACGTGGTACTCGGGATGGATCGCAGCTTTCATTGGGGCGCCTAGGTTCACGCGGAAGGGACGAGTTGACGATACCACGCTCGTGGCGAGCTCAATCCAGGGCCATGGCCACCGGCCGCGTGAAGTTGCCGTGGGTCACGCCCGGAAGCCGGTCGACGAGGTGCTGGTACGCGGCCGCCAGCCCGATGCCGTCCTCGGGGAGCAGCCCGCGGGCGGTGAGCACGTCGATGAGCCAGTCGTGGTCGCAGTTCAGCGATCGCCACTGGATCTGGTTCGCACCCATCGCCACCACCGCGCCGGCGGTGCGATCGAGCTCGTCGGTCGAATCGGTGAGCCCCGGGAACGTGAGCAGGTTGAGGCACACCTGGCCACCGGCGCCGGACATGACCCGGCCGCACTCCACCACATCCTCGATCGTGTAGCCGACCGGCCGGTAGTACGCGCGGAAGACCGGGTCGGTGAACGAGATCGCGCTGATCCGGACGCTGTTGCACCCGGCGTCGATCAGCCGGCGGAGGACCTCCGGACGGCTGCCGTTGGTGTTGACGTGGATGGTGGCGTCGGGATGGTCGGCGCGGATCGTCGCCACGGCGCGCGCCAGGACGTCATCGCGGGTGAGCGGCTCGCCTTCACAGCCCTGGCCGAACGAGACGATCCCCGCATCGGACCCGCTCAGGTGGAACGAGGCCATCCCCGCGAGCTCGGCGGCGGTGGGCGCGAACCGCATCCGGGGCTGTGGCGCCGGCGCCTCGCCGTCGGTCTGCAGCGAGATGCAGCCGAGGCAATCGGCATTGCACGCGGGCGAGGCGGGCAGCGCGCCCTCATAGCGGCGAAGGAAGGTGTTCTGGGCCGTGTAGCAGCGGAGATCGGTGGCGCAGATCGCCAGGTGATCGACGAGCCGGTTGCCCGGGAGCGCGAGCCGCGCGCTCTCGATGGCCGCGTCGAGGCCGCCGCCCGCATAGCGCCGCGGCTCCCACCATCCGAAGGCGTCGGTGCTCAACGCGGCGACCAGGAGCTCGTCGTGATGCTCCACCACCGCTGCATAGCCGTACAGCGGGAGGCGTCTGCTCCCCGGCAGCGGTCGCGATGCCGGCACCAGCGTGCGCAGGTGGCCGACCGGCAGCACCGCCGCCACGGGGAGCAGGTCCGCCTCGACGTCCACCGGGCGGTCCTTGGCATCCAGCGCCAGCGCGCGCCTGCCCGGGAGGTGCATCAGCGTGGTGCCCTCGGGCAGCGGGATCATCTGCGACGGGTCGAGCTTGACCAGCCGCCCGCCCGAGCGGGCAGCCGCGCGGAAGCCACCGAGGACCTCCATCTCTCCATCGGGCCGGGCAACAACTGGACGCACGAGTCGATTGTCGCCGCTATGGCTCCTGGAGCCGAATGGCGCTCACCCGAGGATCCGTACGACCGCAGTCGCGTATCTTGGGTACGCGGCCGGCGAACGTGCACGCGAAGCCGCACGCGGGTGGCTACCATCAGCCGTCCTCGATTCGTCTCTGGCAAGGAGGGTGATGTGGCTGCGGATCACGAAAGCGACGCCGACGACGAGATGCTGCGCGACTTTCTGCGCGGCCAGCGCGAAGCGATTCTGGCGATCGTCGAAGGGCTGGACGAAGAGGCCTGGCATCGCACGCTCTTCCCCACGGGCTGGACGCCGGCCGGGCATGGTCGAGCACCTGGGCGGCGCCGAGTGGCACTGGTTCCAGGGCGTCGTCGCCGGCAAGCAGCCGGAGCTGCCGGGCGACCTCGACGAGGAGATGCCGCCGTATGACCCCATGACGGTGGTGTTCACGACCGACGAGCCCTCGTCGGAGGTCCTCGCCTTCTACCGCAACCAGTGCGCGGAGTCCGAAGCGGTGCTGGACGCAACATCCGCTTTCGGCGCCGCTCCTCGGCAAGCACGGGCTCGGGGACGACGAGCCACCGAACGTTCGCTGGGTCGTGCTGCACATGATCGAGGAGACGTCGCGGCATGCCGGCCACCTGGACATCGCGAGAGAACTGCTCGACGGCAAGACGCACCGGGGGCAACGCTGAACATGATTCGCACCATCGTTGCGGCCGTTGGCGTCCTTGGATTCATCCTGGGAGGCACGAGTGCGGGAGCGGCCACGGTGACCGTGCATCGCGCCCCCGGCACGATCGAACTCGCTGGCGTGGGATGCGAGACCGCGGTCACCTGCATCGCGGTGGGCGCCGGCCCGACCGTTCCCACTGATGGCACCGTGGTGACCGTCACCAACGGTGTTCCCGGCGCAGCAACGGCAGTGGCCGCAACCGGATCGCTGCTTGCGGTGACGTGCTGGAGCGCGACACGATGCGTCGCCGTCGGCCCCTCCTCCGGCGCCGCCGGCGTCGTCCTGCCCATCACCAACGGCGTGCCGGGCACTGCCGTGGACATTCCCACGTCGTCGCTGCTACTCGGCGTTGCGTGCCTTCCCAGCCCATCGACGACCTGCTACGCCGTGGGGACAAACGCCGCTGGTACCAAGGGAATCGTGCTGCCGATCAAGAACGGCGTGCCCGGTGCCACCACGGTCGTCCCAGGCAGCTTTGAGCTGGACATGATCGACTGCCCCACGGCAACAACATGCTTCGCAGCAGGTGGAACCGCGTCACGACGCGGTGTGCTGGTCACCCTCGACAACGGCAAGCCCAGCGGGATGTCGGACGTGCCCTCCGCCTATGAGCTCGGCGGTATCGGTTGCACGTCGGCGGACACGTGCTACGCCGTGGGTGGGAAGTACAACGACACCACCAGCGAGGTGATCACTGTGAGCAACGGGACCGCGACCACCATCCGCGGATTCGCCGGCGGCACTCTCGCGCACATCGTCTGCATCTTCGGCGGGAAGTGCCTCGCCAGCGGATACACATCCAGTGGACCGCCGTCGGGACTCGAGGCGACGATCACCAACGGCAAGCCCGGCAAGCCGGTGATCGTCAGCGGAGCGCAGAACCTGCTGCGCGGCGCATGCCAGAGCAGCGGCATGTGCGAAGTCGGCGGTCAGGTGATGTCACCGATGATCGGCCTCATCGCCGACTCACCGGTCTAAGCGGAGCGTCCTCCGGCGGAGCGGCGCCGGCAGTTCCCAACGACGGCGAGCGCGCCGGCACCGATCGCGAACCTGGGAGGAGCTACTTGATCAGGTCGAGCTCCTGCGATGAGCCACCGGCGTTGAACAGATAGCGCACCGTGCTGCTCGGCGCGGGCGCCGGTTCGCCATCCACATGCGACGTCTTGAACTTCACGTCGATGTAGTACGTCTGGCCGACGGTGCCGCCATTGAACTTCACCGTGACCTTCGATCCTGACTGTGTCACCGCGCCAGCGATGATGCGGCAGCCCGACGTGAGGACCCTGCTGTCCGATCCGATCAGGAACGGCCTGCTCGTCTCGTTGGTGAACTGGGTGACGCTGTACGTCTGCGTGCCGCCAGTGGAGGTGACCGCCGCCCAGTACGAGAACCCCGACGGTGTCACCGCCTTGATCTTCGCTTGTGCCACCGAGTAGAAGGCGCTGGAGAGTGTCGACGCTGTGCCGCCCGAGAACTGCCTGCACGTCGTCGATGCCGAGGTGATCTGCGTGGTCGCGGTGGGCTGCGTGACCACCACCGGCTCCTCGCCGCAGTACGTGCTTCCCGGTGGGTTGTTCGCGTCACCGCTGAAGCTCGCAACCCACTCGTAGGTGCCCGGAGAGGTCGCGAGGTAGCCCGTGCTGGTGCTGTACGGCCCGTCAGTGGTGATGTCGGTGATCTTCTCGATGTAGTCCGGCGACGTGCTGCACGTTGTGTCGCCCGGCCCGTACAGGTCCCAGGTGATGCTCCCCGACCCGTCCAGTGTTTGCGCAGCCGTCAGCGTGGCGCTGTCCTGCAGGGTCGTCCCAACCGGCCCCGTGGTGGGCGTGGCGGATGACGACACCGGGGTCAGCACGGGTGCAAACCCCGGTTCCTCCACGGTGTTACCACCGTTGGTGATCTCGAGCTCTCCGGCTGCGTACTTCGTCGCATTCGTCTTGACCTCAAGGACCGTCGATGTGTCGCCGGGATTGAGACCCACGACATCCCAGGTCACCGGGTCACCGCTCGTTCCCCTGCTCACACTCGTGGGAATCACGGAGCCATCGACAAAACCGCCACCACCCGCGGTGCTGCCGTCTGAGCGATACCCCATGTCGGCAAGGGCATTCTGAAATCCCGACGCGTCGATCTCGGTGATGCCGTCGTTCGAATCGGACGCAAGCGCCACCTGGACATAGAAGTCGAGGGTTCCTCCCAACTCCAGGTAGACCGCCATCTCATCGGAGCCGTCGAGTGCGGTATTCGAGAAGACAGAGCTCGTCGAGGCGAGGAGCGTCTCGCTCGCCTGCCCGGTGAAGTCGTCGGGAGTACAGTGCCCCCGTATGGAATGCAGGTGGATGCTGCAACCGGAGCGGCGACCAACGCGCTGCCGGCAGCCCAACTTGCAGCGCAGAAGCCGATCACTGCAAGCGCGCGAATCGACTTCCCGATGGAACGCGGCCCGTGCAGCCCTTTGTCGCGAGCGCTCATATCAGTCCCTCCTCGTCCCAGTGGCCGCTGCTCTCAACCGCAGGGCCTCGATGTGCCAGGGATTCTAGCGGTGCCCGCACACGTCTGTTGGAGCCGTCCTCGATGACCGGAGCCACATGCATCGAGGAAGAGGCGGGCTCGCGAGCATAGGATGACCACCCACGGCACGCTTCGATCGGATCGGCCGGAAGGGTGCTGTCACAGCGCCAGTGCGCACGGAGGTCAACGTGGCCGGCGATCTCACAAGCGAACCTGGCGACGAGATGTTGCGGGGCTTTCTGCGCGGGCAGCGCGAATCCGTGCTGGCCGTCGTCGAGGGACTCAGCGAAGCGGACTGGCACCGATCGGTGGTGCCGACCGGTTGGACGCCGGCCGGGATGCTCGCGCACCTGGGCGGCGCCGAGTGGTACTGGTTTCAGAGCGTCGTCATGGGCAAGCAGCCGAAGGCATCAGGCGACGCCGCCGCGGACCCCCCGCCGTACGACTCGGCGACGGTGGTGTTCACCGCCGACGAGCCCTCCGCGGAGATCGTGGCCTTCTACCGTCGCCAGTGCGAGCGGTCCGAGGCAGTGCTCGACGCAACCCCGCTTTCTGCGCGAGTCCTCGGCGAGCACCGGCTCGGTGACTTCGAGCCGGAGAATGTTCGCTGGGTGGTGTCGCACATGATCGAGGAGACGGCGCGGCATCGCGGGCATCTCGACATCGCGAGGGAGCTGCTCGACGGCGCGACGCGACTGGGTCAACGCTGACGAGCGCGATCCTCAGGCGGAGCGGCGCTGGCAGTTCCCGACGACGGCCACTGCGCCGGCGCCGATCGCGAACAGCAAGCAGATCACCACACCGATGATCGAGAGGCCGGTAACCGCACCGATCAGGCCGGAGAGCAGCAGGCCGGCGATGATCACAGCCCCCAGGAAGGTCGCCAGCGTCAGCCAGTACGTTGACGGCGTGACCCAGGTGGTCCGGAGCGTTCCGCTCGCCGGCTTGGAGAACATGGCGATCATGAAGGCGTCGGCGACGGGGATGACCGCGGCGCCAAAGCCACTCGGCTGTGGGACGGGCTTGTCTGGGACGCGCGTGAAGGCGTTGGGCATGGACCCAGGGTATTACGCGGCGGCGAGTTCGTCCGGGATCGCGGTCACAACGTAACTGACCCCGGCCCGCAGCACCCGGATCACCAGGAAACGCTCGATCGGTCCATCGACCATGAGGCGCTGCACATCGCGCGGGCTCTCGACCGGTCTGCCGTCCACCTCGATGATGATGTCGCCGGGACGGAGCCCGGCCGACTCGGCGGGACTCCCCTTGATGACGTCGACCACCTCGAGGCCCTTGCTCCGCCCGATCTTGTCCGCCCACCGCGGCGGGATCGGCCGCGAGCCACCGGCGACGCCGAGGTGCGCCCGGCGTACCCGTCCATCGCGGACCAGCGCGCCGATGATCCGCTCGGTGGTGGCGTTCACAGGAACCGCGAGTCCGAGGCCTGCCCCCGCGAGCGCCGTGTTGATCCCGACCACTCGCCCCGCGGAATCCGCGAGCGCACCGCCGGAGTTGCCGGGATTCAGCGCGGCATCGGTCTGGATCACATCGTCGATCACCCGGACCTGGCTCCCGGATCGGGCCGGCAGCGAGCGGCCGAGCGCGCTCACGACACCCGCGGTGACGCTGCCGGCAAGACCCATCGGGTTGCCGATCGCCACCACCAGCTGGCCGACCATGAGCGTGGACGCGTCGCCAAGACGTGCGGGCTGGAGATCGCCGTGCTCGGCGACCAGTACCGCGAGGTCGGAGAGCGGATCACGGCCGCGGACACGGAAGCGAAGCTGCCGTCCGTCGGCGAGATCCAACCTGCCGCCGTCGCCGCCGGCCACGACATGGGCCGAGGTGACCAGATAGCCGTCGGCGCTCAGCGCGACCGCTGAGCCACTCCCGAGCGGGGCGCGCCGCGCCCCACTCGAGGTGACCTGCACCGCCGCCACCGACGGCGCCAGTGCCGCCGCTACCTGGGTGAGCGTGCGCGAGTATGCGTCGAGCACCTCGCCGTCATCGATCGGGTCAGGCGACATCCGGGCCTTCCGCCCGTGCCTTCTGGACTGCCGTCAGCGCGCCGCGCAGGCTCTCGATCCAGTCCGACTGATGCTGGCCGACGAGGCGGACGCACCAGGCGAGCGCCTCGCTGCGGCTGCGGGCCACACCGGCCTCGATGAGCGTGTCGAGCACGCGGCGATCCTGGAGGCGCAGCCGGGTCATGACCGGCACGCCAAGGGTGGTGAAGAGCTCCTCGACGCCGCCACAGCGGGCGCCCCAGGAGACCTTGCGGCCGAAGAGACGCTCGGCATCGCGGGCAACCCGGACGCGGGCATCGCGAGTGTCACCGCGGAAGCGGGCGATCCGGGCGCTGCGAGCAGCGGCACGGGCGCCCTCGGCGGCATCGGCGGGGAGTTCGGGTTCGTCGATCTCCCCGATGATCAGGATCTCGTCAGGATCCGAGGTGATGGTCGGTGCGGACTTGTAGAGGCCTTCAGGCAGGCGTCCGGCGAACCAACCGGAGACTTCGTCGTCGGTGAGCGGAGCGGGAGTGCTGTGTCCTTTCATGGATTACATGATTACACAGCGCCACGCGTAAGTGCATCGCGGAGCCCAGAAGGGCCCCGCCAAGGTCAGGCGATGATCGTGAGGGTGAAGCTTTGCGTGATCGTGCCCAGGCTATTGGTCGCGGTGATCGTCAGCTTGTACGTCTTCGCGGTACCCGCAGCCGGCGTTCCGGTGAGGATGGCCGTCCCCTTCCCAGTGCTCTCGAACTTCACGCCCTTCGGCAAGGTTCCCTTCACGGTCAGTGCCGCATACGGGTAACCGGCCGTCGTGATATCGAACGTGCCGAGCTTTCCGACCGTAAAGGTCGCAGCCGAGGCGCTCGTGAAGGACGGGCGCTCCGTGATCGTCAGGGTGAACGCCTGTGTGGCAGTCCCTTCGACATTGGTCGCGCTGATGGAGAGTGGGTAGATTCCTGGGGCGGCGGTCGTGGACGCCGTGCCCGCAAGCGTGGCTGTCCCATTTGCCTTGGCGGTGAACGTGATCCCCGCCGGGAGCGGTCCGCTTTCGAGCAGTGTTGCCAGCGGGGAGCCGGACGACTTCACCGTGAAAGTCGCGGCCTTTCCGTCCACGAATGTCGCGCTGGGCGCGCTGGTGATCTTCGGTTTCGTGCCGACCGTCACTGACAACGACTGCGTCACGGTTGTCGTCGCATTCGCCGCAGTGATTTTCAACACGTACGTTTTCGACGCTCCTGTCGGTGTTCCCTTCAGCGTCGCCGTGCCGTTCTTGTTGTCAACAAAGGTCAAACCCGGCGGCAGCTTCCCACTCTCGGTGAGCTTCGGGACCGGCGACCCTTGCGTCGTCACGGTGAACGTGCTCGGAGTACCGACGACCATGGCCACCGCGGAGCTGCTCGTAATCGACAGTGTCTGACCGAGAACGACGGTCGCGGACGTGGTTCCGACCTTGGGGACCACCGTTGCCGTTGTCGGTCCATATGGGCTGCCCGCCGGTGGTGTCAGGGTGAGCGCGAGCGAGCTCACCGGCAGCACGGTGAGGTCCGCCTGACCCGAGGCGTTCGTCGTCTCCTGGACGCACTGCGTCCCGGTGGCTGTTCCACCGAAGAGCGAGAACGAGCTCGTCGCGGCGCACGCGGATTGGACGGCGACACCGGCAACCGGGGATCCGGATGGGTTGGTCACCGTCAGTGCGACCGTCTCGGTCGGCAGGATGACGGACCCCTGCTTGTCGGATGTGAGATTGACGTTGGGAACCGCAACGTCGTACGACGTGGGGTCGCCGATCGCGCCGTCGATGTCGAGGTTGTACGTTCCAGGCTGGACCGCGAGCTCGAACGCGCCGGACGCACTGCTCGAGGCTTGCGCAACCGCGTCACCCGTGGCTGGTGAATCCAGCGTCACGGTCTGACCGGCGAGCGGCGCACCGCTCGCGTTCTCGAGCGAACCCGAGACCAAAGAAACGGTCATCGGGATGCTGAGGTCGGAAGAGATCGGACCGGTGATCGTGACCCCGTCATCGGCAAGGCTGGAGGTCGGCGGCGTCACTGTTGCGACGACGTCGGCGGTGGTGCAGGCGACGACTGCATCAGGGAAGGAGGCTGTACCCGAGCCGTCGGTCGTTCCCGTCGGCGCCGGAAAGAGCGACGAGAAGACGCTGCTGATCGCCACCCCGGGGAGCAGATCGGCAGTGGACGCACCCTGGCAGCCACCGTTGAGCGTAACCGCCGCGCCCGATACGGGGGTGTCCGAAGCGTCCGACACGGTCACGGTCACCCCCACCAGAGGAACCGTCAGGGTCTGACCAACCAGGTTGCCCTGGGTCATGTCCAAGGTGCCGGTCACGCTCCAGCCGGTGTCGCTCGCCACGTTGTAATAGCTCGACGACATCACGTCCAGCGTGTAGATGTCATCGGGAACCGCAATCCCAAAGCTGCCGTTGGATTGTGTCGTGGTGACCCACTTGGGGCTTTGCGCGTTGCCGATCGTCCCTGTCAAGACGACACCCGCGAGCGGGTTCCCATCGGCGTCGACCACCACCCCGGAGAAGGTCGGCGTAGCCAGCTGCAGGGTGACGGTCACCACTCCGTCAGCCGGCAGGGGCAGTTGGTTGGCGACATATTCGACGTAGCCGCTCGGCCTCGCATCCACGGAATAAACGGGACTAGCGCAGGGGAACACGCTTCCGTAAATGCTTCCGGTTGAGTTCGTGGTCACCTCCGACGCGCCGTAGACCGCTTGGATCGAGGTTGCCGCTATGCCAGGCACGACGTCGTACACCGTCGTCGAGGGACTGCTGCACTCCACTGCCCAGGACTGCACCTCGACACCGCTCAGTGGGGTGCCGGAGCTGTCCTCCAGCGTCAACGTGACCGCTTGCAGCGGAGGCAGCGTGAGCGTCACACCGGTGAGGCTCTGGCTCAGATCCAGGTTGTCGGTCACGACGTCATTGGCGCCGTTCTGGACGGTCAGGTCATAGCTCCCCGCGTTCACCGAAATCGAGAAGCTCCCGTCACTGGCCGTCTCCGTCTCGAACGTGGCATTGGCACTGTTGGTCAGCTCGATCGTCCAGCCGGGGGCCGCCGCTCCCGTCGAATCCTCCAACACCCCCGAGAACCCACTCCCTGTCGGCAACGTCACAGGGATGGTCAGATCGGTGGAGATCGGTCCCGTGATCGAGCCGGCGTTGTCAGAAAGACCGGATCCGGCAGGAGGCGTCACCGCAGCAATGACGTCTGCCGTAGTGCAGGCGACCACCGCATCAGGGAAGCTCGCCGAGCCCGACCCATCGGTCGTAGCCGTCGGCGATGGATAGACCGACGATTCGACGCTGCTGATCGCCACCCCGGGGAGCAGGTCCGCGGTGGACGGACCTTGGCAGCCGGCGTCGAGCGAGACCAGGGCGCCCGACACCGGATTGTCAGAGCTGTCCGATACGGCCACGGTCACCCCCACCAGGGGAACCGTCAGTGTCTGACCGGCCACGTTGCCCTGGGTCATGTCCAACGTGCCGGTCACGCTCCAGCCGTCGCCATCGTTGTAGAAGCCCGATGACATGACGTCGAGCGTGTAGACATTCGCGGGCACGGCAATCCCAAAACCGCCGTTGGATTGTGTGGTGACCATCCACTTGGGGCCTTGAGCGTTGCCGATCGTCCCTGTCAAGACGACACCCGCGAGCGGGTTCCCATCGGCGTCGACCACCACCCCGGAGAAGGTCGGCGTAGCGAGGTGCAGGGTGACGGTCACCACCCCGTCAGCCGGCAGGGGCAGTTGGTTGGCGACATATTCGGCGTACCCGCTCGGCCGAGCATCCACGGAATAGACGGAGGCAGCACAGGGGAACACGCTTCCATAGATGCTCCCGCTCGAGTCCGTGGTCACCTCGGACGCGCTGTATGTCGACTCGATCGATGTTGCCGGTATGCCCGGCAAGACGTCGTACACCGTCGTCGACGGACTGCTGCAGCTCACCCCCCAGTCCTCAACCTCGGCACCGCTGAGCGGGGTGCCGGAACTGTCCTCCAGCGTCAACGTGAGCGGCTGCAGTGGCGGCAAGGTCAGCGTCACGCCGGTGAGGCTCTGACTTAGATCCAGGTTGTCGGTCACGACGTCGTTCTCGCCGTTCTCGACGGTGAGGTCATAGCTCCCTGGAGTCACCGAGATCGAGAAACTCCCGTCACTTGCGGTCTCCGCCTCGAACGTGGCGTTGGCGCTGTTGGTCAGCTCAATCGTCCAGCCCGGGGCCGGTGCCCCCGTCGAATCGTCCAACACACCCGAAAACTCACTCCCTGTCGGCAAGGTCACGGCGATCGTCTGATCGGCGGAGATCGGCCCGGTGATCGACCCTGCGTTATCAGAGAGACCGGATCCGGCCGGAGGCGTCACCGCAGCGATGATGTCGGCGGTGGTGCAGGCGACCACTGCATCAGGGAAGCTGGCCGAGCCCGACCCATCGGTCGTTGCGGTCGGCAAGGGATAGAAGTACGAGTAGACGCTGCTGATCGCCACGCCCGGGAGCAGGTCGGCGGTGGACGCGCCTTGGCAGTCGGCATAGAGCGAGACCACAGCGCCGGACACCGGGTTTGCAGATGTGTCCGACGCGGTCACGGTCACCCCCACCAGTGGAACCGTCAGGGTCTGACCGACCACGTTGCCCTGGGTCATGTCCAACGTGCCGGTCACGCTCCAGCCGTCGCCATCGTTGTAGAAGCCCGACGACATGACATCGAGCGTGTAGACGTTGGCGGGGACGGCAACCCCAAAGCTGCCGTCGGATCGTGTTGTCGTGGTCCAGTTGGGGCTTTGGGCATTGCCGATCGTCCCTGTCAAGACGACACCCGCCAGCGGGTTCCCATCGGCGTCGACCACCACCCCGGAGAAGGTCGGCGTGGCCAGGTGCAGGGTGACGGTCACCACCCCGTCAGCCGGCAGGGGCAGTTGGTTGGCGACATATTCGGCGTACCCGCTCGGCCGAGCATCCACGGAATAGACGGACGCGGCGCACGGGAACACGCTTCCGTAGATGCTCCCGGTTGAGTTCAGTGGTCACCTCGGACACGCTGTACGCCGAGGTCATGGACGTGGCGGCTATCCCAGGCACGACGTCGTAGACCGCTGTCGAGGGACTGCTGCACTCCACTGCCCAGGACTGCACCTCGGCATCGTTCAGTGGGGTGCCGGAGCTGTCCTGCAGCGTCAACGTGACCGCTTGCAGCGGAGGCAAGGTCAGCGTCACACCGGTGAGGCTCTGACTCAGATCCAGGTTGTCGGTCACGACCTCATTGCCGACGTTCTGGACGGTCAGGTCATAGCTCCCCGCGTTCACCGCGATCGAGAAGGTCCCGTCACTGGCCGTCTCGGTCTCGAAGGTGGCGTTCGTGACGTCTGTCAGCTCGATCATCCAGCCCGCGGCCGGCGCTCCCGTCGAATCCTCCAATACCCCCGAAAACACACTCCCCGACGTATTTGGGGCAGCAGCACTGGGCGAGGCCGCGAGGATCCAAGGAGCGGCTGCCAGGCTCAACGCGAGGATTGCCCGTACGACGGTTCGGGAAGTCCTGCCTCGGACCGACCGCCTGCGAGCGTCACTCCGCTGAGATTGCCGTCGACTTAATTCCGTTCCTTTCGGCGGGGGCCACGCCACCGCACGTCACGGTCCCTATCGAGCAGTGCGCTCGAGACACCAGGTGGCAGGGTACCGGATACCGGCTCGCTTAATCGCCGATCACCGGAAGGCCGCCGAACGCCGAGCACCTAATGGATGAAGACGCCAACAGGCATGTCAGACGCCCGCTCCCGTTAAGCGCGAACCGCCCCACGGCCATCCGGCGGCCGTGGGGCGGTCATCAGTCAGTTGCGCGCGGGATCAGTTACCGCTGCGAGTATCCCGTTGGGGCGACCGGCGTCGCAGGTGGCGCCGGCGGCGCCTGGGCGGCCTGCATCGCAGCAGCGGTCGACTGCGGAGCAACGCCGCCAAGGAGGTCATCGAACAGCGCGCGGTACTGCGTCATCGCCCGGCGAAGCGCCTCGGTGTCAGCCTGACCCTGAGCGGTCGCCAGAGCGATTGCATGGGCGCTCCGGTAGTTCTCGACAACCTCCGGGTGGTCGACGGAGACATCCTCGGCTCGTTGTTCGAACTCGGCGATCGGGTAGCCGCGATCGGTCATGACCTGGGAGACGAGCGCATCTGCCTGGCGAACGCTCTCCACCGGGGCATCGACGAATGAGGCTTGCACGCGCTGCCACTGGACGATGTACTGCTGGCGAGCCTGCTCGGGCAGCGGCAGGATGTTCAGCTGCTTGCGGCGCTCCACGCGGCCGGCCAGCTCACGCTCTGCCTCGCGGCGGTTGCCGGCCTGCTCCACAGCCCGGTCGTATTCCGGACCGAAGGTGCCATGCAGCCGGTCCGACCTGCGCCGCGACGCGATGACCATCACAGCGATCAGGACGATCACGACGACGACGGCAATGACGATGTATGCGACTGTTGACATTCGCATCTCCTCTATCTGACCTGAAGGGATAAACGACCCCTAAATCTGATAGTCAGGCTATCACATCATGTACGCCTGATGCTGGGCGTTGCGGTTCAGGTGCAGGATTCGATGACCGTGGTGAGCACGGTCCCCGGGGTTCCCTTGGTGTTCATGTGCGCCCAAAAGCGCTCCTGATCGTTGGGCATTCCGAGACGCTGGAATCCGACGTGGGGATGCGTGCTGGTCTGGCTGGTGGCCACATTGACCTTCCACCCAGACTTGGCGTTTGCCGACGTGACCCGGAGCGTGGTGTTGCTCTCCTGCACGAGGGTGACCGTTCCGCCATTGCCGACTGTGAACTTGGCCGAGTTGCCGATACCCGGCGCCGTGTTGTTCGTCGTGCTCTTCGGGCCGCACGTGATGCCGGAGCCCGATGTCGAGGCGGCGGCCGGCGTGGCCGCGATGGCCATCCCGCCAAGCACAACAGCTATGGCGAGGACAGTTCGAGTGGATCGAAGCGGGTGCCAGAGGGTCATATGCCTTTCCTCCTGAATCGAAATCCCCTTCCGAGGGATACCTGACCCATCGAGGCTACTCGCGCGGTCCCGCGTTTGCCAACTGCCGGGCGATGGCGGCCCGGCGGCAGGGGTGACCGCCGCCGGGTGACGCCATCTGGGGAGAGCGAAGAATTAGCTGGTGGTGAACTCAACCGCCGGCATGTACCACGGCGCCTCGTTGTACGTTGGCGGCGAGCCGTTCGGTAGACGCCCCAGCAGGCCGCGGTGCTCGGCGAATCGATGCGGAAGGTGCCGGTACCGGCCGCGCCGCTGTCGCAGTAGTTGTCGGGCGTCTGGGAGTTCCACCACACGTAGCCCGGGTACGGATTCGAGCCCACGTTGAGGTTGTCAGGGTCGTACGAGAGCCCGACGTTCAGGGAGTTGTAGCCGCAGCCCTCGGTCGTGGCGTGGCACGCGGTGTTGTCACCGTAAGGGACCGCGCCGTAGTCGCTGGTGTTGTACGCGATCCCGAAGACGAAGGTCTTGGGCAGCGTCACTTTCAGCGAGCTGAGATTGAAGGTGATGTTGGTCGCCAACCCGGGGAAGCACTCGCCGTTCTTGGGATCGAACCAGTTGCCTGCCTCGTCGCCGATGCACTTCGTGTTGTTGGCGGATGGCCTGTACGGGATCGCGAAGGTCTTGGTGACCGAGACGATCGTCGGCCCAGGAAGACCGTTCCCCACGCTGTCGGCCTGCGTTGTGGGGTTCGATGCCGGAGCCTGGAAGATGTTGAGCGTGATCGGCTCGCTGAACGTGGAGCCTGGCGAGGTCACGCAGGTGTTGGCGGTCCCAGTGCGCGTCTGGCAGCCCCAGGAATCCATGGTCACCACGACGGTCGCGACCTTCGCCGACCGGGTGAGCGTGATCTCGTTGCCGAACTGAGCGGCCTGGGTGGCCTCGAATCCGATGCTGGGCAGGTTGCCCGGCGCCGGCACGAGGCTGTTGTACAGGACCTTTGACGGTGCGGCTGTGGCCGCGAAGACGGAAGTGGCGGGAATGATCGCGGCCAAGAGCCCGATCGAAACCGCAAATGAACGCCGAAGTCTCATCCCTGAATGTCCTCCTGAACTTGGAAGGCGGCGACACACCGGGATGCGTTCTCTCTTTCGACCCTCGATCAGCATCCCCGCCTGCCCCGTCTCTTCAGGCCACGCTACGGGCGGCGTACCTGATTCTTCTGTACGGTACCGTACCGAACTCAGCTGGCCTGGGAGGCTGCGAAGGCGCGTAGCGCTGCGAGCTGGCCATCGGTTGGTGAGGCTTCGGGACGGACCTCCAGCACCCGCTGGTATGCCTCAGTGAGCGACCACCCCATGACCACCAGAGCGGCGCAAACGACCATAGGCGTGCGTTCGACACCGGCGTGGCAGTGGACCAAGACCTGGTGGCCCTGCTTGACCAAGTCAGCCACGAGACTGGCGGCGACCTCCAATTCCTCGGTCGTGGGTGTGCCATGATCCTCTAGGGGGATATGTCTGTTCAGGATCTGAGGGGGCCAATCGACGAGGTTCGCTCCTTCCTCGCGCAAATCGACGACACAGTCGATCCCGTCGCGCGCCAAGCGGGCGGGGTGGCGAATGGTGGCCGCCGACCCCATCGAAAGGCCCGGGATAACACGAACGATAGGGGGTCGACGACCGAACATCTCCACTACAATGGCGAAATCCTCGCCTCGGTGGAAGATGGATGGAGAGGTCAGGTAAGGAAAGGGCCCGGCCCCCCAGTAGAGGCATGCAACCAGACCAACTTCGAAAGCTCACCCGCAAGTGGGCGATTCCGATCATCCTCGTCACGATCCTGGGGGCCCTGGGCTCCTACTTGGTCAGCAAGCGGCTGACGCCCATCTACCAAGCAACGGGCCGAGTGCTTATCGTCGCTGCCCCGGGTAGCTCGGGCAGGGTCTCTCAACATCAACTCGACGGAAGCGACTACCACGGCTGCCTCGCTGCTTACGGAGCCGTCCCTCCTTCAGCAGGTTATCAACGCCCTGCAACTGCATACGAACGCGAACAACCTTTCCAAGGATGTCTGCGACCGCGGAAAGCAACACGGAACTTGTCGACGTCACGGCGAATGACCCGTCTCCGGCTCGCTGCAGCGATCGCGAACGCGCTCATGACCGTCTACGTCGCTCAGATCACTCAGGCAAATCAAGCCCGAATCGACCAGGGACTTGGCGTGATTCAAGACCAATCAAAGCTGCGCAAGCCACACTCAACCAAGAGTACGCTGCCCTTAACGCGGAGGCGAGAGCCGGGCAGGACACAACGGCGACACGCACTGCTATAGCCTCCACGACCTCGCTGATCTCACAACTCGACCTGAGTTATACGCAATCTCAGTCGACAGAACTGCAGGAGCTCAATTCGGCTACCGTCGCAGAGAGCGCGGCAATCCCTGATAGTCCAGCGTCGCCAAGGGTGCTGCTCAACACTGTTGCTGGGGGTCTTGTGGCCCTGCTGGTTGCCGCGGGTCTCGCATACCTCGTCGAGTTCCTCGATCAGGGCTTGCGGCGCGCCGACGATGTTACAGGCCGGCTTGGATTCCCGTGTCTCGGCGTGATTCCTAGGTTTCGACATATGCCGGGACGTGGGCGGCGCATGAGCCAAACCATCGGCATGACGAGGCGGTGAGGGAAGCCTATCGGCGACTCCGGGTTAACCTGCTCTTCGCGACGCCGGATGACACTTTGAAGAGCGTGGTCATCACCTCGGTGCGCGCAGGTGAAGGCAAGACATGCACGGCGGCAAACCTCGCCGTCTCGCTTGCAGGAGCTGAACGCCATGTTCTTCTCATTGATGCCGATCTTCGCAAGCCGGATCAGCATCGGCTTTTGGGACACCCTTGAAGGCGGGCTAGCGAAATGATCCTCAAGACACCACGACGGCGCGAGTCCAGCTCAATGGCTTTCGCAACACCCATTCGCGAATCTCTCGCTCCTTACAAGCGGCGCTGTTCCGCCAAATCCGGCCGAGTTGCTCGCGTCCAAGCGAGCTATCGCCCTATTGGAGTTATCGGGCCCGATCAGGATCTGGTCGTCATCGATACCGCGCCGGCTGGTCTGGTGACCGATGCGCTTAGCCTCGCGACGGGCGCTTCGGCCACCATTCTTGTCGTCGAGGCGGGAAGACCAAGGCGTCGCAGGCCGCCAAGACCATCGATGCGCTCCGCGAGGTTGGCGCGAACGTCATCGGCGTTGTCCTAAACAAGACTTCACGCCGGGTCGGCGCCGGCTACTCGTATCGATATGGGTATCGGGCGCGATACGGACAGGATGCACCCCCGATCACGAAGCGACGGCCGACGATCTCCTCCCGCAGGAGGAAGCGGGCCGTCCAGGTGAGGTCAGCGGTCCCGAACGACTAAGCCCGCGGCTCCGGCCGTCTCCAGTAGGCGCGCTAAACGCAAACGACGTTGCCGTCCGCGAAAAGACCTACGCATCGGGATCACCGGTAATCGACCCCTTCGCGTTGAGGTAAGGCTCGCCGCGTGTCAAGAATGCGCACGCCGCGGGCTAGGGCGAGTGGCTCCGTAACGTCGTCGTGTTCCGTGAGAAGGATGACGAGGTCGGCCAAACTTAATTCGTGCGCGGTCAACTCTACCAGTTCGACATCCCGAGGCACCGTCCGCGGATCGACGTGGGTGTCCGCCGCAACGACCCTCGCCCCAAGTTGAACGAGCAACTCCGCTACCCGCACCGCGGGAGACTCCCTTGCGTCGCCGGTGTTCTCTTGTAGGGAATACCGGCGAGAAGAACCCGGCTGCCGCTCACTGGTTTCCTTAGTTGTCGAGAAGAGCTGTCGCACGTCCTACGACGTAATCCGGCATGTGATCGTTAATGTCGTTGGCGAGCTCAATGAACCGGAAGCTGCGGCCGAGCGTCCTCCGCACTTGCCAGGAGAGGTACGACGGATCAACCGGTAGGCAATGTCCACCGACACCTGGCCCTGGGGTGAACCGCATGTATCCAAAGGGCTTGGATGATGCGGCGTCAATCGCCTCCCAAACATTGATACCCAGATCGTGCGCGAACACTGCCAATTCATTTACGAGCGCAATGTTGACGTGGCGAAACGTGTTCTCCAGAAGCTTCGTAAGCTCTGCGACCCGGCAAGACGAGACAACGACTGTCCTTTCGACAAGCAGGTCGTAGAACTCTTGGACCTTTGCAGCCGACGCTTCGTCAATTCCGGACACCACCTTTGGCGTGTTGACTAACGTCCAAACCGAATTCCGGGGTCGATGCGTTTCAGGCGAATAACCCAAGTAGAAGTCGACGCCCCTCTGGAGCCCGGAAGCAGTCTCGAGCAGCGGCGCTACCAGTTCCTCGGTTGTCCCCGGGTAGGTTGTGAACTCCCAGAATGACCGTGGCACCGCGACCCACGTATGCCCCAATGGCCGTCGATGCTCATTTCGATCATCGAGAGATCGGGGAGGCTGTCGCGAAGGGGCGTAGGCACCGTGATTACGGCTACGTCGAAGCCAGCTGCGTCCTCGAATGACGTCGTTGGCCGATACGCTCCAGTGCCCAGAACCCGTTAGATGCGGTCGTGAGCAACATCCTCGACAAAGGACGATCCGCTTCGCAATTGCTCCACTCGTCACGGTACAGTATCAACTCCGACAACGCTGAAGCCAAACTCCGCAGCTCGCATGGCAAGCGGCAGCCCCACCGTGACCTTTTGCCCAACGACGACGAGACGCGTCGACGCAACACCTCCCCCGAAGCACTCTCATTCGCTGGTGCTCGTCCGGATTGAACCTGATAGAACCAGGCCTCTTGTTTCGGCCAGCCCAATACGCAGGTCTGTGGCGGTTGCCGCCGGGAATAGCGACTGAAGCAAGGCATGATCGGCCTGCGACGCGCGTACGTCGCCAGCTCGTTCGCCGATGTGATAAGTCTCCAGCCGCCTTCCCAGAATGCCTTCCAGATGTGCGACTACGTCTAAGATGCTGACCCGAGAGCCAAACGCCAGATTGACGGCCCCGTCGTGGGTGACACGGCGTTCGACGGCGTCGAGAAGCACGCGGGCCACCGTCCCCACATAGGTAAAGTCTCGCGTCTGAAGGCCATCACCGTGCACCTCGAGAGAATCGTTGCTTAGCGCTGCGTCGATGAAGCGAGGCACAACGGCGGCATAAGCGTGACCCGCAGTCTGAAGCAGCCCAAAGACGTTGAAGAAACGGAACACCAACACCGGCAGGCTAAAGCACCGCTGGTATGCGAGGGCATAACCTTCCGCCGCCAACTTGCTGACGGCGTACGGACTTACTGGGACTGGAGTCAGTGTTTCACGCTTCGGCAGTTCTGGGTTTGCACCATAGATCGACGACGATGAAGCGACAATGGTGTGGATGCCGCCCACGCGCGCTGCCTCAAGTACTCGCAGCGTTCCCGTCACATTGGCTTCGTGGGTGGCGATCGGATCTTGAAGCGACCGCGGGACCGATGGCCGCGCAGCGAGATGCACTATGCAGCTAGCACCTTTAGTCGCCCTCGCGAGCGATTCGGCGTCCAGGATAGTGCCCATGACAAACTCGACATCGAGGTTCGCGAGATTGTCAAGAGACCCTGTGCTGAGGTCGTCAAAGACGACGACGTCGATGCCCTCGTCGCGCATCAGGCGGCAAAGGTTAGCCCCGATAAAGCCGGCGCCTCCCGTAACCACGACCCTTCCGGTGAACCGCATGCCTAGATCCTATTCCATCCGCCCTCTGGCATCTCGCTCCCTGCGAACCGCCGTCAGAGGTTAGGCGCGGTGACGGATGAGCGTTATGCGGTGTTTTCATCGCTGACGCCGTCGGCGTAGCTACTCACCTTCTACTCGCCAAACGTCAGTAACCCCTGCACGTGCCTCTCGATAGAGAACTCCGATCGGCGGAACTCTACAAGCCGCGCCATACGGGCTTCCTGGGCAAAACGCCCGGTAAATAATGGGCGAACAGCCGCAGCCCATACCGTCGGAGGCTGCTCGAGCCCGATCAGCGTAACCCCATTCAGGCGCTCGGCGACTTCGCGATTTGGCGCGATGTCGCTAGCGACTACGGCTGTCCCCACTGCCAACGATTCCAGAATCGCGCCCGGTAAGCCTTCTGTGAAGGTGGGGTGAAGCATCACAGAACATAAGGGAAGAATCCGCGTCGTCACATCTGAGCGAACCCCGCAAAGGCAAACCTGCTTACTGAGCTGGAACTCGTCAATTAGCGTCCTCACATGATCGCCGTAGTCGCCGGTATTCCGCCCAACAAGTAGCATCCGTCTTTGAGACCGCCCCGTACAAGCTCCGCAAGTATCCGCACCGACAGCAATTGATTCTTCCCCGCGTCAAGCCGACCAACCTGAACGATTTTCTTCTGGCTTCCCGACGCGTCCCCGATGTAAGTTTCGAGTCCCGAGGTATCTACTCCGTTGTAAAGGACGGTACGCTGCGGACCACGCTGATCGGGCCAGGCCGCGTTCATGACAGCTTCGCTCACTGCCACAACGTCGGTCGCGTAGCGACGGATCATCCACTTGCAGACGACCCGTTGAAGTCGGCGAAGGTAGGTCTATTCGCGGCCAGGTCTGATGTTCGTAGTGGACCGCAGATGCGCGATCCGGACCGGAACCCTTACCCATGCCGCGACCATAAGCAGAGGGCCCGAGGCGTAGTGCACATGAGAGTGGACAACTGTGGGCCGGAGTTTGGCCAGCAGGGACCAATAGCGGAGGGGGAATCCTGCCGACATCGGGATGGGATGCAACTCTGCCCCCGGTCGCGCGGGCGTCTGATGCTAGCTCACCTTCCCGCCAGAACTCAGGAGGAAATGGCACTCGGCGAGCCCGGGTGGAATAGCACGCAAAGCCTCAACAAGACGAACTTCAGCTCCCCCGCGATCGAGCGAACCAAGGACATGCAGAATCCGATGACTGCGATTCCTCCGGGGGCCTGAGGTCCGTCCGACCTTTTCCCCAAGGAGATTCCCGGGGACACCTAGCCGATGCGGCCTTCTCGCCGCGACATTTCGCAACAAAGGGGCGATGCGCTCCTTCCCTGGCCCGCTATTGACCACACGCTGTACTCTATCCTGACGCTGCTTCAGGAGGATAGTCGCTCTTTCTCACGAATGTCTGCCACTGCAAAACTGTCAAATCCGACTGTTGGCCGGACCCCTTCACCTTGGCTTCGGGCTGCCCCACATCGGTCATTCTCTGAACTCTTCTGACAGCTGGAGCCCTACTCACGGCATTCGTTGTGGTGGTTGGCAACGGCTCCATATCGCTCCGTAGCTTGAGTATTGCGGCGGTGGTGATGTCGGCTTACGCGCTGATTAGCGTCGCCAGATCTACTCGACCCGAAAGTCCAGTGCCTCGTTCCTGTTCATCACGTGTTTCGCGATCTTCAATCTGGGGCTCGCACCAATCGTCACGGCCGGGGTTCAGTGCCGACCCTAGGGCTCAGCGTTGGGAGCACCAGCTGGCTTTACTCTCTGCGCTTCCATAGCGATGGCACTTAGTCTACTTGGCCTCATAGCCGTCCTCCTCGGGACGTCCCTCGGGGCGGCGCTGGGCGCCCTTCGTGCCCCTAGGCCGCAGGCCGTCGCGGCCAGCGACAACGACCGTGCGCTCAGGGATGCGCTTGGACTGCCGGGAGCATTACTAATGTTTGCTTCACTCTCCGCGTTTGTGCTCATTGGCGTCACATCGGATGGCCTCCACGCGTTCGTTGGAGGCTATTCAAACTGGTTGCAGGTGACGCAGAGCGCTCCCCTGCCCTACGTTTACACAGCATTGAGCGTTACGGCGGGAATCCTAGCCATCGCCACGCGATCCGTGCACGAACGTTCGGCCTCATCCTCCTCGGCCTCTATGCCGTAATCGGGTTACTCATCGGTCTCCGCACCGAAGTGCTACTCCCAGTCATCGCGGCGACGGTCTTTGCGAGCTTCCATCGGCCGCTGATAAACGCAAAGCGTTTCCTCGTAATCCTGGTGGTCGGCCTCTTGCTCATATCGGGCATACGCACGCTGCGAGGATCTGGCATCGCGTCAGCCGTCAGTCCGGCCACTGCGTCCACACTCAGCGTCAGCCCCGTGGACGGACTTGCAGAGATGGGTATTCGCTCCGGCCGACCGTCGTAGTCGTTCAGTGGGACGAGGAAGGTCAGCCGCCCCTTGACGGCGCAAGCTTTGGGTCCCCGTTTGTCCGCCTCGCACACTAGGTCCTCCCCTTCCTCGGCGCCAATCCCCCCGCTGCGACTGATCCAGACATCCTTATTCCGTGATCGCGGCCCGCGTCGGCGCGATTGGGTTCTCCCAAGTCGCTGAGGCCTATGACAACTTCCACACGTTTGGAGTTGTAGCCTTCCTTTTCATCGTCGGGCTGATGCTTTCGTGGATAGACCAGAGCCCACGCCAGTCTGGCCGCTCCTTGTTCGGAGCAGCGTATTCGTTGCCCTTCTTCTCGAGAATCGGAATACCTTCACGCCCGTGCCAGCAGAAATACTTATCGGGCTTGCCATTGGGGCGGCGGCATTCCTATTCGCTCACTCTCGTCGGGGGAAGTCATCCTCAACGCCTCCCAGGACACTGACTAACCCGCAAACCCGACCAGCAGCGGGCGGCGCCGCGACTGCACGCGGAGTGTCAGTCCGAAGTGGCTAGCGCGCTCGGTATTCGGCGAGCACTGCGGGCAGCCGCTCGGCGCTTGCATGTCAAGCGCGATCCCATCGGCTACGCCCGCTGGTTGGGCGTAACAGTCGGTAATCGCTGCAACTTCATGACATCGACATTCGGACCTTCGGATCGGAGCCGTACCTCATATCAATCGGGAACCACGTTGAACTCACGAGCGGAGTTCGCTTTCTGACGCACGACGGGGGCGTCTGGCTCTTCGCGACGACGACCCTCGTATGGAAGTCATCGCAGCGATCACGGTTGGCAGCAACGTATTCATCAGCGTTAACGACATCATTCTTCCGGGTGTCACCATCGGCGACAACGTTGTCATCGGAGCCGGCTCGGTGGTCACCAGGGACATCCCCTCTGGCGTGGTAGCAGCGGGCTGCCCGGCTCGGCCGCTGCGTTCGATCGACGAGTACCTCCGCACGTCTAAAGAGCGCGCAACCTACACTCGTGACAGGTCGGTCTCGGACGGGACGAGACGGAAGATCATCGAGGGCGCGCACGGGACTCACGGCTCAGGATTCCAGGGTTGACGCGCGGCCAGGGGCGGCCGCGGCACAGGGAGGTCGCGACCTAAGGTGAAACTGCTACTTGTAGTCGAACACCGATTCATCCTGCTCACTGACGGCAGGGTGTGGACTACCACAGGTTTCTCGCCGGCGTTTTGGCTGCGGGCGCTGGACGGCTTCGACGAAGTTTGCGTCGCGGGCCGGACGACGCACGTCAGTCCGGTGCCTGAATGGGGAAAACATCTAGAGAACCCCGCTATGAAAATGGCGCCGATTCCAATGTTCAGGGCGCGCTGGATCTGGTCGTCCACTATCCGCGCATTAGACGCGCTTTGTCTCTTGCGATAAAAGGCTGAGACGCCGCTGTACTTCAGGTACCCGGGCTTTGCCAATGTCGCCCATCCTCTTCTGTTGCGCAAACATCTGGTGTACGGCGTGAATGCGGTCGGAGATCCTGCCGATGTGTTCAGCAGCGGCGTGGGAACGGCGGCGTTGCGGCGGTTATCGCGCAAGTGGTTTGTTTCCGAGATGAAGCGCCAGTGCAAGTACGCGAGCGTCGCGGTCTATGTGACGCGAACAACGCTTCAGCACGGTACCCGCCGGGTTGACACGTTCGCCGAAACTTGTTCGAATGTCGACCTGCCGGAGGAGAGCTTTCAATCGCCGCGTACTCAACTGAGCGCTGATCCGCCGTTCCGTCTCGTCACTGTCGTCACCCTCGAGCAACCGTACAAAGGGGTGGATGTGCTTCTGGAGGCGCTGAGGCGGCTTCGAGACCGGAGCGGACCAGCTTTGTACCTCGACGTGATTGGCGGCGGCCGTCTGCGCTCAGATCTGGAGCGCATGGCGGCGGAGATCGGGTTAGCCGATCGCGTGCGCTTCACCGGATCGCTGCCCGGCCCATCCGCCGTTCGAGAGGTGACAAGGGAGTGTGATCTGTTTGTGCTAGCGTCGCGGACGGAGGGGCTTCCGCGAGCACTGCTGGAAGCAATGGCGCTGGGAGTGCCGTGCATCGCGACGTCAGTAGGAGGTAGCGTCGAGTTACTGGATCCAGCCGATCGCTTTCCCGCGAATGATGCGGGAGCGCTTGCAGATCTTTGGAATCGTACTTAGCGACCCTCAGCGGCGACTAGCTATGGCAGAGCGCAACCTAATGACGGCCCGTAATTTTCACCGGACCGTCCTTGATCCAAGGCGGCGGGCGGCATCCGGATGCTCGCTGCTCGTGCGCATTCCGCGCGGACGTAATTAGTACCCTTACGTGACGGTGCGAGCCTCCATATCGTCAAGACGTCCGTCGGCGGTGCCTGGGCATGGCGCCAGGTCCGGGAGCTTGTCGCATTAGGGGCCGATATTCACGTCGCGTTGCCGCCCGGGCCAATGGTGGATCGATACTTTGCAGCTGGCGCGACCGTTCACGCTATGGAGGTGGATCTACCCCTCGCGCAGCCCGCCAGGATACGCGGGCTCCTGCGTGATCTGCGGATGCTCGTGCGCACGGTTAATCCGATCTGATTATATGATACGTTGGTCCTGCAATGGCGATCAGAGCCGCATTGAGACAGAACCGCAGCATCCCTAGGCTTTTCCAGGTGCCGGGTCCACTGCATCTCGAGCATGCGCTATCTCGCAGATTGGAACTTGCCTCCGCGAGCTCACCCGATTTGTGGATCGCCTCATGCCAGTACACCCGCCGCTTGTACCTGAAGGCTGGCGTACCCGAGGACCGCGTCGACCTTTCTTACTACGGTGTCGACGTCGGCGACTTTCCATACCCCCAGCCGGCGGTGGCAAGTCTCCACAGCGAACTCGGCATAGCCGAAGAAACCAAGATCGTTGGGATGGTTTCTTATATATATGGACCCAAGCGCTACCTCGGTCAACTGCGTGGCATCAAGGGCCACGAGGACCTGATCGACGCCGTCTCACTCGGGCTGAGCCAGGGCGCTGATGTCGCCGTAGTCTTCGTTGGCGGCGTATGGAGCGGCGGAGCCGGCTACGAGCGGCGCTTGAGGTCTATGGCTATGAGGCGGTGCGGAGGACGTGCACACTTTCTAGGTACCCGGGCAGATGTTGCGCAACTGTATGGCGGTTTTGACGTGGCTGTTCACCCGTCCTTATCCGAGAGGCATCTGGGGAACGGTAAAGTCGCTACTCGCTGCCGTCCCGACGATTGCCACGCGCGTGGGGGGCATCCCGGAGGTGATCCGTGCGCACCAGACCGGGTGGCTGGTCCCGCCTCGCAACCCAAGAGCTCTCTGGGGAGCTATCGCGGACGCCCTCTCCGATCCAGCGCGATCGATGTCCATGGCACAGTTCGGAAGGGAGCGGACGCTTAATCAGTTTGACGTTAGGCATCTGCCGGGCAGATCCAATCGATTTATCAGCGCGTCCTCTACAACTAATCTTGACGCCTTACGTTCGCTGGGCACTGTAGCCGCCGTTGTTCCGGCGGGTCGTCCTCAACGCGTTGCACGGCCCACCCTGATGCCGCGCCCATACACAGGTAGGATTGCGCTCGCGATCCCTGCGCCGTCCAGCCCCCCCAACGGTATTAGCACAATATCGAGTACGGCTACCACGAGAAGTCCGAGCCTCCGGAGAGGCCAGCCGGACGAGTCCGCCCGCTTGCTGCCAGTAATTGCGAGTCCATCTGATAGGCCATTACCCCTGGCTCTCCAATGATCAAAATGCGCATCGGGGTGGCCGCACCTGCATAAGCACCACCGACGCCGAGATGTATCAGTTCAGGTGCAACCAGAGCAAGTAGACCAAGCGCGGGCAACATCAGGAGCAGACTGGCCCGTTGTCGGCGGAGGTTACTCACCGGTTTCACCGCCGGAGGCACGGCTGAAAAACGCTAGCTGACCCCAAGCGGCCGGGATTATCCGGAGGATCTCGCTGCCCATAACGGCGATGGATACAGGCCAAGTGCGCGGGGCCGAGCACACTGGCTACGATGTATCGGTCGAGCCTAAAAGTCAGCGATTGACCTGCATTCATACCGAGCGCCAGTATCCCCATCCGCAGCACTTTGCTCCAGGCGGCCCGTCGCAACATAAGCCGCTGGGTGCGATGATCAAGACTAGAACCAGAACACAGATCATGGTTTACATGAACAGCCGAACACGAGCGCTTCAAGCGTCGTGGTCAGCGTCAGCTCGTCTTGAGGCTAAAACAATGACGAGGATGGTCGTTATGGCTGATCCATCGCACTCACCAACGAGGAAAGCCTAAGCGTCCAAACGCGTTGAGCGCGTTCGCCTCCATGTAGCTCAAGAGAGTTACCGCTCCGAGCCCCGCGCCGACGTCTTAGCCATCCCCCGTAACGCGGTTCTGCTCGTAGAAAAGCGAATGTCACCAGCGCCGCGATCGGGATAAAAATCACCGTCATAGCCGTCTAAGGCTTTGGTAATCGCCGACTGACTTTGCCGGTCTTTCGGAAGGTAATACCTCGCCGCATGTTCGCTCCCAAACTGAACACTATCGAGCGAGTCCCAGGGATGGTCAGCGCGATCGCTACGACGCCACGGCCAGACGGACCGATACGCGAGCGGTGACGACACCCATTGCGAGGTTAAGGACGGCACCGCCTGCCGTCAGCGCAGCAAGCGAAAGGGTGCGGCCGCCGCGGCCGCCATATCGCCCTGCCTGGTTGGTTGTAATCTCCGCTCCCCGCGCGATGCGGGCTCCACATCTGGATCGCTCTCCCTCAGTCGCGACGCCGCACCGCGGCATTGTCTGAAGTCTCACTGACGGTAGGTGTCCGCGACTGCAGCGGACCTCGGTCTCTCCTCGGCGGCCGCCGGAGTGCGCCACGGCATAGTTGCGCCAGCACACACCGCGATCCTTCGGCGCGATCGCCGCGTGTTCCGCGTATCGCAGCTTTTCGAGCGCGGCTCGGGCTCCCAGGCGCTCTCGACCCTAACGCGGTCACCTCTCGCGCCACATATGACAGTAACCCGCTGCCAGACGAGGAAACCGGAAGAGATATACTCGGTGGCGACGTCGGTCGTCTGGATCCCATAGCCATGGCGGGGCCCTCCGACTAGTCCGGGCACACACGATGAATGTTGTCATCTCATCCGCAGGGCGGCGTGGGGCGCTCGTCCGTCTTTGGCAAGAGGATTTGCGTGCCCTCGTGCGAGATGGTGACGTGATAGCTGCTGACGCCTCCCGCTTATCGGCCGCAGCACGCATCGCTGATCATGCCGAGTTGGTTCCGGGCTGCACCCACCCAGACTTTATCGACGCGATGATCGAGCTTTGCGTTAGACGGCGGGCAGGTCTAATCGTTCCCACCATAGACACCGAACTCATCACCTTCGCAGCGAACCGCGATACTTTCGCGGCTGCCGGAATCGTCGTATCGGTGTCTGGGGGCCATGCCGGGAGATCGCCAGCGATAAGATCCGCTTCCACGCCTGGCTCGTTGCCAACCAATTACCGACCGTGGCGACCACGACGCTCGAGGCCGCTCTCCGCGACAGAGTGAAATGGCCACTGCCGCTTGTGGTCAACCGGCCCGTGGCAGTTCCTCGATTGGAGTATCCGTGGCACGCACGAACGAGACCTCGAGTTCAGGTCATCGGAGTTTGGTCTTATAGCCCAACAGCTCGCTTTGGGAAGCGAGTACACGGCCGATGCATGGGCAGATCAAACTGGGCGCTGTCGTTGTGTCGTCCTGCGGCGTCGCGTTGAGGTCAGAGCGGGAGAGGTCAGCAAGGCGGTAACCGTACGCTGGCCAGCTCTCGAGGCGCTCATCACCCGTGTCGTTGATTCCTTGCCTACGGCCTACGGTGCGGTGACCGTCCAACTGTTTGTCGAAGATGGCCAGCCCGAGACCGCGCGGATCATCGAGGTCAATCCACGGTATGGAGGGGGATATCCTCTTACGTGGCAAGCGGGCGCGCACTTTCCCCTCTGGACGCTGGAAGAGTTGATGGGGCTTCGAAGTACCGCGTCGAGCGATCGCGTCCGAAGTGGTCTCGTGATGCTCCGATTTGATGACGCCGTCTTCGTCGACGCCGCCGACGTAGGCCTGTGACCTCCAACTCTTTGGGTGGCATACGGATGGCCGTATTCGACCTCGATGACACGCTGTTTCTCGAGCAGGACTACATACGATCCGGCTTCCTCGCCGTAGAAGCGGCTACGGGATTTCGCGGATTCGCCGCCACTGCGTGGGGACTCTTCCTCGACGGCGTCCGAAACAACACGTTCGACCTCACACTCGACCGTCTGGGAATCAGCCGTGGTGCCGAGCCGGGACTCCTGCATCAGCTTGTCGAGATATATCGCACGCACGCCCCAGACATATCGCTGACACCAGACTCCGCAACGGCCATACAGAGTTGCGGGAACGCGGGCATCGGCCTCGCTGTTATCACCGACGGGCCATTTGCAAGCCAGCAAGCGAAGGTCCTTGCACTCGGGCTTTCGGGTGGATTCTCCCCGTCATCCTCACTGCTAGCTACGGTGACGGATTTGCCAAGCCGCATCGTCGCGCATTTGACGCTGTTGTCGAAGCCTCTAGACGTCACCCGACCGAGCATGTCTACGTCGCCGACAATCCCGAAAAGGACTTCGTTGCGCCGCTCCTGCTTGGCTGGGCGACGATACGCGTACGCCGAGCCGGGTCGCTTCGCGAAGCGATCCCGACTCCAAACGGCGTCGGCGCCGAATTGCCCGATCTTCGCAGTCTTCCATCAATTCTTGGGATCGCGTAGTTGAGGGTCTTCGGACTTGACGGCCCTCTCGAGCCTAGCGGCGATCACCTCAAGCTCCTCCACATGCAGTCCCGCGTGAAAGGGCAGCGACAGCATCCGACGGCTCAGATCGTCTGTGACGGGCAGCTCGCCGGCTTGGCCGTTGAAGATCGGTTGTAGATGCGCTGGAGGGAAGTACAGTCGCGCCTCGATGCCTGAGGCAATCATTGAATCGCGAACCTCGTTACGATTCGCGTCAAGCAACGTTGTGTAGAGCATGTATACGTGCTCGCGATCTGTGCGCGCTACTGGCGGCGCCACGCCGCGGATCGTCTGTAGGCGCTGACCGAACGTTATCGCGTTTTCCCGCTTACGCCGAATGATGTCGTCGAGGCGGCTCATCTGGACAACGCCCATAGCTGCTTGCATCTCCGTCATGCGCCAGTTGAACCCTAAGACGGCGTGTTGGTACAGGGACGTCTGACCGTGGTTACGCAGAAGTCTTAGGCGAGCGGCAAGATCACCGTCGTCGGTGGTGACCATGCCGCCCTCGCCGGTTGTGATGTTCTTGGTGGGCGTGAAGCTGAACATTGCGGCCTTACCTAATCCACCAACGGGTCGCCCGCGGTAGGAAGTCCGTGTGCTTCCGCTGCATCCTCAATCAGCCATACACCCGCGTCACCGGCAAGGTCTGAGAGTTCGGCCATGTCCGCGGGTTGGCCCCCGTAATGGACAGCCAGAATCGCCTTTGTCTTTGTGGTCAGCCGCTGTGCCACATCCTGAGCGTCGAGGTTGTACGTGTCGGGCAACACATCTGCAAATATGGGCGTCGCGCCCACATGGAGCACCGACGTTGCTGAGGATATGAACGTCATCGAGGGTACGATGACTTCGTCTCCTGGCCCTAGGCCGAGCGCCAAATACATCGCGGCCAAAGCAACGGTACCGTTGGCAAACGCGACGCATGACCAACCTGATGCCGTCGTCCGAATACCTCTTCGAACTCGGCTGTTGCTGGGCCATTCGTGAGCACGCCCGAGCACAGGACGCGCCGTATCGCATCCGTCTCTTCTTCACCCACCTCCGGCCGAGCGAGTCTAATACGTATATCGGTAGTCAATTACGCTCCTCGCAAAGGACAATGGGTCCTCTCGATAGTGCCCCTCGGCGCCTTCACGGCGAATAACAGCGACAAGGGTCGCAACATGATGAAGACGTCCAGTCGGAAGCTCTGTTCGGCAACATACTCGAGGTCGAAGCGTATGCGGTCGGACCACGAGATTTCGTTTCGACCTCGAATCTGAGCGAGCCCCGTGATTCCGGGACGAACGTCGAGGCGCCCACGCTGCTGAGCCGTATAGCGTTCCACCTGATAAGGAAGCGTCGGGCGTGGCCCAACCATGCTCATGTCACCGCGCGCCACATTCCAGAGCTGCGGGAGCTCGTCAAGAGACGTGCGGCGTAGCCAGCGGCCGACTGCTGTGATCCGAGTCGAGTCCGGGGTGCACCGGGTTGTCGTCATCGACCATGGTGCGGAACTCAAAATCGTGAAGGGAAGACCGCCGCGGCCCGCGCGTTGCTGCCGGAAAATGATTGGGCCGGCCGAGTTGAGGCGAATTGCGGTCGCGCAAATGATGGAGACCAAAGCGGCAGGGAGGGAGAGCACCCCAACGCACACCAGATCGAGCAAGCGTTTGCCGCGATATTCAAGTCGTGGGCCAGTTGCTCGCTGAACCCTCCTTCCGGTGCCAGGTCGGGCACCCCTGGGGCAGTCCTGCGCTGCCGATATGAGTTTAAGGCTTAGTGCAGGCTGGTTTGCCGCGATTGCGGGGGTTGCATTGGTAGGGGTCATTTGGTACCGTTTGGCGAAGCGGGAGGTGCGCCGCGGAGACAGGGAGGCCGATGATCCCCAGAGATACCTCGCGCGACGTGGTCTAATCCATCGTCGCAGCTATTGGGTTGGTCCTCTCTAGTCCGATCCTCGGCCTGGCCGCGCTCTACCTGCGTTTAGGCTTGCGAGGTCCTGTGTTCACCCGGGAAGAGCGGGTAGGGCGAGGCGGTATGACATTCCAGCTCCACAGGCTGTCGACGACCCGCGGAGGCCGGGGCCTCGAGGTGCTAGGGATCGCCGCTATCCCAGAGCTCGTCAATGTCCTTAAGGGGGAGATGAGCATCGTTGGACCCCGCCCAGCCGCGCCCGCCGCCGTCTCTTGGTACACGCCGTCGGAGACTCGTCTAATCAAGGTCCGTCCCGGTCTAATCAGCCCTGCGTGGCCTCCCAAGGACACGCAGCCCACCAGCGGCGCTGACCGGCGCATCGAGCAGCGTGAGACGCTCGCCGGAGATCGTCTCGTCGAGCTCCATTACATACAGAACCGCTCCGCGATCACTGACCTCTGGATCGTCGTTCGGGCCGCCGCTTGTGTCGTGATCCGGGTGGCCGGCATGCTTGGGCGCTTCGTGTGGCGCGTGCTCCCTTGGATGGTCGCCGACTCGCTCATCGCGACGGCGGGGTTCCTCGCCGCGTACTTCCTGCGCTTCCTTGACACCGCACGCCCGTATGGCTCGCTGAATGACGTAAGCGTAATCCGGGACGTGGCCGTGGCGGGGATCGGCTTCGCCATGGTCAACATCTGCTTTCGGCTTCATCGCCGCGCATGGCGGTATGCCGCAGGTGTCGAGGTGCTTCCCATCACGCTGGCGGTACTGGTTTCCGGATCGATCTTAGCGGTGGTTGACCTACTCCATCCCGGCGAAGGAGCTAGACCACTACCCCTTAGCGTCGTGCTCGTGGGGAGCTTCTTCACGGCGGTTGGTTTCGCTGTTTTTCGTTACCGGAGCAGGATCGCACCGGCCGTGTCGGGGCTTGCGAATCCTTCGCCAAGCAAAGGGGCGCCCCCGACGAGGGCCGTCGTCTATGGCGCAGGCGAGCTCGGTCAACTGCTTGTGCGTCGCCTGCGTTCCCACGTCGATGGCCGACGGTACAAGATCGTTGGCTTTTTGGACGACGACGTGCGGAAACACGGCCTCACGGTCCACGGAATCAAGGTCGTTGGCGGACGAGACGCACTGAGGACTTTTGTGGCCAGGGAAGATGTCGACGTGATTGTCATTGCAATGGGCAGCACAACGGGCACTGACATGCGGGACATCCTCGCCAAGGCCCAAGGTACCGCCGCTCAGATCAAAGTCGCGCACGACATCGTTAACTGGATGGGCGACCGATACTCCGCGGCGTTGCTGCGTGACATGCGCGCTGAAGACCTGATCGGGCGTCAGGCTACCGCGCTCGATCACGAGCGATGCCGCGACCTTGTGGACCGCAAAACCGTCCTCGTGACAGGAGCCTGCGGCTCGATCGGATCCGAACTGATCCGTCAGATCCTACAGCTGGAACCTGCTCGGATCGTAGCCGTCGACATGAACGAAAGCGGCCTCTATGACCTCGCGGTGGAGGCAAAGGCGCTCCGTAGCGATGTCGAGCTCCGCATCGTCGTCGGCGATGTGACCAACCGCCCGCGAATGCTCGATCTCGTGGAGCGCGAAAACCCGGAGGTTATCTTCCACGTTGCCGCGTATAAACATGTGCCGCTCATGGAGCTATATCCGTCCGAGGCCGCGTGGACCAACGTCTGGGGCACGTGGGTGATGGCCGAAGCCGCTAGGCAGACCGGCGCGGGTCACTTTGTTCTTGTGTCTACGGACAAGGCAGTAAATCCCTCGTCGATCATGGGCGCGACCAAGCGGATGGCGGAACTCCTGCTGAATGAACCTCGAGCTTTGGACTCGGCCACGGTCGTACAGAGGCCACGCTGCGCAACACAGTGGTGCGTTTTGGAAACGTCCTTGGTAGTCGCGGCAGCGTAATCCCTACATTCGAGCGCCAGATCGAGCTTGGCGGTCCGGTGACAATCACGGACTCAGCGATGACCCGGTACTTCATGCATCCGGAGGAGGCGGCGGCACTCATCGTTGAAGCTGCGGCCCTGAGCGATGGCGATGGAGTGTTCATGCTGGACATGGGCGACCGGATCCGAATTGAAGATTTGGCCTACAAGATGATTCGCCTGCGCGGGCTACGGCCGAACGTGGATATCGCCATCGATTACACCGGTCTGCGACCGGGAGAGAAGCTCACGAAGAACTTATCTACGGGCATGAGCACCGGGAAGACACGGCACATCCGCGCGTGTTCCAAATCCGATCTCAGGCGGCTCCATCAACGTTTACGGCACCGATCGGACGGTGCGTCCAGGAGTTTGCGAACGCCACCATCGACCGTCAGCGCTTTACAGAGCAACTCGTCGCCATCGCGACAGAAATGGTCGCTGCACCGCAGCCCGTCGCCCCGCAAGACGCGCCGGCTGACCATGCGTTGGTCGGGCGGCGTCATGCCGGATCCGTTCGAGGGGCGACTGCCACCTAGGGATTAGCTTCCCGATGCCTGCCACGCCTGGTCGGTGCTGAGATTGCTATGGAAGCTGAAACGCTTTCCGCCGGGTAAGTCCACCTCGACACTCATCGGCCACGTGAGCGCGTTGATCTGTTTCTCCCACGCGATTTGATACGTTAGCGAGCCGTTCGAGGACACTGTCGCGAACGGTCCGTCATATAGGAAGGTGACGTTGGCGGTTTGGTTCACGTTGAGGATCAAGTCGTAGGCGATCCACTGACGGCTATCCTCCATGCCGAAGTCCTCGGGGCTTTCAGACTCGGCCGGCGCGCCACCTACGCTGACCTGAAGATCGTCGAAGTTTGCGGAGGGTGGGAGATACACCCTGATGTAGTCCTCATACAGCCCCCGGTGTTGACCAGCAGCGCGGCGTTCGCCGGCGCCAACTCCGGCGGATCGTGATACGTCAACGTCAGTTGATCCTGGACGTGGCCTTGCGCGTTGACGGTCGCGACCAACGCGTAGCTTCGTTGTGACAAACAGATCTCCTTTCGTCCCCGAGAGATTGGAGTCCGCAACCAGCACCGCATCCCCAGTCGGATGGGCGGGCAGGACGCCACCAATGCCCGCAGCAGTAACCAGTTGCTCCACCGGGTGTTGTTGAACTGGAGGACGATGTGCCTCTCGGCAGCGCCGCGCTCGAGCGCGGTGCCCAAGGCAATCCATTTGTCTTTCGGAGTGTCTTAGGGCGGCTGCCACGACAGCGCGTCCAAACGGGGCGAGATACGCCTTTCCGGGTCCCCTGGTCGCGCTTCGTTGATGATGTAGTTGAGGTCAAGCAACGTATTCGTTAGGCCCGACGACCTGCGGGTACGGCGGCACCTGAACGCCCCCACAACCTGCAAAACGTACGAGAGAGCAACGGGGTCGACATTGATCACGCCATCCACCGTCTGCCCAGTCGCGCGTGTATAGAACTCCGCCGCTAACGCCGCCGACGTTGGAAAATTGGGAGACCAGTCCGAGTCGGAGAGCACTAGGTTTGTTCCCGTGATTTCTTCGATGGGCGCCGGCGCCGGAATGTTGGTAACGAGGGTATCCGAGAACGGCGAATCCATGAAATTCGAGCTCTCGAGTTGGCCGTCCTGGAAGACGACGACACCGACGGCGCCGATGAATCCGCCGCCGCCACGCTCCTCGCCAGGATTGGTCAGTAGGATGAGGTAACGATGCGTCCCCGCGCCGACGATGTTCGGCAGCGCCTGAACGATGGTCAGTCCTGCTCGGACCGGGCCGTCAAGCCGCTGCTCGGCCTGCTCGCGCAACCGTCCGCAGGTGGTCGATCGGACCAAATAGCGAGCCCGCTCGGCACCGCAGCCACCGACGTGTCCAATGCCCGCAGATCAGCCAGGGCACGGCGTGATCGAGGTGTGCTCGGTAACCGCCAAGAGACGCGAGTTCCTTGATGACCCCGGACCCTGCCGCTCGGAGCCGCCTCTATGTCTTGGAGGAGAGGGATAAGGTCGATGGCAAGGTCCGTCCCATCCTCTCCTGCGTGCCGGAGCGCCCGCACAGCGGCCACCTGGCGGTCAAACCACGGGAGGTGGCCGACGATTCCAGCGATCCACCCGTTATCGATGACCGACGAGCGATCGCCGAAGTCGGCTTGGGCTTCCTTGAGCTGCGTGGTCGCCGCAGCGAGTTCTTGAGACGAGGGATCAAGCCCGGCGCTCCTCAGGATTCCTTCGGCGCTGAGGACCTCGGTGCGGCCGTCTTGGAGGGCGTTGTATGCGGGGAGATACCTGACAAGAAGAACTACGACCGTCGCGGCGACAACGACGCCGAAGCCGGCGACGACCCCTAAAGTCCAGCGGCGCGACAGTGGCCAGCGAAAACGCCGCCGCTTACGCCGAGGAGTGAGGAACAGCCCTGGGTGGGACGGTCCCCCGCTACCCAATCAGCCTCACGCAGGCTGGCGGGCCCCGAGCCTCCGAGGAACGGACAGGCGGCGCAGCCGCAAGGCACTTGCCGTGAGGAGCGCGACTGCCACGCCCATCGCTGCGATCAACCAGCCACCAGCCGGCGGGAACGGGCTCCCAGCGGGAAGATATGCGGCCGTCTCAGTCGCTGCCTTCTTCTTGCAGGTGATGGTGACGTCGGTGTGGCGGGACCACTGGCCACGCGGACCGATTGAGGCGACGATCACTGCGATGCCGCAGTAGTTGCCGCTCGCCGTGAAGGTGCCGAGCGCCGTGTACTTCTTGCTGACCTTCGCGCAGTTGCCACTCCCAGTTCCGACCGCGCCGGCCTTCCGCGGGCTGACGCCAAAGCACACCGTCTCGCCGACCGGGCTGGGCATGCTCTTGGTGGGCTGATCCACGAACTTGACCGCACACTGGCCGTGGTTTTCGCTGACCTTGGCGGGATGGCACTCGACATAGGCGTGCTTGTGAGGCTTCGACGATGTCTCGGGGCGTCGCCACAGCCGCGGCCGGCGCCTTGGTGGTTGCTGCCGCCGAGGGGCCGGCCGCGAGAGCAGTCACGCTTCCGAACGCTGTGAAGAGCACCCCGCTCACCACAATTAGTGGCGCAACGAGGGCGCTGCGTGCCGCTCTGCGCATATCCACTGCTAGACCCTCCTGCTCAACGAAGCAATTGCTAAGGCCGCAGGATAGCACTTGGGGTATCCAGCCCGCAACCCGTTTTCCTCGCATTTGGCCGGTTTGCGCAGAGTCGGCGGCCAATTGGGCCGGCAATTCTGCGCCTCAGTCGAGACCGAATGACTCAAACGACATGATTGGCGCATTGAATGCTCATGCAATCGGACCGAGGCCGTATCGCTCAAGGAGCGCTCGTGCTACCGATTCCGACGCGTCGACCCGAACGGCACTTAAAGCCAATGGGCCGCCCCGCACTGGGACGGCCCACCGGACCAAGTACAACGAAGGTCAGATCACCAGCTGTTCTTCCAGGTGTTGGTGAAGCCAGTGCCACCCGCGGTGAGTGCCGAGGTGGTGCTCAGGTTGTATGCCGCCGTGGCATCGATCATCGTCATCTGGGAATTCGTCGCGTAGCCCGAGATCGAGCCGGTCTTGCCGTTCGCCGTCTCAGAGGCACTCGCGAACTTGAAGGTCTTGTAGTCGGCCAGGGGCGCGATGCCGATCGAGAAGGACGACCGCTCGGTGATCCACTCTGCGCTCGTGTCGGTGCAGGTGGTGAGCGCGCAGGTCTCGCTCTGCGAGAAGCTGTTGGCGGTGTGGGTGGCGTCGGTCACCGCGAGTGTGTACGCGGTCCCCGAGCGCGTCACCGACGCGGTGATCTTGTCGCCGGGCGCGAGCGTGGTGCCCACCTCAACCGTGCCGGCTGGGTACATCTCGTACCACGTGAAGTACGTGGGGACGTCCTCGTAGCACCATCCGATCGTCCCGTCCTGCTCCACCGTCGCGTCGCTGTAGCCGTCGAGGCCGACCCAGTTGGACACGATGGTGTCCTCGGCGGTGCACTTCACCGACGGCGCCGTCCAGGAGGCGCTCACCTTGGTGAACGTGCCGCTCGCCGTTGCGTAGTCGGCATAGCCGGACCAGTTGTAGCTGTTCGTGGTGGTCGTGTTGGACTTGCCTGCGAACTCCGCTCCGGGGTGGGAGGTGCGGAGATAGCTCACCAGAGCCTGACGCGCCTGCGCCAGGAATGCGGCGGACGGAGCGTGGACGGCGGCCGGCTTCGCGATGGCGACGGCGGCAGCTCCCGAGCCGGCGACAAACGCGCTCCCAACCGCGAGCGCCGCAGTCGCGGCAAGCAGAGACTTGGTCTTCAGGTGCATGTGTCTCCCCTTGTAGTGCGGCGTAGACATGGATACGCTCAATCGCGCCAATTGCCGCCGCACATTCTGTGTCGGTGTAGTGTGGCGAAGTCAAGCACGGCGCGCACGGGCGCCGGCGTCAGGCGGGCCTTCTCGTCAGTCCGGCGGTGCGCCACCCGGCCAGGACAGTGCGGCGAATCCGATCGTTCCCGGACCGGTGTGCGCGCCGAACACTGGGCTGAGCGGCAGGTTCTCGCAGCGGACCACACGCACGGCTCCGCTGAGACGTTCCGCCGAGCTCGGCGGCCTCGTCGGGCGCATCCGCGTGGAAGACCATCAGCCACTGCGGGTCCGGGCCGAGCTCCTCGACGGCCACGCGGACCAGCTGCCGCATCGCGCCGCTGGCGGTGCGTGAGAGCCCGACCCGGCCGGTGCTCCCACCTTCGACCAGCCGGAAGACAGGCCGGACGCGCAGCGTGTTCGAGATCCCCGCAAGCAGCGCCGGCACGCGCCCGGTGCGCGCCACATAGGTCAGGGTCGCGAGCGCCCCATACACGCGCACCTTCTCGCAGGCGGCCACCACCTCGGCAATCCAGGCGTCGGCGTCGGGCGTCGTCTCGGCGAGAGCGGCGGCGCACCGCGCGATCAGCGAGAACCCCGCCACCGCGGTGCCCGTGTCGATGACGGTGACCCGCCGTCTCCCCTCCTCCGCCTCGAGCATGCCCGCGGCGAGATTCGCCGTGGAATGCATGGCACTCCAGTGCTCGGGGATGGTCAGGCAGAGAATCCGCTCCGCCTCGGTCCTGCGGAACGCCTCGAGGTACGAACCTGGTGACGGCGTCGAGGTGGCGGTGGCACCGCCTTGCCGGAGCAGGCGGTAGAAGCCGGCGTAGGCGTCGGTATCGCCCTCATCGACGAACTCCTGGCCGGCGATCGTGATGCGCTGGGGCACCACGGCGACACCGTGCTCGAGGTCCTCCTGCAGTGCGGCGGCGCCGTCCACGACCAGCGCGTGCTCCCTCATGGTCTTGCACCGTACATAAGCGAGCATTATTGGCGGCATCATGATCTCCCCGTGGATCGTGGCCGCGTGGTGCCTCGGTGCCTATCTCATCGGCGGCTTGCCGGTCGGCTGGCTGCTGGTTCGCCGCAAGCGCTACGGCCTGGACCTGCGCAAGTTCGGCACCGGCAACATCGGGACGAGCAACGTGTACCGGCACGCCGGGATCGACATCGCGATCATCGTCGGCCCGCTGCAGTTCGTCCAGGGCTTCGCCCCGGTGATCGCATCGCGGCTCCTCGGCCTGCCGATCAGCGCGAGCATGCTGATCGGGGTCTGCGCCGTGGCCGGCAACGGCTGGCCCGTCTACATGAAGTTCAACGGCGGGCGCGGTGTGGCCGTCGCCACCGGGGCGGTGGCAGCGCTCTCCATCGCCGGGCTGATCGCGCTGCTCATGTGCTTCGCCTGGGGCGCCATCCGCGGCCGGATCGCCATGGCGGTGCTGGTGGGCTTCGTCATCCTGCCGGTGGTCGCCTTCTTCTTCGCCGGCAGCTCAGGCTGGATCCTCGGCAGCGGCTGTCTGGCGATCCTGGCGCTGCTCCTCCTCCGCCGCCTCGAGGGACTCCCACGGGATGCGCGCGTGTACGGCCATTTCTGGCGGCGCGTCTACCAGCGGCTGGTCTTCGACGAGCGTCCCGGCCGGCCGCTCATGGGCCCGCGCACCGACCAGGGCGCTGACACGATGCGGCGTCAGGACTTGTAGATCTCCCCGAACGGGTACCACCACTCCGGGTTGGCACGGATCGCCGCCTCCAGCCCGGTCGCGATCCGCTGCGTGATGACGGCGTCGGTGTCCCCGGGTTCGATGACCACAGGCGGATGCACCACCAGCCGGTACTTCCCCTTGTGGCGCCAGCAGTCCACCGGCATCACCGGCACCTTGGCCACGCGCGCCAGCCAGGCCGCGGCGGTGCTGAATTCGACCTGGCCGCCGCAGAAGTCCACCGTGACCGTGTCGCCGCGCTCGGGGATGTCGCTGAGGATCGCGGCGAACCTCCCCCGGCGTACCGCGCGGATCAATCCTCGCGCGGCGTTGGATGACACCAGCACCTCGAGGTCCGCTTTCCGCCGCGACCATGCGGTGATCCTGGTCACGAGGTCGGGGCCGACCGGCGCCATCACGGCGGTGACGCGCAGCCCGGACGCGAACCCGCAGCTCGCGGCCACGTCCCAGCTGCCGAAGTGCGCGAGCGCGAACACGCCGCCGCCGTGCTCCTCCACCGCCGCATGCGCGTGCTCGAGCCCGTAGGCGCGGAAGTACCGGTGCATCGCCTGTGCCGGCACCCCGTACTGCCACACGAAGTCCACCGAGGTACGGGCGTAGTTGCGGAACGATGCGAGCGCGCGCCGGCGCGCCGCCCGCGCGCTCAGCGAAGGGTCGAGGCGCCGGTGGTTCGCGGCGCACCGCCGCCGGCTTGCGGGCGAAGTCGCGTACATGCACGAGCCGATGCAGTCGGCGAGCGCGTAGCGGCCGGTGCCGAGCGCGCGCAGCAGCAGGCTCGCGGTCCACATGCCGGCGCGGAGCGCCCGCGGCGGGGGCTCGAGGAGTGCCGTCGAGTGCGAAGCGTCTGGCGTCAAAGGACCTTGCTGGCGTGGTCCTGCAACAGCGCGACATGGTGCTTGGCGTTGATCTCGCGCACCGTGCCGCTCTGCGCCCGCATCACGAGGCTGTGGGTCTCCGCCCACCAGTTGTGATACCGGACGCCGCGCAGCAGGCCGCCGCCGCTGATGCCGGTCACCGCCACGCTCACCTCGCGCCCGGGCACGAGCTGCTCCATGCTCAGCGACGCCTCGGGGTCGTAGCCGGCCTCGCGCATCGCCGCCGCCTCGTCCTCGTGGCGCACCCACGGCCGGCACTGCAGCTCGCCGCCGAGGCAGCGCATCGCGCAGGCGGCGACGATCGCCTCGCGGGTGCCACCGGACCCGATCATCACGTCGATGCCGGAGCCCTCCCAGGCGGCCATCATGGCGAGCCCCACGTCGCCGTCGCTCACGATCGCGACGCGGGCGCCGAGCGCTCGCAGCCGCTCGAGGAGCGCCTGGTGGCGGGGCCGGTCGAGCAGCACCACCGTGAGGTCCTGCACCTGGACGTTCATCGCGAAGGCGACCCGGCGGAGGTTGTTCTCCGGGGTGTCGCTGATGTCGATGGCGCCGCGGGCCTGCGGGCCGACGGCGATCTTGTGCATGTACGCGACGGGCGGCGGGAGCAGGATGCCGCCGGTCTCGGCGACGCACGCCACGCTCAGCGCCTGGCTGAGACCGCCCGCCACCAGGCTGATCCCGTCCACCGGGAGCACCGCCAGGTCGACGCGATCCCGGCCCGAGCCGATCGTCCGTCCTGAGACGAGCCGGTTGTTCGATCCCTCGGGGCCGATGACGATGCGGCCCTCGAAGGGCATCCCGAGGAGCGCCTCCTCCATGACCGCCTGGCCGGCGTCGCGGGTGCCGGCCTTGTCGCCACGGCCGAGCCAGCGGCCCACCGAGAGCGCTGCCGCCTCCGTCGCCCGGAGGAGTTCGAGACCGCGGTTGCGACCGCGTGTCGACCTCGCCTCGGCCAGGGCTCCGCGTGCTGCCGTGCTCACGTGAGCAGCGTACCCGGCAGCTACATGATCCCGACGATTCGGGCCGCGCCGGTGGACGGGGTCAGCTGGGTGACGGCAAGCGTGGTGGGGTCGACGCCGACCAGCCACGACGTCGGTGCCGGCGTCATTGCTGACGGTGCCGTAGATGAGGCCGCTGCTCGCCCACGCGGCAGGCATGAACTCACCCAGCGTCCGGCTGGTCGCGGTGCCGGTGGCGAGGTTGAGGACGCGCAGCGTCGCGGACCAGGCCTCACCGCAGCCGTCATCGGCTGCCGGGACGGTGACGTAGGCAAGCGAGGCGCCATTGGGGGAGAACACCGCTGCGCCGGCGCTGTTTGCGCCCGACATCGCGAAGCTGTGTCGCAGCGCGCTGCCGGAGCTGACGCGCAGTGCCGTCGATCCGCCGCTCGTCGAGGTGCTGAAGCACGCGGTTTCGCCGCCAGGCCCGACGCCGGAAAGCGGACACGACTGATCGGAGGGCAGCGGCGTGACCACCTCGGTGACGGGATTGATCATCGCCGAGTACGCGGACTGCATCTGCATGTCGAACACGCCGCAGCCGCATCCACCAGACGGCACCCGGGCAAAGGCGATGCCCGCCGATGTCCAGTTGACCAGGTAGTAGTCCCATTGCGTCGGGGCGTCCGACGTCGGGTGGTTCGGATCATCGACCCGGTCCGCAATCGTCCGCGCAGCTCCGCCCACCCGGACCACGATGATCCGGTTGGTGATGACGCCATCCTGGGCCTGATCGGTCGTCGCATAGGCATATTCGGTGCCGTCCGGGCTGATGAGGACGCCATTGGCATCCGCGGGCACCGGCCCGAGCTTGCGGATCGCGCCCGTCGGGCTCAACTCGTATTCGGCGTTGTTCTGGGTCCAGTACGCGCCGCCCACACCGGCTGCGACCAACCAGCTGTCCGAGAGGTTGATCTCCGTTTTGGCAACAACTGCACCGCTGCGCGACAGGATCTCGATCCAGGTGTCAGCGCCGGCAGTGGTTGTGGCGACCATGAACGCCGCTGACGAAGGAGCTTGTGGCGTGCTGGGCTTGGGAGCCGGCGGCGTCGCCTTGACAACGGCAGGGAGCACCGCCGGCCGGGGGAGAGAGCGCAGGGGAAGCGACGAGACCTCGATCGGAGGCTTTGCCGTGACATCGGACACCGTGGTCGTCCGCGCTGTCACCGCGGCTGCGACCCCGCAGCCCGAGAGGAGCAGCACCGCGGCTGCGGTGCCGAATGCGGCGCGGGTCCGGATCATCGAAGTGCCTCCCATCCATACAGTCGATTGACGGTGGAACGGCAGTGCGTACAGGCGGTTTCGCGTAACGAATGTCGAGCTGGCGCGTTGCTCGCCGGACCAGTCCGCCGGCTACACGATCCCGATGATTCGGGCCGAGTCGCCGGCCGGTGTCAGCTGGGTGACGGCAAGGGTGGTGGGGTCGACGCCGACCAGCCACGATGCGGTGTCGTCGGCGTTGTTGACCGTGCCGTAGATGAGGCCGCCGGCCCACGCGGACGGGACGAAGGCGCCCATGTACCGGTCCACCGTGGCGCCGGTGGCGAGGTTCATGACGCGGAGCGTGCCGGTCATCGTCTGGCCGCACTCCTGCATGTCGCTAACCGGCAGCGTGATGTACGCGAGGTGGCTGCCGTCCGAGGAGAAGAGCGCATCACCGGCGAAGTTCTTGCCGGAGAGGCTGTATGTGTGGGTGACGGTGCCGGCCGTGGCGATCTGGATCGAGGTGGTTGCATTCGCGCCGGCGAAGCACACGGATTCGAGCGCCGGGCCGAGGTCGCTGAGCGGGCACGACGACGTCGAGGTGACGGTGGTCTCACCATCGGAGACAGGGTCGACGACTGCCGAGTATGCGGACTGCATCTGCATATCGAATGCGCCGCAGCCGCAGCCACCGGTGTCCACGCGGGCAAACGCGATGCCGGAGGCGGTCCAGCTCACGAGGTAGTAGTCCCAGCCGTAGCCGTCGGCGTTGACCTCGGCCTGCGTGGGCGCGCCCTTGTCGGCGATCACCTGCGGCGCCGCACCGGGATGGACCACGACGATGTGGTTGATCAGGTCGCCGTTGGCGAGGGTCTCGCTTGTGGAGTAGGCGTACGACACGCCGTCGGGCGCGATGACGACGCCGTTTGTATCGGCGGCCACCGCTCCGAGCGTGCGGACGGCGCCGGACGGCGACATCACATACTCGGCGCCGTTTTCAGTCCAGTACGCGCCGCCGGCGCCGGACGAGACCATCCACGCCTTGGTGGGATTGACTTCCTTCCGGGCGACGATGGCGCCGGAGGGCTTCATGATCTCGATCCACTCGCTGCTGCTGGAGGTGTCGACGGCGGCGACGAGATAGGTCGGCGCCACCGGGATGACCGGGAGAGGACGGAGCAGCGCGGTTGCCGGGATGGCCGGTGCCGTCGCGGGCAGGTGCATCGCAACCGTGTTTGTGTGAGGCGCATGTGGGGCCGCCGCGCCACATCCAGAAAGGACCAGCACTGCGGCTGGGATTGCAAGGGCGGCGCGGGTCGGGATCATCGGTGTGGGCCTCCGTCAATGGTTTCGATTGACGGTGCAACGGCGGCCCATACGAGGGGTTTCGCGTAACGATTTCCGAGGGTGGCGCGTTGCGCGCCGGCCTTAGACGGAGGTGGTGCTCTCGGAGGGAACGCCGGCGACGTCGATCGTCTGCCCCTGCTGCTCGCCGAAACGCGGATCCTGCGTTGCCGCAACCATGAACGCGCGGAACAGCGGATGCGGGCGGCCGGGCCGCGAGCGGAACTCCGGATGGAACTGCGAGCCGACGAAGAAGGGATGATCGCGAAGCTCGATGATCTCGACGAGCCTGCCGTTGGGCGAGGTTCCCGAGAACACAACGCCCGCACTGGCGAGCTGATCGCGATAGTGGTTGTTCAGCTCGAAGCGATGACGGTGGCGCTCGTACACCACCGGCTCTCCATACGCTTCGGCCGCGCGAGTGCCGGGCGTGAGCTTGCAGGGATAGACGCCGAGGCGCATCGTGCCGCCCTTCTCCTCGATGTCGCGCTGCTCGGGGAGCAGGTCGATGACCGGGTGCGAGGTGAATGCGTTGAACTCCGTGGAGTTCGCGTCAGCGGCGTCGAGAACCTCGCGGGCGATATCGACGATGGCGCACTGCATCCCGAGGCAGAGCCCGAGATACGGGGTCTTGTGCTCGCGGGCGTACCGCGAGGCGAGCACCTTGCCCTCGATGCCGCGATGGCCGAAGCCGCCGGGGACGACGATGCCGTCGACACCTTCGAGCGGCGCCATGTCCTCGTCGAGGTGCTCGCTGTTGACCCACACGAGGTCGAGATCGGCGCCGCAATCGACCGCCGCGTGCCGCAGGGACTCGATGACGCTGATGTACGCGTCCGGCATCTCCACGTACTTGCCGACGACTGCGATGCGCACGCTCGGCTTGGGCGCCGCGATCCGCGCGCAGAGATCCTTCCACTCGGAGAGATCCGGCGGCGTGGCATCGAGGTTGAGCAGCTGCACGATGTAATCGCCGAGCCCCGCCTCCTCGAGCATGAGCGGCACCTGGTAGATGGAGCTCGCGTCGGGGACGTTGATCACCGCGCGCATCTCGACGTCGCCGAACAGCGCGATCTTTTCCTTGAGCGGCTCGCTGATCGGCTTCTCGCTGCGCGCGATGATCGCGTCCGGCTGAATACCGATGGAACGCAGCTGATTCACCGAGTGCTGCGTGGGCTTGCTCTTGAATTCCTCGCTCGCGTTCACGTACGGAACGAGCGTCAGATGGACGTAGCAGACGTTGTTGCGACCGACGTCGTTCTTCATCTGCCGGATCGCTTCGAGGAACGGCAGTGACTCGATGTCACCGACGGTGCCGCCGACCTCGACAATGACGATATCGGGTTGTGGCAGCTCATTTTCGGCCACTCGGAGCACGCGATGCTTGATCTCGTTGGTGATGTGCGGGATGACCTGCACGGTGCCGCCGAGATAATCGCCGCGGCGCTCCTTGGCGATCACCGACGCGTAGATCTTGCCGGTGGTGACGTTGCTCGCCTTGCTCAGCGCAACGTCGAGGAAACGCTCGTAATTGCCGAGGTCGAGATCGGTCTCAGCGCCATCGTCGGTGACGAATACCTCGCCGTGCTGATAGGGCGACATCGTGCCCGGATCGACGTTGAGATAGGGGTCGAGCTTCTGCATCCCGACATGCAGGCCGCGCGCCTTGAGGATCGTGCCGATCGAGGCTGCGGTGATTCCCTTGCCGAGTGAAGAGACGACTCCGCCTGTCACGAACACGAACTTCGCCATGCGCAGAGCCTCCCGGGATGGTTTGCGTGATTGTATCAGCAGCGCGCCGCGGAGACGCACCGATGTTCGAATGTCACAGCGACTAGCCGGCCCGCGCCTCCAGGAAGACGACGCGGGTCTCATCGGTCTCGCCGGTGGATCCGGTGAGCACGAGGCGCGGCTGGTTTTCCCACGCGCCTTCGGCGAGGCCCATCTCCTGGGCGAACTTGCCCACCGTCTCGTACTCGCCGGCGCCGCCACCGCCGAAGCGCGCCGGCACCACGATGCTCGGCTCCACGGCGTTGACGAGCTTGGCCGCCTCGATGGCGCCGAGCGCATCGCCGCCGCCCACCGGGATCACCAGGACATCGACGTGGCCGAGGCTGTCGATCTCTTCCTCACTGAGCTGGCGGCGCAGGCAGCCGGCCGCCACCACACGCACGTCATCGACCGAGACGCGCATGACGGTGGTCTCCCCTGCGGCGACGCCGAGGATGCTCACCCCGCCGATCTCGAACTCGCCGGGGCCTCGCACCTCCTGCAGCTCGCCCTCGCGCGGACGGAGCGTGGCGGGGTCGGTGGTGGTTCCCTCGGTGCGGATGATGAGTCCCAGGCTGCCCTTGGCGAGACCGGGGAGGGTGGTCTGCGGCGGATCGATGACGACGGTCATCTCCTTGCCCTTGAGCCGGATGCACGAGTGGCCGTGATACGTCAGTTCCATGAGGTCTCAGTGTGCCGCCTCGGGCGCACTAGCTGCTTCCCACGGTCAGCTGGACGGTGCGCGACTTGCCGTCCCGGTACACGGTGAGGGTCACCTGCTCGTCGGGCGCGAGCCCGAGCACGGTGGGATCGAGCGGGTGATCGGCGTCCAGCGGCGTGCTCCCGACGGCGGTGACGACATCGCCGGGGAGGAGCCCTGCCGCTGCCGCGGGTCCGCCGGTCGTGACCGAGAGGATCAGGGCGCCCACCGGCACGCCCGCGGCTGCGGCGGTGGCCGGGTCGATGATCTCGGACTGGACGCCGAGCGCCGGCTCCGGGGTGCTGGAGCCCCCTGCGGTCGCGGCGGACACGAGATTGGCTGCCGCGGTCATCGAGAGTGCGACCACGCCGGGCGCGGCACTGCCGGCGTCCACCACGACGCCGATGACATCGCCGTTGCCGTCAAGGAGCGGCGCGCCGTCCTGGCGCGGATCGGGAGTGGCGTCGACGGTGAGCACGTCGCGGAGCGGCGGCTCGGTGTCGCCCAGGGTCACGGTGATGCCCACCGAGCTCACGGTCCCCGTCGTCAGCGTCACGGGCGAGAAGGGCGCGTGCGCAACGGCGATGGCGAGATCTCCCACGCGGGGCTGGACCGTCGCGAAGGTGAGCGGCGTCAGGCCCTGGGCGCCGACGGCCTGGAGCAGCACCACGCCATGGGTTGGATCGGCCCGGACGATGGTGGCCGGGTACATGTGACCGCCGGCGGTTGCGATCCGGAGCGTGTCGGCTCCCTGGATCGCGTGGATGCTCGTGATCACGAGGCCGCCGGCAGAGACCACGAAGCCGTCCACGATGCCGGTGGGCCCGGTGAGGAGCGACGCGGCGGTGACCGGTTTGGTCAGCACCTCCACCACCGACACCGACTTCGCCTGCGCGATCGATCCCGCGGTCTGCGCCCCGCCGCCGCTGTTGCCGGAGCCTCCGACGATCGTCTGCTGGGTCACGCGCTCGACGGGCCCGAAGCGCGCGTAGATGCCCCAGGCAGCGAGCCCTCCTCCAACCAGGCCGATCACCGCGCTGAGCACGACGGCGGCGATGAGCCGGTCCCGCGGCCGGGCGGCCGTGGTCATTCGGCCGGTGCCGGAGCCCGCTGTCTCAGGTAGCGAACGATCCCGGCGGCATTGCTGTGGACGCCGTTGAGCACCTCGGCTTTCTCGCGGATCCCCTCAGGCAGCGTCTCGGGGTCGAGCGCGAATGCCTCGGCGAGCGCGTCGGCCACATCGTCGATGCCCGCGTCGGCGGCGCCGGCGATCACGCGCTCGGCCACCTCCACCCAGCCGTGGAGCATCTCCTCCGCTTCGGCGAGGGTCGCCTGCGCGTCGGCCACCGGTCCGTAGTGGGTGAGGACCATGTGCTCCGGCTTCAGCTCGGCGAAGCGATGGAGGCTGTGGACGGCCTGCTCGAGGTCGAAGTCGGGCGGCGGTGTCGCCGGCCGGAGCACGCCGAGATCCGGGAGCAGCACGCCCACCGCATCGCCGACGAGCAGCGTGCCGGTGTGCTCGTCGAGGACGGCGTGGTGGTGCTTCGCGTGGCCGGGTGAATCGACGAGGACGAGCTGGCGGCCGTTGCCGACGTCGATGCGGAAGCCGTCGGCCGCGGCGATGAGCCGCTCCTCGGGGACGGCGGTCATGCGGCCGTAGAGGCTGTCGAGCAGCGGTCCGTACACGCGCGACGCGCTGTCGATGAGCCTGCTCGGGTCGACCAGGTGCCGCGCGCCGCGCTCGTGGACCACAACGGTTGCCGACGGGAAGTCCTTCGCGAGGTCGCCCACCGCGCCGGCGTGATCGAGGTGGATGTGCGTGACGATGATCCAGCGAAGGTCGTCGGGTCCGAGGCCGAGGTCCTCGAGCGCCGCGTGGACGGCCGGCACGCTCGACTGCGAGCCGGTCTCGACGAGCGCGGGCATCGGGCCTTCGATGAGGAATCCCGCCGTGAGCTCCTCCATGCCGCCGAGCAGCGTGTCGAGCTGGGTGATCCCTGGTGCGATCTGAATCGCGTCGCTCATTGCTTCAGGACAGCCCGGCTATGGGGACGGTGTCGGTTTCTGCTCGGCCAGCAACGTCTGCAGCTGCGTCAGGTCCTGCTGCACCTTGGCCTCATCGGCGCCGTACGCGGTGAAGTTCCCCGCCTTGAGCGCTGCTTCCGCAGCGGCGTTGTCGGCGACGAGCCGGTTGTCGAGGTCGATGATCTGCTGCGCGAGCGAGCCGGTGGGCGTGACGGTCGGTGTCGGCGTTGCGCCGGCGCTCGGTGACGGTGTGGGTGACACCGACGGTGACGGCGTTGGTGTTGTCGTCACCGTGCCCGTGCTCCCGGTGGGTATGGGCAGGCCGGGGATCGCCGTGTTGTTGTTGATCAACGCCGCAAGCGCCGCCGCAAAGGACGTGCCCTGCGCAACGTTGCTCTGGTCGCCGACGATCACCTCCTGCAACTGCGGGAACGAGGAGTTGCCGTTGGCTGCGGCGGTGACATAGAGCGGGCGGATGTAGAGGAAGGAATCGTTGTTGAACGGCAGGATGATCACGTTGCCGAGCGTGACCGTCGATCCGTGCTGGCCGAGCAGGCTGATCTCCGAGCTGATCGTCGGGTTGGTGTTGATGTTGTTGTCGAACTGCAATGGGCCGAGCACGTTATCGGCGTTGTTGAGGCGCACGGCAACAAGCTTCGGATTGTTGGTGTTCGTGTAGTTGCATTCGGCGGCTAACCATGCCGTCATGTTGTTTGCCGTTGTGCCACCTCCACTCGCTGCCGGAGAGAAGGTTTGCAGGAGGATGAACTGCGGTGTGCTCGTGCCGGGAAGCTCTGCCTCGACGTAGTACGCGGTGGTGGCCTGGTTGGTCCCGTTGAGACTTTCCTGCGCGATGTTGAACACGTCGCTGCCGTCGTAGAAGACGGTTGGGCTCGTGATGTGCACCGAGGCGTACGCCTGCGCCTGGTCGTTGAAGTAGTCCTCCGGGTAGCGGAGGTGCGAGCGCAGGTACGACGACATGTCACTGAGCGGCGTGAGCAGCCCGGGGTAGATCGCGTTCCACGCCGCGGTGATCGGCTCCTGCAGATTCACCGCGTACAGCGTGATCGCGCAGGTCTTTGCGTCGATGACCGCCTTGACGGCATTGCGCATGTACGAGGTGCCGTCGTTCTGCTGGTACGACTCGGGGAAGAGCGATGTCTTGACGTATGCGTCGGCGATCCACATCAGGTGGCCCGTCTGCGGGTCCACCACGATGTAGGGATCCGAATCGACGGTGAGGAACGGCGCCAGCGAGGTGATGCGGGTGCTGATCTGACGGTTGACGAGCACACGGCTGTTGGCGGTGAGCGAGTTGTTGAGGAAGAGGTCGAACCCGCCGAAGTCCTCGAGCGAGAGGGCCAGCTTGTCGATGGGATTGGTGACCGGGATGCCGACCTCGCTGCCGTTGGCATGCACGGTGCTGTCCTGGTTGCCCGACAGGTAGTTGAACTCCGGTTGCGTGGTGCCGGAGACCACGTTCTGGGTGGTGTCCAGGCCGCAGTAGATGCTCGGGTCCGCCGTCGATGAGTTGTCGAACGAGAGATCCGGCGGCGAGCCGGCGGTCACCTGGGCCATGGGCTGATGCCCAACCAGGATCTCGGGCTTGCCCTCGCCGCCGACGGCACTCACGGACACCGCGGTGATGCCGTAGCCGTGCGTGTACGTCAGCGACGTGTTGACGAAGGATGCGTTGGGGACGTCCGACTCAGCGATCTCGCGCGGCCCGAGCATCACCTCGACATCGGCGCCGGTGGCCGGGTTCGGATACCGGTCGACCGTGATCGTCGAGTAGGTCTGATAGCTGCGTGTGCGGTCGATCTGCGCCAGGGTGTCCGGGAGCTCGGTGGGATCCTGGATCCGCACGTTCTGCAGCGTTCCGAGATCCGACTCGAGGTCGGTCAGCGTGGGCGCGTGCGGCGTGCCGAAGTTGCGGTTCTGGACCTCCGCATTGGGCCCGGTGGTCTGGAGTGCCCACGCATAGCGGCTCGTGGTCAGGTAGTCGGCGATCGTCGGCGTCTGTGCGGTCTGCTCGTTGGGGCCGACGCTCGTTGCCTGGTACACGGCGGCGGGGATGCCCTGGGTGAGGCCGGCCACGAGGAGCCAGGCGCCGAGCATCGAGGCAAAGGCGATGGCCGTTCCCGTCGACGCGCGCCGCCAGCGCATGACCACCACGACCAGGGTGGCGAGCGCCATGCCGATGGCGAGGACCTGGAGGAACCCGAGCACCGGCTGGATCACGGCGCGCTGGGTGGCGTCCAGGCCCACGTAGGGGGTGCCGTTGGTGCCGGTGGTGTGCGAGCTCGTGGCGAGGTGGTAGACGCCGAAGTGCGCTCCCAGCGCCGCCAGGATGAAGATCCCGACCAGCGAGAGACCGCCGGTGATCACTGACGCCCGGAGCGCGTCCTCGGGCGAGCGGCCTGGCGGCGGCTCGAGCGGCAGCGGCAGCTCTTCCGGGGCATTCATCACGGTGACCGCCGTGACCGCCATGGCGATCGAGGCGAGCATCCCGAGGATCACGCCACCCCAGAGCAGGCCCATGAGGTCGTCGATCGCCGGGAGCGTGAAGACGAAGAAGGAGTAGTCGAGGTGGAACACCGGGTCGGTGGCGCCGAAGGGCACCGAGTGCATCCAGACGAGGATGTCCTGCCACTCACCCGAGAGGGTTGAGCCGCCGGCGATGCCCGCCAGGACCGCGATGACGCCGCCGGACCAGAGCGCGATCTTGCGGCCGCGCTTGTCGAGGCTTGCGGCGGCGATCGAGCAGCCGATCACGGCTGCATAGAAGAGGACTGCCACGATCGCGAACCCGACGAAGAACAGGACGATGTGGGCGATCAGCGGCGTCCAGAACACGTTGGTGTGGCCGACGCTCGCGTAATAGAGGTAATCGGCGCGCAGCCCGAGGAGCCATCTCGCGACGATGAGCAGCACGATGATCGCTGCGATGACGCTGAAGATGATGATCCGGCGCCGGAGCTGGCCCGGGGGCCGGACGATCCTGGGGCGGGAGCGCCGCCGAGCGAAAATCTGCTCTGGATCGAAGCCGAAGGCACTCATGAAGGTACCGAGTGTAGCTGCGGACCGTCCGCGCGAAGCCTGGGGTTCAGCGGCGTTGCAGCAGCAGCCTCACGTCGAATGGGTCGCGGCGGCGCCGCACCCTGCGTGAAACCTCGGGACGGATCTGCACCATGTACGGCTCCTGCTGACGCAGGACCTCCTCGATCGCGTCGGCGATCAGCATCCCAGGGTGGACGGTGGGCACTCGCTCGCTGAGGGCCTCGGCCATCCGCTCGCTGACCTCTGTCAGGTTCAGCTCGTGCGCCTGCTCGAGGACGTCGAGACAGTCGTCGAGACGTCTGAGCCGGAGGCGGCGATCCTCGCCGTCCATGGAGGTCATTGTTCCACCACGTTAGCGCACCCGCCGCGTTTGCGGGGTGTGATCAGGTCGAAACGGGAACTCGCCGGCGCGGCCGCGGCGCCGCCACCCTGGTTCCGGTGACACGGGCGACGCCGGTCCTCGGGGGCGGCAGCATCTTTGCGAGGTACTCACCGGTTGCGCTGCGCGGGTTCGCGGCCACCTCTTCCGGCGTCCCCGAGGCCACGATCTCACCGCCGCCATCGCCGCCGCCGGGACCGAGGTCGATGATGTGATCGGCCGTCTTGAGCACGTCGAGGTTGTGCTCGATGACGATCACCGTGTTGCCCTGGTCCACGAGGCGGTGGAGCACCGCCAGCAGCTTCTCGACATCGGCGAAGTGGAGGCCGGTCGTGGGCTCATCGAGGATGTACAGCGTGCTCCCGGTGTCGCGTCGCGACAGCTCGGTGCTGAGCTTCACCCGCTGTGCCTCGCCGCCACTCAACTGAGTCGCAGGCTGGCCGAGCCTGATGTAGCCGAGCCCGACATCCTGGAGCGTGCGCAGCCTGCGGTTGATCCGCGGCTGATGCTCGAAGAGGACTGTGGCCTCGTCGACCGTCATCTCCAGCACATCCGCGATGCTCTTGCCGCGGAACTTCACCTCGAGCGCCTCGCGGTTGTACCGGCGTCCCTTGCACACCTCGCACGGCACGTAGATGTCCGGGAGGAAGTGCATCTCGATCTTGATCATCCCGTCGCCGGAGCACGCCTCGCACCGGCCGCCCGACACGTTGAAGGAGAAACGCCCGGGCTTGTAGCCGCGGATCTTCGCCTCGGGCAACTTGGCGAACAGATCGCGGATGTCCGTGAAGACGCCGACATACGTCGCCGGGTTGCTGCGCGGGGTGCGTCCGATCGGCGACTGATCGACGTCGATCACCTTGTCGATATTGGCAATTCCCTCGACACGGTCATGCGCGCCCGGGCGGTGCTTTGCGCGGTACAGCGACTGCGCCAGCTTGCGATACAGGATGTCGTTGACGAGCGTGCTCTTGCCGCTGCCGCTGACACCCGCGACGCAGATGAACGAGCCGAGCGGGAATGCGACGTCCACATTGCGCAGGTTGTTGGCACGCGCGCCGCGCACGACCAGTTGCTTCGATGTCGCGGGCCGGCGGAACAACGGCAGCGGGATGCTGCGCTCGCCGCGCAGGAACTGACCGGTGATGCTGCCCGGTGACGCGAGAACATCCTCGATCGTGCCCGACGCCATCACGAGACCGCCGTGCTCGCCGGCGCCCGGTCCGATATCCACCACCCAGTCCGCCGCGCGAATCGTCTCCTCGTCGTGCTCGACGACGAGCAGCGTGTTGCCGATGTCGCGCAGTGCGATCAGCGTGCGGATCAGCTTCTGGTTGTCGCGCTGATGCAGACCGATCGACGGCTCATCGAGGATGTAGAGCACGCCCATCAACTTGCTGCCGATCTGCGTCGCAAGGCGGATGCGCTGCGCCTCGCCGCCGGACAATGTGGCGGCGCCGCGATCGATGGTGATGTAGTCGAGCCCGACGTCGTGCAGGAAGCCGAGGCGCTCCTTGATCTCCTTGATCACCTGCACCGCGATCGTCTGCTCGCGCTCGCTGAGCACCAGTGTGTCGAGGCGCCGCAGCGCCGCACTGATGCTGTGCTTGCAGAACTCGGCGATGTTCATGCCGTCGATCGTCACCGCGAGGTACTCGGGCTTGAGCCGCGCGCCGTTGCAGGTGGGACACGGCTTCTGCATCATCAGGCGCTCGATCTCCTGCTTCACCCACTCGGACTCGGTCTCCCGATACCGCCGCTGCAGGTTGTTGATGACGCCCTCGTATCCCGCCTCGAAGCTCCGCGTCTGCCCGCTGTGCGAGACGTACCGCATGCGCACCGTCTCGTCCTTGGGCAGTCCGTACAGGATGAGCTTGCGTTCCTTGAGATCGAGCTCGTTCCAGGGGATGTTGAGCGGGATCTTGAAGCGCCGGCAGACGGTCTCGAGCACCTCCATCATCCAGTGCTGCGACGGTCCGCGCGTCCATCCCGACAGCGCACCTTCCTCGATGCTCAGTGATGGGTCCGGAACCACCGCGTCGGGGTCCACCTCGAGACGGACGCCGAGGCCCGTGCATGCCGGGCACGCTCCGTGCGGATTGTTGAACGAGAAGTTGCGCGGAGCGGGCTCCTCCATCGAGATGCCGCAGTACACGCACGCGAACTCCTCGGAAAAGAGCATCTCCTGCATGCCACTTTCCGCATCCGCGGGGATGAGCAGGATGAGGCCGTCGCTCAGCTTGGACGCCTGCTCGAGTGACTCATGGAGTCGCGAGCGCAGCTCCGGCCCGATGATGACGCGGTCCACCACGACCTCGATGTCGTGCTTGAACTTCTTGTCGAGCGTGATCGGATCGGACAGGTCGTGCAGCTCGCCGTCGATGCGCGCACGCACGTAGCCGAGCCGCTTCGCCTCATCCAGGACATCGCGATGCTCGCCCTTGCGGCCCTGCACCATCGGCGCCGAGATGAGCAACCGCGTTCCTTCGGGAAGCAGGAGCACCTGATCTGCGATCTGCTCGATCGACTGCTTGCTGATCTCGCGGCCGCAGTTCGGGCAATGTGGATGACCGATGCGCGCGTACATGAGCCGCAGGTAGTCGTAGATCTCGGTGACCGTGCCCACGGTCGAGCGCGGGTTCTTGCTCGTTCCCTTCTGATCGATGGAGATCGCCGGGCTCAGGCCCTCGATGTGATCGACATCCGGCTTCTCCATCTGCCCGAGGAACTGACGCGCATACGCGCTCAGGGACTCGACGTAACGCCGCTGCCCCTCCGCATAGACGGTGTCGAACGCGAGCGACGATTTGCCACTGCCCGACAACCCCGTGATCACGATGAGCTTGTCGCGCGGCAGGGTCAGATCGATGTTCTTGAGGTTGTGCTCGCGCGCACCGCGAATGACGATTTGATCGTTCGGCATTGACCGTCTAGCGTACCCAAGTGGTGCCGATGACCAACCTGCACCCTGGGGATCGGAGACGGAGGCCATGGCGCCAGAGCATAGCAAACATATGTTCGTTCCTTTGACCGGGATCGGGTCCTGGAACGAGCCGCCGGGCCGCGACGTCGGCTCTCATACGGCAGCCACGAAGAAGTCGCACCATGCTCCCCGCGCCTGCCCCGGCCGGCGGTCGCGCACGACGCGGTCAAGGAGGGTCTGCCGATCGAGTGCACCACCCACGCCTCACATTCCAACGTACCGTCAAACCGCACGGTCGCAGACTGTGCGAGATTCGCTCGGAGGGATCGATACATGCGAAGGCTTGCAAAGCTCCTCGCTGTGCTCATGGTGATGGGCGCTGCATCAAGCACGGCGTTCATCGGTGTCCGAAGTGCTCACGCAATGGCGCTAAGTCCTTGCTACTACGACGAACACACGGACACGTCATGGTTCAACCACCTCTCGTGGGACAGCAACTATATGAACGTGACGCTGTCGATTTGGGAGGTCGACAGCCTCGGATGCACCGGATGGGCGGGGCACCAATTCGGAGACGTCGAGGTGGAGATCGAGGCCAATCTCGGGACAACGCAGGACTATTTCGTCAACGCGCTGAACCCCATAGCCATGTTCGGCTGCACCCCGTGCGGTGTGACCCACCCGGCATACGGCTACAACGGTCCGTGGAACAAATTGAATCCCTACTACGGGCCCGGTGCTACTTGGTCAATGGCATGGTGTGGGGCCTCGGTTCCCCGGCCGTCATAGGCGGCACCGACGGCGACACGACGATCTATGAAAACAGCACGTTCTTCAACGCGTCTTGTGCGAGCGGAGGCATCAGCGCCGGCGGCTCGGTGACGATCGCGAACCAATCCAAACTTCTGGCCGAGCGAGGTCGACATCAGCGGAAACCCCGTGTACCTCCCAACAATGAGCATGGTGGCGAAGGCTGTCGGCCTCGGAGAATGCGACGAGTGACCGGCGGGTCGGCCGAGTAGGGAGCGACTGACGCAACTGATTCGTGTGTCGGGAGGGGGGTGCGCATCCCTCCTCCCGACACCTATGGCCGCTCCGTAGGCGGAAGCTGGAGCCCCGCCGCTGCGGTCTACGCCAGGATGCGCCGGAGGCCGACATCTTCCGGGAGGCGCCCGACGTCCGCTGGACAAAGCCCGCTACGGCATCGCGTCGAAATTCGCGAGCGCTCGTGCGCGCTCGGCGGCCGGTCGGGTCGGGCATGTGGCGAGGTGGTCGTCCACCACGCCGGTGGCCTGCATCAGTGAGTAGAGCGTTGTCGGCCCGAGGAATCGGAAGCCGAGGCTTTTGAGCTCGCGCGCGAGAGCCGCGGCCTCGGGCGTCGACGCGGGGACCTCGCTCCACGCCGCAGGTGGGCTGCGCCGCGACACCGCTGGATCCAGCCGGACGATCTCGATCAGCTGACGGCCGCCGGCGTGCAACTGCACGATGGCCCGCGCGTTTGCAATCGTCGCTTCGATCTTCGCCCGGTTGCGCACGATGCCGGCATCTCTCAGGAGGCGATCGATGTCCGCTGGACCAAAGCGCGCAACGGCATCAGCTTCGAAGTTCGCGAACGCCCGGCGGAACGCCTCGCGCTTGGCAAGGATGGTCCGCCAGGAGAGCCCCGACTGGAACGCCTCGAGGCTCATGAGTTCGAAGAGCGCGCGCTCATCGGCGACCGGAAAGCCCCACTCGGTGTCGTGATACCGCTCATACAGAGGGTCACCGTCGCCGAAGCACCGGCTCATTGCGGGCGCTCCCGAACCACGTCGGCCGGGCGCTTGTCGTCGCGGAGCCCGAGGAACCGCGGTTGGCGGAGGCGGCCGTCATTCGTCCACTCCGCGAAGCCGATCTGCGCGACGAGTTCGGGCCGCGTCCAGTGCGTGCCGCGCGGGATCGGGTTTTGCGTCGACGAACGCCGGCGTGGACGTCTCCAGCGATCGAAGCTGCGCGCCGAGATCGCGCAGTCTTTGCGGCGTTGTAGCCGGTGCCGACCTTGCCGGCGTACCGGAGTCGACCGTCCTCGTGATAGCCCACGAGCAGCGCACCGAAATCAGTCCTGCTGCCGGTCGGATCGGTGTACCCGCCGATGACGAACTCCTGCTCCCACACGCACTTGAGCTTCAGCCAGTCCTTCGAGCGGCCGGAGGCGTACGGGCGCGTCGGCACGCTTGGCGATGAGTCCCTCCCATCCCGATCGACACGCGTCGTCGAACCGACGCTGAGCATCACCGCGCCAGGCCTCCGAGAGCTGCAGAGCCGCGCTTGTCCGGATCGCCTGCGTCAATCGGGCGCGACGCTCGTCGAGCGGCAGGTGCGTCGAGATCCGTGCCGTCGATCTCCAGGACGTCGAAGACGCAGTAGACCACCGGGTACGCCGCAATCTGCGCGGGTGACGGCGCGCCGGTGCCGAGGCGCTGCTGCAGCCGGCTGAACGACGTCTGGTCGTCCTGGAACGCGACCACCTCACCGTCAAGCAGGAGTTCGCGCGCGTGCTGCGTCGCAAGGGCATCGCGCACTTCGGGATACGTCCCGGTCAGGTCCTTGCCGGTGCGCGACTCGAGCCGCACGTCATCGCCCACCTTGCGTGCAACACAGCGCTCGCCGTCGAACTTGCGCTCGAGCAGCCAGTCGTCGCCGAAGTCGCGACGGTCGGTCAGGGTTGCAAGCATCAGCGGTCTTGGCACAGCCGCATACCTTAGTTGCCTGAATTCAGGCAGTCGTCGACGATACCGCCGGGCGCCAATTCACTCTGTCCATGCACGGGAGCACGGCAGCATTGGAGTACAAGCTTCACGGCGGCCGGTTGCACCTCGTGCACACTGAAGTCCCCGAAGCGTTTCGCGGCCACGGCGTCGGCGGCCGGCTGGTCGAAGCGGCGCTTGCCAAAGCCCGGGAGGAGCACCTGACGATCGTGCCCTGGTGCCCGTACGCACGCGAATGGCCGCAGCAGCACCCCGACCAGTTCGGCGCGTCACCTTGGCGTCACTCGCGACCTCACGTTAGGCTGGGTTCGTGACATGCCCACTGCTCCCCACCGACGGTCCCCTCATTGCCGATGCACCGCTGGAACGCCAGGTCGTGGCCCTCGAGCGGGCGGTTCGGTGCAACCCGAACATCGTCGCGATCATGGCCTGGGCTCGCGCGCTCGCTCTTCCCTCCTGGTATCTCGGCGCCGGCGCCGTTGCGCAAACGGTCTGGAACCAACTCCATGGCTTCGAGCCCGCGCACGGGATCAAGGATTACGACCTCGTCTACTTCGACCCGGACGACTTGAGCGCAGAGAGCGAAGAGCGCATCGAGGCCGCCGCGCGGAGCGAACTCGGGGTCAACATCGACGTGAAGAATGAGGCGCGGGTCCACCTCTGGTACGAGGGAATGTTCGGTCGCGCGATTCCCCAATACCGCTCAGCGGAGCACGCGATCAGCACCTGGCCGACCACTGCCTCGAGCATCGGCGTGCGCTACGAGGATGCCCGTTTCATCGTGTGCGCACCGTTTGGCATGCACGACCTGTTCTCGATGATCGTGCGCGCGAACCCGACGCTCATCGACCGAAGTGTCTATGAAGCCAAGACAGCTCGATGGTCGACGATCTGGCCGCGCCTCTCGGTATTTCCGTGGCCCTGTCCACCGAGGGGAAGGCGAGCCCAGAAGGCCCCCGCGGGTCGAGGTGCGTGAGGCCGGACTTTATGACGCGTCTCCGTTGTTTGCTTCGTTTGACGCATACTGTCGGTGGGATCGCCGCTCACCGGCGGACCAACGTCAGGAGAGGGGGCACACCACATGGACTCCGACGTCTTGCTCGCACCGCCCGAGGCTCCCTCGCGCCACCGAACTGGCCGGAGCCGCCGCCCCTGCCGCCGCCTCTGGCCCCGCGGACCCCTCGTTCCCCGTGGCTCTGGCTCGCCGTCACCGCTGCCACGGTCGTTAGATGCTCACGGCTGCGCCGGGTCGCTTTCTGGGAGTATCGCAACTCGTCCAGCCCAGCCTCCGCACCGGGCCGATCGCGCCCGTGAACGTTGGCGGGGGTGCCAGCGCCAGTTCGCTCAGCGCCTGGTTCAGCACGGTCAGCACCGACTACATGGCGGTTGCCAATGACTGGGAAGGAATCGCGGGCCTGTCCGGGTCGGATCTGTCCGGACTCGCCCGCTTGCCGTCAACTCGGGCCGACACCGCGACACTGCAATTGGACGCGCCAATTCCCGATGCGACCATGAACGCGGTGTATCAGGACGCGCTCACGAACACCACCAAGTTTGCGAATGGATGCGTCTACGGGGCGGCCGATGCGAGCGCCTCGGAACTCGAAGCAGCCGCACAGTACGAGACCAAGGCGTTGAGCGACTTCGAGCAACTCGATAGGCTGCTTGGCGCCGTCGGAGTGGCCGCCGTCCCAGTCGTTTCGTAACCACACGCACTGCTGGAACCGGCGTCCTTGAGACGGCGCCCGGTTTCACACCCGGAGTTGGTCATTGCGCGCTATGGGGCCCTGAATTCTCGCGACGGTCCTCCAGCGCCATGATCAGCGCGAAGAAGAACGAGGCTTGAAAGACGGTCTCGAATCTGAACGCCGCGTTTCGCTGCACACGATATGGTTGGGCAACGGCGTCATGAGCCGCGGCAGGAACGCGGCGACGAGCGCGAGGATGGTCCGACGTCGACGGCCAGGTCCCGGTTGGACCGCGGCTTGCGCGCTCCCTTCAGAGACATAGCACCCTCCTGAGTGGGTTACTCCGTCGGAGGAGCGCTGGGCGGGCCTGCCGCAGAGGCGACCGGCTCGGCCTTTTCCTTCTTCTCTTTGCGGATGCCCTTGGGAACGAGGCGCATCTTCACCTCGCCGTCGACGACCTCCACGATCACCGCATCACCCGGGCCGTGCTTGAGGCGCAACAGCTCCTCGCTCAACGGGTCCTCGATGACACGCTGGATCACGCGCCGCAGTGGACGTGCTCCGTAGATCTTGTCGAAGCCTTCGTCGACGAGCTTTTCCTTCGCGTCGTCCGCCACGGTGAAGGTGAGCTCCTGCGCCGCCAGGTGCAACGCGACCTTGGCGAGCAGCAGATCGACGATCTGACGCATCTGCGGATGGTCGAGCCGCTGGAAGACCACCACCGCATCGACGCGGTTGAGGAACTCCGGACGGAACTGCTTCTTGAGCTCGTCCATGATGCTGTCGCGCATCTTGCCGTGCTCCGACGACGATGCACGCTCATCCGGCACCGCCGGCTGGAAGCCGAGCGACATGTTGAGCTTCAACCCGTGCACGCCGAGGTTGCTCGTCATGATGATGATGGTGTTGGCGAAGTTGACCGCCTTGCCCTTGGCGTCGCTGAGCCGGCCATCCTCGAGGATCTGCAACAGCATGTTGAAGACTTCGGGATGCGCCTTCTCGATCTCGTCGAAGAGCACGACCGAGTACGGGCGCCGGCGCACCGCCTCGGTGAGCTGACCGCCCTCGTCATAGCCGACATAGCCTGGCGGCGAGCCGACGAGTTGCGCGGTGGAATGGCGCTCCATGAACTCGCTCATGTCGAGCCGGATGATCGCGTCCTCGTTGTCGAAGAGGAACGCGGCCAGCGCGCGAGAGAGCTCGGTCTTGCCGACGCCGGTCGGGCCGAGGAACATGAACGAGCCGATGGGCCGCTTGGCGTCCTTGAGGCCCGCGCGTGCACGGCGCACCGCTTGCGAGATCACCTTCACCGCATCGTCCTGGCCGATGAGGCGCTTGTGGATCTCCTCTTCCATGCGCAGCAGGCGTGAGGTCTCCTCCTCGACGAGGCGGGAGACGGGGACACCGGTCCACGACGAGATGATCTCGGCGATGTGCTCCTCGGTCACGTCCGGGACGGTCGCACCGAGCTCGTCGCGCCACTTGGTCTCCTGGGAGACGTACTTGTCCTTGAGCTTCTTTTCCTTGTCGCGGAAGTTGGCTGCAGTCTCGTAGTCCTGCGCCGCGATTGCCTCTTCCTTCTGCGTCTGCAGCTCGCGAATCTCGCGCTGCATCGCACGCAACTCTTCCGGCGTGGTGGTGAGCTTCATGCGCACGCGCGCGCTCGCCTCATCGATGAGGTCGATCGCCTTGTCCGGCAGCGAGCGATCGCTGACGTAGCGCACCGACAGCTCGGCCGCGGCCTTGAGCGCGTCATCGGTGATCTGCACGCGATGGTGCTTCTCGTACAGCGGACGGATGCCGTGGAGAATCTCGATGGTCTCTGCGAGCGACGGCTCGTCGACGAACACCGGCTGGAAGCGGCGCTCGAGCGCGGCGTCCTTCTCGATGTACTTGCGGTACTCATTGAGCGTGGTCGCGCCGATGCACTGAATCTCGCCGCGCGCAAGCGCAGGCTTGAGGATGTTGGCGGCGTCGATGGCGCCCTCCGCGGCGCCCGCGCCGACCAGCGTGTGCAACTCGTCGATGAACAGGATGACCTCGCGCGACGCGCGAATCTCATCAAGGATCTTCTTGAGCCGCTCCTCGAATTCACCGCGGTACTTGGTGCCCGCGACGAGCGCGCCCATGTCGAGCGTGAGCACGCGCTTGCCCATCAGCGACTCGGGAATGTTGCCGAGGATGATCTGCTGCGCCAGGCCTTCGGCGATGGCGGTCTTGCCGACGCCGGGCTCGCCGATGAGCGCAGGGTTGTTCTTGGTGCGCCGGCTCAGGATCTGCACGACGCGCTCGATCTCCATCGCGCGGCCGATCACGGGATCGAGCGAGTTCTTGATGGCGAGGTCGGTCAGGTCGCGGCAGAACTGGTCGAGCAGCGGCGTCTTGGAAGGCTTCTTCTGCGCTTCCTTCGACTCCTCGTCGATGCCCGACTCGTGGAGCAGCTTGTCGATCTCGCCGCGAACCTTCTCGAGGTTGGCGCCGAGGTCCTCGAGGACGTGGGCGGCAATGCCTTCACCCTCGATGAGCAGACCGAGCAGCAGGTGCTCGGTGCCGACGTAGTTGTTGCCCATGCGACGCGCCTCTTCAAAGGAGATCTCGATGACCTTCTTGACGCGCGACGTCGGGATGATCTGCTGAATGATGATGCGCTCGTTGCGACCGAGCACAGACTCAATAGTGCTGCGCACCTTGTTGATCTCGACGCCGAGATTATTGAGGACCTTGGCCGCAAGTCCCTCTCCTTCACGGAGCAAACCAAGCAACAGGTGCTCTGTGCCGATGTACGAGTGGTGCGAACGCTCCGCCTCTTCCTGCGCAAGCGTGAGCACCTTCTTCGCCCTTTCGGTGAAGCGCTCGAACGGGTACAAAACCGCCTCCATTGCCCTTCCGGCCCCCCCGTGGATGGAAAGGGTCAGACTCCGGGCACTGCCGTAACGTCCACCATTATGCCCGGGACGGCCGACAGCTAAGCAACTTTGCAAATACAGGCCGGTAGCCTCGTCGAAACGACCGCGCTACGCACAACAGGGGCGGTGACCGTCTTGGTGACGGTGCCCTAGGCTTTCGGCGCTGCTGCCTCTGCGTCGGTGGAGTCGGCGACGGCTGCAGCCGGGGTTTCGTCAGTCGCCGAAACCGGCGTTTCGGTGGCGCGTCTCCTCGGCCTCCTCGACCTCTGACTCCAGCTCGGAGGGAGCGTCGGCTTCCTCGTCGTCGTCGCCGGACTCGTCGCTGGAGAGCTCGTCGATGTTGTCGGTCGCAGCGGCGTCGTCGGCCTCCGCGTTCTCCTCGGCAATCTCCTCGGCGGTGGCCCTGCCGGCCGCAACGTCTTCATTGACCTCGACGCGCGAGGGTGTGCTCCCCTCGACGCCTGCGTCGCTCAACGCGGCAGCCATCGGGGTGACCGCGGTGACAACGGCGTGGTCGTTCTCATCGTCGTCCTCCTCGGGGTAGTCATAGGACGGAGGCGTGATCTCGTCGCCCTCGCCGGTCGGGCCGCCGCCGTGCAGCTGGCGCAGGGAGAGGCTGATGCGACGGCGGACCTTGTCCGCGCTGAGCACCATGACCTCGACCTCCTCGCCGACCTTGAGGACGTCTTCGGTACGTTCGACGTGATCCCAGGACAGCTCGCTGATATGGAGCAGGCCCTCGACGCCATCGGCGATCTGCAGGAACGCGCCGTACTTCTTGGTCTTGGTGACGATGCCGGGCACCGCCTTGCCGGGCGGGAACTGCTGCTCGATGGTGTCCCAGGGATCCTGCGACATCTGGCGCAGCGAAAGGCTGATGCGCGAGAGCTCCGGGTCGAGCTTGATGACCTTCACCGACAGCTCGTCGCCGACCGTGAGCACGTCGCTCACGTTGTTGATGCGATCCCACGAGAGCTCGCTGATGTGGATCAGGCCGTCGGCCCCACCGAGGTTCACGAACGCGCCGTACGAGGTGACGCCGCTCACCTTGCCGGTGATGACATCGCCGACCTTGAGCTTCTCGAAGAGTTCCTCGCGCTGGCGCGCGCGATCCTCATCCTGGGCCGCGCGCTGCGACACGATGAGGCGGTTGCGCTTGCGGTTGACCTCGAGGATCTTCACCGGGATCTTGGTCCCGACCAGCTCCATCAGGTTGCCGCTGAACTGCCGCGCCACCTGGCTGCTGGGCAGGAATCCGCGCAGGCCCATGATGTTGACGATCAGGCCGCCCTTGTTCTGCTCGCGGACCTCGGCGTCGAGGATCTCGCCCTCCGACTCCTTCTCCGCGACGGCCTGCCAGATGCCTTCCGCGCGTGCCTTGCGGAGGCTGAGCACCACGTTGCCGTGCTCGTCCTCGGGCTGGATGATGTAGACCTTGACCTGGTCGCCCGAGTTGAGGGTGACCGGCTGCTCGCCGCGTGCCGACAGCTCGCGGTTGGAGATGATCCCCTCGCTCTTCGCACCGATGTCGACGAGGACCTCGTCGGGATCGACACGGACGACGACACCATCGACGATGTCACCGTGGGCCAGGGCCCTGATCGAGTTCTGGTCCTCCCGCAGGAGGTCCTCCATGGTGAGCGTCTCAGGCTCCTGGGCCGTCGTCGGGGTCAATGCACTCCTTTGCTCGTACTCCTGCCTTCAGAACAATCTCTCTCGCCGGTCAGGGTCGCGGGCTTTCGCCTTCAAATGATCGTGTCTGCGGCGTGAAATGGCGCGTTTGCGCCGATGCCATCACGATCTTGCCGAGTGTATCACCAGAGGCTGATCGGTCCCCTTTCGCCGATTCGTTGCACACCGTTGCCGCTGCCGCGACAGCGCCATCAGCGAGGCGTCGCAGGTGCCATGCGACGCTGCGCAACGAAATGCGAGTGACCATCACCTGCGAGGAATGCGGCGAGCGCCACCGTCTCGAACGACGTGTGAGCGAGCCGGGTCCCATCTGGATCGTGTGCCACAACTGTGAGCTCCCGCTGCAAGCGGTGCTCGACGGTGTGACATCCCCGACAACGGCTCCTGCAGCCCAGCCTTCACGGACTCCGTCCGCGTGGGCGGGCGTCGTCGACTTCCGCGCAGCCTGAGCGACGTCGCTCCCTCGGGAGCCCCGTCACCGGCAGCATTGGGAGGGGGCGGAAGGATCCACTCGGTGGTGGTCCTCATGGCGGGACCTGAGCTACGCTAGATGCCATGGCGACCACCTCCGCGCCCACGCCCACCAAGGCCCCGGCTCCGGCCAAGGCACCCGGGCGCGAGGAGCGCGACCAGCGCGAGTTCGGCTGGAACGTCATGGTCTGGAATGACCCGATCACCCTCATGTCGTATGTGGTGCTCGTGCTCCGCCGGATGTTCGGCTACGACCATGCGACCGCGACGCGGCTGATGCTCCAGGTCCACAACGAGGGCCGTGCCGTGGTCGCGACGCAACCCCGCGAGCAGGCCGAGGTCTCGGTCGCTCAGCTCCACTCCTTCGGGCTCCAGGCGACCCTGGGTCGTCCCTGAGCTGCCGGCGAGCTCGGTCTCGTGGCGCAGGTGCTCCGCCGCCGTGGGCGGATCCAGGTCAAGGTCGACAAGCGCGAACGTGAGGCGCTGATCGGGATCATCGATTCCCTTAGCCCCCGGCTTGCGGCGCCGCTGGCGTCCGCTCCTCGCGCCTACGACGACGCGAAGCTGCAGGCCGAGTACGACCGCTGGGTGCGGCCGGACATCGAGAAGAGCCGCGAGGTGGACCTGACCATGGTCCGGGATGCCCTGAGCGCCGGCGAGGACACGCTGCCACTCACCGAGGCGCAGACCCTGGCCTGGCTCCGCGCCTTCAACCACCTGCGCGTCGCGGCGGGCGAGATCCTCGGCATCGAGGGCGACGGCTGGGAGGAGACGGCCACCGACGCCACCAGGCTCACCCCTGAGTACGGGATCCTCCTGGCGCTGGGGTATCTCCAGGAGGAGTTGGTCGCGGCGCTCGACTTCGTAACGGTCGCTCCAGCATCGAGGGATTGCAGGACGCGCTGACGTGTCGCCGCGCCACGGTGGCGGCGTCGGTGGTGGGTCCGGAGTGGGATTGATGGTGTCGCTCTGCCAGTGCACGGTCTGATCGACGGTGACCGGGAAGTATCCCAGGCGGGTGTCCGCCAGCACCGCCTCGATGCAGGCCGTGCTCCCCCCGACATAGGTGCTCATGAGGTCGATGTCGGTGGCCAGCACCAAGTTCTGTCGTCAGGCCACCAGAGGCTCGCGCTGTCGGGCCAGCGGCCGGTGGAGAACGCGGTCCCCGCGGCATGCAGCGGGCCGTGGAGCAACACCATGGGGCGCTGCGGCATGTGGACCAGCGCCACCTGGTCTCGTGCATAGGGCGCGTCGCCATATCCGTCCCAGACGGCGAACCTGCAATCGGCCGGCGTGGTGGTGAATCTGGTCAGCACATCGGCGAGGCTCCCTGCCTGGCGCTGTGGGAGTGAGCCAATCGACGGTGCGTGATCCCAGAGTCCCGGCTGCGAGCGCTGCTGCATGAAGGCCCAGTCACCGGTGATCGCGACCCACTCCATCGCCGCATGCGCCACGCGCCCGTTCGCGGCTGGACTGTCGCCCATGAGACTTCGATGTCGTCGCCGGCAGCACAGTCCCGGAGCGCCGGATGGAGCACCCGCGCGTATGCATCGAAGGTAAGGGGAAGCAGCGATCCGACGTCGTGCTGAAAGGTGCGCACGCTGGCAACGATCCAGTCCGCGCTGCTGACGTCATCGACGAGGTGGAGATCGCCGAACGCTCGCATGCCGGCCACGACCCGAAGTATGCGAGGCGCCGCTATCCCGCAGGGTTGCGATAGATGTGGATGTTGTCGCCGCCGTCAACGCCGACGCAGAAGCCGGTGCTGGGACAGGACAGGCCGAACATCGCCTCCTCCCCTTGGGATGTCACGCGCACCGGCGTCCACGATCCCGAGCCGCCCGTCGGATCGGACGACACGAGTGCCGAATCCGCGAATGCTCCGATGACGCAGAAGCTCGTGCTCGGACACGACACGCTGTCGAACCTCGGTTGGCCGCTGATATCCGAGCTGAGACTTGTAAGGGTCCAGGCTCGGGAGCCACCCGTCGGATCGGTCGATGTCGCCACGTTGCCCTGGTCATCGACTGCGACGCACAGCGATGCGCTCGGGCACGAGAGTGCAGTGAAGTCTGCGGTTCCCTGGTCCACCCCGAAGCTCTTCCAGGCAGCGGAGCCACCGGTCGGGTCGGTCGACGTGGCCACCTCGCCATTCGCATCGAGTGCGACGCAGAGCGACGGACTCGGGCAGGAGATCGCGCTCAGGCTGTACACGTCCACGGATGTCACCTTCCAGGTGCCGGGGCCGCCGGTGGGATCGGTTGACGTCAGCACCACTCCGTAGAGGCCGCTGCTCGGGTCGGGGGTGGGAACGACGCCACCGACGGCGACACAGAGTTGCTCGTCGGGACACGCGATGCCGGTGAGACTGACCTCGCCGTCGATGCCGCTGAGCATCCACGCGCCTGCACCACCGCCGGGGTCCGTGGACGTCACGACATCGCCGCTCTGATCGACCGCGACGCACAGCGTCGGATCCGCGCACGACACGCCCGTCAACGGGATCATCGGGTCGACCGATGTGACCTTCCATGCAGCGGCGCCGCCACCGGGGTCCGTCGTGCTGAGCACGTCGCCCTGCACATCCACGGCGACGCAGGTGCCGGCGTCCGGACACGACACCGCACTGGGGTTCCCGCCGAGGTCCGGAATGAAGAACGACTTCCAGCGCTGCGCCAGGTTTGGTCCAGGGCGCGACGTCGCGGCAGGTGAGCTGTGCAGCGCCAGCGACGCACCCACGATGGCGACGGCGAGGACGAGGACCGTTGCGGTGAACCCCGCAACCGCTTTCCACGGGGCGCTGGTCGGCCGCTCGCGTCGAGCCTCCGAGGGAACCCGTGCCGCTTCGGAAAGGAGCGACTGAGTCAGCACTCGGGCGCGGTCGTCGAATGTCGTCGGCATCAACGTGTGTCCTCATCGAGGTCGTCCCAGCGCATCTGCGTCGCGAGCCGCCGGCGAGCCGCGCGCAGCTGGATCTCGACGGTGCGCGGCGAACACCCCATCGCACGTGCCGTTTGCGCGGTGCTGAGATCCTCGCCGTAGAACAGCACCACCGTGGCGCGCATCCGCGGCGGCAGCGTCTGCAGCGCTGCGTGCCAGTCGAGCGTTGCGACGCTCGGTTCCCACACCTCTGCCGGAGCGGGTTGCCAGACGCGAGCGAGACGGCGCAGCTCCCGCGACCACGCGCGGCGCCGCTGCAGCGCGAGCCGCACGACCATGGTGCGCAGCAGCGGCCACGCCGGCCCGCTCAGATAATCCGGTTCGCGATGGACCCGCTGCACGAGGTGCAGGAACGCGTCGTGAGCGAGGTCCTCGCCTGCCGCACCGTCGCCGGTCAGGACCGTGCCCAGTGCCACAAGGCGCTGGATCTCGGCGGCGTAGACGTCATCAAGCGCTGCGACCTCTCCGCCGATCGCCTTGCCTGCCGACTGGGCCGACATCGCTTTCCTCACTCCTGCCAGGGCGAACGTCGAGGCGTCGCTCATCACGACATATATATGCCGCCCGGAGTGTCCACCCCTTAGTGCGGGTCAGGCTGCCGGAAATCCCCCTGCCGGCGCGCGGTAGTGCGACGCGTCGATCACCTGGTGGTGGATGTCTTCGGACGGATGGGTCTCCACCGGAGGCCAGCGCGCCCAGATCTCGGCGCTCTCGTCATCGACGCCATCCACCAGCACGGGCACCCAGATCTCGTTCAGGAACGCCTCGACCTCAACGGGTTCCGCGAACATCCGCCAGCCGCCGCCGCGCGGCGTTCCGGTGAGATGGGACTGGGGCTCCTCCATCCCTGCCTGCGTCCCAAGTGCAGGGTCCGTGTGATCGGCCATCGTCACAGTCTCCTCGAATCGAAGCGGAATGCTTCATAGTGCACCAGCGGGAGGCTTTGATAGGGACCTGGTTGGTGGAGGCGCGTAGGTGACACGTAGCAACGCAAGCTGGATATCTCTGGCTGCCATGGGATTGGCCGCCACTGCCCTCGCCGCATGCGGGAGCGCGAGCCCGACCGGTAGCTCGAGTGCAGCTGCCACATCAGCCCCCGCAACCTCGGCGCCGGTTGCGACTGCGACGCCGACGGTCGCGCCGATACAGACGACCACCGCATCATCCTCGTGCCCGTCGGGAGCCACGGTCGATGCTGCGCTCGGAACGTCAGGCCTCCCCAATGCCGTCGGCATCAAGGGCGGCGGCTCCACGGAGTTGCCGGCCGGTGCCACAGGGATCGTGTGCGAGTACAACGCAGTGGCTGTGAACGTGATCATCGAGATCATCCAGAACATCCCCTCGTCCTTCGTCTCCGCATACAGCTCGAAGTTCCCTGCGAATTTCAAAACCGTCTCCGGACTTGGCGATATCGCCCGCTCCTTCGACACGACGGTCACCGGCGGCAAGACCAATGAAGGGGTCGTCGCAGCGCAGGGCACGACGATCGTGGTGGTCGTTGCCACGGACACGCCCGCGTCACTGACTCAGGTCGAGTCCCTGGTCAGGTCGCTCCTCTAGCAACCCGAACCGAGTTGCGAGGCTGCGACGCGGTCCGCACAGCAGCCATCGAGCGTCGCCGCTTCGGCAGGTGGCGCTCGATGGCGCTGAGCACCTTCGTCATCGGCCGCCCGCCGGCGATCATCCACGTCGCCCACCCGCAGGCGGCGCCGATTGCCGCGCCGACAAACACATCACTCGGGTAGTGCACGCCCACATACACGCACCCAAACCCGACGAAGACCATCCCCACAACAAAGACCAACCCCACCCGCCCCCACGCGAGCACCCCGATCACCGCCGCCACCGCCACAAACGCCGTGAGGCTGGACGGAAACGAGTTGTTGGGCACGTGCGGAAAGAGCGGCGTGAAATGCAGCGCCACAAACGGCCGGGCCTGATACGTCAACCGCCCCAACTCATGGCTCACCACCTGCGTGACCACCAACCCCAACAACCCCGCCACCCCAGGCCGCAACCGCCACTCCCAGAAAAACATCACCAGAAACCCAACGGGACAAAGAATCAAAAACCCAGCCGTCCCCCAAATGACCAGAGGCGTCAACCAGGAGTGAGCAATAGCAAACGAATGCAACGCCCCGGAGACCCCATCAATAAACGTTGGCATGCCTAAGCGATACGACAGCAAGGGACGCAAAGGTTTCGCCTGAGCACGCAGGGCTGAGCCAGCCGCTTTCAGCCTACGAGGCTGGAATCACTGGGCATTCGGATGCCCGGTCCCACGCAACGCGGGCCAGGAAGGCCCTGGCCTAACGAGCCCTGAAGCTACGCAGCCTGCGGGTGGCACCGCGGGGGGAAGCGCCGGCGCGCATAAAAGCGCGACGGCGAGGGGTACCCGCGGTGACAGGACCCGCTAACCACTGCGCAGATTCAGTACCGAGTAACTTTCATTGAGAAATCGAGTGCCACCGCAGAATGCGTCAGCGCACCGACACTGATGTAATCAGCCCCGGCGAGCGCATACGCCCGCGCGTTGGTGACCTGGACTCCACCGCTCACCTCAACGGTCGCACGCCCGCGAATCAACTGCATCGCCTCGCGTACCTGACCGCAGGAGAAGTTGTCCAGCAGGATGTGCGACGCCTTGTCGGCAAGCGCCTGCTCGAGCTCCTGGAGGTTGCTCACCTCGACATGGATCTCCATCTCGGGATACGCCTTGCGCGCTGCACGCAACGCCGGGGTGATCCCACCGACGAGCGCGAGATGCGTGTCCTTGATGAGCACCGCGTCGTAGAGGCCCATCCGGTGGTTGACCGCGCCGCCCATGCGAGTCGCGTACTTCTCGATGGCGCGCAGCCCGGGTGTGGTCTTGCGCGTGTCGAGGATCTTCGCTTTGGTGCCGTCAACCGCTTTGACATAGCGAGCGGTCATCGTCGCGATGCCGCTGAGGTGCTGCAGGAAGTTGAGGCCGACACGCTCCGCCGTCATCATGCCGCGGGCCGGCCCGAAGAGCCGCGCAACGATCTGGTCCGCCTGGACCTTCTCCCCGTCCTTGGTCTTGGCATCGAACTGGATGCGCTCGTCAACCCGCTGGAACACGCGCTGCGCGATGCTCAAGCCTGCGATCACGCCATCCTGCTTGCAAACGATCTTGCCCCGGCACGTCATGTCGACCGGAATCACGGCCTGGGTCGTGACATCGCCAGCTCCGACGTCTTCGGCGAGCGCGGACTCGATGAGCAGATCGATGCTCTCCGACGAAAGCGCCTCGGTAATGGGTCTAAAGGTGACGGTCAAAGCGTGCTCCTCTGTCCTTGTGCATGACGAGATCGCCATGCCATTGATCGCTTGCTTGGGGGAGATCAGAACGGAGGTGGCAGCCACGGCTCTCCTCGCGAGCCAGGGCCGCAGTGCACACCAGCGACGCGGTGGATGCAGCGGCGTGCAGCTGCATCGTGGACAGCGTGGTGGCTCCCGCTGTCGCTGCGGCGACTGACTCGCACTCGCGAGACGCCGCACGCAGACCGAACTTGTCGCGAACCACGCCCGCACCGGTCCAGAGCGCATCGCGCAGGGTGTTCCAGCCATCACGTGGATCGAGCTTCGATGTGGCCCGGCGCGCGCTGTGCTGTGCCGGCGCGGGCTCACCGGCCGGCGACTCGGAAGCCCACCCGAGCGCTGCATGCATCGCGCGCTGCGAGAAGACGAGTGACTCCAGCAGGCTGTTGCTCGCCAGGCGATTCGCACCGTGCACACCGCTGTGCGCCACCTCGCCGCATGCGTAGAGACCCGGAACGGTTGTCGCGCCATCGAGGTCCGTCTTGACGCCGCCGACCATGTAATGGGCCGCAGGCGAGACCGGGATCGGGTCGGACGTGATGTTCAGTCCGTACCGGGCGCACGTCGCTGCGATGGTTGGAAAGCGCATCGCCGCGCGCGCCCCGAGCGGTGAGCAGTCGAGGTAGACGCAGCTCTCGCCGCTGCGCTCCAGCTCTTCCCAGATGGCCCGGGCCACGACGTCGCGGCCGGCGAGCTCGCCGCGCGGATCGACGTCGAGGACGAAGCGCTTGCCCTCGCGGTTGACGATCCAGGCGCCTTCGCCGCGCACCGCCTCGCTGATGAGGAACCTCGGCGCGCCTTCCAGTGCGAGGGCGGTGGGGTGGAACTGCGCGAACTCCATGCCCGCGACGTCCGCTCCGGCTGCGTAGCCGAGGGCGACACCATCACCGGTTGCGGACTCGGGGTTCGTGCTGTTGCGCCAGAGCCTGCTCGCACCGCCGCTCGCAAGCACGATCGCGGCCGACGACAGTGTTGTCGTATGCGATTCGGAGGGGTTGGTTGTGATGGACACACCGCATCCCGCACCGTCTGCGGTGGTGAGGATGCCGGTCACATCGGCATGCTCGATCACGCGCGCACCGCTTGCGCGGATGCGCCGGATCAGAGCTGTCTCGACCTCGAGGCCGGTGCCATCACCGCGCGCATGCAGGATGCGCGGACGTGAGTGCGCAGCCTCCTGCGCAAGCAGCAACTCGCCATCCTGCGTATCGAATGCAACGCCCCAGTCAATCAGCTGACGGATGCGCGCAGGGCCTTCCTCGACGAGCACGCGAACCGCATCGGGATGACACAGTCCGCGACCCGCGGCCATCGTGTCCTCGTAATGCAATTCGGGCGAGTCGCCGTCACCCACCGCAGCGGCGATACCGCCTTGTGCATAACGGCTACAGCCGTCATCGAGCGCGCCCTTGGTGACCACCGCGACACGCGCGTGCGGCGCCGCAGTGAGCGCTGCTGAGAGTCCCGCGACACCACTGCCGACAACGACAACGTCGTAATCCGTCGGTGTGGCCCTGTTGATCACGCGACCGCTCGCTCACTCATGTGGTTATGGGCGCACATCTGCCGGGGTGCGCAAGCATACGTCCCCTCGAAGCCGACGCTCTCCCACATCACGACGACGCGGTAATGAGCCGACCTCATGATGATCCGCTGCATGATCTCCCCTAGACGCCACCAACAACGGGCGCTGTGTCGACCCCCAGCCGAACGACATCAATCAACCGTGTGCTCCCTATTCTAGCAGCCAGTACGATTTGGTTTGTGGGGACTGCGGTTTCCACCGCCGAGAAGTCATCCGCCTTTACCACGGCGACGTAGTCCACGTCCAGTCTTTCCTTTTCCAGGCGGGACCGAACAATTGTTGCCAGCGATGTCGCATCGCGTTCGCCCGCGTCGAATCGGCCCATTGCGTTGGCAAGGCTTGATGGAATGGCCAATGCCCGTGCTCGTTCTTCGGGACTGAGGTAGACGTTGCGGCTCGAGATCGCGAGGCCGTCCGGGTCCCGAACCGTTGGACAGACAACGATTTCGACGCCGGTGTCGAGATCGCGAGCAAGCCGGCGAACGATTGCGCACTGCTGCGCGTCCTTCTGACCGAAGTACGCCCGGTCCGGAATGCCGGCGACCAGCAGCTTGGTGACGACCAGCGCCACCCCGTTGAAATGGCCGGGGCGGCTGGCGGCCTCGAGCCGCTCGCCCAACGGACCGTCGATCGAAAGCTCGGTCACGCGGTCGGGCGGGTACATCGCCTCGACGCTCGGCACAAAGGCGGCATGCACCCCGGCCGCACCGACCATCGCCAGGTCCGCCTCCATGGTCCGCGGGTAGCGGGCGAAGTCCTCGCGCGGGCCGAACTGCGCCGGGTTCACGAAGATGGTCACCACCACCCGGTCGTTCTCCGCCACCGCGCGGTCGATCAGCGAGCGATGCCCTGCGTGGAGGGCGCCCATGGTGGGCACCATGCCGACGCTCGCGCCCTCCCCCTTCCATTTCGCCGACCACCGGCGGAGGTCTTCGGGGGTGGCGAGCAGCTCCGGGACGTCAGTGGAAGGAGTGGGCATCGTCCGGGAACCGGCCTTCGCGGACATCGTTCGCGTATGCGCGTGCCGCGCTGACGATCTGCTCGCCCAGGTCGGCGTATGTCTTGACGAATTTCGGTGCTGCACCGCGGAGGTGGCCGGTGATGCCGAGCATGTCGTGGATCACCAGGACCTGGGCGTCGCAGTCGGGGCCGGCGCCGATGCCGATGGTGGGGATGGTGAGCTCGCTGGTCACCTGCGCCGCGAGATCGCGCGGCACGCCTTCGAGGACGATTGCGAATGCGCCTGCGGCCTGCAGCGCGTGGGCGTCGGCAATGATCCGCTCGCGGTCTCCGGCTTTTCTCCCCTGCACCTTCATCCCGCCAAAGGCGTTGACGGACTGCGGCGTGAGTCCGAGGTGGCCCATCACAGGAATGCCGCGCTGGGTGAGACGCGCCACGGTCTCGACAGCCCAGCCGCCGCCTTCGAGCTTGACCGCGTGCATCCCGGCCTTCAGATACTCGACCGCACTGTCGATGGCGTCCCCGCACGAGCGCTGATACGCGCCGAAGGGAAGGTCGCCGATGAGCAGCTGGTTCGGAGCGCCGCGAGCCACCGCGCGAGCGTGGTGCAGCATCTCGGTCATGGTCACAGGCAGGGTGTTCGCGTAGCCGAGGACGTTGTCGCCGAGGGTGTCGCCGACGAGCAGCACCGGCACCTCGGCCTCCGCGAGCAATTGCGCGGTCGGGTAGTCGTACGCGGTGAGCATGACGAACCGCTTGCCTTCGGCTTTCCATGCCGCGAGGTCGTTGACGGTGATCGGCACGGCTACGCCACCTGCGTTGCGGAGTCGGGGGCGGCGGACTCGCCGGCAGTGGCGTCGGTCGCGACCAGCGCCTCCATGGCTCGCGTCATGTGCAGGTAGAGGTCGCGCGCTTCCGGGTATGGCGCGAGCGCATCGAGGTGGGCGGCGATCGCCGCAGCATCCCCGCGCGCCACGGGTCCGGTGAGCGCTGCGGCCGGGCCCGCGCGTCGAGCGTTGTGCGCGGCGCCCTCGAGCAGCGCTGCCAGCGCGTCGTGTGCCTGCTCGGCACCGACACCTGCAGCCTCCAGCAACCGGGTCGCCTCAGCGAGCAATGCCAGCGGCGCGTTGCCGGCCAGCACGGCGGCCGCGTGATAGAGGGCGGCGTTCGCAGGATCGATGTCGATGGGCGTTGCTCGGAGCGCAGCGACCAGCGCGAGCAGCCATTGGCGGAGTGGGTCCGAGGCGTCCACGCGGAAGGACGCGCCTTCGAGCAGCGATGCGCTGTCCGGCCCGGCGAGCGCCTGGAGCGGATGCAGCACACCCACCTCGGCGCCGGCGGCGCGCAGCGACCCGATGATCTCGCGACTGAAACGGGCACCCAGATGCACCACGCCCCGTCCCCGCAACGACACGCCCGATGTGGCGATCGCATCCGCGACGGTCGCGATGGCGCCGTCCGGGACGGCGAGCAATGTGAGGTCGGCAGCGATCACCGCCTCCAGAGGCGTCGCGACGGCGCGGGCGCCGACCGTGTCCGCCAGCCTCGCGGCAATCTCGCCACGGCGGCTCGCGACAGCAGCAACTCGGTATCCGGCGTCATGCGCGGCGATTGCGAGCGCGGAGCCTGCGCGGCCTGCGCCGATGATCGCCAGTGTCGGCGTGCCTTTTCCCTCCACGTCTCGGTCCTCCTCGTGGATCCAAGCGCTCTGTCAGCAAAGGTTCTGCCGGAGCCATCGACACCGCCGCCGGCAGGTCGCCTCGAGGCGCGACGCGCGTCCCCGGGTTCGCTGTGATCCGTCGACGGCCGCGATGGCCCGTCGGCCGAAGTGTACCCCTACGCTCCGGCTGCTGCCTCTGCGGGAGGAACGAAATCGGGTGGCGCAGGCGGCGGCGCATCCGGGGCCGGCCCGCTGCCGTTGACTGGTGCGGTGCCGTTGACCGGTGCCACACCGTTGTGCGACTCGGCCTCCTTGATGATCCGCTCCATCTCGGGCGCATCCATCGTCTCGACCTCGACCAACCGTGCGGCGAGGGCCCGGAGCACGACCTCGCGCTCGCGCAGCACCTTCTTGGCCCGCTGGAAAGCGTCGGCCACGAGTTGATGGACCTCCTGGTCGATCTCTGAGGCGATCCCTTCGGAGTAGTTGCGCTGCTCGCCGAGGTCGCGGCCGAGGAACACCATCTCCTGGCGCTCGCCGAAGGTGAGCGGCCCGAGCTTGTCGCTCATGCCCCACTCGGTGACCATCTTGCGGGCGAGGTTGGTGGCCTTGCGGATGTCGTCCGACGCGCCGGTGGTGATGTTGTCCTCGCCAAGGATCAGATCCTCGGCGCAGCGTCCGCCCAGGATCTGCGCGAGCTGGTCGACGAGCTCGGCCTTGCTGACCAGATAGCGATCCTCGATGGGCAGGCTCATCGTCCAGCCCAGCGCCTGGCCGCGGCTGACGATGGTCACCTTGTGCACCGGATCGGTGTGCTCGAGCGTGGTGCCGACCAGCGCGTGCCCCATCTCGTGGAACGCGATGGTGAGCTTCTCCTTGTCGCTGATCATCCGGCTCTTGCGCTCCGGGCCGGCGATGACGCGGGCGATCGACTCCTCGAGGTCGTTCATGACGATGACCTTCCGGTTGCCGCGCGCGGCAAGGATCGCCGCCTCGTTGATCAGGTTGGAGAGGTCGGCCCCGCTGAAGCCAGGGGTCTGCTTGGCGAGCACCTCGAGGTCGACGCCCGGGTCGAGCGGCTTGTTCCGTGCATGGACTTCGAGGATGGCGCGGCGGCCGCGGATGTCCGGCCGGTCGAGCATGACGTGCCGGTCGAAGCGGCCCGGACGGAGCAGGGCCGGGTCAAGGACGTCGGGCCGGTTGGTGGCCGCGATCACGATCACGTGCTGGTTGGTCTCGAACCCGTCCATCTCGACGAGGAGCTGGTTGAGGGTCTGCTCGCGCTCGTCGTGACCACCGCCGAGTCCGGCGCCACGCTGGCGGCCCACGGCGTCGATCTCGTCCACGAACACGATGCACGGCGAGTTCTTCTTGGCCTGGTCGAAGAGATCGCGGACGCGGCTCGCGCCGACGCCGACGAACATCTCCACGAACTCCGAGCCGCTGATGCTGAAGAACGGCACGCCCGCCTCGCCGGCGACCGCCTTGCTGAGCAGCGTCTTGCCGGTGCCTGGAGGGCCGACGAGCAGCACGCCCTTGGGGATGCGCGCGCCGACGGCCACGAACTTGTCCGGGTACTTGAGGAACTCCACGATCTCGTTGAGCTCCTGCTTCGCCTCGTCGACACCCGCCACGTCCACGAATGTGATGGCAGGTTTGTCGCCGGCAAGCAGTCGAGCACGGCTTCGGCCGAACGACAGCGCCTGGTTGTTGCCGCTCTGGGTCTGGCGGAAGATCCACAGCAGGATCAAGGCCATCAACCCGAACAGGATCAAGTTGGGAAGGATGACGCTCAGCAAGAAGTTGCTCCCGCCCGCGGAGTTGACCGAGTAGTTGGTGAAGTGAGCATCCTGGAACTCCTTGGAGACGACGTCTGCGGACGACTCTACGGTGGTGTATTGGGTGGTGCCCACGTACCAGGTGACGGTCTGCCCATCACTCTGAATCTCGGCTGGGTACTGTGAGCTCCCGTTGATGACGGGACCACTTGTGCTGCTCGACTGGCTGGCATAGTTCGCGATGGCCTCATCGAGGTAGCCCGCCGGCTTGCTCGTCGCGCTGCTGCTCGGGAACGTTTTGTAGAGGACCGCCGCGAGAACGATCACGGCGAGCGCGATGACGATGTAGGTGACGCTGCGACGAGACGTGGGCACGAAGTCAGTCTACCAGGGGTCTACGATCTCAACCCCCGCGCCGGGGGATGGCACGACCGCCGGCGGCGCTGAACTCAGCAGCTGCCGCTGGCGCTCGGCGAGGACAACCAGCCGTTTCCGCGCGCCGGGGAATACCGCCTCGAGAGCGGGAATGACCTCGTGGCGGACCCGGCTGCGCAGGAATCGGGGGTCGGCGTTGCTCGGGTCATCCAGCGCATCGATGTCGAGCGCCGCGCAGTACGCGATGGTCGCCTCGCGCCAGACGCGAAGCAGCGGCCGCACGAGACCACGCTCGCGCTCGGCCATTGCGGGGAGCCCGGCAGGCGATGCACCGGCCAGTGCGCGCATGAGGACCGTTTCCGCCTGGTCGTCGGCGGTATGGCCGAGCGCGATCACGCCGGCGCCGACCCTCGCGGCCTCGTCGCGCAGCGCCCGGTGACGCGCGGTGCGGGCTCGGTCCTGGAGCGACGCGCCCGGCTGTACCGTGACACTGAGCGCGCTGAACGGCAGTCCGCGGTCCGCGGCGAGTTCGAGCGACGCGATCCGCCTCAGCCTCCGACCCCGCACGGATGCCGTGGTCGACGTGTGCGACCGACAGGTGCCAGTCACGAGGCGGCGCGAGGCGGGCGAGAGCATCGAGCATCGCGCTCGAGTCCGGTCCACCGCTGCACGCGATCAGCACGTGCTCGCCGGGGAGGATGACGCCGCGACGATCCACCGCGTTCGTGACCGCGCGCCGCAGACGCGCCACGGCGGCCGTCCGCTCGCGGGGCGTCAGCGCAGTGAACACTCCGTGCATGGTGGCGGTTCCTGGATTCGAACCAGGGACATACCGGGTATGAACCGGCTGCTCTACCACCTGAGCTAAACCGCCGAGAAGTTCCTGAGACTGAAGGCGCGGAGCGCCATCGTACCCGCCAAACGCGGTGACCTGGTCCTTCAATACTGCGG
>CAWHWM010000001.1:0-86311 GCA_963833055.1 Candidatus Dormiibacterota bacterium | reverse complement strand
GATTGCCGCCTTTCGAGCGCCCGCGCAATTGCCACCCGCTGTTGCTCACCGCCGGACAGTTGGGAAGGCAGCGCATCTGCCCTGCCCGTGCGGATGTACTCAGGTCGAAACAGACAGCAGAAGCCCGCGGACGGCCGCCCAATATTGACTGCACGATGGTCGTCGAGCCGCCAGCATGTCAGGGAAAAGGCCTCGAGTTGCGTTAGGAATGGTGTGATCTCGTCCGCCGCAATACAGGCGTCTTCGAGCGATACCGCAGGCGAGCAGGGTTTTGATATCACTGTGGGCTCGGATGCCGGGCGGCTTTTCGCCCTCGCGCTATCGATCCTCCGTGACGAGGGCGAGGCGCAGGACGCGGTCCAGGAGACCTTGGTCAAGGCATGGAGGTCTTGGGACTCGCTTGCGCGCACGGATCATGTCAGCCGGTGGCTGATGCGGGTGTGCGTCAACTACTGCATCAGCAGGCGCCGCTACCTGCGCTCGCGCGGCTGGCCACAGCTCCAGACGTCCGAGCTTGTCCCCTCGGGCGGTGACGCGAGCTCAAGCGCTCAGAACGTCGACATGGACCGCGCCTATCGTCGGTTGTCGCTCAAACAGCGCGCGGCGATTGTGCTCACCTACGGCTATGGCTATACCGACGACGAGTCCGCCGCTTTGATGGGCTGTCGTCCTGGAACAGTCCGCACCCACGTTGCGCGCGGACTTGCAACCCTGCGGAAGGAGCTTGGCGATGAGTGACGTAGATCCGCGCCTGGAAGGCCGGCTGCGGTCCTTTCTCGATGAGATCAAAGCGCAGCCGCTGCCGCCGCAGGTGGCGCATTTCACGCCGGCCACGGTTCGCTCGGGACGCAAGGTGCTCAATGTCCTCGCGGGCGCCGTAGCCGTTGCCGTCGTCGCGGCCACTGTCGCGGTGTTCGGGATCGAATTAAATGGGCGTCACGGCGCTGGCTCGCCGACTCCAGCTGGGAAATCTGAGGTCACCAGCACTCCCAAGCCCACACTCACACCCACATCCACACCCACACCGTTGATCCCCGCCTCTGACAATTCGCTACCAAGTGGCGCGAAGGTGCTGATCCCAACAACTTACGGCAAAGGGACCAAGACGCTCGCGACCGTGACGTTGGGTCCAAACGAGGGAATCTGGATCGAGTACAGCTGTAGCTCAGGCGACTCCACGCCTTTCAATTCCATCGTCCTTTCAGGCAAGGCAACTGCCTTCCTGGGACCAAACAACTCTACCTGGTGGCTGCACGAGTTCTCGACTCCGAACCGCTGCAGCGGTTCGTTGCCAACCGGCGGTGGCCAGGGCGGTCCGCTCACCGTGCGGTTCGATGCCGCACATCCGACGGTCACTTGGATGATCGTCGCGTATGAGTACCCGTCTCCTGCGGGGCCTGTCGCCACGTTTCCCTCGTATGCGAATAATCCCAATTATCCGGGATCCATGCCGCCGTTCTTCGGTGAACTCGGTGGGCCAGCGCCCGCCGGCGCCAAGGTGCTGATCAAAGTCACCTATGGCTCGGGGTCAGCGACGCTTCCAACCGTCACCGTCACACCCGATGAGCCGCTAATTATCGAGGAGGGTTGCATCTCGACGAGCGCATCGGCGAACGTCCTCACGATCGGGTCAGGGGACCCGGCTTTCAACGGTGCCCTTGGGATAGGTTCGTGCTATTACGGCACGTCTGCCGGCGGGAGCAGCGCAGGCCCCGTGGGCTCGGGCGCAGGAGGTCGGCTGACGCTTCACGTTACGGCTCCTCCCTCGTTGCATTGGGTCATCCTCGTCTACGAGGGGGGATCTACATCTGCGTTTGGGCCGCCGACTTAGTGGTTCACCGCTTCACCTTGGCCTTACCACCTGTTGAGCACGTGCCCATCTTCACACTGAACGAAACCAACTTAGGTAGTCCAGAGGCGAAGTCGAGGCATTCGCATCCGATGCGGTGGTTGACTGTCCGGCTAGGTCGCCACAGGATGCCGACCAAGCCCATTTCGACGGTCCAAATCCGCCGCGTTCGGCTGGTGGTGTCCGCTCCGAAGGGGCGCGGGATCCCACATTGATGCACGCACCTCGTCTGCGGACGCTGGCGGTCGGCCTCGGAATGTTTGTCGCGGTCGGGCTCTTTGCCTGCGGTGACGGCCCGCCATCCAGCGGAACGCCCGCCGCCTGCAACGGCACCGCTGCCGCGAGCTCGCTCGGCACCGCCACCGCTGCCAACACCATTGATGCGACCGACAACTTTGTGTTTGTGCCTGATTCTACGAATGCCGCAGTGGGCGACGTCATTGAGTTCAAGAACGTGGGCACGATAGTGCACACCGTCACGTTCCAGGACAGCAACGATGAATGCCTGACCGATCCCACGCTCGCGCCGGGGGCGACGTGGCAGGTTAGGTTCACCCAGCCGGGAACGTACAACTACCTATGCACCATCCACGCCCCCAACATGAAGGGCGTGATCCACATCACTGCGTCGGGCACAGCGGCTCCAGGAGCGACGCCGTCAGCTTCCGCGACACTCTCGCCCGCAACGTAACTGGGGTTCCTCTAGTCCGTATAGACACGCCCAGTGACCGAGGCCGGTCGTCCGACTGCATGTCACGGCGACGCCGCGGTACGAGGGGAAGGGACTACCCTCCGCGCTTGAGCAATGACCGAACGAAGGCGAGGGAGCGGCACTTCATCTCGATGAGCTTCTCCTCCTGCTTGCTGACCTCCATTCGCACCAATCTCGGTCGAGGCGCCGGCGTCGAATTCGCTTCGAGGATGCGGGTCACGGACGCGAGCTGCGAATCCCTGACGGCGTCGCGGCCCATAGATATGTCAAGCAAGCGCAGGCTCACGTAGAACTCGACGGCGTCAATTAACTCATCGTTCGTGTGTCCGCATGCTGTCCTGAACCGTAGGCTCCCACCAACTCTGCCCCGTCATCGAATGGAACGGTTTTATTCCAGCCTGTGCCATCGGCCCAGCATCCACCCGCAGACGGGCAGGAGCCCGGCGCGCATACGAGTCGCGGGCGACTACATCCCTCCGCCGCTACCCACGTTGAACCCCTGCGCGAATACGGCCTCATACACCTGAGCGATCGGAGTAGGTCGTTGCTCGTTGCCCACCGGGTTGCCGCTTGGGACGCTCTGGGTCTGTAAGAGCGCGTTAACCCTTTGAGTGAGCCCGCGCCTCTCGCTCCGCGGGGCGAGCTCGTTAACGAATCCGCATTCGCCTGCCATAACCGCAAGGGCGGTGGATTGCGTGTCCGGCGAGCTATCCGCGCTGAGTGTCGCGAGGATCTTGGTAGCGATGGCGGATCTGACCGCCGGCTCGAGGAGTCGGTATCGCGTCCGTGGGAAGGGAGGTAGCCAGGGCCGTGCATCGATCGCGATCACACCCTTCGAGGCGAGGCTGGCGACGATCCAGCCTTTCGCTTCCTTTCCCGCGAACCCGAATGCGTCAACCCACCAGGGAATGTCATGGGGAGGGGAGTTGCGGATACGTTCGACGACGGCACCGTAGCGAGTGGTATCGCAAACGGCGCCTGCCAGCACCTTGTCTTCAGCCAGGGTGAGAGAACCGTCAGCAAATAGGTCGAGTAGCACAGCGCCAGCAACTGCGGCGGGAAGACGAAATGCTGGGTGGGAGCGCAATGCACCTGTCCTTGGGTCAATCGCAAGGAGAAGGAGTTCCTCGGCCGTAGTCAACGGTTCCTGAGCGAGCGGCTCCATAGCGCGATCGTAGGCCTGCGCGCCGCTCGCAAACGGCCCGGACCGCATTTGTCACAGGCCCAACTACTTGATGCTCAGATCCCCGTTCGTCGCGTTGCGCACCGCGCGCCGCCCGGGGGCTTCATCAGGCCGCAAGAGCTGCAGTTTTAGCTGGTGACCATATCCGTCGGCTGTCGACCGATAAGTCCGCAATCGGTCATGCAGGTCGGATCTATTGAACTCGAAACCGGTTCATTTCGTGGGCCGGCCGTGTTGTAAGTAGTTGGTCGGGAGTTCGAACCTCTCCCCATCGGCTCCGCTAAAAACCGCAGTGGCGCGGTCGATAAAACGCATGCGCGTGGATGGCGAACAGGCGTGGCCGTTCGACCCTCACCGCTCGACGAGGGTGAGAGTCAAGCGATCGTCCGCCGGCCACGCTGCGATCGGATCGCCATACGCGTAAATCTCCAGGGATGCTAGCCAGCCCTTCTCCAAGAAAATCAGGATGCCTCCCATCGGCTCGCCCGCCGCATCTCGCACCTGCGCCTCCGAGGGGATTGGGCTTTGACGTGGGCCGGCAGGCGCGCATCCTTCGTGGGGCACCTCCAGGTCTACCGTCGCGCAACCGCAAGTGCAGCGACCGACCACCCGAGCAAATGAGAGTTGGGCGCGGAGCTCATCGGCTCCTGCGAAATCTTGGTCCAGGAGCAAGGTGAGAATGCGTAGCTCGTCCGGCTCCAACGGACGAGGTTGGATCGACCTTTGGTGCGCTTCGGTCATATCGCGGTAAGCCTAGCCCACGTCTTGGCGTGGGCCTTCGGCACGCACCACGAATACGCCGGTGATGATCAGCGCGAGCACGATCCGAGATCGCGCCTGCACTACGGCTCTCCAGCGAAAACTCTGTATTGGTAGGAACTCCAGAACCTACCAATATCGACGCAGGTCTTACCAATAAGGCGCCGCTCCGCTTCGACGATGTCGAATCGAGCGCGTGACGTCAGCCGCCAACGAAGGCGATCACGCGCTCCTCATACGTCTGAGTTACCTTGTCAATCTGGCGAGTCCGCGCGTCATCCTGCGAGGCCACCGGACCGCCCTAGTCAGGCTAAGGGCACGAAGCAGGCTTGGCGATCGACCCTACCGAATTCCACTCGGTAAAGGAAGCTGTGTACTTGCCCGTGCTCACCACACGCACCGGCAGCTTCGATCCGAAGGGGACATCCAATTCAAAGCCCGATCCCTTGAACACGTATACGGGCTGGTCATCCACAACCGTTGACGTCTGGACACTCATGGTTGGTGCGCCTTTCGAGATCAGCGCTGCGAATCCCTTCGGTGTGTATGCACCAGTGATCCCGGCTGCGGTCAGGCCCGTGGCTTGCTCCATGGCGGCAGAGAAGGCGATGCAGACGTTCGCTCGTACGTGACACGAGCTGCAACTTGCAGCGAAGCCGGCGTCGGGGATCGCGTCGAAGGTAGGCTCCACCGTAGTGCCGTTCAGATCGGCGGGGCGCACATAGAACTGGAACGAACCGATACCGGTCCTGGCGGTCTTCCCCAGCAGCAACCCGGTGGCGTCGCTTTCAATTGCAACGGTGACACCGGCGTAGAAGTCGGCTGTCAAATCGACAGACTGGGCTCCGGACATTGCCGCGATGACCTGCGCGTAGGTTGGAGCCGCGGGACGCTGCGGCGGGGTCGCAACTGTCGCTACGGCGCCGCACGCCGACAGCGAAAGGCAAGCGGCAGCAAAACCGAGACGACGCGGCACGATCCTGAGCATCGGTCAGACCCTATCCATGCGGGTCGCGAGGAACTGCGAGGGTAGCGCTCCTCGGAGCAGATTCGTTACCGAGATGCGAAGAGTTCATGTGACCTCGATTTGAGTGGCACGTGCGAACGGTGGTGACGCTCCGGTGACACGTCGAGCCCGCTCCTGCCTTCGGCGCGAGACTAGACCCATGAATGGCACCGCCCGCGCGGCCACCTACAGATGGAGTGCGAGGCTGTGCGCAGTCTTAGGCCTGCTGGTGTTTGTAGCTAAGGGCTCGATCGTGATCTTGCTGCTCTCGATTGGCCTCCTCGCCGTCACCTTCGTTCCCGGCAAGTGGGGGAGCGGGGATACTGACGGCTAGGGTCGGCCGCAGCCGCACCATGCGCCGCTTCTGTCTGGTGTTCCGTGTGGCTGCATCCATCGCCCTCGTCGGGTGCGGCAGTGCAACCGACACAGTCACGCTGACAACGTCGAGCAGCCAGACCCTCTCGCTTGTCGTCTCTGGCAGCAGCGACCAGGTCCAGGGGCTTGCTAGTGATGTCAGCACCGCAGTGAGCCAAGGCGAGTCCCGGTCTGGGGTGACGGTAGCGACCGCGAGTGGCGATCAGCACCAGGGTGCGATGGTGTGCACCACCGATGTGAGCAAGAATGGGGAGAGCTTCCACATCGCCGTGTACAGCACGGCATCGACCGTCACCTCGGCCATCTGCAGTTCGTTGGACGCTCTCGGGAGCTGATCGGCGCGCCCGTGAGTTTTCACCTCATCGTTGGCTCCCTGCTCGTGATCGCGGGTTCCATCTACGGCGTTGTGAGCTTCCAACAGGTATTCACCGGGACCGGGTTGTGGCTGAGGAAGCCGAAGATCCCGCCAACACTCGACCAGGCGCGCGCGGGCGGGTGGATTGGGGTGGCCGTAGCCGCTGTCGCGCTCCTTCTCGGCGTGGGCCAACTGTGGCCGACCGTGACAGCTTTCGTGGGTACCGCCTGCCTGCTCGTACTCGGAATTGGCGGCGTGTGGGCGACCTGGTGTCGGCGACATCGGTCGGACTCCGGGGTAGAGGCCACACCGCGCTGACGCCAGAATTCCGAGCAAACTTGGTCTCACGGGCAGGGAGTAGCTCGCGTGCTCGCCGCTGCAACTCCTTCCCGCCTTGTTCGGCAGCAACGGCGCAGCGACATTGTCCGCCGCTGTCAGAGCGGGGAGCAGATGAAACCGTTGAAAGACGAACCCGACGCGACGCCTGTACGCGACGAGCTTTCGTGGTGGCAGTTCGTCGAGTTGCGTGTCACCGATTCGCAACGTGCCGGACGAAAGGATGTCCAGACCACCGATGACGTGAAGCAACGTGGGCTTCCCCGATCCCGACGGACAGGTGATTGCGACGAGTGCGCCTGCCTCGATGTCGAGATCCACGACCGATGATGGCAACTCCCGGCAACACTCAGTCCTCCGCCAGCGCTGCGGCGGCTGCCGTTTGTGAGGCCTGCCACGCCGGGACCGTGAGCACCACGCCGACCAGGAGCAATCCGATCACGGCGGCCAGAATCGCGGCGGGGAGCACCGCGACAGCTGTGCCTGTGAGGATCGCCGCGACCCCCAATCCCACACCACCTCCGGCAACAGCGCCGACGACACCGACAACCATCCCTTCCGTGAAGGCGAGCCGGAACAATGTCGCCGGACGCCAGCCAGTGGCCGCGAGCACCGCTTGCTCGCCAGCCCGATCACGCAAGTTCACGGCCAACACATCGGCGACGCTGAACGCCCCGAGGAGCAGTGCCAGTACGGCAGCGATCAGGTCGACGCTGCGCACCTGGACGCTGACGATATCGCCCAATGCAGTTCCGACGACCTGACCTTGAAAGGCGAGCTGGACCGCGAGCAGTACTGCAAACGCGGCGACACCGATGAACAAGCCAAGAGCACCGCTCACCAGCCGCGCAGGCCGTCGTAGGAGGTTCGCACGCGCAATCCCGGACACCCGCCGCACGGGGCGATGACGGCCACCGCTAGCTGCGATGGAGTACACAGCATCGAGCGGGCGTCCCCTCGTTGCCGCATACGCAGGAGCGAGACCTGCGAAGCACGCCAATCCAAGCGCGATCGGGATCACTAGAAGCGCATGCCACCATTGCAAGTCCAGCCGGAGTGCCAACGCGAGGATCTCAGCCAACGCTGCGCCCATCACCCCTGCGGCCAGGCCAACCAGGGCAAGCTCACCGAGCACAAGTCGGAAGAGTGCGGCCCGGCCCCAGCCGAGACACGCCAGCACTCCTAGCTCCGTTCGACGCGAGCGGACGCTCGCATATGCACCGTTGGCAAGAAACAGTACGCAGACCACCAGCACGAGAACGAACAGCACCAAACTCTTCGCATCGACCGCGTTGAGCACCGTGAGCGCCGCTCCTTTGCGCACCCAGCCTTCGGCGACTGTCAGTGCTGGCGCCCCACAGCATCCGGCGGGCAGGTCAACGTCCACTGTTGTCGGCGACGAACCAGCAGTGATGTCCACCTGCAAGCCAGTGGCCTTCTTGATAGCCGTCGCGACCGCGAGGATCCGAGCGCGATCGATTGGCTCGAACCCATGCACGTTCGCAACGCGCACCCGAATTGCACTAATCGGTCTATCAACATCAGTGTCCGTGTAGCGAGCACAGAACGGGACGTCGATCGCAGCTCTGATGTAGCAACTCTGGGACAGCATCTGTTCCATGGCGGTCAGCGTGGTGAGAAGCATCGGAGGCTGGGCGACATAGCCGCCGAGGTTCATTGTCGGCCCAAGGGGCTGATTCTTGAGTGCCGCCTTCGACATAGCGTTCGCGCCAGTGACGACTGGCGGATAGTACGTCTCGAGGGGAACGGCGCTGAGTGGGTTGAAGCCGGGGAGCTTATCGGGGTCGAATCGTCCTTGGACATCGATCGCCACAGCCCCGAATTGCCCAGTGATGAGATTTTCTGCGAGATTGCCCTCATGGACGGTGAGGCGTTGGAATTGGGTGTCCTCGTTCCCAGGAGGGGCTAGAAGCGTCTCTCCGAGATAAATCCCTTCGTCCCAGACAGACTCCGGGTTGGATGTCGTTACCGGAGCGAGAACGTTTCCTTTAACTCGTATATTGAACTCCCGCTGTGGTCCAATAGTTGGACAACTGACCGGGCTCGCCATTTCCGTCCGGCGCGAAAATGGTTGCGTTCGGTACCTGAGCGAAGAGCGTCGCGTAGCTCGATTGCGCTGAAATCGTCCGCCGCTCGACGGTGGGTCCGGAAAGGCTTCGCAGGAAGACATCCACCGCCTCATCACTCGACGCCGAGCCGAGCGCCTCAACCGGGTTCACTTTGGCTGGGATGGTGAGCTGTTGGACATTGGCTTCAAGCGACTCGTCGAGATATTCACGCGAAGCAGCAACCACGGGGAGCCCATCGAAGAGTGACCTTGGCGACGTCAAACCCTCTGTCTCTGAGAGATATTTGCCGGAGATAATGGTCTGCTGCAAGCCGACCAGCTTCGCCTCCTGCACCGGATCTATTGCCGACAACATCATCGGAAAGCTGAACGAAAGTTGAACGGCAGGCCCGATTTGCACGCCGGGTTCGTCAACCGTGAGTAAGTTGAGTGCCGGAGTTTGCCCGGAAAAGCAAAACAAGTTCATGTCCGCAGCATTGTTCAGGGCAACAGGGTCTGGGTAGATGTTGGGGCAGATGTTGATAGGCTTTCGCTGACCAGGAACGACCTCTTCGGCGAAATACCCTCCGTCCAGTGTTGGCACGCGCACGAAGCGATCGGACGGCGTGTAATAGACGTAGTCAGTTCCGCCAGGATATGACGATAATCCGCTGTCTGCCGTCCACGTTATGTTCACCCGATAGAGCTGATGCGGATCCGTGCTGCTAAGTGACGTGATCGGAATCACCACGGTGGCCTGCGGAATGACGTAGCCGATGTTCGCGATGGGCGCAGCAACGGTGACGTTGGGCAGCGCAAGAATCTTCTGCCACTGGGCGATTGAGATGCCGCCGAAGGTACCGGCGAGGTAGTTGTCCCGGACTAGGTTGTCCTGGGTCTCGATGGCGTCTGCCGCGCCTTTCGGTCGCACCAGGATGTCGTACGCGGGTCGAGCTGCCGCATCGACCGTGCCGTGGACTTCGAGCTGGCTCGTGGACGCGGCGGCGGTCAGCAGCGAGAAGCTCACTGACGCCACAAGGATGCCCGCGCCAAGAGCGATCGCGCGGTCGTGGCGAGACCGCACCTCCTGGCCGATCATGCGCCACAGTCCGTTCGAGGCCACGACCGATGATGACTCGGTTCACCCTGGCGGTGTTATCCCTCAAAGGGGTGAGAACTCAGTCAACCAAGACTTCGGATCGATCTCGTCTGACGGACGGGCCACATGTCCTGCGGTTGGTCTGAATGAAGCATTCAGCGGGCATGCCGAAAAGAACCAAGTCGCTCGAAGACCCTAGGCTGGTTGGACCGGGGTTGACTTCGCACAGCGCGGGGATAGCCGCTCACAGCCGCGAGTGCCCGAGGACGAAAACTGCGGGTTTAGACAGCTCCCGGTTCAGCTTGCGTGCTCAGCTCGAGTGCTTGATATCCCGGCCGGATGAGCCACAGTTCGGCGAGGTCCTGGGAATAATCGGTCGGGACGGGATTCGGCACCGTTGTCAACGCGATCGCATCGGCGTTCGGCTCGTCCTGTGTTTGGACCTCAGGCACCAAGCCGTGCCGCTCGGCCGCAGATTGGTTGCGCCACAGGACGGCTCCTGTCTGCCAGTCGACGGCCTCCAACGAGAAGGAGTTCGGTGGTGCGGAAAGTAACTCGATGACCACGTGGCCCGCCCATGAGATCGCGACGGGCTGCCCTTGCAGATGAGCCACGACCCTGCCCGTGGCGATGTCGCACACGACGCCCTGAGTTGCACTTCCTGCAGCCTCGTACGTATCACCCTGGGAGATGACCTGCGGGGAAGCGCAGGCACTGTTGGAAACATTCGCTTGTTGCTTCCACAACGTTATGCCGTCGCTGAGGCGGACCTTGATCAGCGACTCCACGCCTCCCATGATGATGGTGGTCAAGAGAGCGTAGTTATCAGCGACGTTGCAGCTGAGCACCTCAGTTTCCTCGTGCGGTCCGAAGCCGTTGAGGCTCGTGACCTCTCGGCTGTCGCTGCCGGGGCCGACGACGTACAAGGTCGCCACAGCACTGTCGTTGCCGCCCTCCTCCATGACGCACCTGTGAACATCATCCTGAGCCCAGACACCCCACGCCAGCGGTCCCGTCAGATTCTGAATGAGGTTACCGAAGCGACCCAGAATCGCTGTGCCGGTCGACGTACCGACCTGCAGCACAGACCCGTCAGGTGACTGCTCGACGGCGCAGCACTCGAGCGGCACCGCTGCAGTGCCGTGGCCGATCAGATCGCCGTCCCAGTCGTAGACCGACAGCGCCGATAGCGACGCGGTGGGCACGGAGAAGAACGTCGCAGGCCCACTCGACGGTGTGGCGCGTGCGGACGACGTGCTCGAGGTCGATGCGTCACCTGGGTTCGCGGCTGCCACCCGCCCCGCGTTCGGACCGGACGCGGAGGACGTGTGCGGGCCGCAGCCGCTCACGGTCACGAGGGTCAGAGCGACGACGAGGCCAACGAGTCCGCGGCGCACCACACCATCTTTACGCGGCGGATGGCTTCGGAGTTCCTTCCTTCCCTGGGTCGCCGACACTCGCGCTCGCCATGGGCCGCCCTTGAAGAAACGTGATCGGCCGGTTCGCCAGGCGTCGACCCATCTCGCGTAACGGGTGCTCGACGCCACGGTACGACGCGTCTGCAATCACGAGCGTCACCGCAAGGACGCACACAAGCATGCCGACACCGTTGCCGAAGTGGAACTGGTAGACGAGAATCGCCGCCATGAACGGATGCCACAGGTAGATCGCATACGAGCGTGACCCGAGCCAGCGTGCCACCGTCGTGTCAAGCGGCCACAGCGCGTGCTGCGTGAGGCCCGCGACGAGGATCGAACCGAGGACCACCATCGCGTACACCTGATACACCAGCGGAAGCTGCAGCGCCGCGACGGCGACGATCGCCAGGAGTGCGGCTCCGGCCGCAAATCTCGGAACTCGAGGCAGCCAGCCGCACTGCGCAAGCAGGGTGATGCAGCAACCGGCCAAGAGCTCCGCAGCTCGTGTGTCGGATCCGAAGTACACCCTGGCATAGGTGGTTCCGAACCACGCAAGACCGTATATCTCAGTCAGTGAAAGGATCAGCCCGGCGGCGGCTACCGCCAGCGCCGCGCGTTGTCCTTTCCACTTCCACGTCGCGATGAGCAGGATTGGCCAGAACACATAGAACTGCTCCTCGACCGACAGGCTCCATGCCTGTGAGGCGGGATCGGCTGGGAATGCGGGAGTCGCCGCGTTGGCCACCGCGATGATGTGCCAGTTCTCGACGTACAGAAGACTGTTGAGCACCGTCCCGTGGACTGATGCAACGCCGATCGCGGGGCACAGGAACTGCGTCCACACGAGCACCGCGACGAGGAACACGAAGAGCGCCGGGAAGAGCCGGAATGCGCGACGGATGTAGAACCGCCTGAGTGAGGCGGTTCCGGTGCGGGAGAGTTCATCGACCACAAGGCGCGTGATGAGGGCGCCCGAGAGGACGAAGAAGATGTCGACGCCGACGGTGAATCCACCCTGGTCCGGCAGGGTGTGGGCGAGGACGACCAGGACAGCAGCAAAGCCGCGCAACCCTTCCAGCGACGGATTGAACCCGTGTCCGGTCCCTCCGGCACCGATGGCACGCCAAAGACTGGTATGGCAGTACCCCGGTTCGGAGAATGCCCCCTCTCGACCCCTATGCCAACGTGGCATTCATCGACTCTGCGTGCTATCAGGTCGGCACGGATCGCACCGCCGTTACGGGACTGCAAACGACCGGTATCTCTGTCCTGAGAGCGGCGTCTAGGGTTGCGGTCCGAGTTGCTGCGCTTCGTAGATCGCTATGTCCCACGATGTGTCGGGGTCAGCACTGACCTTCAGGGATATCGGAACCCCGAGAGTCGCTGCCTGGCCGCCGCCGTAGGTCCCAGGCATGTCGCAGGCTGAGCTCTGCGTTGATCCTGGTGGCCCGTCGATGGTGAGCCACCCCGGGCCGGAACAGGAAACAGAGATCTCGATGAACGGCATGGTTGGAGTAACGGTCGGTAGCGTCACCGATCCACTACCGTGCGTCACCGGCAGCAGCACCGTACTCCAGTCCGTGCCTGGATATGCCTTCGGCGGGGCTGTCTCATATGGTTGTGGCATCGCAAAATTGCCTTTTTGCACGATGCGCACTTCCCACGTCGCATCGGACGCCCCCTGAACGACGAGGGAGACGCTCGTTCCGCTGACTTGACCGCTGGGGACCGTCAGACCAACCAGGCCGGGCGACGCGCAATCCTCAGAGGTGAACAGCGCCGCACCATCGGCTGAGCGAATGCTGATGGGGCCGCTCCCGAGGCACGCAAACTGGATCCAGTACGGCTGGGTCGGCGTGAATGCCGGGAGCGAAGCAACACCGGTGCCATAGGTGTCCAGGACGAGCAGCGACGGGATCTCGTTTTCCGGTATCCCCAAACTCAGGTTGGGGAAGTCCGTCGAGACATCGCCTTCAGCGGCTGCGACTGCCCACCGTGTCGACTTGCCGGCCTCGACGGTGACCTTCAGCAGCTCACCAGTACCGGGGAATTCGGCGACATCGATGCCGGGGTTGTGCGGTCGAGCGGGGGCAGCGCACGACGCTCGTCTGGGCCGCAATTGGGTGCGTAGCGCTGGCGCCTGCCACCTGGATCTTGAGAAGCGCGGCACCGTCGCAGTCGAACGCCAGGTACAGCAGCTTTCCAGTGCTGATCACGCTGGGGAGCACAGTCGTGCCGATCCCGCGTGTGGCGGGGATGACGATGCGAGTGGATGCGGGGAATGCGGACGTCGTCACGGTCGGCGTCGCCGGGACTGCGCGAGACTCTGAGCGCAGATGACCACTGAGCTCGATGCCGAACGTTGCCAAGCCCGCCGCAATGACGGCAACGCTGATGACCGCCGCGAGCATGCTGAGGCCTCTGCGGTGGCGACGCTCGGTCCTGGGATCGAAGTGCACGAGCCACGCGGGTGCGCTCTCGGCCTCGAGACGCTCATATTCGCTTCGAAGCTTGCTTTCCAGGCGCGGCTCGAGGTCAATCATCTTTGAGCTCCTTTCGCAAGGCTGCGAGCCCGCGTTCGAGGTGGGTCCGCACGGTTCCGGGGCGACACCCCATGAGGACGGCGCACTCCTCCACGGAGTAGCCGTATCGATAGTTGAGCGTGATCGCGGCGCGTTGCCGGGTGGAGAGCCGCTTGTAGGCGCGGCTGATGTCGAGGCTTTCGGCACGGGCTCCGCCAGCTCGCTGGGGCTCCGTGCCTTCGCTCAGGCCGAGATGCGGCCATCCACGAGACCGCAGGAGTCGGCGGCGATTGAGGCAGTAGTTGACGCAGACGCGTGTCAGCCAGGCAGCCGGTCGTTCCATCCCGGACAAGGCGGTCCATGAACGCCATGCCTTGAGCAGCGTCTCCTGGACGGCATCCTCGGCCTCGCCGGAGTCCGCGAGGATCGACAGCGCGAGGCTGTAGAGCCGCCGTGTTTCGGCGCCGACCACTGACTCGTACCGCCGATCGGTCGCGTCGGCGCTGGTCGGCGAGAGGCTTGGGAGTGCGAGCACACCATTCCAAACACCGTCCGCCCTCGGTTTGCGGACATCACCACTGAAGCGGTCGGCCATGTGTCAGCTCCCAAGACCTCCGCTAGTCGTGTGCGACAGGTGCGCGGAGAATGCACAAGCGTGAGCGCGGAAGGGCCAGGATTCAATCGGCACCGATCTCGATGGGTCCCGACCGCAGGACTGGGAGTGGTCACGGTCCTCGTTGCGGGAGTCGGCCTGGCGCTGGCGGCTGCAGAGCGTCCTCCAAGGGCTGTCCTTCCGCCGCCGACCGTGGTTCCGTCAGCCACAGCGAGCCCGCTTCCGACGCCGGTGCCCGCGGGCCCTACCGCCGGCTACGGGGTCAGCGTTGCAGACGATCCGGCCACGCATAGGGTGGTGCTGTTCGGAGGCGTTGACACCCCCGACACCACATGGTTGTGGGACGGCCGCCGATGGAGTTCGGTCACGCCGGCACACAGCCCGCAGGCCAGGTACGGAGCGGCTGTCGCCTACGACCCAGCGACTCGCCTCCTCATGCTCTATGGCGGCCAGGGAAATGACGTGGGAGCGACGCAGTTCAATGACACCTGGGCGTGGAACGGGGTCACGTGGGCACGGCTTGATGGTGGCGGCACGAGCGGTCCTTTCCCGGGCGACGACGGTGCGATGGCCTGGGACGCTGCTCGCGACGAGATGGTGCTGACCACGTCCGCCGGGAGCTTGACGAATGTCGAGACGTGGACCTGGAATCGGACCCGGTGGGAGCGCGACCTGGCTGGAAACCTTGCGGCGGTTGCTTACGGAGCCACGCTGGCGTACGACCCGGAGTCGCGCGATGTCCTGTTGGTCGCCGCGGCGGCGACGAACTTCGAGGAAACCTCGACATTCGACTGGGACGGTTCCGCGTGGCATTCGCTCATAACGAACGGACCTTCTCTGGATGGCGTCGTCGCCGGACGAGGAGGCGAATGGGCTGGTGGGGTGCGGGTCAGCGACGTACTCGCCGTCCTTCGAACTGCAGGCGAGTTGTTGGGAATGGGGTACGTCGACGTGGTTCCAGCTTCAGGCAGCGGTCCCGTCCAGGTCGGAGACGCCAATGTCAGTCGCTGCTCTCGTCGACAACGTTGATCCCGCTCAGCTCCTCGTGATCGGTTGGATCGAGGCACCACTGCGGAATCAGGCCCAGCCGCTCTATGTCTGGGCGTTGGAGGGCGTCAAATGGACGCTGTTGGATGAGCCTTAGCGGGTCGTGGCGTTAGCTGTGCGTGAGGCTTTCGCGTCGAGTGAGACTGTGTTTCTCATTCGGTTGGGGGATGCCTAAGGCAGTCGAACGGGAGTCATGATCGCCGCGATGGCCGCGAAGGGAATGTGGCGGATGATCGGCCGGCAGGTGCGATCGCGTCGCGACCGGACGATCGCTCTTGGCGCAGGCATCCTCGTGGCATCTGTCAGCTTCTCGCTGCTCACGGCCGCGGCGGCGACGAGCCAGCTCGAAGTCCACGGGACCGTGGAGAACGCACCACGCCCTGCCTACGACATCCTGGTCCGTCCGAAAGGCGCGGCCGATGCGATCGAGACAAAAGACAACCTCGTTCGGGACAACTATCTGGCAGGCACCTTCGGAGGGATTTCGATTGCCCAGTGGCAGAAGATCCTCGGGATACCCGGGGTGTCTGTTGCAGCGCCCATCGCCAACATCGGGTACACGATCCTGCAGGCGACGCTTTCGATCCCGATCGGTTCGCTCATCGACTCAGCGCCTGAGCAACTCTTCCGGATCAACCTCACGTGGAAGGCAGCGAATGGTCTGTCGTCGTACCCGGGCGGCAATGATTACGTCTATTACACACCGACGTCTCGCTTCGTCTGGGTCCCGGCACTGGATGGTGGAAGCCTCGTTGAACAAGTCGTCCCTGGCCAGGCGAAGCCCCTCAACTTGTGCCCGGAATTCCCAACACCCGACCGGCCTGAACGCAGGTGCACGGATTGGCTCTTTTCTGCTTCTCGGGCAGCGTCCCCGACGGTGAACACCGCAGACCTATTACAGCCTCGAGATAGGGCCGAGCGGCGTTCTGCAATTCAGCTTTCCGGTGATGCTCTCCGCCATCGACCCGATACAGGAGGCGAAGCTCGTCGGCCTCCCACAGACGATAGTCGCAGGGCACTACCTGACGGAAACAGAGGGTTTGACGCCGCCGACGACCGATCTCGACGGGCTCCCCGTCATCGCGTCGTCGCGCACCTTCCTTGACGAATCCTTGACAGCGTCAGTACAGCAACTCGTCATCCCTCCGGGCGTGGATGCGGCTGAGCAGCTTGCTGATGGCACTACCGTCGAAAACTTCCTGCGCGGCCTTCAACCGTCCGGCCTGGTGAGGGAGCAGTCGGTGTCAGCGCAGTCGGGCTACGCGGCGCTGCTCCGGGAACTGCAGCATCCTTCCGTCAATGAGCTGTTCAACAACGCCATACAAAACTATTGGACGACCTCCGGAGTCCAATACAAGGACAGCGCCGGCGTCCTCACTCCGAGTGAGGCATCGAACCCCGTAACGGTTTGGAATGCAGGCGACGACGAGTTCGAGTATCAGGTGCTGGCGCCTCCAGGTAATGCGGATACCCAGTTTGAGAAGTTGTCGATCAACCAGGGAAACGGCGCTTACAACTTCTCCACGAAACAGTCGGGTTACGTCGCGCCGAAGATCGTCGGGGAGTTCGATCCCGACAAGCTTCCGGGCTTCAACCCGCTCAGCCAAGTACCGCTGGAGACGTATTACCCGCCGGTGGTCACCGGAGCCGATGCCGCCTCGCGGAAGGCGCTCAAGAATGAGCCGCTTGGACCGACGATGAATCTCGCGGGCTACGTCGCTCAGCCACCGATGCTCCTGACAACCATCACTGCGATGGATCAGATGCTGTCCCAGGCGTGCTACATCGAGGCCAATAAGGAAGTACCTTCGTGCACGCGCTACTCACCCACGGATGTGGCGGCGCCGATCAGCGCCATCCGAGTCCGCGTCGCGAACATCCGCGATTTCTACCCGGTCGATCGCGCCCGTATCCTCGCTGTCGCGACAGCGATCAAGAAGGACACGGGACTGCAGGTCGACATCACCGCGGGATCGTCGCCGACAACCGTGGATGTCAACCTTCCGGCAGGGTGCTGTGGTGAGCCTGCGCTCACGGTGGCCGAGGGATGGATATCGAAGGGTGCAGCACTCGCCATTCTCAAGGCAATCGACGCGAAGAGCGTCGTCCTGTTCGTGCTGGTGCTCGTCGTGTGTGTGCTCTTTCTCGCGAACGGTGCGTACGCGAGCGTTCGTTCACGACGCACCGAGTTGGGAGTGCTTGCGTGTCTCGGCTGGGGCCGGGCCGCGCTCTTCCGACTGGTGCTTGGTGAGCTCGCCCTGGTCGGCCTGGCCACGGGGGTGATCGGCGCAGCGTTGGCTGAAATCCTTGCGCTGACACTGCGCCTTGACCTGCCCTGGTGGCACGCGCTGTTGGTGATCCCAATCGCGCTCGCACTCGCATGTGTCGCCGGGTTGGCGCCGGCGTACGCAGCAACTCGAGGCCGTCCGCTGGACGCGGTGTACTCGGTGCCCGGTGGCAGCGGACGACACCGCGCCATCCGACACGTGTCCGGGATTGCTCGGGCAAATATCCTGCGGCGGCCCGCGCGGCTGGTGAGCGGTTCCCTCGGCCTGTTCATCGGCGTCGCGGCATTCGCCGTCTTGCTCGCGGTGCAGCTCGCGTTCCAGGGTCAGGTCGTCGGGACGACCCTTGGTGATGTGGTGAGTGTCCAGGTGCGCGGCGTCGACCTGATCGCCGCCGTGCTCGCGTTGCTGCTTGGCGCCTTTAGCGTCGCCGATGTGCTTGCTGTCAATCTGCGCGACCGCGCTGGTGAGCAAGCCGTGCTGGCGGCAACCGGCTGGCGTCCGGCGACCATATTCCGTCTGGCGTTTACCGAGGGGATGGTGGTCGGGATCGTCGGCGCAATCGCCGGAGGGGCCGTAGGATTGGGCCTTGCTGCGATCCTCACCGGCTCTGCGCTCGCTGTGGCTCCTGCCGCTGTGCTTGCTGCAGTGATCGGCTTGGTGCTTGTCGGTGCCGTGCTCATGGTGCCGGCGTGGCAGGCATCACAAACCGCGCCAGCTGCGGCGCTTGCGGAGGACTGAAGAATGCCGGGAGTCGCAATCACCGGAAGGGGATTGACGCGTGACTATCCAGCCGGCGAGCGATCGCTGACGGCGCTCGACCATGTGGACCTCGACGTCGAAGCAGGAGCGCTGGTTGCGATCACCGGTCCGTCGGGTTCGGGGAAGTCGACGCTGCTGCACGTGATTGGTGGCATGGACATCCTGACCTCCGGGACATTGCTGGTCGGGGACACGCAACTCGATGAGTTGCCGCCGCGCAAGCTCGTCAACTATCGACGCCGCGTCGGCTTCGTGTTTCAACGTTTCCATCTGCTGCCGGCGCTCACTGCGGCGGACAACGTGGCAGCACCGCTGCTCCCGTATCAGGCGGGCAAAGGCTTGCAACAACGCGCCCGCGAGCTGCTCGAGCAGGTTGGCCTGGGAGACCGGGGCGATTCGCTCCCCTCACAGCTCTCCGGCGGCGAGCAGCAACGGGTCGCGATCGCGCGGGCGCTCATCGTCGACCCACCGCTTCTGCTCGCGGATGAACCAACCGGCAACCTCGACTCGGCGACCGGCGAGACGATCTTCGATCTCCTGATCGAACTGCACGCCCGCACCGGGGCGACGCTGTTGATTGCAACCCACGATCCTGCGGTGGACGCCCGCTGCGATGTGCATCTCGCGATCCGGGACGGGAAGATGGTGCCGCCGACCGCCTCAGAGGCGCGCGAGAGCTTCTCCCGACCGGACGTCGCCGGCCACACCGAGGGGACTGGCACCAGCTGACCCGTAAGGCGCCCCGATCCGTCGATCGCACCAAACGTGTCAACATAAGGTCAGGAAGGGATCGCAGTCAGGGGGGCTTGCATGCCGGGCATTTCGCTCGTGCAGAACCATGTCGCTGCCGACGACGCCATCGCGCGTCGTGGCGAGAGGCAGACCGGGTCAGGGGGAAATCGCGACACGAGGTCGCGCATCGTCCTCGCCGCTCTGGTCGCGCTCATGGCCGCTGTGCTTGTGGGCGCAGCGATCGGTCAAGCGGTGCGAGGGACTCAGGCGCTCAGCGCCACCGACGCAGTCGTCTTCCAGGCGGCCGGCCGGATCATCGCTGCGCACGGCTGCGTGTATTGCACGGGCGCCGAGCGTTCGGCACAACTGGCGCTCCTGGGAGGCCACCTGCAGCCCAATGGAGTGGAGGCCTTCAACAATCCTCCGCTCATGGCATGGCTGGTCCAACCTGTGGCCGGCCTCAGCCTCTCGGCATACACGGCGCTCAGCGTCCTGATTGAAGCGGCTGCCCTGCTTGTGGGACTCTTCATGGCGCAACGCCTGCTCATCGGCTCCGTGGAGCTGCGGGCGCCGCTGCTCGTTGTCGCTATTGCGCTGGTGGCGCCACTGCCGGGACTCGAGACGCTGGTGTTCGCGCAGTGGGTGGGGCTCATGCTGGTTGCGCTGCTCGGCGCGTACCTGCTTGCGCGCTCCAACCACGGTTTCGCGGCAGGGCTTGCCTTGTCGCTGCTGCTGGTCAAGCCGCAGGACATCTGGCTGGTGCCCATCGTGCTGATCGCGGCGCGCGCGTGGCCGATGCTGCTCGGACTCGCGGCTGGAGCGGGGGCATGGTTGCTGACGTCCGTTGCCGTGGTGAGCTTCGGAACACTGGCGCACCTCCCGAGCGTGCTGGGCCAGAATCAGTCGCAGATCCAGTTCACCGACGGGCTCCCCGGGATCGCGGCCGCCATCGCAGGATCCGGGTGGGGGATCGACGTTGCGGTGCTGGGCATCGCGCTCGCTTGCGCAGCATTTCCATTCCGCAGTCGGCTCCGGCGAGATCCGCTGCTGGCGCTGGACATCGGCATCGTTCTTTCGCTCCTCTTCTCACCGCACGTCTTCAGCGCCGACCTCCTCCTCATGGGGGCCGTGCTCGTTGACGTGGGGCGGCGCAATCTGGCGGCGGGCGTCGCCGGGGCAGTCATGCTCGACGTGGCATACCTGCTCGATGGGTCCGTGTTCCACACCACGGGTCATGTCCAGGCCATCGCGCTCTTGTGCACGACGGGGATCGTCGTCGCCGTTGCAGCGCGACGGCCGCAGCCGGGCTGGCATGCATTGGTAGGGCGCGGGCAGTCCTCGGGGCAGCTCGCCGCGACGGGTCGCGCCTGGCGATGGTTGCCGCCGAGGGGGCTCTGAGTCACGGCGCGTCTAAGGGGCTCGGTGCGCTCAGCCGGGGACTGACACCGCATCATCGAGCGGGTCATGTGCGTCACGCGATCTGCGCAGCTGCGCAGAAGGACAGGGTGCGTTGCCGTATCGGCTCTTCTGCTGTCAGGGGTCGACGCATGCGGCAGCGCTACGGTGTCGCGCTCGTCGCCGCCGGTACCCACGCTGGCCTGCTCATCGTCGACAGCAACCGTGGGGACGTTGCAATCGCCGGAGGCAGTGGTTGCGGCGGATGGGAGTCCGTTCGCGATTCTTCCTTTCCCGGGCACGGATTTCGCCGTGGCGTCAGCGACCACTGCCACCACTCCGCCGCACGGGGAGTTCGACGTCTTGCGCGTTGGTGCGAACACGACGAGCCTGGTCAGATCGGTTGCGCTGCCTGCGACGTCGAACGCATATGGCATGGCGCTCAGCCATAACGGTGCATGGCTCGCGGTGACCACGTCCGGCAGCACGGTGCTCGTCAGCGTCGCCGAACTGCTGGCGGGACGTGCCGACCCGATCCTCGGTCGGTTCGAGGATGGAACCTCGGGGCAGATCGAGGCGGCCTTTTCCAGCGATGACCGCTTTCTCTTCGTCAGCGATGAGAACAGTGCCGAGGTGAGCGTGTTCGACGTGCAGCGCGCGCTCACCAGCGGGTTTACAGCGCCGAAGGTGGTGGTGGGGCAGGTGCTGCTCGGTCCTGGACCGGTGGGGATCGCCACCTCTCCGGACGGTCGCTGGATCTACGTGACGACCGAGGGTCCGGGCAACGGCCCCGGGTATCTCTGGGTCCTCAATGCGCAGACGGCGGCGCAGGATCCGGCGGCCGCGATTGCCGGCCATGTGGGGGCCGGCTGCAACCCGGTGCGAGTTGCGCTTTCACCGGATGGCGATGTCGCCTGGGTGACGGCGCGCGCCTCGGATGTGCTGATCGGCTTCAATACCGCAGAACTGCTCACACAGCCGTCGCGAGCGCTGACGGCGGTGGTGCGTGTCGGCTTCGAGCCGGTGGGTGTTGCCGTCTACGACGGGGGGCGGTATGCCGCCGTCGCCAACTCGGCGCGCTTTGCAGGATCGAGTGCGCCGCAGGACCTCACGGTCGTGAATCTCCGGGCAGCCCTTGCCGGGCGAAGTTCGGTGGTCGCGTGGATTGCTGCGGGCTCGTTCCCTCGGGAGATCTCGATCGACGGTGCTCTGGGACTGGTGACCAACTACAACTCAGGCACTGTCGAGGCGTTCAAGCTGCCGACCTGAGAAGGCTTCGCGCCGGGTTTTCAGCCCCGCCAAAAACCGGCCATAGACTTCGATCGTCCCAAACGTTACGCTAGTGTCCTGAGCACCTTTTGGGGGACAAGGGGATGAAGGTACTGCTCTCGCCGGCCGACCAGAGTCGTGCCCGGCAGTGGCTGGCTGACGTGCACGAGGATCTGGATCTGATCCGGTATCCAACGCGCGTCCAACTGATGCGGGCGGTGGACGAAGCGGCGCACCGGGCGGAGAGCCTGGCACGTCTCGAGTACGCGCTGGAGCGTCTGCCTCGACGCTGATACAGCCCGTCAGGGGTTGTGATCGTTGAAGTTGATGCAGAGGTTGGGATTCGGCGATTCCGCGAGGAACAGCGTGTCGCCGAAGGCACACACCGTCTCCGAAGCATTGAGGACCTCGACGATCTTGCCGTCGTAATCGCCGGCGCAGTTGGCGATGGAGATGGAGGTCCCCGTCGGGGTTCCGTCGATGCAGGCGCCCGCAACGAATGTCGTCGCGATGCTGCCTTGTGGGACGTTGTTGTTGGTCTGGTTGGTGAAGATCCAGATCCCTGCCACCAGGGCGATGGCCAGAATCGGCATGACGACGCGCATGACCTGCGCCCGGCGTCCCATGGGCGTGCCGCGAAATGGGGGAGGCGTCGTCGGCAGTGGCGGCGGCGCACTCACGGGCGGCGGAGGTGCGACCGTGACGGATCCGAATCCGTCGCTCACCGCAGCTCCGCTCGTCTGGGCGAGCAGTGGCGGCGGGCTGGCTGCGACCGCAGGAGTCGGCGCTCCGCTCTCGCGAAGGCGGCGCATGTACTCGTCGCCGCTGATCGCGTTCGTGGTGTACAGGAGAGCGAGCTGGTTCAGCGACTTCGCCCACTGCAGCTCGGCGCCGGCGAGATTGACGCCGCGGTTGCACACCGGGCAGATGAGCATGTGCCGGCGCTCGTACGGAATGACCGGGATGAAGAAGAGCGTGAGCCAGCGACGAACGGTGACGAGATAGAACCAGTTCGAGTTGCTGCAGTTCCGGCACCACTGATAGAGCACCGGACCCGCGTGATGGAACGTGCGACGTCCCCAACCGAAGATGACCACTGTTCGCCCTCCCAGGCCCATGGTGAGGAGACGCCACGATGTCTTCGCGGACGGCGTTGTCCCTCGGAGCCACCCTATGCGGGCGATCCGTCGTCCTCGCGAGCCGTCAGGCGCTGGTTACAGGGTTGGCGCACCGGCGTCGCGGTTGGAATCAGTGAGCGAGGTGGAGTCTGGAGCGGAGTTGCTCCCATTCGCGGCTGAGCCGGCCTTTCGGGTTAGCGATGCAACTCGAGCGCGGCTGAGTCCACGTCATCAATGACCCAATCCGCCGCGGCAAGCTCGGCGATCTTCTGCGCGAAGCCGTCGTCCTCGACGCTCGGGAGCACTTCGGTCGCGGCCTTCATGACCGCGGCATCGGCAGAGCCGACCGAGTAGCAGCGGCCGGTCACCCGGAACATCGCAAGGTCATTTGGCATGTCACCGAAGCTGATCGCTGCCGCCGGCTCTAATCCGAGCGCCAGCAGCGCGCGTTCCGTCCCCGTCCCCTTGTCGACGCCTTGCGCCGTGATGTCGAGAACCGTCGAGCGCCCGACGTGGCTCAGCGCGGCTGAGTCTGCTCCCGACGCGACGAGGGAGGCGATGTGATCGAGATCACTGTCGCGATGCCGCACCGCCATGGTGCAGCAGGGTGTCGCTGCGAGCACGGCACTCTCCACGACCTGGCGTGTTGGCCCATGTGGCTGCGTGGGGCTGAGGCGGTAGTACTCCTCGGTCATCCGCCACAGCGCGCCATCGAAGCTCGCAACGCCTGCGCCGGCATCGACCGCGACCTCAACGACGTGCCTGATCTCGGCCGGCGCCATCTCGTCCATCCAGGTGCGACGTTGCTCCTGCGACGACCAGCCGATGGCACCGGAACAGCACACGGCCATCGCCGTGCGTTGCGCCAGCGACTGAAAGTGCTCCAGCCCCTGCGGCGTCCGGGCTGTCGCGATGACGAAGGCGATGCCCGCGCTCTGGACGAGGTCGAGGGCTTCCAGTGTGGCGGCGGAGATCGAGAAATCTGGGCGGACCACCGTGCCATCGAGATCGGTGACCACGGCCTGGATCCTCACGACGGCAGCATCATGGCGTAGCCGCCACCGGCGGAGCGGGCCACGGCGGGCTGAGCCGCCGCGACCCGCTCAGATCAGCTCAGGTCGAGGGCCGTGGCACCGACGCGGAGGTCTGCTTGCGCATGAACCCGGGCGTCGATCAGGTGTGCCGAGCGGCCGTAAAGGAAGACCTCCTCGCTCGCGGGGAGTGCCACCTCGTGCGACGGCTGGGTGCGGTTGCGGGTCGGGCTGTCGACCATGTCGTGCGATCGCTCACGGGCGAGCTCCAGGAGCGTGTTCCAGTTCATCATGGGTCAGATGCTACCAACCAATAAGGACAGGATCCGTCCTATATACTGATTGAGATGGATGTTTCTCTCAGCCGCTTGCTGACGCTGCTCGAGCTCCTGCAGGTCTACCGCCAGCTCACCGCCGAGGAGATGGCGAGCCGGCTCGAGGTCAGCCCGCGGACGGTGCGTCGCTACATCGCCGGGCTCCAGGACATGGGCATCCCGGTGGAGACCGAGCGGGGCCCCGCCGGCGGGTACCGCCTGCGCCGCGGCTTCAAGCTGCCGCCGCTGATGCTCAGCAACGAAGAGGCGCTCGTGACGATCATCGGGCTGCTGGCTGCCCAGCGCCTGGGGTTGTCCGCGTCGGGGCCGGCGGTCCAGGGCGCGCTTGCCAAGCTCGATCGACTGCTGCCGGAGTCCCAACGCACCGAGGTGCAGGCCATGCAGGACTTCGTCAGCCTCGGCCTGTCACCGGTCGAGCGGGATCACGCGGATGTCGAGACGATCCTGCGCCTCAGCACTGCCGCGCGCGACCGGACCGCGGTCCGCTTGACATATCGCTCGGCAGCAGGGGAGTTGACCGAGCGGCTCGTCGATCCGTACGGCGTGGCGTTCCAGAGCGGGCATTGGTATCTGGTCAGCTGGGATCACTTCCGAGGAGCGATGCGCACCTTCCGGCTGGACCGGATGCTTGCGACCGAGGCCACCACCGAGATGTTCGAGCCGCCGGACGACTTCGATGCGGTCGCGTATGTTCGCCAGTCGATTGGCGAGGCCGTGTACGGGACTCGATGCGAAGTGGTGCTGGCGTTGACTTTTGACGAGGCGAAACGGCGCGTCTCGCCGACAGACGGCACCCTCGAGCAGACCGCGGACGGCACGGTCCTGCGTTTCAGCGCTGACGACTTTGACTGGGCCGCGTCGTTCCTTGCGAGCCTCGAATGCGATCTCGTGGTGCTGCGCCCGCCGGAACTGCGCACGTCATTGCGGAAGATCGCCGCGCGCTTGCAGGCGGCGGGACGCCGGCCCGTCAAGTCACGAGCGGACCCACCCGGCACGTCGTGAGGCAGCCGCGACACGGATGTCACACGAGTGAATGGTGTCCTGCAATGTCGCCCGACCAAACTCATGCCATGACCTTTTCTGCACTTGCCGCGCATCTGACCACTGAACCCGCCCTGCATCGCCGATGAAGGTCAACGCGCTCAAGGACGATCTTTCCGAGGCGGATCTCGCGGTGTTCGGGGCGGAGGACCGCGAGGAGATGGCCATGCTGGCCGGTGTCGATACCGGCACGAACGCCCTCGCCTCGCTGCCTGATCGCCAGACGTTTCTCGCCGAGGCCGCGCGTCACGTTGCGCATGCGCGGCGGAGCAAGCATCCACTCTGTCTTGCGCTCATCGCGTTCGTGCACGGCACGACCGCTCAGGGCGCCGAGGGGCATGCAGCCGAGGAGAAGTTCCTCCGCGAGGCAACGGCGCGATGGCGCGACGTGCTGCGCACCGAGGATCTCCTGGGGCGTTGGGGCGAGGACGAGTTCGCGATCGTCCTGGTCAACTGCCAGACCGCCAGCGCTTCACAGCTGTGCTGGCGCCTCCGCGAGTCGACTCCGGAGGGGCATTCGTTTTCGGCCGGCCTCGTGTCCTATCAGGGGACGGAAACCATCGACGATCTGGTCGAGCGCGCCGAAGACTGCCTCGCGCAGGCGACTGCCAAGGGCCGCGACCGGACGGTCGCCGAGGGTTTGGTCGACCTCGACTGAGGGGGACCCGCGCGTGCGCCGGTGTCATTGGTCGGGAACGCGCCGGCTGTTTTGAAGGTCTCAAGGTGATGCCGTCTTCGATGTGGACAGCATCCCTGGACTCGTGGCCCGGTCAGATTCGCTGACCTACGTCAACTGCAAAAAAAGTTCTTGAACTCGAAGCCTGATTCATGGTATATTTTCTTTCACGTTCTGATCGCCGGGGTGAAAAACCGCCAGGCTTGATCGAGCGGGCAAGAGTTCGAGGAAGGATTCGCGCGCCCGTGTCGCCTCGTGCTGCGGCGCGACGATCACCCATACTGCAAATCCGGCCGCGACCCGACTGCGGCAATCAGCCAAGAGTGAGCACATGAGCGATTCGCCTCCGCCTGAAGATCCACCCGAGCACGAGAAGAGCCGGCTCCATCGATTTGAGGACGCGGTCCACGATCGCCTCGTCGCGGCGGAGGTCGCTGCTGAAGAGGCCGCCGGCTACGGCTCACTCACCGCAGCGCGAGAGGCGGCTGAAGCCGCCGCCAACCCGGCGCACGAGCTCGGCGATGGTGACGAGCCCAGCGCCGAACCCGCCTCCGACCCGCCTCCCGAGTAGGTCACCCCGCCCGATGTGGTGGGACGAGCGACAGCCCGGCGGGAGGATCCGGTCGCTCATCTTCATGGGCCACCCCGGCCCATCGGTGCTGGTCACGATCGTCCTGGTGGCGATCGCGGGACTGGCGGCCCACCGCGTGCCCGACGCCCTCCTGTGCCTGCAATTGGTGGGCGCGATGCTGCCGGTCCAGCTGTGCATCGGCGTCGTCAATGACGTCCTGGATCTTCCCGCCAACTCCGTCGCGAAGCCGCACAAGCCGTTGGTGCGCGGCGTCGTCTCCCGGCGGACAGCGGTGGTGATTGGTGTGCTGCTCGGTGCGATCGGGCTCGGAGCAGCAGCGACGATCAACCTGCCAACGCTGAGCCTCGACGCCCTTGCACTCGGCGCCGGCCTCTCGTACGACCTGGGGGTGCGCACGACGCCGCTGTCATGGGTGCCGTGGTGGGGCGGCATGGCGGTGCTGCCGCTCGAGGGATATGCAGCGGTGGGCTCGATCCCATCGCGGCTGCTGGTGCTGATCCCGCTGACCGCGCTGATCGCGCTCGGTCTGCATTTCGCAAATGCGGTGCCGGACATCGACGGTGATCGAGCGGCGGGGCGCCACAGCCTTCCCGTGATTGCCGGCGTCAGCGGGTCGCGATGGGGAGGTCCGATCGCATTGGCTGCAACGGGAGTCCTCGCGCTGGCCCTCGCGGGACCGCTCGGTCAGGCGGGTGTGCTGTTGTTCGGTGGTACCGCGGTGTTGTTCATCGGCGTGATTGCAGTGAGTGCCACGCGATCGCGCAGACCGTTTCCCGTCCTCGCTGTGACGACGGCGGTCTTTGCGATCGCGTGGCTGGCTGCACTGCCACGCACATGACTCCCCCGGCTACACCACGCGGCGCTGAAACATGACGACGCAGAGCACCACGGACACGAGCAGGATCCCGCCGGTCCACGCAAGCGCGAACCAGGCGCTGTTCCCCACCGGCTGTCCAAGCAAATAGCCGCGGATTGACTGGATGACCGGTGTCACCGGCTGATCGGACGCGAATCCGTGGAGCCAGATGGGCATCGTCTTGATGGGCACGAACGCGCTGCTCGGGTAAGGGAGGAACGAGAGCAGGAACGTGAAGCCGCTTGCCCCTTCCGGTGACTTTGCGAGCAGCCCCACCATCGCCGAGAGCCACGAGATGGCGAGGATGAACATCAGCAGGATGCCGGCGGCAGCGAGCCATGTTGCGACGTCGACATGCGGTCGAAACCCGATCAGCAGCGCCACTCCGAGCACCAGCACCGTCGACATGAGGTTGCGAACGACGCTCGCCACCACATGGCCGCCGAGCACGGCCGCACCGCTGACGTCCATCGAGCGGAAGCGATCGATGACGCCGGTCGTCATGTCCTGGCACACGTTCACCGCGGTCATCGCAGAGCCGAAACCTGCGCACAGCACGAGCACTCCGGGGACGACATATGTGACATACGCAGTGCCGGTGTTGATCGCGCCGCCGAAGAGATAGACGAAGATCAGCATCAGCAATACCGGGAGCGCGATCGAGGTCATCATCCCCTCGATGTTTCGTCGCGACATGCGCAACGAGCGCCCCGACATCGTCAGCCAGTCGCGAATCGGTGTGCCGGCACTTGGTTTGCGCGCTGGGCGGAGCGTGAGCGTGGCTGTGTCAAGCAACTTCGAGTTCCCTTGTCTCTGCAACTGCTGCATGGCCGGTGAGGGCCATGAAAACGTCGTCCAGGGTTGCGCCGTTCACGACGAATGACGTGACGGCGCAGCGCTCCGGGTCGATCTCGTCGAGCAATCCGCGTGCATGTGCAGCGCTGCCGTCGGTGGCGACACCGATCACGAGGCGATCGCGGTCGGCAGAAACCGCGCGAGCGCCGAGCCGTCCCGCGACAGCTGTGAATGACGCCGCATCGGCGAGCGTGAGGTCGAGCCGCTGGTCGGTGAAGCGTGCCTTGAGCTCCGCCGGAGTCCCGACGGCGACGACGGTGCCGCGGTCGAGGACAGCGATCCGATCCGCGAGGCGGTCCGCCTCATCGAGATATTGCGTCGTCAGAAAGATGGTGATGCCGGACTCGGCGAGCCCGGTGATGATGTCCCACGTTGCTGCGCGCGCTCGGGGGTCGAGGCCCGTGGTGGGCTCGTCGAGGAAGATCACTGAGGGGCTGCCGACGAGGCTCGCGGCGAGGTCGAGGCGGCGGCGCATGCCACCCGAGTACGCCCCGACCCGGCGACGCGCGGCACCGGTGAGGTCGAAGTCCTCGAGCAGGGCGCGGCTGCGTGCCCGGGCGTCGCGTCCCGGAGAGACCGGCGAGCCGGCCCATCATCGTGAGGTTCTCCTCGCCGGTCTGCAGCGCATCCAGCGCGGTGTACTGCCCGGTGAGGCTGATGGTCCGGCGGACCTGATGCCGGTCCTTGACCACGTCGAATCCCGCGACCCGGACATCGCCGGCATCGGCCCGCGTCAGGGTTGCGAGGATCCGAACCGTCGTGGTCTTGCCGGCTCCGTTGGGGCCGAGAAGGGCGAAGACGGAGCCCCGGTCAACCTCCAGGTTGATGCCGGCGAGAACGGTGTCCGTGCCATATCGCTTCTCGAGTCCCTTGACGGTGATCGCCAGGTCGTTGTTCATGCGTGTCCTCCGAATCATGTGCTGACAGAGTAGGCTGTACGCCGTATCTGTTGACACTGTACATGAGCTGGAGGCCGAGATGTCAAGTTCGATTATTCGAGATAGTGCACTAGTGCGCGGCCGTTCGGTGCTTCAGGGCTTCGAGCCCTCTGCCGTGAGTTCACCGGCACCGGCGCGGGCGTTCATGGGCGCCATCGCTCAGCGAGGTGCACTAGTACGGCCGGCGTCCGTTATGGTTGCGAGATGACCGCCACGGGCGTCCCGCACGCCACGCCGTCGGTCCGCATCGCAGCGGAGATCCGTTCTCGCATTTCGTCCGGGGCGCTCCGCCCGGGAGACCGCGTGCCGTCGACGCGAGACATCACGAGAGAGTGGGGGGTGGCGATGGCGACGGCCACCAGAGCCCTTGCGCTGCTGCGCGACGAAGGTGCCGTCCTATCGAGGCCGGGTGTCGGGATGATCGTCGCCGCCTCACGACGGCAGGGCTCCTGCCGGCCCGAGCACCTCGCCGCGGCGTGAGCGCGAACAGGATCCAGATCTGACGCTCGCGAAGGTCGTTCAGGCAGCGATCCAGATCGCCGACACAGAAGGTCTGCCGGTCCTCTCGATGCGCCGGGTTGCGGGCGCGCTCGACATCGCGACCATGACCCTGTATCGCTTCGTGCCGAGCAAGTACCAGCTCGTGGTGATGATGGCCGACGCGGTCTTCGCCGACTGGCCACCGCCGGAGCCTGCGCCGGACGGCTGGCGAGCATGTCTGGAGCTGATAGCTCGCCGGCACTGGGCCATGTACGAGATGCATCCATGGCTGGCCCAGGTCATCTCGTTCACCCGCCCGGAACCGACGCCGCACGCGTTGCCGCACACGGAGTGGACGCTCCGAGCCCTCGAGGGTCTCGGGCTGGACGCCTCGATGCTGCTTTTCATCGCTGTGAATCTCTTCAGCTACGTCCGCGGCACCGCCGTCAACCTCGACTTGGAGGCGGAAGCGGTGCGCGATACCGGTCTCACGGACGAAGAGTGGATGCAGACGCAGGAGGCGCGCATGCAGGCGATCACGCTCTCGGGCGAGTTTCCGGCGTTCGCGCGAGTCGTCCAGCAGGACATCGACTTCAATCTCAAGTCGCTCTTCGAATTCGGCCTGCAGCTCATGCTCGACGGGATGGCGGCGCGGCTGCCGCGAGGATGAGACGCGACCCGGCTGCCTAGAACCGGTAGGTCGTATGCGTGAAGGTTCCTTTGCCGAAGGCCATCACCTTTGTAGGTGACACGCCGAAGACCAGAGGGTCGCCGCCGTCGGGATCGTGAAAGCGGCCGTCGCCAACCTGGTATTGCCAGCGCCCGTCCCACTTGTGGGTCCACGCTTCCACCAGGCGCGACAGCGTGGCGTTGTCCGTGACGGCCACAGCGTCCCCTTCGACCATCACGTCGAGCCCCTCAGTCCATGCGTTGCATCCGGTTGTCAGGACAACGTGGTTGTTGCCTCGCAGGTTCATGGCCTTCTGCTCGGTGCCACCTGTGGAGAAGTACAGGGCGTCATCGACCCACACCGCGACCAGCGGGGTGACATGCGGTCTGCCGTCGGCTCGCACCGTGGTGATCCAGAACAACTCCGCGGTTTCCAACGCTTTCTGCGTCTCGCTCCACGGAGTGGCTGTCGTGTTCGGCTGGCTGAAACGCGTGTCGATTCGGGTGAGCGGTTCGCTCATCGTGAATTGCCTCCTGGCCCTCTGGGACTGACACCGAGTGTCAGAAATGCCGCGCAATCCTACCGCCACGAACGCGCGTTCTTCGGAGTGCGTTCGCGGTCGTGGGCGGATGGGGCTCACCCGTCGCCTAGACTACGGAAGCCCTCATTCCAGCCCAAGTAGCTCAGTGGTAGAGCAACGCCTTGGTAAGGCGTAGGCCGTGAGTTCAATCCTCACCTTGGGCTCCACCAGACGCCCCAGGTTCGGCTCGACTTGGCGCACCCCTCTGTGCGATCCTCTTGTGCGGACCAGGGAGGGACAAGGGAAACGTGAGTTGAGTGGTCGACACGCTTGGGCGGCCCCGGGACCGGGAGCATCCCAATCAGTAGAAGGGGCGACGAAATGAATGATGTGACACGACGAGACGTCTTCACGACCGGTGGGAGGCCGCGTAGCGCACGCGTTGGCACGCTGCTGCTCACCGTGGCCGCCGCGGGGACCACTGCAATCACGGCGCCGCTCCTGCAGTCCGTGAGCGCGGTGGCCGCACCGAGCGCGCGCAGCATCCCGGCCGGATACCAGAACTGGACGGAGCACCGCGGCAACGGACTGCACACGGGCGTCTCCACGGAGAAGATCCTGTCCACGTCGACCGCATACCGGCTGCACTGGAGCGTCAACACCGGCGACAAGAGCTACAGCTCACCGGCGATCGTGTACAACTCCACGCTCGGCTATTCGGTGGTCTATGTCGGCAACAACGACGGCGAGCTCAACGCCTATAACGCGTCCACAGGCGCGCTGGTGTGGCACTACCAGACCGTCAAGGTGGCCGGTCTCTCCAAGGAGATCGAGTTCGTCCCCGGCGGTGTCGAACAACACGGTCTACTTCGGCGACGGCGACTACCACGAGTACGCGCTCAACGCCACCACCGGGGCGTTCATCTGCGAATCGGCGGAGGACGCGAACGACGTCATCGCCTCGTCGGCGGTGATCGGTGATCCCGCTGGGACGGGTGATGTCGTGTACTACGGCAACGCCCAGGGCAACGGCAAGCCTCCGGGCGGAAAGATGTGGGCCATGTACGGCGTCGGCAACACGGCGGGGCCGGCGTGCGGAAGCTATTGGTACACCAACGACTTCGGCAACCCTCCTGGGAGCGCGGGAGCGGGGACCGGCGTCTACTCGACGCCGGCCTACGCCACGCTTGCCAACGGCACAGCGGTCATCGTCTGCGGGACGACCGATCCCGACGATGCCATCTATGAGTTCAACGCCAAGACGGGCGCCATCCTCTGGCGGTTCCAGACCCTCGTCGGTACGGACTCGGATGTGGGCGCGCCGGCGACGATCGCCGAGCCGGGCACCGTCGGCGCGTCGGGCAGCGCCAGCTACACCGACGGTGTCGTCTACGACACTGGTAAGGACGCCATCACGTACGCGCTCGATCTCCGGACCGGCGCACAGCTCTGGGACTTCGACGTGAAGACGAGCATCCATCACGGGAACCCGATGCAGTCCGGTGCCGCACTGGTGGGCAACTACCTGTACATCGGCTACGGGGCGGGCGTTTTCTCTCTGAATGCGGCAACCGGCGCGTACAACCCTGCATGGACACTCGGACCCGCTCCGAAGAAGTCGACCACACCGACGACGGCGGGTGTCGTCTCGTCGGTTTCGGTGACCGGACCCTCGGGGAGCCAGGTGATCTTCGTGGGCGACATCTCAGGAAAGGTGTACGTCTTCAGCCTGGAAACCGGGGCTGAGCTGTACACGTACAGCACGGGCGCGCTGATCTTCAGCTCGGCGGGCATCTCGACGGGACAGTTCTTCATCACGAGCTCCAACGGCGACCTGTACGCCTTCGACTGAATAGCAGACCTGCCGGGCAGGTAAGGAGCGTCTCGTCGCGGGGATGCTGCCCAACGTCGGCATGCTCAGCTCGCGCGCCGCACCCACCAGAAGCAGACAGCAACGCAGACGAGCGCGAGAGCAACGAAGATTGCCAGCTCGACACCCTGGAAGGGCCAGTATCGGCTGCTGGGCTGATATGTGAGGACGTCACGGAGATGGAGTTGCTCGACGCACTTCTGGATCAGCACTCCTGGGTTGGCCGGAGGTCCCGCGGAAACATCGCGGCAGGTCCCGGCGCCCTGGATGGTGAGCGAATATCCGCCGGCACCAGAGAGGAAGTTGATCCCACCGTTGACGAGCCCGCTCTGCCCGATCACGTGCCCGGCGGCGTTGATGGTCTGCCCGGAGAGAAGCCAGGCATTCGGGGGCAGGCCCGCCTGAGCCTTCGTCAACTGCGCCTGCGTGACCGAGGTATGCAGCCCGGATGTGATGGACCCGAACACAGCGTCGGACACGGTCATGTGCAACGGCGCCATGAGGTTCGGTCGCACCCATTCGTAGACGGCCAGCCGGACGGCGATGAAACCAACCAACGTTGTTGCCATGGCTGGCACCGTTCGGCGGAGGAGTGCACCGGACATGACGCCGAGAGCAAAGGCGAACGCGGTGTAGCCGATCGGCACGATGTCGCGCTGGTCGAAGGACGCGAAGATGGTCAGGTTCACTCGATCGATCGGGCTGAACCACCACGTGACCATGAGGCTGAGCAACGCGGCGACGATCAGGCTGCACAGCCCGGCCACCGCGATCGTGATGATCAGCCAGCGTGCGCGTGTCACGCTCTGCGTCCAGGCCAGGCGCTGCGTTCCGGCCTCGAGCTCGCGGGCGATGAGCGGTGCTCCCCAGAAGATCCCGAGCAGTGCCGGGACGGCGACGACGAGGATGTCGAGCGCGCTCTGCAACTGGCTGTCCGAGCCGAGGAACGAGGGGATGGCTGTCGAGCAATCGTGTTGGGCCTGGCAGTTGGCGACCGTGGTGTTGTAGAGGTTGGTCAGGTTCGAGCCGGTGATGGCCAAAACGACGGCGACAACCACGAGCGTCGCGAACGCCAGGATTGCCTGCGTGCGGAACTGACGCCACGCCAGCCGGATCATGGCTGGATCCGCAACGTGGGCCGGACCGGACGGTTCGCAGCGGCCCGGCCCATGTAGGCAAGCACGAGGTCCTCGAGGCTGATCTGCTCGACCGTCCAGGCTGGGTCGAGGATCGGCTGTTGGGTCCGAACGATGAGCGTGCTCTGCCGATCGGTATGCGTCGCCTCGATCACCTCCTGATCACCCGGGAGCGACTCAACGTCCCGGCGGGGTCCGATGAGTCGGTGATGCGACGCGAGCAGATCGTCGATGTCGCCGGCGACCTGCACCCGCGAGGACACCAGCACGATGAGGTAGTCGCACACACGCTCGAGGTCCGAGACCAGGTGTGACGACAGCACCACGCTGAGCCCGTGTTCCGCGACGGATTCCATGAGGTGTTGCAGGAACTCGCGGCGCGCAAGAGGGTCGAGACTCGCAACCGGCTCGTCGAGGACGAGGAACTCCGGCCGTTTCGCGATGGCGAGCGTGAGCGCAAGCTGCGCGCGCTGACCGCCGGACAGCTTGCCGGCGTTCTGCCCGGGATCCAGACCGATCTGCTCGATCCGTTGCTCGGCAAGCGCCTGATCCCATGAGGGGTTGAGCCACGCGCCGACATGGAGCTGGTCTGCGACCGACAGCCGCGTGTAAAGAGGAGTGTCCTGACTGACGAAGCCCACACGAGCGAGCTGCGCCGCGCTGTGAGCGGGTCGATCGCCGAGGACGAGGATCGAGCCCGACGTTGGTGCGAGCAGGCCGACGGCCAGGTGGAGCAGCGTCGTCTTTCCGGCACCGTTGGGTCCGACGAGGCCCACAACGTGCCCGGGCGGAATCTCCAGCGTGCAGTCGCTCAGCGCCCAGCGCCGGCCGTAGCGCTTGGAGAGCCCGGTGGTCTCGAGGACTGCGTTCACGCTACGTCTTCGGCTGCGGCGGCCCGAACGCAGTCGCGAAAGAGCGCTTCGATGCTCTCGTCATCGAGGCCGGCGCGCCGTGCTGATGCAAGCCAGCGGAGCAGTTCGCGCCGCAAGCCTGCGTGCGCGGAGAGCGATGCGTCGCTCAGCGTCCTGGTGACGAAGGTGCCGATCCCTGGTCGCGCGCCGACCAGACCGTCGTGCTCGAGCTCTCGATACGCCTTGAGCACGGTGTTGGGATTGATGGCGAGGCGTGCGACCACGTCCTTGACGGTGGGGAGCTGGTCTCCTTCGCTCAGCAGTCCGAGGCGCAGCGCCTGCCGGACCTGGTGAACGATCTGCAGATAGGGGGCCACGCCGGAGCGGGTGTCCAGGTGGAATTCGATCACGGCACGCGCCTCCTGCCTCGGATAGTTTAACTAGGAAACTAGATAACTATACAGCTACCCCGCTATCGCCGCGTCGATCTGCACTGGAAGTGACCCCGCCAGGGTGGCGCCCTGTCCGGGAGTGGAAGTGAGCGCGAGGGAGCCGCCGAGCGCGTCGAGGCGGTCCGTCATGTTGGTGAGCCCCGATCCCTTTTTCACGGTGGCAGGGTCGAAGCCCGCACCGTCGTCGTGGACGCTGAAGTGGAGCTGGTCTCCGTCCGCGCGCAGCCGGATGACAGCGCGCGTCGCGCCGGCGTACTTCTGGACGTTCTGCATCGCCTCGAGGCAGCAGAAGTAGACCGCTGCTTCCACGTCCTGCGAATAGCGCTCGACGTGCTCGGCCTCGACGGTGACCGGGACCGTGGCCTTGCGCGCCTGCAACTCGAGCGCCACGACAAGCCCTTTGTCGGCAAGCAGCGGTGGGTAGATGCCTCGCGCCAGGTCTCGCAGCGTGTCGAGAGCCTCGTCAGCATCACCCTTCAGCTGGACCAGGGTGAGCTTTGCCTTGTCCGGGTCCCGCTTCAGCAGCAGCTCGGCAAGCCCGAGCTTGACCTTGAGAGCCACGAGGTGCTGCTGGGCACCGTCATGGAGGTTGCGCTCGAGACGCCGGCGCTCCTCATCCTGAGCGGTGACCAACCGCTGCCGCGATGCACGGAGCTCGTCGATGCGGGCCTCCAGGTCGCTGGTGAGTCCCACGTTGCGCAGCACCAACCCGGCCTGGCCGGCGAGGTCGGTGAGCAGCTTCTCCTCGACAGGTGTCAGCGGTTCGCTTGGTCGCTTAGTGACGCTCAGGGCGCCGAGCAGGTCGCCCTGATGGCGTACCTCGACGATGCGGCTCGCGCCGTTGCGAGGCGGCAACTCGCCGTTCACGCTGCGCAGTTGCTGCAGTGGAACGGCATCCGCCGGCCACAGCGCTGCCGGATGCCAGCTCTGGCCTGTGTGCAGCCAGACGTCGGCGCGTTGCGCCCCCGTACCCTCGGCGAGCACGCGCGCCATGCGGGGCATCACGTCGTCCATCGCATACGACTCGGCGACTCGCTCGGAGAACTGTGAGAGCACCTCGTACGGCGTCGCCCGCTTGCCGTACACCACCCGGTTGGCGATCCGCTGCATCCGCTCACGCACGGGCTGGAAGCCCACCGCCACGATGGCCGTGGCCAGGATCGACAGGCCAAGGTTGGGCTTGCCGCCGCCGCCGATGGCAGCGCCGATCCCCACCGCAATGCCCACGTACACGCCGGTGATGAACACCGCCAGTGAGCCGTACACCAGGGTGCGGCTGATCACCACGTCGATGTCGTACAGCCGGTATTTGAAGATCGCGATCCCGATGGACAGCGGGAACGCGAACCCGAAGCCGACGATGATCGGGAGGTCGAACGTCCAATCGGGCAGGACCGACCCCGCGAGGAACACGAAGGGCATGACGCCGGCGGCACTGATCAGCACCGCATAGGCAATCCAGCGCAACTGCTGACGCTCGTCACCGCGGGCGCGCCGCATCTTCAGGAACGGCGCAACGCTGGCCACGAGTATCAGCACAAGCGAGGAGAGCCACAGCCCGCTGGTCAGCGGTGCATTGGTGTTGTCGACCCCCGCAAGTGCGCTGATGCCCAGGGGGTTGGGAAGCAGCGGATAGTTGACCGTGCTCTCGGCCACGTCGATGGGTCCGGGCGCGACAGCGAGCGTGGCGACCATCACCACGGTCTCGATCGCGCTGATGACAAGGAGTGGCCGCCACCGGCGCGACGGCAGACGGCCATCCGGCAGGACCACGAGCAGTGCCAGGACGATGATGCCCGGGAAGATCACTGCGGATTCGAAGCTCCCGAGCCACTCCACCCACACGACCCCGGGCAGTGACCCGGGATGGGTGAGCAGGCCGTAGCGGGTGTACTGGTCCTCGACACCCTGCAGCGCTGACGTAGCCGCGGCCACCAAGAGCAGCCACCCAGTCGGGTTGCGCGGCTGCCGCCTGGCGACCAGCATGCCGAGCACGCCAAGACTGATGGGGATGGCGATCGATGATGGGTCGGCGGTGTCGAGCGTCTGCAGGTGAGATCGGTTGAGGACAGCGAGGACCAGGGTGGCGACGGCGCCTAAGACCGCGACCGTTGCGAGGCTGCCGGCAAGGATGGTCGTGCGCCGGCTCGCGCTGGCGGGCTGATCGCCACCCTCATCACCTGACACGCCGCCCGGGCGCGCGGATTCGAGGCGCTCGTCCCCGTGCTCGGTGATCACTATTTGGGCTGTTTCAGGCATTGACGCGACTGTACCGGCCACCAGGAGTGCGGCAAATGGGGTGGGCACCACGATTCTGTGTGGGAGGTACCCCCGCTCATCGGAGGCCCGCACCTTGCAGGGCCTCACCGATGAGTCGCGGCGTCTGCGCCCGTCTAACGAGCGTTGGATCCATCCCTTCGAGGAGGCGCAGCCGTGACCATGCTCAACGGACCGAGTTTCGACACCATTGGCGTGATGACATCTCGCGCCTCGCAGCCCGTCTCCGATGACGAGCGCGCCACGCTCGAAGCCGCGCTCGGCGGCGATGAAGCGGCATTCCGAGATCTCGTGGAGCCATACCGCGCCGGGCTGCACGCCCACTGCTATCAGATGCTGGCCTCGATCGAGGACGCCGAGGATGCGCTCCAGGAGGCATTGCTGAAGGCGTGGATGCGGCTCGGACAGTTCCAGGGTCGCGCGTCGCTCCGGACCTGGCTCTACACCATCGCGACGCGGACCGCCCTCGACCTCACGTCGAAGCACTCGATGCGGATGCTCCCGATCGATGGGGGACGGGAGGCGGGCACTCCGGGGTCCGGAGCGCCGCTGAACGAGGAACTCTGGCTGCAGCCATACCCCGCGGAGCAGTTGGGTCTTGCGTCGGGATTCGCCTCGCCGGAAGCTCGAGTCGAGCTCCGCGAAAGTGTCGAGCTCGCCTTCGTCGCGGCCGTCCAGCACCTCGCGCCGCGCCAGCGGGCGATCCTGCTGCTTCGCGAAGTCCTCGGGTTCTCTGCACTCGAGACGGCCGAGATGCTCGGGACGACCGTTGCGGCGGTGAACAGTGCGCTGGAGCGTGCGAGGTCGACAGTCGCCCTGCGTTGTCCCGATCCCAGCCAGCAGACCACGCTGCGCACGTTGGGTGATGCGCGTGTGCAGGACCTCGTGACCCGCTACATGGACACCCTCGAGCGCGCGGATCTCGAAGGGCTCCTCGGCCTGCTCGTCGAGGACGCGACATGGGCGATGCCCCCCGAGCCCGAGTACTACCGCGGGAAGGAGTCGATCACCGAGTTTCTCGAGGACACGCCGTTTGCTCTTCGCTGGCGGCACGTGCCAACGAGCGCGAGTGGTCAGATCGCGGTGGGCTGCTACATCTGGGACGAAGCGGCCGGCACGTACAAGGGCGAGGTGATCGATGTCCTCACGCTGCGCGGCGATCGAATCAGCGCAGTGACCGCATTCGGTCCGGCCGGCATCTTCCCGCGGTTCGGTCTGCCGCTGGAGATAGCTGCCGGCGCGGAGGTGGGCTGACAAGCAGCGCGCTTACCCCGAGATGGTCGCGGTTCCATCCTCGGCGATGTCCACCTCGGCGGACGCTGTCTGCTCGCTCGGCCCACTCGGGTCCACCGTGATGCTCGCGGTGATGTGGTCCGGTACATCGGCCTCCAACGTCAGGTAGTGCGCGCGCGGCTGCCCCGCAGTCAATCCGGTCGTCAGGTCATACAGCTGTGAGGAATTGGTTTTGTGGCCCTCAACCTTTCCGCTGACGTTCAACCCGGCCGGCACGTCGCGGTCGCACTGCAGGTCATAGTGAATGCGGAAGAGCGCGCCCTGCACATGCTCAACCTGCGTGATGGTCACCGTGAGCGCGTACGTCTGTGAGTTGTCAAAGGCCGGAGCTGCCGATACTGCGCCGGCCACCACAGCGGTCATATTCTCGCTGGTGGCCAGTTGCTGTCCGGTTGTCAGGTCGCTGATCGCGACCCACACTGTCCACGAGCCGGGGTCGGCCTGAATGGGCGAGTGGCCGCTGTGTTGCTCTCCGGGTGCGAGCCCCGCCACGATCTCCCCTTTGGTGTACGCGGCGGCCTCCGCTGAGACACCGGCTCCCATTGCGAAGAACTCGACCTGCAGCCGGCCTGGATCGATCGCGCTGGTTCCCGTGTTCGTGATGACGTACCTCACGACGATGGCCGGCGTCCCGTCGGTGGTCGCCTTCGCCTCAGCGGTTGCCTGATCGAAGGTCACCGCGATGTCGCTGCCGGCGGCTGTCGCGGCATCGGCTTGGGCCGGTTGCCACTGCGTGCCGTCCCATCGCCACTGACCGTCGTCCGAGAGCTGGCCGATGGCGTCGGTTGACGTCTGGGTTGCCGCGCCCTGTGCGGGTTGAGCACCGGTCGCCGCCCCCGCGTCCTGCGTGACCGGTTGCCATTGGGCTCCGTCCCACCACCACTGACCGTCGTCCGATCGGGGTGCGTCTGCAGGCATAACTGTCATCGGTCCTTCCTCCTCATGACGTTACTCAGCCAGGCGTGCGCAGTTGTCGCACGCGTTCATCCGCGATAGCAGTCGGCACAGTTTCCGGGGTTCCACCGGGGACGGTGACGGTGATGCGGCGGTCGCGCACCGGCGGGCCTGCGGGGAGTGCGGCCGGACGCGGGAGCGGCGCTGTGGCCACGAGCTCGAGCGCCGGTCGCGGTGCGACTCCGAGCGCTCCCCAGAGATCCGATGGCGTGCCGTCATTCTCCGATGGCAGTGCCACCGAGAGGAAGACGGGCAACCCTTCTGCCGCGAGATCCCCCGTGATGTGTTCCGCGGGAATCACCTGCTCATCGGCGAGCGCTCCCAGCACCTTCGCGAGCAACGCGTGCTCGGCGGCCGGCGATTTTGCCCACGCGGTGAGGAGGTATCGCAGGCGGTAGTGGTGCAGCGGTGGGCGGCGTCCGGTGACACGACCCAGCTCGTTGCGCACGTCCTCCCAGTCACCGCGGCTCCGTGCGACGTCCTCGCGAATATCCCACAGGTACGCATCGACGACGTCACCCGCCAGCGCGTCCGCCCAGGCGCGCGTCGGTGACTCGAAGACGACATCCACCTTCGATTCGCGCAACGCGGTTGCGCGCAGGAGCGAGCGCAGCGACGCGTCGACGTCCGCGATCATCACGCCGAGGATGCACCGGCGTCCCAGGGCCCGCAACGACCGAATGGGTCATCAAAAGGGAACCTGGGATTGCCCTTTCGGGCAATCGCGTCTTCCCCGATGATGGCCCCTGCGCACCTCGTCGCTGTTCCAGGCGTGTGCAACGCTCGAGCGAACCACGTGTTCCATCCGTGAGGAGACTGCGCATGCCAACGTATCTGTCGCCTGGCGTTTACGTCCAAGAGGTGTCGTCGGGTTCGAAACCGATCGAGGGGGTCGGCACCGCTGTGGCGGCGTTCGTCGGACTCACCGAGAAGGGTCCGGCCAACACGCCCACACTGGTCACCAACTGGACCCAGTTCAGCACGCTGTTCGGCGATTTCGTGGAGGGGTCGTATCTCGCCCACGCGGTCTACGGATACTTCCTCAACGGTGGCGGCTCCGCATATGTGGTGCGGATCGGATCGGACGGGGACGCGCCGCCTGCCAGTGCGCGAGCGGAGCTTGCGAGCAAGGACGAGCCGGGCAGGCCCGTGTATCGCATCACCGCCGCCGAGGGTGGCCCTGCAGGTGACGACATCAGCGTCGAGATCGGTGACGCCGGCGAAGGTGGCGAGGACACGTTCAAGGTCACCGTCTCGCGTGGTGGCAAGGTCGAGGAGACATTCGACAACGTCAGCACCAAGCGCGGTCCCACCAACGCGGCCACGGTCGTCAAGAGCCGTTCCAAGCTGATCCAGCTCGAAGAGGTCGGCGGCGGCGGCGCGATGACACTCCCGGAGAAGGCGAGCGTCAAGCTGAGCGGCGGGACGGCCGTGACGCAGGTGCGCGTGACCGCGGACGATTACGTCGGCAACTCCGCCGATCGCACCGGTTTCGCGGGGCTCGAGGCAGTCGATGAGATCACGATGCTGAGCGTCCCGGACGTGATGGCCGCATACCAGCGCGGCATCATCGATCTCGAGGCCGTGCAGGCAGTGCAGCTCGCGATGATCGCGCACTGCGAGTTGATGGGCGACCGTGTCGCGATCCTCGATGCGCCGCCGGCGCTGAACGCGCAGCAGGTCAAGGAATGGCGCACCGACAAGGCGGGGTACGACTCGAAGTACGCGGCGCTGTACTGGCCGTGGATCAAGGTGTTCGATCCGCTCAAGGGTCAGGGGATCCTGGTGCCGCCGAGCGGCCACATGGCCGGGATCTGGGCGCGCAACGACGACACGCGCGGCGTGCACAAGGCGCCGGCGAACGAGGTGGTGCGCGGCGCGATCACGCTCGAGCTGCAGATCACCAAGGGCGAGCACGACCAGTTGAATCCCTCCGGCATCAACTGCATCCGCGCGTTTCCCGGACGGGGCGTCAGGGTCTGGGGCGCCCGCACCATCTCGAGTGATCCCGAGTGGCGCTACCTCAACGTCCGCCGCCTCTTCAACTACGTCGAGGAGTCGATCCTCGAGGGAACGCAGTGGGTGGTGTTCGAGCCCAATGACCCCCGCCTCTGGGATGCGGTGAAGCGCAACGTCTCGGCGTTCCTGCGCCGTGTCTGGCGCGACGGCGCACTGTTCGGCACGAGCGCGGCAGAGGCGTTCTTCGTCAAATGCGACGCCGAGAACAACACACAGGACACGATCGACATCGGCCAGCTGATCATCGACGTCGGCATCGCCCCCGTGAAGCCGGCCGAGTTCGTCATCTTCCGCATCGCACAATTCGCCGGCGGCGCAGCCGTCAGCGAGTGAGGGGATAGAAATGCCAGCTGGTCTTGGTCCGAGCATGCCGAACGACGCCATCTCGGCGGCGCGGTTCTCCATCACCGTGGACGGTTACGAGATCGCGCAATTCTCCGAGCTCACCGGAATCACCACCGAGGTCGAGGTCATCGACTTCATGGAGAACGGTTCCAGTGGCGCCAATATCCTGAAGAAGCTCCCCGGCAAGCGCAAGCCGCCGACCATCACCTTGCGCCGTGGCAAGAACACGTCGATGGAGCTCTGGGCGTGGCACGAGTCGGTCGTGCACGGCGACATCGTCGGTGCGCGCAAGAGCGGCTCCATCGTGATGTACGGGTATGACGGGACTCCCGTCGCGCGCTACCACTTCCACGACGGATGGCCGGCGAAGATCGCCATCAGCCCCCTGAAGGCGGGCTCGAGCGAAGTCCTCATGGAAGAGGTGACCATCGTGTGTGAGTGGCTCGAGCGGGTGGCTCCGTGAGCATGGCGGCGAGGGAGACGGTCGCGCTCCGCCCGGAGCTGACCACCGAGTTTCCCTTTGTGCTGCCTCGCGGTTACGTTGACCGCAAGGGTGTGGTGCACCGCGACGGCGTGATGCGGCTGGCCACAGCGCGCGACGAGATCGGCCCGCAGAGCGATCCGCGAGTGCGCCAGAACGCCGCATACATGACGGTGCTGCTGCTCGAGCGGACGGTGACGCGCCTGGGCTCGCTCACCGAGGTGGACTTGTACGTGATCGAGGGGTTGTTCGCGTCCGACCTTGCGTTTCTGCAGGATCTCTACCGGCGCATCAACCAGGACGGCCACACCGAGGCCTTTGTCAGCTGCCCCTCCTGTCACAACGAGTTCACCGTTGACATCGCCGGTGAACGACCGGGGGAAGCATGACGTACGCGGTCGACCAGCTCTTCGAGGAGGTCGCGTACGTCGCCTACTACTTCCACTGGGAACTGGACACCATCCTCGACCTGCCGCACTCGATGCGGCTTCGCTTCATCGAAGAGATCGGCCGAATCCATCGGCAGATGGGCGAGACGGGTGAGTTCTGATGCGCTTGCCATGGCAGCGGCGTGTCGCGGAGCGTGTGGAGGTCGATCGACCTGACGCTCCGGCTCCCGCACGCAATGCGTGGCGAACGGTGCCGGCGCTCAACGCCGGCATGGACACGAAGCCGCCGCTGACAGCGCAATCGGTGGAGCTCGCCGACGACGTGAGCCGCCGCTTGCGCTCGACGGGCGAGCGGCCACGCCTCATCCATCGAGCCGGACTTCCAGAGCCCGCTGCAGCAGGGACGGTGCGCGGACTCGCGACGGCCTCGGTCATGTCGCAGCGAAGCCATGTGTCCCGGTTTGCAACCGGAGCGCCGGACGACGACAGTGCCGAAGTTGCAGCGGCCGACCGCAGCAGCGAGGCGCGGGCGTCAACACAGATGGTCGCCGCGCGGCGTCGGTCCTCGGCGCTGACTGCCGTTGACGCGACCCTGGCGGCGACGCTGGAACGCAGCAGAGCCGTCCGCCCTGAGCCCCGAGTGGAGGAGGAGGTCGAGCCCGTCGCCGATGTTGTCGGAGACCGGGACCGAGCCCAGGCAGTTCCGCCGCCTGGGCTGCAGCGCACGGTGATACGCCGCCGCCCGAGCGGCACTCCACGGCCGCTCGGGCTTCAGGCGCCGTTGCCTCCCGATGACACGCGTCAGCAGGCCGTCGACGACGCACGTGAACGCCGTGACGAACACGCTCGCACCCAGGCGCGAGGCCGCCGCGCACGCGGTGGCGGCGACGGTGGGACGGTTGCATCGTGCCGACGTTTCCGATGTCCAGATACGGCGCGACCGGGAGGCGGAAACACTTGCGGCGTCGGAGCACGCTCGCGCGGTGACGCGAGGGGGCGAGGTCTTCATCCCGGCGTCGGAGGGACCGCTGGACTCTGGGCCGGGAAGCGGGCTGCTCGCCCACGAGCTCACCCATGTCATCCAGCAGCGGCGTCTCGGGCGATCGGTCCCGCTCGAGCATTCGCCCGCGGGGCGGCGCCTCGAATCGGATGCCGCGATGACCGAGCGTCACGTGCGCGGCGATCTCGGAGCACCGGCGCCACCGCCGACTGCGTCGGAAACGCCTGCGCCGGCAGTGGCGTCGCCTCAGCCGTCAACCCGTGATGACGGCGATGACGCAGCCACCGCGCGCGACATTCAAGACGAGCTCGTCGCTTCGGGACATGCCTTTCGCATGCCCGACGGCTCACTCGTCTTCCCGGGTGGGGGTGGCCATCTCCCCGAGCAGCGTGCGGCGCCGATGCAGACGGCCGTCGCGATCCAGCGCGCACCTGAGAACCAGGCGCCGGCGGAACCGCCGTCGACGGCGCCCGTTACGCCGCCCGCCTTTGTTGCCGGCTCGAGTCCGGCACGAACGCCCGCGCCTCCGTTGCGATACGCACCCGCACCCATCGCGCCAGCCGCCGAGGCTCCTGCATTCGCCTCGCAACCAGCGCCTGACAACACGCCCACACCATTCGCGTTCGCACCCGCGAATCCAACGCCCGTTTCCGTCGCGGCGGCTCCACCGCAGGAGGAAACACCGCCGATCGACCTCGACGATCTTGCGCGGCGTGTGTACGGGCAGGTGCGCACCCAACTGCGATCTGAACTGCTGATCGACCGCGAACGCGCGGGACTCTTGACGGATTTTCGATGAGGAGACGAAATGGCTGATGACACGTCTTTTGGTCTCGCACTTCGATTCACGGTTGACGTGGGCAACACGAGCCTCGGGACGTGGTCGAAGTGCGAAGGCATCGAGATGCACTTCGACACCGTGAAGTACCAGGAGGGTGGCGCTCCCGGCGCCACGTGGAACTACACGCATTACGCGACCGGACGCGCGAACTTCGTCCCGATCAAGCTCACACGCGCTGTGACTCCGCAGGCCTCCACAGCGCTGCTGAAGTGGCTGTCGCAGCAGGCGAGCTCGCCCGCTGCACCGCAGCCCGCGACGATCACGCTGCTCGACACCAACGGTCAGCAGGTGCAGCAGTGGACGTTCCAGGAAGTCTTCCCCACCAAGTACAGCGGACCGCGGCTGGATGCGAGCCACGCTGAAGTGGCGATGGAGGAGCTCGAGCTCACGCACCAGGGATTCATGTGATGACCGCGCATCACGGTGAGAGGAGCTGACGGTGCCTCCCGGATCCAACGCGCCACGCGGTCTCGCCGCGCGATTCCAGGTCACCATCGATGGCCAGAACCTCGGGGCGTGGTCCAGCTGCACAGGGCTCGAGGTCGATTTCCAGCACGAGGCCTATGAGGAGCTGGGCAACAACCAGTTCGTGCATTACCTGCCGAAGGCGGCGAAGTACACGCACATCACGCTGGAGCGCGCCTGCACATCCGAGGAGTCGGCCGCCCTTCAGGCGTGGTTGAGCAGCGTCGTGATGCAGCCGGTGAAAGGCACCGCGAGCATCACGCTCCACGACTCCGCGCAAGGCGAGGTCATCACATGGACGCTGACCGGCGTCTTCCCCGCGAAGTGGACCGGCCCGCAGCTTGACGGCGGGTCGAACAAGATGGCGCTGGAGCGGCTCGTGCTCGCGCACGAGGGGTTCCTGAACTAGCCATGGCACTCGGATCGGCGCTCGCTGCGGGGCTCGAACGCGCCCGGCTGGAAGGCGGCGGTGCCGTGGTGCAGCTCGACCTGAATCCGAAGTCGCTCACCATTCGCCGGCAGACGCAATGGCAGGCGCCCCCGAGCCGCAGCCCGAGTGCGGCGCAACCTGCGAGTGCCTCGCGCGGTCAGTCCGGCGGCACGGTCCCGTTGGGGCACGGGCAGAGTCAGTTCACGCGATCGCAGCCGGCGACGCTCTCGATGGTGGTCTGGTTCGATCAATCGTTCGAGCCCGATGGCGACATCAGCGACGACATCGATCAGCTGCAGAACTGGACGTGCCCGACCGAGCGCATCACCCAGGGCGTGCAGAGCCCGCCGCGGGTCACCTTCACCTGGGGCAGCCTTGCATTCGTCGGGCACATCTCGTCGCTGAACATCAGCTTCAAGCAGTTCGGGGTTGCTGGGCAGCCCGTGCGCGCTGAGGCCACCATCGCGATCCAGGAGAACCCACCGGCCGTTCCGGGCACCAACCCGACGTCGGGTGGCATCTCCGGGCGTCGCGTGCATGTGCTCTCCGCAGGCGACACGTTGCACTCGGTCGCGTACGCGGAGTACGGCAATCCAGGGCTGTGGCGAGTGCTCGCCGAGGCGAACGGAGTCGATGATCCGCTCCGGATCGCGCCGGGGACTGCGCTGCTCATCCCACCGGATCCCTCGCGATGACGGCTGACGCGCTGACCAGCTGGCCGGGTGTCGAGATCGACGGCGATCCGCTCTCCGACGAGCTGCGCATCGGGCTGACCGGCGTGGTGGTCGACAACGACATCCACCATCCCGACATGTTCACGATGATCTTCGACGATCCCCAGCACGATCTCCTGACGGAGGCGGGCGTGCGTGTGGGCTCGGCCGTGACCATCAAGGCGTCGAGCGTCGGCTCCACGGACAGCGACGTGCTCATCGGCGGCGAGGTCACGGCGCTGGAGGCGAGCTACGAGAGCGGGTGGGACCGGACCATCGTTCGTGGGTACGACAAATCGCACCGGCTTCACCGCGGCCGCCGGACCGAGACCTATCAGAACGTGAAAGTGTCGGATGTGGCGCAAACCGTCGCGAGCCGCGCCGGGCTGGATGTCGGCACCATCGACGACACCGGCTCGGTGCTGCCGTTCATCTCGCAGGTGAACATCACCGACTGGGAGTTCCTCCAGGCGCGGGCGCGCGAGCTCGGCTTCGAGGTGGGGGTGTTCGACGGGAAGTTCTATTTCCGCAAGCCGGTCGAGTCCTCCTCCGGACCGGCGCCCGGTGACGCTGACTCCGAGGGCGCCGAGCAACTCGTCTACGGGCGCGACCTCGTGAGCTTCCGGCCGCGGATCAGCTCCGCGGGGCAGGTCACGCAGGTCAGCGTCCGTGCCTGGGATCCGGACAGCAAGGCGGTGCTCGTGGGCTCGGCCGATCCGGTTGCATCGAACGCCGAGCTCACGGACGATCCTGCCAGCCTTGCCCAGAACTTCGGGTCGCCGGAGTACGTCGTGCACAACCGTCCGCTGCCGTCGCAGTCAGATGTCGATGACACTGCCAAGGCGGTTGCCGAGCACCTCGGCAGCTCGTTTGCCGAGGCCGAGGGGGTGGCGCTCGGCAACACGAAGCTGCTTGCCGGAACGGCGGTGAGCATCGCCCAGGTCGCCGACCCCTTCCAGGGCAAGTACACGCTCAGCAGGACGCGTCACGTCTTCGACGACGAGGGCTACCGGACCGAGTTCGAGATCACCGGGATGCAGGACCGCTCGACCCTCGGACTCATGTCGCTGGGCGCGACCAACGGCAGCGCCGCCGGCGGTGCTCCGCCGATGCCCGGCGTCTTCATCGGCCAGGTCACCAACAACGACGACCCCCAGAACCTGGGACGGCTGAAGCTCAAGTTTCCGTGGCTCTCGGACTTGTACGAAAGCGACTGGGCACGCATGGCCATGGTGGGCGCAGGACCGGACAGCGGTGTGGTGTTCCTGCCCGAGGTCGATGACGAGGTGTTGTGCGCGTGTGAGTTCGGCGATCTCCGGCGTGTGTTCGTGCTGAGCCCGCTGCACAACGGCAAGGACAAGCCGAACCTCGGTGACTCGCTCATCGACGGTGGCAAGGTGAAGCGGCGTGGGATGGTGTCGCGCAAGGGGCACCGCGTCGTCTTCCTCGATGACGACTCCAAGTCGGGGATCGCGCTCATCAGCAGCGACGGCAACCTCAAGGTGTCGCTCAACGAGACGAACAGCGAGATCACGATCCACTGCAAGGGCAAGGTCTCGCTCGAGACCGACAGCGACGACATCTCGATCAAGAGCGGGGCCGACGTCACCATCCAGGCGCAGGGCAACGTCAACGTCTCCGGCTCCGGCGGCGTGAAGGTGGACGGCGGCGGCGGCACCGTGGAAATGACCGGCTCACTCATCAAGCTGAACTGAGATGGGAACACCGGCGATCGTCATGGGCGATCAGATCATGGGCACGTGCGCGATCCACACCATCCCCAACCCGGCGACGGGCGCGCCGCAGCCCTCACCGCCATTGCCGTTCAGCGCACCCCTCACCGTCGGGACCTGTCCCACCGTGCTGATCGGCGGCAAGGCTGCTGCGGTGGTGGGATGCACCGGCTACAACACCCCGCCGCACGTCGGCCTCTTCCCGGCCGACCCGTACATGGTTCCGGTCGCGCAGGTGGGGACGATCGTCAGCGGCAGCGCGACCGTGCTCATCGGTGGGCAGCCGGCGGCGACCGCATCGTCGTCGTGCACGTGCTGCGCGACCCCCGGGACCATCACGCCGTCAGTTACCAACGTGCTCATCGGGTGACGTTATGGCCAAAAGCGACGATTTCATAGGCTCCGGCTGGGGCTTCCCGCTTCGCACCGACGCAACCGGTGGCATCGCGCTCGTCTCGAGGGAGCGCGAGCTCGAGGAGGCGATGCGGCTCATCCTCGCCACCGCGCCGGGCGAGCGCCCGATGCGTCCCGAGTTCGGCTGCGGCGTGCATGACTACGTGTTCGCGGGCACGGACGCCAGCTCGGCGCACGCGATCGCCGCCGAGGTCCGCAAATCGCTGCTGCGCTGGGAGCCGCGCGTGATCATCGAGGAGGTCGACGTCGTGCCCGACGAGGATGACCAGGCGCTGCTGTACATCACCGTGCACTACCGGCCGAAGGCGACCAACGATCCGCGCAACCTGGTGTTTCCCTTCTACACGATTCCCAGTGAGGGCGAGGCATGACACTTCCCGTCCCCAATCTCGACGACCGCCGTTTCCAGGACCTCGTGGACGAGGCGAAACGGATGGTGCAGCAACGCTGTCCCGAGTGGACCGACCACAACGTCTCCGACCCGGGCGTCACGCTCATCGAGACGTTCGCGTGGATGACCGATCAGCTGCTGTACCGGCTCAACAGGGTCCCCGACCGCCTCTACGTGAAGTTCCTGGAGCTCATCGATGTCCGGTTGTTCCCGCCCACACCGGCGCGGACACCACTCACGTTCTGGCTCGCCGCGGCGACCGATCTGACGCAGCGCATCCCCGCAAACACGAAGGCCGCGACGATTCGCACGGAAACCGAGAAAGCGATCGTCTTCTCGACGGTCGACGACCTCGACCTCGTGCCGTGCTCGGTCGCTTCGATCGCGACCCAGGCTGCCGGTTCGGACGCTCGTGTCGACCGGACCGAGGAGTTGGAGCGCGGCGGGCGGTTCGTCGCCTTCGGAACGATCCCGAAGCCTGACAACTCCCTCGTCATCGGCCTCACCGATGCGGTGCCCCGCTGCGCGATACGCCTGCGGTTGCAATGCACCATCGAAGGTGTGGGCGTTGATCCCAAGGATCCGCCGCTGGTATGGGAAGCCTGGGACGGCGAGACCTGGCATCTGTGCGAGGTGGACGCTGATGGCACCGGCGGTCTGAACCGCGACGGCGACGTCGTGCTGCATGTGGGCCGGGAGCACGCAGCCGCGGTGCTCGACGGCCGCCGGGCCGGGTGGTTGCGCGCCCGTGTCGTGGCTGCGGTCACCGGGCAGCCGTCGTACACCGCGTCACCGCAGATCCGCGCGGCTCAGGCGGCCACTGTCGGCGGAACGGTCGACGGCGTCAACGCCGAGATCGTGACCGAGGAGGTGCTCGGCATCTCCGATGGGACGTCCGGGCAGCGATTCCCGGTCCGCCAGGCACCGGTGCTCGCAGGCGTCGGTGACCCGGTGCTGGAGTGCAGCAGCGACGAGGGCTGGGAGCCCTGGGCAGAGGTGCAGGACTTCGCGTCCTCGGGTGCCGACGACTCGGTGTTCGTCCTCGATGCCGCCGCCGGCGAGATCCAGCTCGGCCCCGCGGTCCGCCAGCCGGACGGGTCGATCCGTCGCTACGGCCGCGTCCCGGCGAAGGGCGAGCAGCTCCGGATCCGCTCGTACGCCACGGGTGGGGGCCGGGGCGGCAATGTCAGTCGCGGCGCGATCTCCGTGTTGAAGTCGTCCATCCCGTACGTCGCGCGTGTCGAGAACCGCGAAGCGGCGCGCGGTGGTGTCGACGGCGAGGAGCTCGAGAACGCGAAGCAGCGAGGCCCGATCCTGCTGCGCACGCGCGCCCGCGCCGTCACCGCCGAGGACTTCGAGCAGCTCTCCCGCGAGGCCGCCCCCGAGGTGGCGCGGGTTCGCTGCCTCTCAGCCGGAGAAGGCCTCGAGGCCGGCTCGGTACGGCTCCTGGTGGTCCCAGCCGCCGCCGAGGACAGGGGCCGGCTCCGTTTCGAGCAGCTGATCCCGGAGGAGGAGACGCTGAAGGCGATCGCATCCCGCCTCGAGGGCTCGCGACTGGTGGGCACGCGCGTGCTCGTCGAGCCGCCGCTCTACCAGGGGGTGACGATCGTTGCGCGCCTGCGATCCCGCCCGCGGGCCAGCGTGGCGCGTGTCGAGGCGGCGGCGCTCGACGCGCTGTTCCATCACCTCAACCCCGTCAGCGGCGGCCCTGACGGTCGAGGCTGGCCGTTCGGCAGGCCCGTGCAGTCGGGCGAGATCTTCTCGATCCTCCAGGCCGTGCCCGGACGTGGAGCTCGTGCAGGACGTGCGGGTCTTCGGCGCCGACCCCACCACCGGGTCGCGCGGCCAGGCGACGCAGAGCCTGGACGTCGCTCCCAACTCACTGGTGTTCTCCTACGAGCACCAGGTCAGGGTCGAGTTCCGCATGAGCGCGATGCGCGCGCTCGTGCCGGGGCTGCCCACCCCGCACCCGATCGGCACGTTCCTCCCGGCGCTCTACCAGGAGGACCGGTTTGCCCAGGCGCTCACGAGCGGCCTGGACGAGGTGCTGAGCCCGCTCATCGCCTCGCTGGACAACCTCGCCGCCTACCACGATCCGGATGTGGCGCCCGACGACTTCCTGGCGTGGCTCGGGAGCTGGGTCGGCATCGAGCTCGATGACGACTGGCCGGAGGAGCGCCGGCGCGCACTGGTGCGGCGCGCTGTGGAGATCTACCGGGTGCGGGGCACGGCTGACGGCCTGCGCGCCCATATCGAGCTCGTCACCGGGGGCCGGGTCGAGATCGTGGAGTCCGGTGGCGTTGCCTGGTCGACGGAATCCGGGGCGGATCTCCCCGGACAAGCCGAGCCGCGTATGACAATACGGGTCTATGTGGATGACGTCGCGGCTATCGACACGCGCGCGCTCGACCGGCTGGTCAGCGCGTCGAAGCCCGCGCACGTGATCCATGCCCTGGAGCTAGCGACGGGAGGTTGAGCGACGGTCGATGATCGTCTGCAAGAAGTGCGGCTTCAACAACTCTGATGCCGACGCGTTTTGCGGTTCGTGCGGTGCGTTTCTGGAGTGGACGGGTGAGAAGGTCACCCCCGCGGCGGCTCCAGCACCGGCGCACGTAGCCCCAGAACCCGCGGAACCAGCAACGCCGGCGCGGCGCGGTGGCTTCATGTCGCTCGTCCAGCAGGTGACGGCGATCGGCGTGCCCAAGAAGGAGGCCATCGATCCGCCGGGAACCACATCCGGCGCGCCGATGCCGTCGCCGGGGATGGGACCCCGTCCGGCGACGCCCGCCGCTCCGGCACCACTCGGCGCGCCGACGCCGCGGCCGCTCGGTCCGTCGATCGCACCGCCTCGGCCGGTGCTCGGGACGCCAACGTCGGCGCCGCCTTCGGGTCCGCCACTCAGCGCCCCGCCGTCAGGCCCGCCCGGGAGCGCGCCACCAAGCTCGCCGCCGCCATCGGGTCCTCCGCGGAGCGCACCGCCCAGCGGCCCACCGCCCGGCGTGGCGCCGACAAGCGCGGCGCCCACGAGCGCACCACCATCCGGTCCTCCTCGGAGTGCGCCGCCGAGCGGTCCACCTCCCGGCGTCAGTCCGCAGGGTGCGGCGACGTCGCCGGCTCCGGTTGCACCGAGCCTGCCCAAGCCGTCGCTGCCGCCGCCAACGCTTCCGGCCCCTGCCGCACCGGTCATCATCCGGGTGACCCCGGAAACCCGGTCGGACACGATCCCGCCCGCATCCTCACTGCAGGCGCCCGTCAGCTCCGGCGGTGTCCACACCCGCAGAGCCGGCCGGCCTCCAGCCGACGGCGGCGCGGTCAAGGATCCCGCCGGCAGTCACCGCCGCGCCGCCCACCAAAGAGCCGAGCGCGGGAGACCTGATCTGCGGTCAGTGCGGCGAGGGAAACGAGCCCGTCCGGAAGTTCTGCCGGCGATGCGGCAATTCGCTCGCCACCGCAGTGGTCGCGTCGACGGCCAAGTCGCGGAAGCCGCAGCGTCAGGCGAAGGTTCTCGCGGCCGGTGAGCGCCCGGAGCACGGAACGTTCAACTTCGGCGCGGTTGTGCGCGTGGGGAGATACGTGGTCGTGGCACTGGTGGTTGTCGCCGGCATCCTGTACGCAGCGCTGCCTCAGCTTCGCGACGGCATCAACAGCCACGTGACCAGCGCGGTCCAGACGGTGACCGGCAGCGTGACCCACCCGACGCCCGTGCATGCGTCGTCGGTCACAGCAAGCTCAGCGATCGCCGGACATCCCGGAGCGCGAGCGGTCGATCAATACAGCAACACGTACTGGGCGGCATCACTGAAGACCGATCCGCAGCCGAAGCTCGTGGTCTCATTCGCCAAGGCATCGAACGTCAGCGTGATGCTGTTCCTCTCGGGCGACACCGCCGCGGAGTCGTCGGAGCCGCGTCCGAAGACGCTGCACCTCGTGTTCTCGAACGGCGCCACCGCAAAACGTCACGCTGAGCGACACCGCAAAGACGCAACAGGTGAGCATCAATGGAGCATCGGGCATCACCGGGATGACGATCGAGGTCACGTCGGTGTACACCTCGACGAGCAGGCAACGCTGTCGCGCTCGGCGACGTGGAGTTCTTCGGAAACCAGTGAGCTCGTGACGCCGCGACGGTCGCGACGTCGCGTCAGATGTATCCCTGGCGGAGCGCGTATGCGACGGCGTGGGTGCGGTTGCGGAGATGCAGCCTGCTCGTGATGTCGTGGACGATGTGCTTGACGGTTCGCTCCGAGTAGAAGAGTTGCCGGCCGATCTCACCGGTGTCGAAACCATCGGCCATCAGGCGAAGCACGCGCACCTCGCGTTCGCTGAGTCCCGAGAACCGCAATCCGCGCGGCGTGAGCACATCGCGCTGCAGACGGCCGACGTGATCGAGGAGCTGGCCGAGCAGGTCCGGTGACATCGCCGCAGCGCCGCTGGACGCTGCTCGAACCGCGTCGACGATGCGGTCCGGCGTCGCCTCACTGCGCCGCAGCACGCTGGAGGCGCCGGCTTCCACCGCGCTCAGCAGATCACCCTCGGAAAGGCGTGTCACCACAAGGACAACGCGGCTCTCGTCGCCGACGCGGGCAGCGCGGATGGAGCCGAGGGCGGCCTCGTCGACGTCATCGGCGAGCACGACGGTGACAGCGGCGGACGCCTCGTCATCGGCGTCGAGCACCAGCACCTCGGGCCGGTATGCGAGCTGCGCGGCCAGCCCGGCCCGCGACAGTGGGTCCTGAGTCCTGATCGCGAGAGCGACCCGTTGCACGCTGGCGAGAGCGACCACGGCGCCAACCATCGCACCTCGACATTGACGGGCACTCCACGCCCACTCAACGTGCGGCGGCGTCGACCCCGTCGGCGTGAATCCCGAGCTCTTTCAGGACCTCGTCATACCGTCTGCGAGCCTGCTCTGCGCCCGCATCGTCGCCACGCTGCTGCTGCGCACTGATGAGGAGCCGCCACGCCGGATCGAGATAGCGATCGACGCCGACCGTCTCCGTGCAGATGACCGCTGCGGTGGCCGGGTCTCCCGCGAGGACGGCGCACTCCGCGAGGTGCAAGCCGGTTGCCGCTGCATCGGTACGGCACCGATCACGGATCAGCTCGGCCCATTCGGCAGGACCTTCCTCCGGGAGGAGCCCACCCCGAAGCATCGATGCAGCGGCCGCGAAATCGGCCGCCGCGGCCGTGGGCGCGCTTGCCACCGTCTCCCGAGCACGAGTGAGCAACGTCCGGTACGTGACCACGTCGTTCGTCGACCCTCCAGGGAGCGCCAGACGGTACGAGTTGGCATCGCGGACCACGAGCGCACCACCTCCTCTCGAGACGCCTGGTTCCAGGAGCCGCCGCAGCGACGACACCGCGACCTGCAGGTTGTGCAATCCGGTCACCGGATCGGCCTCGGGCCACAGCGCTTCGCAGATCACCTCGCGATGCACCGGCGCGCCGCCCTGCGCAGCGAGCAGGCGCAACAACGAACGCACTCTCGGCTTCACTGAGGTGAGGTCGATGACCTGCCCGTCGACGGTCGCGCTGAGCTGACCGAAGCACTGCAGCTCGATCACCGGGCCGGATAACGCCGGCGCTGCCTCGGTGGACGGCGATCGCGGCCGCGGCGTCGACGATTGATCCGGGGGCCACGCCCCGGACTCGAGGTCACGCGCCATGCGCGCGGCTCGATCCGCGTGGAGCTCGTGGAACAGATCTGCGGCCTGCCGGAGGAGGCCAGACGCTGCGGCATCGCCGCGGTCGCGAAGACCGGACCCCTCGCACAGCAGTGCGATTGCGGTGCCCCAGCGATCGCCGTCCTGGACGCACAGCTCTCGCACGCTCGCCGCCCCGGCAGGGGCATCGCCGCATGCGGCGACGGACCGCGCAGCCCGCGCCAGGCGGGCGATCCAGCCAGCGCCGGCACTCTCTGCCTGGTCCTCAGCGCGGCGGAGATCGACGAGCCCGGCCGGCTCTCCCAGGAGCAGCGATGCCGCCCCCGCGATCGCGGCGCCGGCCGCGGAGATGTCGTTGCTGGCATCGGCCGCAAGCGCGAGTCCGAGGCCTCGTTCGCGTGCCTCGGTGAGGTGCCCGGCGATGAGATCCGCCAGCGCCGCGATCATCGCGTCACGCGTTCCAGGCAGCGGCGGGCCGTGAACGGTCCTGCTGTCGGCGCCGCCGTCGAGAATCGCGCGCAGGGCGCCGGACCAGTGGCCCTCGCGAGGATGCGTTGACTTGGGGGACACCCACGACTGGAGCTGCAGCCGCTCGTCCCGGCAGACGTCGGCGACGGCCCGTCCGGCGAACCCGGCCTCGGCACGCCGGTATGCGTCGAGCGCGGCGTTGGTGTGGCCGCCCGCGCGATGGCGCCTGGCGAGCGCCAGCAACAACCACGGATCGTTCTCGAGCAGTGCAGGCGGCAGGCTCTCGATCCAGTGTCCGGGCTGGTCCGCAAGCGCTGCGCCCTGGCGGCCGAGCAGTCGCGTCACCGCTGCCGCGTCGCCGGCGCGCGAATAGGCGCGCAGCGCCTCGGGCACGGCGCCCACCTCTTCGAGGAGCGCCCCGGCACGGTGGCAGGCTTCCTGCACAGCGTTCTCACCGATCTCGTCCACCAGCACACCCTCGAGGTGAGCGCGCAGCACCTCGTGATAGCGAAAGCTGTTCTCGGCGTCGAGCGCGAGCGTGAAGAGCCGGCGCCGGTGGAGCTCGAGCAGGACCGACTGGCTTCCCTGGCGGCCGAGATACCAGTCGCAGAGCTGCCCGTTGAGGACGCCGAGCACCGATGTCGCGACCAGGAACTCGCGGAGCTCCGCCGGGAGTTGATCGAGGACGTTGCTGGTGAGGAACTCGCGAATCATTCGTGACCGCGAGCTCAGGGCACCGAGCACGCTGCGGCGCTCCTCGCCGCTCCGGTTGCGGGTCGCGAGGTGGAAGAGATGCAGCCCGGCGGCCCACCCCTCGGTGCGCCGCGCGAGCTCCGCGAGCTCGAGCGGTCCGAGCGGTTGCCCGTAGAAGTCACGGAAGAGCTGCTCGACCTCCCATGTGCGGAAGCGCAGATCGTCGACCCCGAGCTCGACGACCCTGCCCAGGACGCGCAGTCGCGGCAGGTTGAGGTGGGGCTGGCTGCGGCTGGCGACGAGGACGGCGAGAGCGTCAGGCGCGTACTCGATGAAGCGCTCGAGGACGGTCTCAGCGGGAGTGCCTTCAATGGTGTGGGCGTCGTCGATGACGAGCAGCGCCGGCGCGGTGATGCCCGCTTCCAGTGATGCCGCCGCACCGGCGACCGACGTCCACGGTCCGGCAAGGCCGGGGACCGCACGCGACAGCGCCGTTTCGAGATGGAGGAGGAGCGAGGCCTCGTCCGCATCCCACGATTCCACGCGGTACCAGGCGACCGGGACGCCGGCTGAGGCGGCGAACGCGGTCATCGCCGTCGTCTTGCCGTAGCCCGCCGGCGCAACGATCAAGCCCAGGCGCTGCGTCCAGAGCGCACCCAGCTGCGCCGCGATGCGCTCACGAGGAAGGGCAGGCGCGCTCGGCGGCTGGACCTTGCTCGTGATCACGACGTGCGCAGTCAAGGACGTGTCGCGCCTCTCCAACTCCCAATAGCGAACACACGCTGCCTCCCAGCAGCGACGCCATGCTGACAGGCCCCGACGCACCCGGTCAAGAGCGCAGACCGTTAAGCTGACGCCGTGGACGGAGGAGGTCTTCAACGAGTCATGCGTGGACCCATTGCGCGTGCGGGGCGGATGGGCGCCGCCGTGCGACTTTCCGTTGTCGTGCTGGCAGGCGCCCTGGCATCCGCATGCGGGGCCGGAGTCGTGAATGTCACGGCCGTCGCGACGCAGATCTCGCCCACGCCGGCACCGACCGCGACGCCGTCGCCGACAAGCTCCGTCCCGGTGGGTCAGCTGCTGTCCGTGTGCCCGAAGACGCGGACGTTCGCATCGCTTCCGGTGTTCGCGCAGGTGACGAACGCGAGCGATCTCGCCGTCGCCTCGGACGGCAGTGTCTGGGTCACCAGTGAGTCGCAGAACCAGGTGCTGCATCTCTCGTCGACCGGAGCAACGATGGTCACGTACAACGAACCGGGCCCGACCGGTGTCGCGCTGCTCCCGAGCGGCAATGTCCTGATCGCCGAGCAGGGACAGGACCTCATCATCGAGCTCAACCCGTCAACGCTTGCGGTGTCGACGTTCCTCCAGCTCACGCCCGATCCTCCCCACCCGCAGATATCCGGGCTGGGAATCGACGCGACCGATCAGCTCGTCCTGGTGCCGGACACTGCGCAGGCGCGTGTGCTCACCGTGCCGTTCGCCGGCGGCACACCGTCGGTGCTCGTCTCCGGCATCGGCACGCCGGACGACGCGGCCCTCGGATCTGACGGTTCGATCGAGGTCTCCCAGGCCGGGGGCAGCGGCATCCTCAGCGTTCCGCTCGGGGGAAGCGGCGTCAAGAAGTTCGCGCAGCCGGCAGGGCTCCTGGGTCTGGCGGTCAAGGACCTGCTCTTCTACGTCACCCAGCCGGCGTCGCATTCGGTCCTCGCGTTCAATCCCGGGACGGGACATTCGTACACGCTCGTCAGCGGCGTCGAACGACCCGAGGGGATCGCCGTGACGAGCGATGGGCAACTGCTCATCGCCAACTCCGCCAGCGGCACCGTGGCGATAGCGCCGAGCTGCTAGCGCTCGCTCGCTGAGGCCTCGATCAGAAGAGCACCTTCTGGACATCCTCGACATCCGCATCCGGATTGATCGCGAGTGCCCCGAGCACACGAGTGGCGTTCATCAAGTCGCCCCCCTGACCGGGATAGGCAGCGTGATACAGCGCCACACGCCGCTCCCACCATGGGACATCGGCGTTGACGACCCGCAGGTAGTCGCCGACATTTGTCGTGGGCTCGATCTTGTCGAGCAGGTGGATGAGGCGCTCCGCGTCGCTGTCCATGTCATGGAAATAGAGGTCCGCGGAAACCCGGGTCATCTCGTGCTGAAATTGATTGTCGAGGCGCTGTGCGATCGTGAGCGCGATCCCGCTCACGCGCGGGTCCACAAAGCCCATGTGATCCGAGATCAGTCCGTAGTTGTCCTGGGTCGCATCGACGTATTCCCATCCGGGATGTGCGGCGAGAACCTGCGTTGCCGAGTGACCGAGCAACGGGGCTGCACCTTCCTCAGCGGCCTGCGCGGACTCCGAAGCCGCGTTGGCCAGGTTGGTCGCGATACGGCGCAGCTCCGACTTCGCGTCATCGAGGCGGCCCTGCGCCAACTCCTGCGACGCCTTGCTCACTCCCTCGGCCCACTTGTCGGCGAACCCCTTGAATGCTTCCTTCCCGACCTCTTCAGCGAGCTTGTACGCCACCTCGGCCTCGGCCGCGCCCGGAATGGCCGCGATCGCAACGTCGAGCAGCACCGTGAACAGCGCCGTGCCCATGTCCGACTCGGATTTCCCCTTCAGATCCTCCGTCGCGTCGTGAGCCCGGCTGTTGAAGTCGTTGACCGCCTTGTCGATGTCCTGCCTGACCATCACGAGCCTGCCGCGCGCCTCATTGGTCGCGCCGTCGATCAGGGCGTGACTGTTGTCCTGCCTCGCAGCGGGCTGGGGATCGATCTCGATGCTCGCCACCTCTTGTGGCGTCAGCGATTGCGCAGCCTGTGTCCCAGTGGCCACGGCGGTGCCGCCTCCGTCCACCGGCTGCCAGGTGGCGCCGTCCCACCACCACTGACCATCGTCTGAGCGGGGTGCATCCACGGGGATATCTGCCACGTCCTCGTCCTCCTCCATTTACGCGACGTCACTCGGCGGCCAGATTCTAGCAACGGCCCATCCCTGCTGAGAAACGAATTGGAAGCGGTGACCCCCGTGTACACTCGCCGTCCATGGGAGTGCGGGCAGTCATATCCGCGAATTCGCTGCAGGTTCAGCCTGGGGCGAACGCGGGCGTCACCGTGACCATTCGCAACACGGGTTCGGTGGTGGATCACTTCCACGTCGACGTGCTCGGTGACGCTGTGCCGTGGGCCACGGTGTCGCCGGTGACGCTCCCGCTCTTTCCCGATGCGCAGGGAGTCGTCACGATCGACTTCCACCCGCCGCGAACGTCGGAGGTCCTCGCCGGGAGCGTTCCCTTTGGCGTGAGGGTCGCGTCAGAGGTGAATCCCGGGGACGCGACGGTGGAGGAGGGGACGATCGAGGTCGCCGCCTTCACGGGATTGCACGCAGAGATGGTGCCCGAGATTTCGCGCGGCCGTGGTTCCGGCAGGCACGAGATCGCCTGCGACAACCTCGGCAACGCTCCGCTGGTGCTCGGGTTCCGAGCGACCGACCCCGAGAACACCCTGCGGTTTGATTTCCGGCCGCGCAATCCGGTCGGCCAGCCGGGGACGGCGACGATCGTGCGGCTCCGCGTTCGCCCGCGCCACCGCATCTGGATGGGCAGCCCGCGCACTTATCGCTTTCAGATCATCGTGCAGCCGAAGGATGGGGCGCCGGCCACGATCAACGGATCGCTGGTGCAGATGCCGGTGATCCCCAAGGCGCTCATCGGGTTGGTGGGGCTTGTCGCTGCTGCAGGCGTTGCCGCGCTCGTCTGGATCGGCCCGCTCCATTCAGGGAATCAGCCGGCGCCCGCGTCGACACCCACGAGCGCTCCCTCGGCGACGCCGTCATCGACACCGAGTCCATCGCCGAGTGCGTCGCCAACGCCATCGCCAACTCCGTCACCGACGGACTCGCCGACGCCGAGCCCGACCGATACCGGCAGTGGCAGCCTCCACACGTTCTTCCCGGTGCCGACCTTCAACATCTGACGCACTGCATGTTGATCCAGGCCTGCGTGAACGGTTCCCGGACCTCCGGCGAGCATCCGTCGCTGCCTGTCACGCCCGAGCAGATTGCTCGCGAGGCCGTGGCACTGAAACGCGCCGGCGCGGCGTGTCTCCACGTGCATCCGCGACGCGCCGACGGGTCGGAATCGCTTGCGGACGCCGACGTCAGCGCGGTCCTGCACACCGTGCGAGCGCTGTGCCCGGGGATTCCGGTCGGTGTGACAACGGCGGCCTGGATCGAGCCCGATGTGCGGCGCCGTCTCTCCGTGCTGGATCGCTGGTCGGTGCTGCCTGACTTTGCCTCCGTCAATCTCGGCGAAGAAGGAGCGCTGGAGGTCATCGATCTGCTCAACGAGCGCGGCGTCGGCGTCGAGGCGGGTGTCTGGACGACCGGCGATGCGCACACGCTCCTCGACAACGGCCTGGACGACGCGTGTCTGCGCGTGCTCGTCGAGGTGGAAGCCATATCCAGTCCCGAGGACGCGGTGCGACTCGCTTCGGCGATCGACTTCGTTCTCGACGACGGGCTCTCGCAGGCGCCGCGACTCCACCACGGTGGCGGCCTGGCAACCTGGAGCGTGCTGGCAGCCGCGATCGACAAGGGTCACGATGTGCGCATCGGGCTGGAAGACACGCTCGTGCTTGGCAACGGCAGGTCGGCGACGGACAACGCCGAACTGGTGTCGGTCGTGGGCGCGATGGCGGTTGCGTGCGGACGCGCGATCGAGACGATCAGCTAGTCCTGCAACGGTTTATCGGACGGCGGCGCTGCGGCCGACCTGCGGGAGATCCGCAAACGTGTCGTGGGCGTACACGTCCACCTGCAGCAGTCCCACGGTGCGCGTGAATGCCGGTTGCGGCAACCCGATGAGATTCGCGGAGTCGATGCACAGCGTGTCGCCATCGCAGGAACCGCGCAGCACGATCACGAACACCGGTCCCGGCTGCGCTCGGTACAGCGCGGGCGGTGCGTATTCGTACCGGCAGACCGTCGTCACGCCGGAGGCAGTGGTGCAGCTCTGGAGTGGCAGCGACGTGATCTGTTGGTTGGTATGCCATCCGATCGCGTACGACTCCCAGTATCCGCCGTACCCGTGCGTCACTCCCAACTGCTGCAGCGTGGAAAGCAGTTGCGAAGCGTCGGTGTAGTCGGGGCCCTGAAAGGGGAACGGCGTCAGGCGTGCAATACCGGCTGTGCTGATGACAGTCAGCGCAGCGACGGCGGCGACACACGGGTTGCGCCACGATCGACGTGAGCGCACCACCACAGGCAGCAGCGCTGCGATGGCGAACCAGAGGCCGTCCAGGTAGTGGCCCTGGTAGTTCACGGGTGATGCCTGAATCCCAAGTCCGGTGAGGCACAGGCTTGCGATCAAGGCGGCGCTCGAGAGCACCCAGAACCAGACGTACAACCATCGATCCGCGGGCTGGCCTGCGGTCCCGCGCGTGACGCCACGAACCGCGAAGTAGATGAGTGTCAGAAACAGCACGAGTGCCGCGATGAGCGCAGCACCAGGAAGCGCATCGGTGTACCAGCCGCCCGTGAGCATCTGGGCGAGCGTGGCAGCGGTGACGTGAAGACCTGCCGTGACGCCCTGCAGTGACGGCGCACCAACGTCAAGGCCGCTCGCCACGATCCCGCTCGCACTGGCGATGAGTGCAACAGCCAGTCCCGAGACAACCGTTGCGCCGACGGTGACCGCGATCGGGATGCGCCGGTCGGGTCGGCGAAGCGCGAGAACGAGCGCGCAGACGAGCCACGGGGCGACGGCCGCCGCGAGCGCCAGCGTGTCGCTCGCAACGCAGACACCGGCAAGCACGCCGACGCCGAGCGACGACCAGACGGCGCGACCCCGGCGGGGCTGCGCCAGCGCAACGAGCTGCCAAGCAGCCGCCGCCGTGATGAGCAGCGTGCTGATGTGGGCCAGCGGGCTCAGCGCCTCCCACGCGACCACCGGCGGTGCCGCGATGCAGAGCACTCCCACCGCCAGCGCGCGCCGTGAGCCGGCGATGCGCTGCGCGGTGCGCACCATGAACGCCGCCGCTGCCACAAGCACGAGCCCGCCGAACGCCATGCCGGCGATGACGTTTCCGGTCACCTGATCGAGCAGCCCAGCCATCCACAGCGAGCCGAGCCCGGACTGCGACCGGATCAGCAGGCCCTGGCCCCAGCCACCGTGGAAGACCGCGCTTGCGAGTTGCAGGGCATTGGGAAAGTCGCTGTACCAGTAGAAGGAGGAGAGGAGCCCGGGCAGCCGAAGCGCTGCGACCGCGATGAACACCAGTAACGCGAGCCCTGGCACGACAATCCGTGCGTCGGACCACCATGCCCCGCGCGATCGGGCACCGATACGCACACGGGACTGACTGCGCGGCACTGCCCAACCGGCGGCCGGCACTGAGTCACCTGAGCGCCGCCTGGGCACGAAACGGCCTCGGTCGGCTGCCACTCGACGCGTGGAGAAGCTGTTCCCCAAATCTCCTTCCCTGAGCGCGTCAATCGCTGCTATCGACGCATCTCAAAGCGTATCAAAGTCGATTCCGAAAGGCGAGCGGCCGGAAGATCCCTGGGATAGTCAACCATCGACTTGACTATCGATCCACCGGTCGATATAGTCAAGCACATGCTTAACCAAGCGGTCGACCTCGACCGCGTCTTTCAGGCCCTTGCGGATCCGGGCCGGCGGCTCATGGTCATGCGTCTGAGTGACGGGCCGGCGTCGGTCACGGAGCTCGGCGAGCCACTGTCGATGTCGCTGGCGGCGGTCGTGCAGCACGTCCAGGTCCTGGAGGCGAGCGGCCTCGTGCAATCGCGGAAGGTCGGCCGCACGAGAACCTGCAGCATCAACCCGGCTGCACTCCGCTCGGCCGAGACCTGGATCTCCGAACGCCGGAGCCTCTGGGAGCGCCGTCTGGATCGCCTTGGAGCATTTCTCGACGCGCAGGGCGATGCCCCCACCCCCAATCCCGATACCGAACAACGTCAACCAACAACACACACCGAGGAGACGGCATGACAGGCAGTTCCGTGATTCACAACACGTTCGCTCTCGAGCGCACCTACCCGGCAGACACTTCCAGGGTGTTCGCGGCGTGGGCGGAGAAGTCCGCGCGTGAGACCTGGCGCGACGACCCCGATTTCAAGTCCGACGGAACGGACTACGAGCTCGACTTCCGCATCGGAGGGCACGAGCGATTCAGCGGCGTCGCGCCCGATGGATCGGCGTACCGATATGACGGCGTCATCTACGACATCGTGCCGGACAAGCGAATCGTCTACAGCTACGAGATGTACTCGGGTGACCGGCGCATGTCCGTCTCGGTCTCCACGGTCGAGCTTGCCCCCGTTCAGGGCGGAACCACGCTCACCTACACAGAGCAGGGCGTCTTTCTCGACGGCATCGACAAGCCTGCGGATCGTGAGGAGGGCACGGCGTGGCTTCTCGACAACCTTGGCAAGTACTTGATGGCGCCGGCCGCCGTCTGACGACCCGACGCGACACGAGCACTCGGCGCTCGCGCGGGGGCGCCGAGCTCGTGTCGCTCACCTGCACCCGGCTGACGAGGCACCCGACTGGGTAGCACGGCAGGGTCGCCGCCGAGCAGGGGGAAGGTCTGAGAAGTCGGTGACGGCCGCCGGAGTGGATGTCCTCCACCCGTCGCAGGGCGGTGACGCCCCGGGGGCAGACGGAACGTCTGCGTACCCTCGGAGCGGTGATCACCGCCCCGCCGAGCGCCGAGGCCGAGGATACGGTCGAGGCCGCCCGCGCGCTCGCGCCGCTCTTCGAAGGCGGGGAGGTCTCAGGCGATGGCGATGGGGTCGTCGCCCGAGTCCTCGCTCTGGCGCGAGTCCATCTCGGCCTCGACATCTCCTGGTTCTCTCGCTTCTCGGGTGACGTTCACGTCCTGGAAGCGGTCAGCGGTGATACCGAGCGATTCCACGTCGCGCAAGGATCCAAGAGCCCCGCGTTCGCCTCGTACTGCTCACGCGTCGTCGCGGGTGAGTTGCCCAATGTGATCCCCGACTCGCTTGCTGACGAGCGAACGCGCGACCTGCCGATCACGCAGTTCGTGGGCATCGGCGCCTACGCGGGCGTGCCGGTCGTCCTCCCCGACGGCGAGGTGTACGGAATGCTGTGCTGCATCGGCCGCGATGCCCACCCGGAGATCGACACCGGCGATGTGCGTTTCATGCGTGTGCTGGCCAGCCTGCTGTCCGACGAGGTGGAGCGAAAGCGTCCGCTCGAAGTGGTGCGAGCGGAGACAGTGGGACGCATCAATGCGGCGATCGCCGGTGTGGGGTTGCGCGTGGTGTTTCAACCCATTGTTCGCCTCGACACGCTCGAAGTCGTCGGCGCTGAGGCACTGAGCCGCTTCGAAGGAGGGCCGCCCACACCGGATCGCTGGTTTCGAGAAGCCGCGGGCGTCGGTCTCGAGACCGAGTTGCAGATCGCGAGCCTGCGCGCCGCGATAGGGGCGATCCCGCAACTGCCAGACGGCGTGTATCTCTCCGTCAACGCATCGCCGGAGCTCATCAACCTGTGGGCGCATCGCGATCTTCCCGACGGCGTGCCGTATCACCGGCTGCTGCTCGAGATCACCGAGCACCATCCGATCGAGGACTACGACGAGCTGCTCGGCGCGCTGCAACCGCTGCGTGAACGTGGCGTGCGCATCGCCATCGACGACGCGGGCGCGGGGTACTCGAGCTTCCGCCACATCCTGCTGATCAAGCCCGAGGTCATCAAGCTCGACATCTCGATCACGCGCGCCATCGACCAGGACGCCTCTCGCCGCGCGCTGGCGACCGCGCTGCTCAGCTTCGCGGCGGAGATCGGCGCGGGACTCGTTGCTGAAGGCGTTGAAACAGTTGCCGAAAAGGAGACCCTGCAGCAGCTCGGCGCGACGCTCGGGCAGGGATATCTGTTCGCACGACCCGGTCCGCTGCCGCTGCCGGTGCTGCACCGATCAGCGACAATCGTGGGGTGACAGAAGCCACCTACATCCCTGCTGCAGACCGGTACGAATCGATGACCTACCGCCGTTGCGGACGCAGCGGACTCATGCTCCCCGCGGTGTCGCTCGGCCTGTGGCAGAACTTCGGTGACGATCGCTCGATCGACACCCAGCGCGGCATCCTGCGGCGCGCGTTCGACCTGGGTATCACGCATTTCGACCTGGCGAATAACTACGGCCCCCCGTACGGCGGCGCCGAGGCCAATTTCGGCCGGATCCTGAGCACCGACTTCGGGGCGCATCGCGACGAGTTGGTGATCTCGACCAAGGCCGGATGGGACATGTGGCCCGGCCCGTACGGCGACCTCGGTTCGCGCAAATACCTGCTGGCGAGCCTCGATCAGAGTCTGCGGCGGCTCGGCGTCGACTACGTCGATATCTTCTATCACCACCGCTTCGACCCCAACACACCGCTCGAGGAATCGTTGGGGGCGCTGCACACCGCTGTGCAGCAGGGCAAGGCGTTGTATGTCGGCATCTCGTCGTATTCCGATCGTCGGACCGCCGAGGCGATCGCAATCCTCCGCGCGCTCGGGACGCCGTTGCTCATCCACCAGCCCTCGTACTCGATGCTCAACCGCTGGATCGAGCAGGGGCTGCTCGACGTGCTCGGTGCCGAGGGCGTGGGCTGTATCGCGTTCTCGCCGCTCGCCCAGGGGCTGCTCACCTCGCGCTATCTGCACGGCATCCCGGAGGGATCTCGTGCGCGTGAGAACGGCTCGCTCAGCAAGGACATGCTCAGCGAGGCCAACCTCAACCACGTGCGCGCGCTGACGGCTGTGGCCGAGCGACGCGGCCAGAGCCTCGCGCAGATGGCCCTCGCGTGGGCGCTCCGGGATCCGCGGGTCACCTCAGTGCTGGTCGGCGCCAGCAGCGTCGCGCAGCTCGAGGAGAATGTCGCGGCCCTGGGACATCTGGAGTTCTCCGATGCGGAGCTCGCCGAGATCGACCAGCACGCCGTCGACAGCGGCATCGACCTGTGGCGAGGACCGTCCACGAGCTGAATCCACGGGCCTTCTGACGGGACGCGTCGGCGCGCCGTGACCTTGCTACCGTTGCGGAGGAATGGAACCGGCCCGACGCTCCTGGCTGGTGGGGGCCATTGCCCTCGGCGCATTCGTCGGCATGCTCGACGCCACCATCGTGGCCGTCGCGCTCGACCCGATCACCAAGCACTTCTCGCTGCCGCTCGCCTCCGGGCAGGAGGTGATCGCGATCTACCTGGTCGTGGTGATGGCGACGCTGCCCACCATCGGCCGGCTGTCTGATCGGTTCGGGCGCAGAAAGGCATACATCGGCGGCTTCGTGCTCTTCGGCCTCGGCTCCGTGGTCGCGGCGATCGCACCGTCATTCGCGATCCTGCTCGTGGGACGGATGGTGCAGGCGGTCGGCGGTGGCGTGCTCATGGCCGGCAGCCTGGCGCTGATCGCCGAGCATGTTCCCCGCCGCAAGACCGGCCGGTCGGTGGCGGTCATGGTCACCACCCAGGCGATCGCAGGCCTCGTCGGCCCGCCGCTCGGCGGTGTGCTGGTGGCGATCGGCGGCTGGCAGGCCGTGTTCTGGGCGGGACTGCCACTCGCGGTGGTCGGCATCGTGCTGACGGTGACCGCCGTTCCGGCCAGCACCGCGCACCGCGACAGCAGCATCGACATCCCCGGCGCCGTGCTCCTCTCGGCGATCTTCCTCGGCGTGGGAGCCGGTATCTCCTCGCTGGCGGCCCCGGTGTTCGGCCAGATCCCGGCCGTCGCGTGGTTCTCGGTGGCCTGGATCGCGTTCCTGCTGCTGGTGCCGGCCGAGATGATCGCGCGCCGGCCGCTGGTGGACCGCCGCCTCTTCCGCCAATCGCGGTTCATGTCGGCGACGGTCGCGACGCTGCTCAGCACCGGAACCCTCATGTCCTGCTTCGCCATCCTTCCCTTCTGGCTCGAGCAGGCGCACGGTGTCACGCCGGTGGTGGCTGGGCTCGCGTTCCTCCCGATCGGGATCGGCGTCGGTGCGACGTCGCGCGCCGGCGGCCGGCTCGGCGACGCCAGCCGGACCGGGATCGTCACCACCGCGGGGATGGGCACCGCCGCGCTGGGCTTCATCCTCGCGGCGTTCGCGACCCACCACGTCGTCTGGCCGCTGCTGCTGGTGGGGCTGTTCCTTGTGGGGTGTGGCAACGGCTTCTTCTCGTCGCCGAACACCTCGGCTGCCATCCGCCTCGCTCCGCGCGACGCGCTGGGCAGCGCCGCGGCGCTGCTCTCAGCCGCGCGCAACGCGGGCGTGATCACGGGTCTCGGCATCACCGGCGCCATCTACACGGCCGCCGGCACTGCCAATGCCGACGGGGCGGCCGGCACCATCTTCTGGGGTGCGGCGGTGATCTGCCTTGTGGTGGCAGCGATCGCGGCCCTCACGTACCGCCCCGCGCCGGTTGTGCCGGAGGCGCAGGCCGGAGAGGCTTCGCTCGAAGGACGGGCGGTCGGCGCTCGCCTGAGCACCGCGGCCGCCGGCGATTCCTCAGGAGTCCAGGTCAGCGACTGACCGGATTTGACGACCTTCCCCCGGCTGCTAGGATGGGCCGCTGAGATCGGGAGTTAGCTGGGAGGCGTTTTTGATCGGAAAAGTTGCTATTGGACTCGTTGCTGCCGTCGTGGCGGGCAGCACCGGCGTTGTGGCGCACGCCGCAACAACTGTGGGGCGGTGCTACGCATACCTCTCCGCCGGATCACCGAACCTGATCCTCACGCATGCCAAGGTGCTGGAGTCGTCGCCCTGCGCGGGCATCTCATGGACCTTCCCGTGGCACGCGCTCGAGCCCTCGCAGGGTGCTTACAACTGGACCACCGTCGATGACGCCATCGCGGCCTCGGGCTCCAAGCCCGTGATCCTGCGCGTCATCGGGGGTGACACCGCGCCTGCGTGGCTGCCCCGAGCAGATGGCATCAATGCACCGAATCCCAAAGGCGGGAGCGCGTGGATGCCGATTCCGTGGAACGCAAACTTCCTCGCAGCGTGGAAGACCTTCATCAACGCCTTCGGCGCGCGGTACAACGGCAACTCGCACATCGCGATCATCGAGGGCGGCGGTGACGGGCCGCAGGGAGAGGCACATCTCACCGGGAGCTATTCGCTGTGGCATTCCGTCGGCTACACCGAGCAGACGTACGTCGGGTGCGATCACGACAGAGATCAACGATTTCAAGGCCGCCTTCCCGAGTCGCAAGGTGAGCTTTGCGGGCGCAACCCCGCCGACGGGCGCGCCGCCGCAGCCCAACCTGCTGCAGGGATTTCTCGGTGCGTGCGAGCAGGCGCGAATCGTTGTGCAGAACAACGGATTGACGGGCACGAAGTACGGGCACATCAACCAGGACGTGATCGAGTTCGGCTACCAGACGGCAAGTGCTCTGGGCACCGGACTGGGAGCGGCGTTGCGACTCGCGACCAAGCTCGGCGCGTCGTTTGTCGAGGTGTACTACAGCGACGCGACGAATCCCGCGAACTACGCCGCGATCAGGGCATACCAGTCCTGACGGCCTGAGCTGCTACGGCTCCGGCCAGTGCCGCAGGACGCGGAACTCCCCATCCATCCGCTGCCAGAGCTCGAGCCCGGGACTGTTCCTCCATCGGCTGACCAGCGTGGCGATCGCCCGCAGGTTGCGCGCCAGCGTCAGGGCGGGCGACGGGAGGTAACGGCCCCGGCTGTCTCGATTCATGGTCCCGAGACGTTAAACGTCAGCGGCGGGGACACCAGATCACCCGGCGGCGGCGTCTGGTTCACCCGTCGCTGAAATTCGGGGTCAGTGCGCCGGGAGTTCCTCGGCCTTCGGGCGGTGCTCGTCTCGCCCTTGGGGGTGTCAGGAGCCGCGGGAAGCGCACGAGACGGTGCGTGGCGCTTCGCCTCCTCCAGGGCTGGGACGAGCGCGACCAGGTCGCGACGGTTCGAGGCCTCACGCACCTCGGGGAAGAGCTCGTGCTCCTCTTCCTTCACGTGGTGCCGCACGCTCTCGATGAGGACGGTGACCTTCGGCGTGAATCGCTCCTCAGCGGCGTGCATGACCTGCAGCTCTGCGAGCGTTGCCTTGGCGGCGTGGTGCTCTTCGAGCGCTTCGAGTGTCTCGTCGTTGAGCTTCTTGTTGAGCGCCCGCACGAACGGGTAGAAGACCTGCTCCTCGATGTACGTGTGCGTCACCAGCTCGCGAAGCATGGTGTCCACGAGGAGCTGGCGCGTCTTCAGCGCGCGCTCGCCCGTGGCCTCGAATTTCTTGAAGAGCTGTTCGACGACGCGATGGTCGGCTTTCAGGAGGGCGATGGCATCAGTGGGCAACGGTGGTACCTCAGGGTGGTCGGGGACGCAGACAACATCGGACGGTCGACTGCAGAACAGCCCGGCTCCCTCACCGCCCGCTCTCAGTTATTGATAGAAGCGCTATCGCAGATGATGATAGCGAGACGGTACCGTGGCGTGCGTGGTCATCCGGGCGGACGGTGATTGACGTCGTCGGGACCGTGGCATGAGAATGCCGTCGTGTCGCGCCACGAGATCGATCAGTACCTGGAAGCGCTCGACGAGACGAAACGGGCGACCCTCGCCCGGTTGCGCGACGACATCCTGGCGGTCATTCCCGACGCCGAGGAGTGCATCTCATACACGATGCCTGCCTTCCGCGTGCGGGGCACGGTGATCGCCGGATTCGCCGCCTTCAAGACCCATCTGAGCTACCTGCCGCACAGCGGCTCCGTCCTCACCGAGCTCGGGCCCGACGTCGCCGGGTACACGCAAACGAAGGGATCGCTCCATTTCCCAGTCGATACGCCGCTCCCTCGCGCACTGGTCGCCAAGCTCATCGACGCACGGCTGCGTCAGGCCTTCGGCGCCGGCCTGGAGCAGCACACGGCGTAGGCGGGGCCGGCCTCCTGTGGACCCTGTTCCGGGAGTGCTTCAATGCCGGGCGTGACCACAGCGCTCCAGGCCGAAGCGATCGGCGCACCGACGCAGCTCCTCATCGCCGGACAGTGGAAGGACGCCTCCGACGGCGAGACGTTCGAGGTTGACGACCCCGCGACCGGCGAGGTGATCGCGGAGGTCGCCAGCGGATCGGTGGAGGATGGGCTTGCGGCGGTGACCGCTGCGTCAGACGCGCTCCCCGGGTGGGCGGCGACCGCGCCCCGCCAGCGCGCCGAGCTGCTTCGCCGGACCTTCGAGCTGATGACCGCCCGTGCCGAGGACTTCGCGCGACTCATCGTCCGCGAGAACGGCAAAGCGCTCTCCGATGCGCGCGGCGAGGTGACATACGCAGCCGAGTTCTTCCGCTGGTACGCGGAGGAGGCGGTGCGCGCCGAGGGCCACATCCAGACGGCCCCCGCGGGCACGAACCGCATCCTCGTTGTGCGCCAGCCGATCGGCGTCAGCGTCCTGATCACGCCCTGGAACTTTCCTGCGGCGATGGCGACTCGCAAGATCGGGCCTGCGCTGGCCGCCGGATGCACGGTCGTTCTCAAGCCCGCCTCGGACACGCCGCTCACAGCGCTCGCGATGGGCGCCCTGCTCAGCGAAGCCGGTGTCCCCGCAGGCGTTGTCAACGTCCTGCCTTCACGCCGGTCCGGGCCGGTGATCAGTGCGATGCTGCACGATCCGCGGGTGCGGAAGCTGTCGTTCACCGGCTCGACCGAGGTGGGGCGGGGACTGCTGCATGAAGCTGCCGATTGTGTCGTGAACTGCTCGATGGAGCTCGGCGGCAACGCTCCGTTTGTCGTGTTCGACGACGCCGACCTGGAGAGCGCCGTTGCGGGCGCGATGATCGCGAAGATGCGCAACGGTGGTGAGGCGTGCACGTCCGCCAACCGGTTCCTCGTCCAGCGCGGCGTTGCGGCGGAGTTCGGCGCCCGGCTCGCCGAGGCAATGGGCGCGCTGCGGGTCGGACCCGGGCTCGCCGAGGGGACGCAGCTCGGACCCCTCATCAACGCGTCCGGGCGCGACAAGGTGATGTCCCTGGTGAACGGCGCGGTGCAAGACGGAGCACGCCTCGCGGTCGGGGGCGAGGTTCCCGACGGACCGGGGTTCTTCTATCCGGCGACGGTGCTCGTCGACGTACCGGCAAACGCGGCCATCCTCCGCGAGGAGATCTTCGGACCGGTCGCCCCCGTGGTGGTGTTCGACACCGAGGAGGAGGCGGTCCGCCTCGCCAACGACACGGAGTACGGCCTGGTGGCCTACGTCTACACGCGGGATCTGCAGCGGGGGCTGCGTTTCAGCGAGGCCCTGGAGTTGGGCATGGTGGGGCTCAACCGTCCGCTCGTCTCCGACCCTGCCGCGCCGTTCGGCGGGGTCAAGCAAAGCGGGCTCGGCCGCGAGGGCGGCCACGATGGTCTCCTCGAGTTCATGGAGAGCAAGTACATCGCCGTCACCTGGTGACCGCGCGGCTCACTGTCGCGTCGACTCGTTTCGCGGAGGATGGGTGTTGTTCGAGAAAGTCCTGGTAGCAATCGATGGCTCGCCCTACACGGATGCCGCACTGTCGGCCGCGGAGGGTTTCGCAGGCAAGGCCGGCTGCGAGATTGAGGTCGTGCACGTGCACGAGCACGATTTCATCCCGTCCAAGGCCGGGATGGCTCCCGATCTCGAGCCCGGAGATGAGGCCCAGGCGGTGCTCGACGCTGCCGTTGCGCGCCTGCGGACGCAGGGGGTGACCGTCACGGGAAGGCTCATCCAGGCGCAGACACGTGACGTTGCGCGGGCGATCATCCAGGCCGCCGACGAGGGTGGGGCGGAGATGATCATCGTCGGCCGCCGCGGCCTTTCGACTCTGACCGCGATGCTGGTGGGGAGCGTGTCCAACAAGCTCATCCACGTTGCGCGAGTCCCGGTCATGGTCGCGCACTGGACCGATGAGGCCGAGGAGCGAGCAGGCGACACAGACGAGATTCGCAAGGCCCAGAACGAAAACGACGCCGCCAGCGCCCGAGTGCTCGAACATGGCGGCCCAATCCACTGACGTGGCTGTCGCGACGTGCCTGCAAACGTCCGTTGACGGCGGGACATCGGATGTAGACTGGGGTTGTCTAGAAAGGAAACCCCAGATGGCCTGGATGTGGTGGCAACAGCGTCGTGCAGATCACGCTGAAAGCCGAGCGATCACGAGGTATCTGCAGCAGCGAGACACGTCTCGCGTGCTGTCAGCGACGGTCGTCGAGGCGAGGCGTGAGGCTGATATCCGGCTGCGACTTGACGCGGCGCTCCAAGCCCGGCGCGAGACTGAGATCAGCTAGCGGAGCGCTGCGCGCTCGGTGCGAAACCGGTCGACCGCCATGAAGATGCTCTCGTCGAGCCACTGGTAGAAGCGCTGCCGCTGCTCGGCGTCCGTGGCCATGTCGGTTTCCTCGGAGCGTCGCACGATCCACGGCGGGACGCCATCGGCGATCACGCCACTTCCGACATGAACACGCACGAGTGAGTCGTTCTCCTCGAGCACCTGGATGGTCACCTTGAGGATCTGCCCGGTGTGATCGACGAGCCGCCAGCTCTGCTCCCAGCGTGCATTGCGGTTGAAATCCCGAACGACACGGACGGTGTCGTCGGCGATGATGCTCTCGCCGCGGCCCGCGGATGCGGCAAGCAGCCGGCGCACATTGGCGTCGAGATCGCGAGCGATCCAGTTGACGAGTGAGGGGGCCCGGTTGTCCAGGTCCGGCAGCGTGCTGCCGGGTGCCGTCTGTGCACCGACTGCCCGGACCACACCGGCATGTCGCCGGCAGTAGAAAGCGCCGTCGACGGAGACGCCGTGTTCGGGGCAGGACACGACCTGGCATGCCCGTCCCCGACCGTCGTGGTACCTGCAGGGCGCAGCGTTGTCGCTCGTGCAGCCTGGCCACGGTGCAGGGGACACCCGTGTTCGACACGGGCTCAGGCGCGGCGGGCGTGCCAGTGGGATCGTTCCGGTTGCGCCGGAGGAACGGGCTCATCGTTGTACTGAAACCCATGCGCGGCACCGCAGGGCCGGATGTCGGACGCCTCGCGAAACCGTGTTACACGCCGGTCACCGTCTGCGGCTGCAGTTCCGCTCAACGAAGCCACGGCCGCCGCGCTATCTCGGGAACTGCTCGCCCTGGCGAAGCGCGAGACGCTCGCGGCCGCGGCGCACGTCCACGACACCCCTGCCGAACACGCGCCACACGTCTCCGTCCGATGCGACGGCCGTGTTCTCGGCGACGCCGATGAAGCGAACGGCGGGTGGCAGGCGGCGAGGGGCCAGGTCGCGAAGCCACCGGATCCACCACATCGACAGCGCATCCCAGTGCACGCCAAGTGCGCTTGCCGGCAGCAGCCCGAGGCCGCTCGCGAATGGAAATGGCATGCGGGTTGCGCCGGTGATCATCGCCCCGGCGCTGCAGCCGGCGAAGACGCCGCCTCGGTCGAGGAGGCGCTGCACGCCGTCCCAGACCGGGGTCCCGCTGATCGTCTGCGCGAGGTACTTCGGGCTGCCGCCGCTGAAGAAGACCATGCTCGCGACATCGAGCGCGGCGACGACTGTGGGATCGAGGGCATCACCACGGTTGCGCACGGCCAGCGCGTGCGCGGTGATACCGAGCGATGCGTAGTGGGCGAGGCCCATCGCATTCCATCGCTCGAAGACAGCGTCGCCCTCGCGCCCGGATGCCGTCGCGAGGATGGCAACTGATCCGTCGCCTGCGGCACTGGACAGCGCGAAGCGCTCGGCCTCCGCTGACCACGGTTCGAACTCACCAGACCCGAGCAGGAGGAACCGGCCGCGCTCGCGCATCTACTGAGGATCCTGAACCAAGGACACGCTGTGCTCGAGTTGTTGTTCACGCACCGAGCGTGCAGCCGGAACATGATCGCGAGCCTGGAGCACGTCGACCATCACCAGCGCGATGGCAGCTGCCAGCACGATCGATGCGAGAACGCTTTCTGCCGCTCCCACAGAGGTGAAAGGGGCGGTCAGCGCCGCCATCACGACAAAGACGTCGATGGTGAGCAACAGCGGCACCAGCACGCGCCAGCTGCGTGCGGTCCCGGGACGAGCCAGCCACCACAGGACGGAAAACACGTAGGGCTCGAAAAGGTAATACGGGAAAACGGTTTTCGCGAACAGCGGCAGGCAGCACGACGCAATGGTGACGAGCCCCATGACTCCGGCATGTGTGGTGGCGACCGCAGGTCTGCGCCACACCGTGATCGCCACGAGCGTGATCGCGACCGCAGCACCGACGTACACGTCGCCCCACTGCAGAATGCCCGACCACGACGCCTCTCGCGACGATCCAGAACGAACCGCCGGCAATCGGCAGGCCGTTGCGGTATGTCAGCAGTGAATGCACGACCGCCTGCTCGTCGCCGAGCCCTGCGCCACCCCGGCGCAGGCCTCCTTTCTATGAGCGCTAGGCCGCCGACTGTGCCGCGGCGGGCACCTTGTCCGGCAACTATTGCCGTGGATGAGATCATGCATGGCGCAAAGCTTCTCGACCACCCCCGGCGACAAGATGAAAGGATAGATGTCCGTCAGCCCCATCGTCCGGTTCAGACTGTTCAGCGCGTTGCTCAATGGAATCCAAGTGTCGATCAGTGACGAAGGATCGCGCACGCTATAAGGATCGAAATCGACTTGCGCGTCGAGCTCGCCCGGCCGCGCCAGGCGCGGATGCACATACATGCCGAAGGCGCGGGCCATTTCCAGTGTATCGACGATGTGCAGATAATGCGCCCAGGTCTCGGCGAAGTCTTCCCACGGATGCGAGGTCGCATAAGCGCTGATGAAGTTTTCCTGCCAGTTCGGCGGCGCGCCATTGGCATAATAGGCTTTGCAGCGCCTGGCCGTAATCGGCACTTTCGTCGCCGAAGATCTTGCGGCACGGCTCGATCAGGCCGCCGTCGCGCACCAGCACATCCCAGAAATAATGGCCGACCTCGTGGCGGAAATGACCGAGCAGCGTGCGGTAAGGCTCGTGCATCGTGGTGCGCCGCTTTTCGCGCTCGGCGTCATCGGCCTCCTCGAGCGCCAGCGTGATCAGCGCCGTTGTCGTGACCGGTCATCACCCGCGGGCCGCCGACATGGGCGGCGCTGGCCAAGAAAATCGAACACCAGCCGCTCGCGCGCCGTCTGTCGCTCTTGCCGTCGAGCGGCAGATTGAGCTTCATCAGCGTATAGAACAGCCGGTGCTTGGCGATCTCGATCTTGCGCCACGCGACGCAGATTTTCTTCAATGCTGGTGTCGGGGATCGTCCGGTTATGCCGGCATGCGGCACAATACTGTCGGGCGCGTCGGCCTCGACCATCCAATTGCAAACGTCGAAGTCGGCATTGGCGCAGAAGCGATAGGTCTTCTTGTCGACGGCCAGCGCCCGCCACACATCGCCTTCGGGCTCGAGCGCGGACAAGGTCATGATCTCGGGGATGAAGCCGAGCCGGTACCCGCATTTCTCGCAGACGGTGTTTTCAAAATAGAGCAACTGCTCGCAATGCTGGCATTTGAAGAGCTTCATCGTCGTTTCTTTTTCGGAGCCAGCTGTTCGACGGTGGATACGATGTGGTGCGCAATCGTTCCCGGCACAATAATGCCGAGCATGGAAATACGTCCGCAGCGCGCGAATCGTTCCTCACCTGTCTGGAGCAGGTCAGCTTCGGCAAAGATCCCCCGGACGGCTCGCCGGAGGATTTCGAAATCCTGTGGATCGCTCGGCTTGATTCGGCCAGTCTGTATGGACGTGGCAAACACTGCTCGCTGCCAGCGCCGAAATAGCGCCGCGGCACGAATTCGCCAACTGGCCGTCCGCGTCGAAAGCCGCCTCGGGCGACCTGCGCGATGCCGTGTCAGATCCTGCCCATAGAGTACCAATATGAACAGAATGACGATGACGAGACCCAAACCGCCGCCACCGTAATAGCCGGTGCCGTAAAACGGCGACCCGCCGATACCGCCGAGGCCGCCGAGCAGAATAAGAACCAAAATGATCAGGAGAATCGTCCCAATTGACATGTCTTCCTTCCCTTCGCAAATGAAACGTCGGACATCGGCCGTGCGCGGAATAACAACATTTTTTGCCAGAAAAAGTTCCATCGCCATTTTTTGGCCGCGACGATGCGGCGCCGGACTTAATCCGCACTAGTGCGCTGCGCGACACAATACTTTACCGCGGACCGGCACAAAGCGTCGCGTTCAGACGTTGCTGCGTACCAAACTCACAATTGGAGGTTATCACCCATGAAAAGTCTCGCTAAATGTCTTAGTCGTTCTTTCCGCCGGTGCGCTGCTGATTTCGGCCGCGGCTTTCGCGCAATCGATGGCCGCCGGACGCGCTCAGTTGATGACCAGCGTCCCGTCATCGAGCCTGACCGTCACCGACTGGTACAAGCAGCCGGTTTACGATCAATCCAACACCAAGATCGGCGATATCAACGACGTGCTGGTCGGCTCGAGCGGCGAGGTCAATGCCGTCATTATCGGTGTCGGCGGTTTCCTCGGCGCCGGTGAAAAGGACGTCGCCGTGAACTTCAGCTCCGTCAAGAAGACGATGAAGGACAATAAGATCTATCTGACGATGGATACCACCAAGGACGCGCTGAAGAGCGCGCCGGGATTCAAATACGACAGCGACAAGACCAGCTGGGTCCCCGTTAAGGACTAAGTCACCTTCATTATGTCGGAAAGCCTCGGCTCAGCGCCGGGGCTTTTCTCTGCCGCAGCATCGGCCTCAGATCAACGGCCGCTGCGGCACTTCCTCATCGAAATATTGCGCGACGCGCTCGATGACGCGCGGATTGGCAAGCGTCATCGTGCCGTTGGTCCGCGAGAACATGCCCATGCGGCGAAGCCGCGCCAGGGTCTTGTTGGTGTGAACGAGCGACAGGCCGAGCGCGTCGGCGATATGCTGTTGGGTGAGCGGAAAAGCAAAGTCTCGTCGGCGACCAGTCCCAGCGCCTTGGCGCGCTTATAGAGGCGTGACGATCAGCGCCGCGACGCGCTTCCGGCGCGGTGCGCCGGCCGACGCTGGTCAGGTTCTCGTCGACGATGCTCTCTTCGCGCGAGCCGAGCCAGGTCACGTCGAAGGCAAGCCCGGCATGTCGCCGAACAGCGCCCATACCTTGCGCCGCGGCAGCACGCAAAGCTGCACCTCGGTCAGCGCCTCAATGCCGTGCAGCGCCGCATCGAACATGCCGGCCTGCAGGCCGAGCAGATCGCCCGGCAACAGGAAATTCAAAATCTGGCGGCGGCCGTCGGGCAGCGTTTTGAAGCGGAACGCCCAGCCGGAATATAGGGTATAAAGCTCGGGACTATCGTCGCCGGCGCGAATTATCTCGGCGCCGGCCGGCAGCGACCATGTGGTCGCGCTTGATCTCGTTGATGGTGGCGAGTTCTTCGGCTGTCGACGGGCTTGAACAGGCCGCAGGCACGCAATGCGCATTCGTAACATGTCAGCTCGCATATCGATAGGCTCCTGTTATGGCACTTGTTATTCTGCCGCAATTGTACGACCGAACGATTGTCGGAATGACGGGAAACCCTTCGCGCGTATGCGAAAAGTTCCACAATTCGCATGGCGAAATGCGTCTTTTGACATAGCTCGGTTCCGCGCGGACTAGATTAATGTCGCCGCCGCCGGGGTGCTGAAGCGTGGGGCCGGCTGCGGCTTTCGATTCCATGGCATGCCGTCTGTCGGCTGCCGATCGATTTCCGAGCGGCAACCGTGACCGAGCCGAATGATCGAGCTAGAAGCCGAGCCGAAACCCGCTGGCTCCGCTGAACCGGAGCCTTATCGTCACCACCGTGCTGGCGGCCATGATTGTGGCCGCCACATTCTGGCTTGGCGCGCGCAACAAAAGCGATGACCAGTGGGTCCTGCACTCGCTCGAAGTGCGCGGGCAATCTGACGCGCGTCCTGAGCCTGGTGCAAAGCGCCGAAACCGGGCAACGCGGCTATCTGCTTACCGGCCGCGACACTTATCTGGCGCCCTATCAGATGGCGGTCGAACAGACTGCCGCCGACGCTCGATCACGTGCAAGATCTGGTCAGCGACAACCCGCAGCAGCTGCGCAATATCGCTCAGCTTCGCCAGTTGATCAGCGACAAGCTCGACGAGCTGCGCAGCGACCATCGACGATTACAAAGCCGGCCATGCCGACGCGGCGCTCGCCACCGTCAACAACGACAACGGCTTTCGGCTGATGCAGGAAATCCGCGACCTCATCACCGCCATGCAGGCGAGGAGGATAGCCTGCTGGCGCAGCGGCAATAGGTCGCCGAGCGCTCCAGCCTGCTGCTGCAGGTCGGTGTCGCCCTCGCGTTCCTGCTCATTTGCGGCGTCGGCCTGCTGATCGCCCGTTTCACCCGCGACATCCTTCGCGGTCCTGACCACCGCGCGCGACCGGCTCACCGTCTCCAACCGCGAATTGCTCGACCAAGTGGCCCGCCGCGAAGCCGCCGAAAACCAGCTCCGGCAAGCGCAGAAGATGGAAGCGCTCGGCCAGCTCACCGGCGGCATCGCCCACGACTTCAACAATATGCTGGGCGTGATCATGGGCGCGCACGACCTGATCACGCGCCGCATCAAGAAGGGCGATTTCGCCATCGAGCGTTTCCTCGACCGCGGCCATGACGCGCAGCCGAGCGCGCCGCCACGCTGACGCAGCGCCTGCTTGCCTTTGCCCGCCAGCAACCGCTGTCGCCGCAACCGCTCGATGCCAATAAGATGATCGTCGGCATGTCGGATCTGCTGCAATCGACCTTGGGCGAACATATCCACATCGAAACCGTGGCGGCGGCCGGATTATGGACGGTCCACGCCGACTCGCAGCAGCTCGAAAACGCCATCCTCAATATCGCGATCAACGCCCGCGACGCCATGCCGGACGGCGGCAAGCTCACCATCGAAACCGCCAACGCCTATTTGGATGAGGCCTATTGCCGGCAAAATCCGGAAGTCGCAGCCGGGACAATTCGCCATGGTCGCGATCACCGACACCGGCATCGGCATGGCGCCGGATGTGGTGGCGCGCGCGTTCGATCCGTTCTTCACCACCAAGGCCGCCGGCAAAGGCACCGGCCTCGGGCTCAGCCAAGTCTATGGCTTCGTCAAGCAATCGCAGCGGCCACATCAAGGTCTATAGCGAGCTCGGCGCCGGCACCACGGTGAAGATCTATCTGCCGCGGCTCGATCGGCGACGCCCGCGAGATCAAACGCACAGCCGTCGAGCCGATGCGGACCGGCGACCGCAGCGAAATCATCCTAGTGGTCGAGGACGATGTCGCTGATGCGGCGCCTCACCACCGACGCGCTGCATGAACTCGGCTATACGGTGTTCGAAAGCGAGAATGCCGCAAGCGCGCTGGCGACGCTCGACCGGGTGGCGGACGTGAAGCTATTGTTCACCGACGTGGTCATGCCGGACGTCAACGGCAAGAAACTCGCCGACGAGGCGGTGCGCCGCCGGCCGGGCCTCAAAGTGATCTTCACCACCGGCTATACCGCGAATGCCGTGGTCCATGGCGGCGTGCTCGACCAGGGCGTCCATCTTATCAGCAAGCCGTTCACGCTCGATCAGCTCGCGACCAAGGTGCGCACCGTCCTCGACGAATGAGTTGAGCAAGACGCGACGACTGCGAAGGCACGCTGCCGTTACGACGCTACAGCCGCGCGATCCGCGCCCGGCACGAATATTTTCTGCAACATGTCGCGCTCGATCGGCTTTTGCAGCACCGGCACGCCGCTGAACCTGGAATCGACGCTGTCGGCATCGTAACCGGTAACAAACACGAAGGGCACGCCGCGCTTTTCCAAAATTTCGGCCACCGTATAGACCAGCCCATCGCCGAGATTGATGTCGAGAACGGCGGCGTCGAAATGACTTTCCCGCGCCGCCGCGAGCGCGCCGGACGCGGTGCTGAAACCGGACCGACGACCTGGAAGCCGAATTCGGCAAGCGTATCCTGGATCATCATGGCGACCAGGGCCTCGTCCTCGACCAGAAGCACGCGCGGCTTTTCCTGACGTTTCAAGCCGATAACGGCGCCATTGGCCTCGCCGCCGCTGCGCACCGCGATTTAACGCACGCGACTGCGTCAGTTCGCTGCGCGGGATCGAAAACACGCAGCGCAGGCCCTTCGGATCCCAGTCGAACGACGCTTTGCCGCCGAGTTGCTGTTCGATCGATGGCGACGATGACTTTCAAGCCGAAACTGCGCTGGCGTAGGCTTCGCCGATGCGCGGACCGCCGTTCTCGGCCCAATGCAAGGTCAGCGCATCGGCTCTGCAATTGCCAATCGAGCGTGATCTTGCCGCCCGGCGACGACAGCGCGCCGTGCTTGGCCGCGTTGGTGGCGAGTTCGTGCAGCGCCAGCGCCAAGCCCTTGCGCGGTCGCCGGCTGCAGCGAGATATCGGGTCCGCCGCATTTGACCTTATCGCCGGCGCGATAGGGCGCCATTTCGTCGGCGACCAGCGTCGCGAGATCGGCGCCATGCCAGCGCGAATCGGAAAGCAGCGTATGGGCGCGCGCCAGCGCCTTGATGCGGCCCTCGATCGCCTGCACGTAGTCGTCGACGGTCTTGGCGCGCGTCAGCCGGATGATGGATTGGATGACCGCAAGCGCATTGCGGGCGCGATGATCGACCTCGCGCGCCAGCAAGACCTGCCGCTCCTCGGCTTCCTTGCGATCGGTGACGTCGATGGTGACGCCGGAGACACGCAGCACCTTGCCCGCGGCATCGACGCTCGCCGCCGCGGTGCCGATGCACCAGCGTATTTCGCCGTTCGGACGCAGCACGCGAAACTCGGTCTGCTGCGTGCGGGCGCCCTCGGCCATGCCGCGGGCGACCTCGCTGCAGCGGCAGCCAGTCGTCGGGATGGATGAGTGCTCGGATATTTTCGGCGCTGATTTTGAAATCTTCGCGGCTCGACGCCGAAGATACGATGCTGGCCCTCGTCCCATTTCCACTCGTTGGCGGCGAGATCCCAGTCCCACGAGCCCATTTGGCCGGCGGCCAGCGCCAGGCTCCTGCCCTGCTCGCTCTGGGTAAGCCGGCTATTCGAGTGCTCCAGTTCCGCCGTGCGCTCCGCCACATGCCGCTCGAGCGTCGCAGTTCAACTGTTCGAGTTCGCGCGTCTTGCGGAACAATTCGGCAAACACCCGGACTTTGGCGCGCAACACTTCCGGAACGACCGGCACCGGCACGTAATCGACCGCGCCCATCTCGTAGCCGCGCAGCCGATCGACGTCGGTCAAATGGATCGCCGAAATGAAAATGATCGCGGTCTTGCGAAAGCGCGGATGCTCGCGGATCATCGCCGCGAGCTGAAAGCCGTCGAGTTCCGGCATGCAGACGTCGACCAGAACGACGGCGACGTCGTTCTTGAGCAGGAACTGCAGGGCCTCGCGTGCCGATTGCGGTCTTGACCAGATTTTCACCGAGATCGCCGAGGATCACCTCGTAGGCGAGGAGCTTGTCCGGCTGATCGTCCACCAAGAGGACGTTGACTTTGTCGGTCATGAGGTGCGCCTAGCGGTGCAGCCACATCCGCAACGCGGATAGGAGCTGCTCGGTATTGACGGGCTTGGCGAGATAATCCGACGCGCCGGCTTGCAGACATTTCTCCCGGTCGCCTTTCATCGCCTTGGCTGTCAGGGCGATGATCGGCAGCCGGCGATAGGCCCGGTTCTGGCGAATCTTCTCGATGGTCTGATAACCGTCCATTTCCGGCATCATGATGTCCATCAAGACGATCGCCAGCGACGGCGTCTGCTCGATGATCTCGATCGCTTCCGCGCCGGTCGTCGCTGTCAGCACGTTCATGTTGCGGCGTTCCAGCGCGCTCGACAGCGCGAAGATGTTGCGCGGATCGTCGTCGACCAGAAGCACGGTGCGGCCGACCAGATCCTCGTCGGAAGAGTTGAGCCGCTCCAGCATATTCTGCTTTTCGGGCGGCAGGTCGGTGATGACGCGGTGCAGGAACAGGGCGGTCTCGTTGAGGAGCCGCTCCGGCGACTCGACGCCCTTGACCACGATGCTGCGCGCCATGGTGTGCAATTGGGCGTCCTCCTCGGCCGACAATTCGCGGCCGGTGAAGACCACGACCGGAATGTCGGCAAGTTCGTCATTGGCGCGCATGCGCTCCAAGACTTCGAAGCCCGACATATCCGGCAAGCGCAGGTCGAGCACCACGCAATCGCACGGCTTGTCACGCAGCGTGCTCAAGGCCTCATCGCCGGTGCCGGCATTGACGATCTCGATGTCGTCATGGCCGAGCAGTTCGCGGATGCTCATCTGCTCGGCCGCGTTGTCCTCGACGATCAACAGGCGCTTGCGCCGCGGCTCGGCGAACTCCTTGATGCGGGACAGCGCCTCGTCGATGCCTTCGCGGGTCGTCGGCTTATTGACGAAGGCGAAAGCGCCGCGGGCAAGACCATGCTGGCGATCTTCGTCGAGCGAGACGATCTGCACCGGGATATGCCGGGTCAGCGGATTCTGCTTGAGCTGGCTGAGCACGTTCCAGCCGAGCATGTCGGGCAGGAATACGTCGAGCGAAACCGCGGTCGGCTGATACTGCTTGGCGAGATTGAGCGCATCGTCGCCGCGCATCGCCAACAGCGCTTTGAAACCCTTGTCGCGCGCGAGATCGACCAGAATGCGGGCATAATGCGGATCGTCCTCGACGATAAGAAGAATGGCATCGCCGGCCTGGATATCCATCCGGTCGTCCGGAATAGGCTCGACGGCGCGCTCGGACACGATGTGCAGACCCGCCAGTTGATTGGAAGGTAGTGCCGCCTTGGTCCGCCGCCGCGGCGAATGAGCAGCCGCGCTCGGGCCGACATATTTCAGCGGCAGATAGAGCGTGAAAGTCGAGCCGGTGCCCGGCAGGCTGCGCAGATGGATTTCGCCGCCGAGCAGGCTTGCCAATTCGCGGCTGATGGCAAGGCCGAGGCCGGTGCCGCCATATTTCCGGCTGGTCGAGGCGTCGGCCTGCTGGAAGGCCTCGAAGATGAGCTTCTGCTTTTCCGGCGGAATGCCGATGCCGGTGTCGGTGACTTCGAAGGCGACCACGCCGGGCGCCTGACTGAGCACCGGATGCTCCGTGCTCCAGCCGCCGAGCGCCACCGATACGTTGAGCCGGACGCCGCCCTGCGCCGTGAACTTGAACGCGTTCGACAGCAGGTTCTTGAGCACCTGCTGCAGCCGCTTGGTATCGGTGGTGATGCTGCGGCCGAGATTGGGATCGGCATGAACTTCGAACGACAATTGCCGCGTTTCCGCCTCGTGGCGGAACGGCCGCGCCACCATGTCGAGGAGGTTGGAGAAGAACACCTCCTCGGCGTCGACCGTAACGGTGCCGGATTCGATCTTGGACAGATCCAAGATGTCGCTGATGAGATTGAGGAGATCGGTGCCGGCGCCGTGAATGGTGCGCGCGAATTCGACCTGTTTGCCCGTGAGATTGCCTTCCGGATTGTCGGTGAGCTGCTGGCCGAGGATCAGGATCGAATTGAGCGGCGTGCGCAATTCGTGCGACATGTTGGCCAGGAATTCCGACTTGTACTTCGAGGTGAGCGCAAGTTCGGTCGCCTTTTCCTCCAGCGCGCGGCGCGCCTGCTCGATTTCCTGGTTCTTGCGCTCGACTTCGACGTTGCGCTCGGCGAGCTGCTGCGCCTTCTGCTCGAGCTGCTCGTTGGTTTGCTGCAATTCCCTCTGCTGCGCCTGCAATTCGCCGGCGAGCTGCTGCGATTGCTTGAGCAGGCCTTCGGTCTGCATCGTCGCTTCGATCGAATTGAGCACGATGCCGATCGAGGTCGTCAATTGCTCGAGGAACATGGTTTGCAGCGTGGTGAATTCGTGGATCGAGGCAAGCTCGATCACCGCCTTGACCTGATTTTCGAACAGCACCGGCAACACGATGTTGTTGCGCGGCGCCACTTTGAATAGCGCCGAGGAGATCGGCACCGTATTTTCCGGCATTTCAGTGATCAGCATGCGCCGCTTGTCGAGCGCGCATTGGCCGATCAATCCCTCGCCGAGCTGCAGCGTGCGCGGATGGCCGTTGGCGCCGTCATCGGCATAGGCCGCCAGGAGATTGAGCCCGTTCTGCTTCTCCTCGCCCTCCATCTGATAGATGACGCCCTGATGGGCATTGACGAGCGGCGTCAGTTCGGAGAGCAACAGCCGGCCGACCGTGGTGAGATCGCGCTGGCCTTGCAGCATGTTGGTGAATTTCGCGAGGTTCGTCTTCAGCCAATCCTGCTCGGTATTGCGGTCGGTGGTGAGCCGCAAATTGTCGATCATCGTATTGATGTTGTCTTTCAGCTCGGCCACTTCGCCGCGCGCTTCGACCTGAATCGAGCGCGTCAGGTCGCCCTTGGTCACCGCGGTCGCCACCTCGGCGATGGCGCGCACCTGCGTAGTCAGGTTCGCCGCGAGCAGATTGACGTTGCCGGTCAAGTCTTTCCAGGTGCCGGAAGCGCCGGGCACGTTGGCCTGACCGCCGAGGCGGCCTTCGACGCCGACTTCGCGCGCCACGGTCGTCACCTGATCGGCGAAGGTCGCGAGCGTGTCGGTCATGTTGTTGATGGTTTCGGCGAGCGCCGCCACCTCGCCCTTCGATTTCACCGCGAGGTTTTGCTTGAGGTCGCCGTTGGCGACCGCGGTCACCACTTTCACGATGCCGCGCACCTGTTCGGTGAGGTTGGCGGCCATGACGTTGACGGTATCGGTCAAGTCCTTCCAGGTGCCGGCGACGCCGGGCACCTGCGCCTGACCGCCGAGCAGACCCTCGGTGCCGACTTCGCGCGCGACGCGGGTGACTTCCGAGGCGAAACCGTTGAGCTGGTCCACCATCGTATTGATGGTGTTTTTCAGCTCGAGAATTTCGCCTTTCACGTCGACCGTGATCTTGCGCGACAAGTCGCCGCGCGCGACGGCGGTGGTCACCTCGGCGATGTTGCGGACCTGCGTGGTGAGGTTCGCGGCCAAGAGATTGACGTTATCGGTCAAGTCCTTCCACGTGCCGGCGACGCCCGGCACCACGGCCTGGCCGCCGAGCCGGCCGTCGGCGCCGACCTCGCGCGCAACGCGCGTCACTTCGGCGGCGAACGAGCGCAATTGCTCGACCATCGTGTTGAGCGTGTCTTTCAGCAGCAGCATTTCGCCGCGCACGTCGACCGTGATCTTCTTCGACAAGTCGCCGCCGGCGATGGCGGTTGCCACCTCGGCGATGTTGCGCACCTGCGCGGTCAGGTTCGACGCCATGAAGTTGACGTTGTCGGTCAAATCCTTCCAGGTGCCGGCGACGCCGGGCACCTGGGCCTGGCCGCCGAGCTTGCCTTCGGTGCCGACTTCGCGGGCGACGCGCGTCACTTCGGAGGCAAAGGCGTTGAGCTGGTCCGCCATCGTATTGATGGTGTTTTTCAGCTCGAGAATTTCGCCCTTCACGTCGACCGTGATCTTGCGCGACAGGTCGCCGCGCGCCACGGCGGTGGTCACCTCGGCGATGTTGCGCACTTGCGCGGTCAAGTTGCCGGCCATCGAATTGACCGAGTCGGTCAAATCCTTCCAGGTGCCGGCGACGCCCGGCACGTTGGCCTGGCCGCCGAGCCGGCCTTCGGTGCCGACCTCGCGCGCGACGCGCGTCACCTCGCCGGCGAAGCGGTTGAGCTGGTCCACCATCGTGTTGAGCGTTTCCTTCAACTGAAGGATTTCGCCGCGCACGTCGACCGTGATCTTGCGGGACAAGTCGCCGCCGGCGATGGCGGTCGCGACTTCGGCGATGTTGCGGACTTGGCCGGTCAGGTTCGACGGCCATCGAGTTGACCGTGTCGGTCAAGTCTTTCCAGGTGCCGCCGACGCCGGGCACGTTGGCCTGGCCGCCGAGCTTGCCTTCGGTGCCGACCTCGCGCGCGACGCGCGTCACCTCGGCGGCGAAGGCGTTGAGCTGGTCGACCATCGTATTGAGCGTGTCTTTCAGCTCGAGAATTTCGCCGCGCACGTCGACCGTGATCTTGCGCGACAAGTCGCCGCGCGCCACGGCGGTGGCGACCTCGGCGATGTTGCGGACTTGGCCGGTGAGGTTCGACGCCATCGAGTTGACCGAGTCGGTCAAATCCTTCCAGGTGCCGGCGACGCCGCGCACCAGCGCCTGACCGCCGAGCTTGCCTTCGGTGCCGACCTCGCGCGCGACGCGCGTCACTTCGCCGGCAAAGGCGTTGAGCTGGTCCACCATCGTATTGATGGTGTCTTTCAGTTCGAGAATTTCACCGCGCACGTCGACCGTGATCTTCTTCGACAAGTCGCCATTGGCGATGGCCGTCGACACTTCGGCGATGTTGCGGACCTGCGCGGTCAGGTTCGACGCCATCGAATTCACGCGAATCGGTCAAGTCCTTCCAGGTGCCGGCGACGCCGAGCACGTTGGCCTGACCGCCGAGGCGGCCGTCGGTGCCGACCTCGCGCGCGACGCGCGTCACCTCGCCGGCGAAGGCGTTGAGCTGGTCCACCATCGTGTTGATGGTTTCCTTGAGCTGCAGAATCTCGCCGGAGACATTC